>NZ_LN812102.1:0-600000 GCF_000942395.1 Risungbinella massiliensis
TACGCCGTTTCCTTGCCCAAGCTCCCTATACTATCGTAGATAGTTTGCCACTGCCCTTATGTCACTCTGCTCGGTCGTTTCGAGTGAAACGACTTCGAGGGTATGCAGATCGAGGTTATTGTGCTTCCAAGAAAGAACATTACTATGGTTTTAAGGGTTCTTTTCACATTACCAATACAGGATTCATAGTTGGCTATGTTATCTCACGTGCCTCGACTCATGATCTAAGTGTATTGGAAGAACTATTGGATCAATCTCCTCATTGCATAGTTTTAGGTGACAAAGGGTATGTAAGCGAAAAAGTTGGACAAAAGTTAGCTCGTAAAGGTATTCAACTTCTTGCAATGAAGCGCGCAAACAGTAAAAATCCTCATCCTGTTGAACTTACTAAATTTATCCGCTTCCGTAGGAAGCAGATTGAAACTCTTTTTTCCAACCTATGTGATGTATTTCGTATTGATCAACTAAAGCCAAACTCTCTGATAGGATTTGAACTTGCTATTGACACTATACTATTTGCTCATTCTCTCCTTGTTTTATGGGCAATCCAAGATCACGGAGAAGGAACTAAATGGCGTGATCAGATTTTCAACTAGCACCACGGGTATATCCATTTATTTTGATAATATAAACAATGCGAGTCTGCTTCCCGTTCGCTTGATCCAAGAAGGGTCTAACGAACGGGGAGTAGACTCCAACATGGAGTTACTCCTCTCATTTTAATGTGAGAGGATGATATAATGATGAATGTAATATTGTTTTTGTCCATTTTGGTAGGAGTAGTGTTGTATGGGTTTTGTTTGTATTATTTCATGTTGAAATTGTACAAGTCGCAACAAAATCATGCTTCTAATAAAGGTAACTTACCTAATATTTGTCCTTGTTTCTTTATGAATCGTCATTATCATGGATTTATGATGCCAATGTATAGTTCTTGTACTTGTGCGAATAAACCACAACATGATCCAGATCAGGAGCATCCGCCAGAAGAATATATCGAAAAATAATTATCGATAATATACGAACCATATGATTCCATGGGTAGATGGAGATCATCTATCAGACTGCCTAAACTTTTCAGAGATAGGCAGTCTTTCTATTTCTCGGAAGTACCGATTCCTTTCTCGTTACATATGATACTGCAGAGATGAAAAGCCGGTATCAAGGGAGAAAGGGGAAAGTTATGTCTACCGTTACCCTTCCAGTAATCCTCGCTCCAACCGATGCAGGGTGGCGGGATACTCTTTTTCCACAAGGACGACGAATAGTTCCCTCCATCCAAATTCGTTCGGAGATAGAAGAGACTCCTCCATCTACCTCCATCTATACGTTAAATAACGCTAGTGCCGTGGGAATGGTTCGGGATCCTGCCAAACGAAAAGAGATCCTAACCACTCATGGCATACCAGTAGCGGAGAACAAAACGACTATATTACGAGAGTATGTCCTTTATGTATTCCAGACTCAAGTGTTTGCGGTTTTTCGTTCCATGGAAAAAGGGGTTTGGCTTACTTCGCCTAATAACAAGAAGAAACGCTATCGCCGTGTTTCCTTAACAGAAAAAAATCGAGAGTTGCACCATATCCAAACCTTAGCGATTCGTTCCTTATATGCAGCAGGGCTAGACTATGGTGTTGTAGTTTGTGGAGTTGCTACAGGTCGAAGATATTTATTTCTTAACCTAAATCCACAACCTCTGATTCAAGAAGAGTTGATTGAGGCTTATGACAAGGCGATTCAAGCATACTTAAAGCAAATTTCTCATCCACCATTAGCTTCTGATTTCCAGTTGGGGGCAGATCCGGAATTTGTTATGCTTACTCCTACGGGGAACCTCATTCTCGCCTCTAAATATTTCTCCATTCAGGGGAAAGTAGGTTGTGATGCTATTTGGATTGGACAGAATCGTACTGATAAACCTTTAGTAGAGCTTCGACCGGATCCAGCAATAGAACCACGAGGGCTATTACGTAATCTCTATCGTTGTTTACAACAAGCATCAAATAAAATACAAGGGATATCATGCAAATGGGTTGCAGGGGCATTACCATTAAAGGGATTTCCGATTGGGGGCCACATTCATCTGAACGGAGTGGATCTCAATTTTGCGTTACTTCGAGCTCTGGATAATTATCTTACTTTGCCACTTACCTTAGTGGAGGATCCCAGAGGAATCAAACGGAGACCTAAATACGGATATCTCGGTGATTATCGCTTACCAAATCATGGAGGATTTGAGTATCGTACCCCTCCAAGTTGGCTAGTATCACCTACCCTTACCAAAGGAGTATTTGCTCTGGTTAAGTTAATCGCAATGGAATATCCAAACCTACAATACCAACCTTTTCAAGATTTTGAACTTGTCAAAGCTTATTATAAGGGAGACAAAGAAACACTTCGTCCTTATTTGGAAGCTCTGCGAAAAGATTTATTAGGCCTAGCCTCCTATGAGAGTTATAAAGAATATCTAGAGCCCTTTTTTGAATATATCGAATCGGGGAGAAAGTGGGATGAATCTTCAGATTTCCGAAAGGTATGGAGAATTGGCCCTTATCAAAAATAAAGTACAAGTATTCTAGATTAAGAACAAAAGTGGTCATGACAAATTTAATGAATCAAAATAAGAACAGTGTACTTTCCCTAGGAAAGTACACTGTTTGATGCTACAAAAGAAAATGGATATTTTATTGGTTTATCGAAGTCCTAGGTCGATTAGCTCCTCTTGTAAAATGGATAGTTTCTTTTGCTGACTCTCAAGAATTTGACTGATCTTTTGTACTTTATCAAGGGTATAAGGAGTGCCAGCCGTTTCGTTCGTCAGTATCATGATGTTATTTGGTTCCGTCTGCGCCACTTTCAAATGTGTCGATAAATAAGCGGCTGTTTGTTGATGGATGATAGCTTCATAAGTTAGATAAGAAGTTTGAAGTAAGTTGGATCGATTGGTATATTTTTTGGGTACAGTTTCTGGAATAGCAATAAATTTAAAAGGAATGTAAAAACCTCGACTATTTCTAGGGATTCTACTAAAAAGACTCCATTGCTTTGTATGCGCTTCCATCATATTTGCTAGGGGGAACAGAATTCCATTAATAAAATTAACTTCTTCCAACAAACTGCTTTTCGTTTTGTTATGAATGGATTGCTTCCAGTTGATTAGGGAGTCCATTTTTTGTTGGAACTCCTGTTGGTAAAGTAGTACCTGATGGTATGCGTAGTAGTGTTCAAATAAAAGTTCATTTAAGCTAAATGGAGATAGACTTTTCTTAAACAGATGATCATGCATATAAAATTGGTTTGATTTGCTAGTATGGAATAAGTGGATGTAATCTGGATATGCAATAGGTTCACGATCTGGTTTAAAAAAAAGCCAACTGTCATCTACATCTTGGAAACCAAAAATATTGAAAGCAAGAATATAGGATGTTTGTTTAATCTTGTACTGGTTATTTAACGTTTCTTGAAGAGTCATAAATTTTTCTGCAGCGATTAAGTCTAGAGCCGTCTGTAAAAAGGGAACTAAACCATCGGAAAGAGAGCTTGGTACTGAAAGTTCAATAAGTTTTTTTGGGTCACAAGCCTGAGTCCATTCTTGTAACATCATTTCTATTACCTCCCAGTAATGTTTTGTACCAAAGAGGTAATAGCATCCTCTCTGGTCTGCTATGGTTAGTTCATCTTAACTACAGCAGACCAGAGAGGATGTTTTCTGTATTATACCTGATTTGAATGGGAATCGAAATGTTCTTTAACTTATAAAAATGACAAAGCAGTGTACTGTCATTTATGTGTGAAAGAGTTGCTATCATGGGATGTAGAAGCTCGAACAAATGTAATTGAACTAAAGATTTGTATTAAATTTGTATTCCTTTCTCAAGTGTTCTCGTAGATTCTTGTAGTAGTTTCCCAAAACATGCTAGAATAAATAGATTCAAACTAAGCATAACCGGAGGCATGAACAGAATTGGCCAAGTATACTCCAATGATGGAGCAATATTTACGGATAAAGGCACAAGTTCCTGATGCCTTTTTATTTTTTCGTCTAGGTGATTTTTATGAGATGTTTTTTCAAGATGCCCAAAAAGCAGCAGAAGAACTAGAGATCACACTGACAGGTAGAGAAGCAGGTGGGGAAGAACGTATTCCGATGTGTGGTGTTCCCTACCATTCGGCACAAGTATACATAGAGAGATTAATAGAAAAAGGCTATAAAGTAGCAATTTGTGAGCAGGTAGAAGATCCTGCAACGGCAAAAGGAGTAGTGAAACGAGAGATTGTAAGGGTCATTACTCCTGGTACCGTCATGGAAGAAAGCATGTTGCAAGAAGAAGAAAACCGTTTTTTGTTAGCGCTAGTTGAATCAGAAGGAATGTATGCATTATCTGCTGTCGATTTATCTACAGGAGAATGTCACGTAACGCAAACAGACTCTCCGCTTTTTTTCTTGGATGAGGCACTTAGCTATCAACCAAAGGAGATTGTGGTTGAACAAGAAGAACAAGAATGGTTGGCGCATTTTCGCCAACGTGGCGGAATTTTTATTAGTCCTTTTTCCTTATCAGAGGAGCTACGGAAAAGAGCATATCAATTAGGCGTAAGCCAGCTAGTAGGTTTTGAAGAGACGTGTTGTGAGCCAGCTATTCAGCGTTCTCTGGAGTTACTATTAGCTTATCTCCAAGAGACGCAGAAAAGATCTCTGGGACATTTGCATCGATTGCGCTCTTATGATGCCAAACGGTATATGATGTTAGATGAATCAGCTCGGCGCAACTTGGAATTAACTACTACGTTATCAGAAGGAAAAAAGCGTGGTTCTCTTTTGGGACTATTGGATAAGACCGCTACGGCAATGGGAAGTCGTCTCCTCAAAAAGTGGTTGGACAAGCCCCTTTTGGATCGAGAGGAAATCGAGCGCAGACAAGAGATTGTGGAAGGTTTTCGGACTGATCTCTTAGGATTGTCGGGACTGCAAGAAGCACTTCGCAAAGTTTATGATTTGGAGAGACTAGCAGCACGAGTTGCGTATGGTACAGCACACGCTCGGGATTTACTTTCGCTTGGGCGATCACTCCAACAGATTCCTCGAGTGCTAGAAGTACTCTCTTCATTTCAAACACCAGAGATTCAAGCGCCTCTAGCACAGTTAGATATTTGTAGTGACCTAGCCGAAGGAATTTTAGAAGCGATCGTAGAAGAACCTCCACTCAGTGTAAAAGAGGGCGGAATTTTGCGTGCTGGATATCACGCTCCACTTGATGAACTGCGAGAGATCCAAAAGAATGGGAAAACGTGGATTGCTTCATTGGAGCAACAAGAGCGGGATGCAACAGGGATCAAGTCGCTCAAAATCGGGTACAATCGAGTATTTGGCTATTATATAGAAGTAACGAAGTCTAATTTAAAACATTTACCAGATGGTAGATATGTTCGCAAGCAAACACTTGCCAATGCAGAGCGATTTATTACAAGCGAATTAAAAGAGAAGGAACAATTGATTCTCCATGCCTCAGAGAAATCAACAGTGCTAGAGTATGAATTATTTGTTTCCTTACGTGATGAAATTGCCAAGCATGTTCCGAGATTACAGCGACTTAGTGAGTGGATTGCAGAATTGGATGTACTACATGCTTTTGCTGTTATCTCCAATATATATCGTTATGTACGCCCTTTTGTACATGGTGGAGAGCAGTTGTGGATTGAAGAAGGTAGACATCCTGTAGTAGAAGCAGCATCTACTCATGCTTTTATAGCCAATGATGTGCAGATGGATGGTTCGGACCGACAGATTTTGGTTGTAACAGGACCAAATATGGCAGGGAAAAGTACCTATATGCGACAAGTAGCACTAACGGTGATTTTGGCGCAAATTGGATGCTTTGTTCCAGCTAAGCGTGCGCAAGTACCACTTATTGATCGGATCTTTACGCGAATCGGAGCAGCCGATGATTTGGCAGGAGGACGCTCTACTTTTATGGTGGAGATGTCAGAGACCTGTCATGCGTTGAAAGAGGCTACCAACCGTAGTCTCGTTCTATTGGATGAGGTAGGACGTGGCACTTCTACTTATGATGGGATGGCATTAGCTCATGCGATTGTCGAGTATTTACATCATCAAGTAAGAGCAAAAACGCTCTTTTCAACGCATTATCATGAGCTTATTCATTTAGAAGAGGAGCTATCTAGAGTAGTAAATGTTCACGCTAAGTGCGAAGAGCAAGATGGGAAAGTGGTCTTTTTACACAAGATCGTACCTGGCGGAGCTGATCGTAGCTATGGAATTCATGTAGCAGAGTTAGCAGGATTACCCGAACCTGTCATAAAACGTGCTAAGGTGATCTTGACGGAGTTAGAGTCGGGAATCCCAGATAATACTGGTAATTCTCGGAAGGTAGAACTTCAGCAAATGAGCATTTTTGATTTTCTAGAAAGTGAATCAGGAGTAGTTCGGGAGAACGGATCCGAGTTAGCACGTGATCCGATAGAGGAAGAAGTACTAGAAGAACTACGAAGCTGGGATCTTTTGAATCGATCTCCCATGGAGACACTTCAATGGTTACAAGAACTAAAACGTAAGTTAACAGAATAGAACACCTACAAAAAAATGGAGTGTGACGAGAATCTTGATCTAGGAAGCGATAAAGTAAAATATAAACATTCTGATCAAGATTCTCGAATTATTTTAGTTTTAAATGAAAATAGCATCTAGAAAGATCAGAAAGGAGGAGAGTACGCAGATGGGGAAAATCCAAGTGTTAAGCGAACATCTAGCCAACCAGATCGCAGCAGGGGAAGTAGTGGAACGTCCTGCTTCGGTTGTAAAGGAACTGGTGGAAAACGCAATCGATGCAGGTGCCTCTGAACTCTTAGTCGAGTTAGAAGATGGGGGAATTGCAAAAATCCGGATTGTCGATAATGGATCAGGAATGGAGTCTGAAGATGTACCACTCGCCTTTGAACGCCATGCGACCAGTAAACTGTTAAAGGAGCGAGATCTTTTTCAGATTCGGACACTTGGTTTCCGAGGAGAAGCTTTACCGAGTATCGCTTCCATCGCACGCGTGGAACTAACCTCAGCAACAGATCCCACAAAGCCAGCGACAAAGGTTCAAATCGAAGGAGGAGGTCCTAAAAAGGTTAGTCAAGTTTCTCATCCTCGGGGGACGGAAGTGATCGTTCGTGATCTTTTTTACAATACTCCCGCTCGACTGAAATACCTCAAGACCGTTAACACCGAGATTAGTCATGTAGCAGATTATATAGGCAGAATGGCTCTAGCACACCCAGATATCTCTTTTACTTTACGTCATGAAGGAAGAGAGCTGTTTCATTCACTAGGGGATGGAAAACTTCTTCATACCATCCTAGCTCTTTATGGTAAACAAGTGGCTTCTCGTATGACCTCCATTCAAGCTGAGGATGCCGATTTTCGGGTTTCAGGATATATAGCAAAACCAGAAGTGACGAGATCCAATCGGTCGTATCTTACTTTTTTGCTCAATGGGCGCTATGTTCGAAGTTTACCTGTGCATCAGACTATTTTACAAGCATATGGAACGTTACTTCCAATCGGTCGCTATCCTGTTGTCATATTACAAGTGACAATGGATCCCAAGCTCTGTGATGTTAATGTACATCCCGCAAAGTTGGAAGTTCGACTGAGTAAAGAAAAAGAACTTTGTCAATTAGTTCAGATTGCAATCGGAAAAGCATTGGGGGAGCAACGTCTTATACCATCCTCTCCAACTGTGTCCAAAAAGAAAGAATCGACTATACAAGGTAGTTTCTCTTTTTCCTCAGCTTCCAAACAATTTAATGATATAAAAACAAGCAACCCCAAGCACGAACTTCTCAATGAAAGGAAAAAGTCTTACCCAGAAGAGACGATAGGGATCGCAAATCTAGGAAAAGAGCAGTCTAAACCCAACTTAATTCCTTTTGCGGAATCAAATAGCTTAGACAAGTTTGTGAAGCAGACTGATAAGCTGTCTAATGTTCGATTAAAAGAAGAAGGAAATGAAACTCCAGAAACAGTACTAACTCAACCGGTAGAAAAACAGCCACCTCAAACGGAAACGAGGATATTTACGAAGCCAGTTCTGGAAGTAGACAATATTGAACACAATGATATCTTGGAGAGTGCCGAATCAGCGAAAGAAAGGAAAGAGATTTCTTTCAGACAAGAGCATAGAGAGCAGCAATCAAACGAAGAATCTCATGAAAAAGAAACATTCACAGAGGATAAATTTCCCGACTCTAAGGAACCAAAAGAAACGTATGTACCCTCCTTGGAGATCGAGGATACTTCTGTAGGGGAGAAGCGAGATCGGCTTCCCCGATTACAACCATTGGCACAAGTCCACGGGACTTATATCGTTGCGCAAGGAGAAGATGGCTTTTATTTATTAGATCAGCATGCAGCTCATGAACGTATCTACTATGAAAAGTTTTTTCAAAGGCTGGGGGAGGAGAATCAACCACAACAACCCCTACTTCTGCCAATTACGTTAGAATGCTCTCCGAGTGAGTCGCAGATCATTGATTCTTATCTGTCTATTCTACAAGGCTGGGGAATCGAGATCGATCCATTTGGAGGGAACACGTATCTGATCCGGGCAGTTCCGAGCTGGTTTCCGCAAGGAGAGGAAGAGGCCCTTTTTTATGAGATCTTGGATTGGTTACAGGAGCATGGCAAAGTTGAGACAGCTAAGCTCAGAGATGCCTCTGCTAAGATGATGGCTTGTAAAGCTGCGATAAAGGCAAACCGTCATCTACGGATCGAGGAGATGATCGCACTCTTGGATCAGATGAATGAGTGCGAGAATCCATTTACTTGTCCGCACGGTCGCCCAATTTATGTTCATTTCTCCAGTTATGATCTGGAAAAGATGTTTAAGCGAGTGATGTAGCATGTTTGTAACAACTTCTATTAAATATACTCCTGAGCTAATTTTGGAAGCAAAACGGATCGCACAGAAGTTTCGTGCACCCTATATAAAGCGAAATCGGGCTGGTATGCAGGAGTTATACCAACAATATGGTCCGGAAGCACTCATCATCGCCCGAAATGGATGGCGATATGAACATCAAAACGGACACGAATTCTTTTTTCATCCCAATATGTCCGCTTTGCGAATCAAACATCTTGGACAGGGGCAATCCGATGCGATGGTAGAAGCAGCAGGATTACGTGTTGGAGATACCGTGCTAGATTGTACACTTGGGATGGGAGCAGATGCCATTGTCGCCTCGTATGTAGTAGGAGAATCTGGGAAGGTGATTGCTTTAGAGAGTCAGGCTTTGATTGCAACGTTGGTAGAACAAGGACTACGGACATATGAGTCTGACCGCACTCGTCTCGTTCAAGCGATGAGAAGAATCGAAGTGCGTCACGCTTCTTATCAGGAACAGCTACCTACCTTTTCAGATCAGTCAGTTGATATTGTCTTATTTGATCCGATGTTTCGTGATACAGTGCGAGAATCCGCTGCGATGCAGGCACTAAAGCCACTTGCCAATCCAACACCGATTGATGAGAAATCGTTTACAGAAGCTCAACGAGTAGCTCGGCGAGCAGTCCTTGTCAAAGAACGCCCGAGAAGCGGAGAGTTTGCCCGATTAGGGTTGGAGATTATCAAAGAATCTTCCCATTTTTCATGGGGAATTTGGCGAAGGGAGGAATGAGGATGGCAAAACAACCTGTTGTATTGATTGTTGGACCCACTGCGGTAGGAAAAACAGCGCTGAGTCTAACAATCGCTGAGCAGTTCAAAGGCGAGATTATTTCTGGTGACTCGATGCAAGTTTATCGAGGAATGGATATTGGGACTGCTAAGGCAACTCCAGAAGAGCGTTCCACAGTGCCGCATCATCTCATTGACATCCTCGATCCAAGCGAACCTTTCTCGGTGCAATTGTTTCAAAAGTTAGCAAGACATGAGATCGATCAAATTGCCTCACGCGGACATCTGCCAATTGTTGCTGGTGGTACAGGGCTTTATGTAGAGGCTTTGGTTTATGAATATCAGATGCCAAACGTGACCGAAGATCCTGCCTATCGCCAAAAATGGTGGCAATTTGCAGTAGATCATGGTGCAGTGGCACTCCATCAAGAACTACACCGGGTCGATCCTGCCTCCGCTGTACGAATTCATCCCAATGATACCAAACGGATTATTCGTGCGATGGAAGTAACAGAAAAGACAGGCATCCCTTTTTCGGAACTGACCAAAAAAGGGGAAAGTCGCTATGATGCTCTCTGGATCGGACTGACGATGCCACGAGATCAACTATATGAACGAATCAATAAACGGGTAGATTTGATGATCGAAGAGGGCTTGCTTGAAGAAGTAAAGGGGCTGCGAGAGGCTGGCTACCATTTACCTTTGACTTCAATCCAAGCAATTGGGTATAAGGAGATATACCAATACTTAGAAGGTGAGCTTTCGCTTGAGGCAGCAATCGAACGGATCAAAAAAGGGACACGCAATTATGCGAAACGTCAATTGTCTTGGTTTAGACGAATGCCAGATATTCAATGGTTTGATGTAACGAACCCAAATGTTTTTACCGAAATTCCCAAGTGGATGGCAGGAAAGTTCTCGCAGTACAGAGAATAGATATCAAAGATGGAAAAATACATAGGAGGGTACGGATCTTGAAGCAGACAATTAATATTCAAGATACATTCCTTAACCAGATCCGCAAAGAGTCAATTCCCGTAACGATTTTCCTAGTAAATGGCTTTCAGCTACGTGGAGTAATTCGCGGATTTGATAATTTTACGATTGTAATTGATAGTGAAGGCAAGCAACAAATGGTTTACAAGCATGCTATTTCAACTTTTACCCCTGGCCGCCCGGTCTCCCTGATGCCTCAAGAAGAGGTCAAAGAGCAAGTATAAGGTCGAAAACGAGAAGGGCCTCTTTGGGAACGAAGGGGTTCTTTTTTTTGTCAAACTTATGATGATGATAAGATTGTGAAAGTGTTAACATATAATTGTTTGCAATCGGGAACAGTTTGAAAAGGAGGAACAGCTACTATGCAAAATTCGGATCAACCTACAACAAACAAAAACTATACTGGGCTTGTTGTGACGCTGACCATTGTAATCAATGCAATTATCGTGGCGATCTTTGTCACTCCTAAATTGGATACGTTTAGTCATCTTGATCTAACCGTGCTACCAATGATGAACGCAATCTTTAATAGTTTTACATTTATATTTTTGCTATCAGCACTATATTTTGTGAAAAAACGTAACTTTACCGTTCATCGCAACTTTATTTTTGCTGCGTTTACTACGACTACACTATTCTTAATCACGTATGTTTTTTATCACTTGAACGCACCTTCTACTTCCTATGGTGGAGAGGGACCTCTCAAATATTTTTATTATTTTATTCTCATTACCCATATCGTATTGTCTGTTCCAACCGTACTGATCGCCCTCTGGACAACGGTTTTTGGACTTACCAATCAGCGAGAGAAGCATAAGAAAATCGCCCGTTGGACCATGCCGATTTGGCTATATGTGAGTCTTACGGGAGTATTGGTATATATTTTAATTTCACCATATTATTAATAGAAAAGAACCCGTGCCAAGGATGGTACGGGTTTTATTTTGGTATAGAAGAGTTTATGTGCTTCTAATTTCAGAATATCCATTTCTTTTATGGATTAACGTGGGATTTTTTTCGATAGGTCAATGGATGAACTCTACAACATCTAACCAGTTTCAATTGATAATAGTTTCTATGTTATTGTATTTATAACAAAATTTTAGGAAGGGGTTATATTTTGAGAACTCGGATCCTTTTAGAAGAAGATTATGGTAGCGTAATGGATGTTTTGAATGATTGGTGGGGAGGGCGACAGATGACACATTTGTTGCCAAGGCTGTTTTTCGAGCATTTCCAATCAACGAGTTTCATAGTGGAAGACAATGATGATTTATGCGCGTTTCTAATTGGATTTGTTTCACAAACACATCCCAATGAAGCCTACATACATTTCGTGGGTGTTAATCCCAAACTTAGAAAGAACGGTTTAGCTAGAGGACTGTATGAATTATTTTTTACTAAGGTTCGCAAATTAGGTTGTAATACTGTTCGGTGTATAACTTCTCCAGTTAACGAAGGTTCTATTTCATTCCATAAATCTATGGGTTTTTCTGTATCATTAAGAACTAATTATGCTGGCTTAGGACAAGACCGAATATTATTCTCTAAAAATATTGCTACTTAAAATTATATTTATAGTTATCCCTCTTTAATTAGAGAAAGTGATTCTGACAAAACATAAAAAAACTCATCCATTTTGGCGAGTTTTTTTATGTTTTTATATAGTAATTCGCTAATATCCATCTACCACTTCCACTTAGGGTTCTCTTTCCACTTTGTGATAAAATCGCCAATTGGTTTTAACAATCCCCGATCATTATCCAACCAGATCCCTTCGGGAATCATACCCTCGTTCGCTAATAATACTTTTTTGAGTCTGGAGTAAGTGTCATAATTCAGCAAGATAAAATTCATTTCTTCCACAGGTATGCCGATTACATCTAGCTCTCCAGGATCAAATTCTTCCACAAAGTTAGGAGATTCTAAGTAGTAGAATTGTCCATCCCCAAAGTAGACCGTAATCTGATTCAAAGCTTTTAAGTCAAAGTAATCGGTTTGTTCAGGATGGGTCCATTTGCGTATGAGATCTAATGTAAATACCTCTTTATGCCCTATCAAGATAACTCCGTTCATGTCTTCCATCATTGTTTTCGATTCATCCTTTCAATAACTTACCAATATTGCTGTTCCTATTATACACGTTTGAGATTTGGTACACGAATTCTTGATCGAAGATTAACATTGATAAGGTAATGACAAAAAATAATTACTTCTTTGTCTTTTTAAAAATTGTATAATAGTTATTGCCGAACAGGTCACTCCTAGAGGTTAAAAAGATGTTTTAGCTTCTAGGGGGTATCTGTTCGGCAACCTTTTCTAGTATTATGTAACCGAACAGTACCTACAATCCCCAAAAGGGAGAAAATAGGGCTGACAATGTCAATTGAATCAGTAAAAAAACGTTTTGTTGGGTCAGTGGTAGAAAACCTTATTTCTGTACCGTTAGAATTGTATTTTGAAAACGATATTTACTTAGAACTATGGGATACTCATGAGAATCAATCGCGAGAGATTAGGGCAAAAATCTACTTTAAACCTCGAAATCAACCGTATAAAGTACAACTATATTTTATTCCTACTGTACAACTTCTCAATGGTGAATTTTCAGCTAAGGAACAGATACTAATTGACACAATACACAAACTACGCAGAATAGAAGTGCCGGAAATTTATTATGAAATGTTCTACGAGATAATACAACAAGATCTGTACTATAACTTCGGCGTACCTCTATTTTTTAGAATCGATCCATTTGGGCGTCTTCAAATGGGGATTCGTGTCACGGATAACACTGGACTGATCATCATTGTGGAAAATATACAGCAAGAAGATAAACTAAGAATATCTCCTTGTTATTTTCATAATTTTGAGTTACATCCAATTAGAGAGCATCGCAATCAAACATACAAAGACATTGTTCGCCATATTAACAGGTTAAAAGCACTATAAGTTCATACTGGAAAAAGACTCTATAACATACTTGTTATAGAGTTTTTTATTGTTGGATGTTCATACGAGAAACTACAATTACTCTCTTTACAATTTTTCAGTGCAGGAGTATTATTTCATCCATAAATTGAAAATGTTGATCGCTGAATTCCAGTTGTCTGGAAGCGGGGGAACCACAAAACTATGGGGTGAATCCTGTGTAGAAACCATTTCTTCACAGGTAGGGCGACTTTTCACGCCCGAATCCGTCAGCTAACCTCGCAAGCGTTTGGAAAGAGGTGGACGATTATGATAGATAAGAATTGCTTATTTGATTATGTCTAATTAAGCCTCAAGGGAAAATTTTCTACGTAGGCTTTTTTGTTTTTGGGAACGATAGCCCTATAGTACTCAGAAAATGGAAGTATTGATTTTGTTCGGGACGTTAAGGAGAGAGAGTTTAGTGGATATTTCAAAGAGAAAGCGTAATGTAATGGAGTTCAATCCAGCTCAAATACTTGTAGGTGGGTTTGCCATACTTATTTTTATCGGGACTGCTCTGTTGATGTTGCCAATCGCAACAGTCGAAGAGGGACGGGGACTCAGTTTTGTGGATGCTTTGTTTGAAGCGACATCAGCGGTTTGTGTAACAGGCTTGGCAGTAGTGGATACAGGAACAACGTTTACTTTATTTGGTCAGATTGTCCTCCTATTGTTAATCCAAATGGGTGGATGGGGTTTTATGACCACAGGTGTATTTATGTTCATTATTTTAGGGAAGAAGATCGGATTAAAAGAACGATTGATATTGCAAAACTCATTAAATCAGTTTTCTCTGCGAGGGATCGTAAAACTTGTACTTCGGATTATCAGTATCACCTTGATTGTAGAACTTCTAGGGGCGATCACCTTAGCGATTCGTTGGTCATATGAAATGCCTTGGGGAAAAGCAATATATTATGGGATTTTTCATTCCATTTCAGCTTTTAATAATGCTGGATTTGGACTAGAACCCGACAGCTTAAGCAAATGGGTAGGGGATCCAACTGTAAATATCGCGATCACGTTATTATTCATCATAGGTGGAATTGGATTTACGGTTATTTTGGATGTATGGGAAAAGAGATCTTTTCGCAAATTATCTCTTCATTCCAAGATCGCGTTACTTATTACCTTGATTTTAAATATCGTAGGAACTCTGTTTATTTTTGTTTCTGAATTTCATAACCCTGCAACGATAGGGAATGAGGGATTAGCAGATAAGTTTTGGGCTTCGTACTTTCAAGGAGTTGTAACTCGTACAGCAGGGTTTAATACGATTGATATTGGACAGATGACCCTCTCCTCTCATGTACTCATGATGGCACTGATGTTTATTGGAGCTTCGTCTGGATCTACAGGTGGAGGTATTAAGGTAACTACGTTGACGATTATTTTGCTGGCTTTATGGTCAGTTCTTACCAATAAAAGTGAAGTGAATATTTTTAAACGGAGAATACCTTGGGAACTAGTGAATAAGGCATTTTCCCTTGTAGTTATTTCTGTCATCTTCATTTTTACG
The DNA here is from genome assembly GCF_000942395.1 of Risungbinella massiliensis. Classification (GTDB taxonomy): domain Bacteria; phylum Bacillota; class Bacilli; order Thermoactinomycetales; family Thermoactinomycetaceae; genus Risungbinella; species Risungbinella massiliensis. The sequence goes on from NZ_LN812102.1 coordinate 15,169, forward strand.
ATTTTCTTTTTACTCACTTTTGTCGAACAAAAGGAGATGTCCGTGCTACTGTTTGAAACAGTTTCTGCATTTGGAACGGTAGGTTTATCTACTGGAATAACAGCTGATTTGTCCTCGCCGGGGAAATTATTGATCACGATCCTAATGTTTATCGGGCGACTTGGCCCTCTTACGATGGCTTTTGCCTTTATGATCCATGTAAAAGAAAAAAGCAAGATCAGATATGCTGAAGAGAAGATTCTGATTGGTTAGAAGAAAAATATGATGGTAGCTTCTTGATAAAGAGAAAAGGATAACAGTGATACGCTAATTCAACTAATGTTAGTAAAACGGAAACAAAATCTTAACTGTTTCATTGATAGAGATTGATATATTATAACAGTAGAACAGATACCCCCTAGAGTTCAAAACAACTTTCTGATTTCTAGGGGGTATCTGTTCGATAAGCTTTCCTAGTCAGGAATCGAACAGTGCCTACATTTGCCTGTATGGGCGAAAGGGGCATTAAACAATGATATTAGAAAAAGTAAAAAAAGCATTTCCACAGTGGTTGGTAGAGGTTTCAGATGATCGAGTGACACTGCAATTGGAAAATAGAATTTGCATTACCGTTGAGAATTATCGATATGGTGGAATGTGGCGAGGTCAACTTTTCTTCACCCCTAACGATCAAATTTCTCAAAAGAAGATTTTGGTATCTCTTCCTAACGATGGCGAAAGATGGAAAGGCGGCAGGTTCAGAGAAGGAAAAGTTCAAGGTGTTACAATAGAAGAACTAACTTCCTTTGTACAAAATCTTAGCGCAATTACGCAAAGACCGAATCTAGCAAAAGATACTCAACATTATTATTATTCGATCCGCAACGAGTTAGCAGAGTTCGCAAAAAATGAGCTGTCCTTTTCTATATATGACGATTTAATCAACTTAGATGGTAAATTTGAGGTCATATTAACAAATAACCAATTTGCGATCCGTGCCATTAGTTACAATGGTGATACAGATCTTCTTACGGTCTATTTATGTAAGTTTTCCAAGGGTAAATGGTTGCAGTTCAAGGAATATTCACATGTTGAAGGATACCAATTACATGGAATGGAAAGACATATTCAAAAATTAGATCTACTAAATAATAAATTCTAACTAGGGAAGACAGACTCTATCACTCATATGTTGATAGAGTCTTTTTCATTATGAATAGGTACACTGGTTCATAGAATGATATTATCTTTTTATAAAGAAAGTTTTTATTTATTGGCAGATTTAAATAAAGGAGTGTTTTGAATGTCCAGATTTTCTTGCCTAGGGTTTCAGATTGAGACGGAAGAAGATGTGACTAGACTGATTCAAGCAGTATTCAAAAATGGAACTACTGTTGAGAACGAATACAGTCAGTATGCTTTTTGGAAACAAAATAGTGGAGCAGCGATGTTTGTACCATTTGATCAAGAGGGTGTATTGGACTGTCATCCGCATTTTATAGGGAAAGGTCATATGTCCATTCAACTAGATGATGTAGTGGAGTACCCTCAGATCTCATTAGAGCGCAAGATCGTAGCTTGGTCTTGTCCAGAGGAAGGGTCTGAGGACCAACAAGGGCTCTATAAACTGTGTTTTGATCTTCCGGAGTATGGTCCTACCATTCAATATCCCGATACTCCTCGAGAAACAACAGTCCAACTAGCAGCGTTTGCAGAAGAATGTACTTGTTTTGCATCAGAGAATGAAATACTAGAAAATCAGGCAGCGGAACTAAAATTAGCTAGTGAGGCATTTATTCCGATAGGACTTTTTGTCGAAGAGGGGGGAGACCCTAGTCCACATGCATTATTCACAGGAAGAGTATTAGAAGTAGCAGAGTCTCTGAATAGTTGGACGGATGAGCCATTTTATCATCTGTTAGTTCAGACAATAGGTGGAACGATTGACGTAGTGATTGCTCCATCTTTGTTAACCGGAACTCCGATCGTCGGCGGATATGTACAAGTGACATGTTGGCTAAGTGGGTTGTTACTTGAAGAATCCGAGATGTGAACGGTGAAAAGAGAATTTGTCTAAGAAAAGCTTTGTACTTATCGGTTTTATACAGCTAGTTCTGTTCATTTCGCACCCTTCTCTAGGCATTTGCGTATACATGGAGAAGCATGCTAGGCGAGAGGGGAAGCGGAATGAAGAAAACAGAGTGGGAAAATCCGCCCAAACACCGAATCCAAGTGGTTTTTGAAAAGCAACCGACAAAGAAGATAGAGAGTTCTACCCCTGCTTTAGTGGATGCATTTCACCAGCCGCTTCGTAGTTGTATGGAAAAGCTGGAGGGGTTAATAGGACTTTCGTCTATCAAAACATTTGTTCATGAGATATATGCTTGGTTGGAAATTGCCAAACGACGCAGAGAAGCTGGGCTTATGGCAGAACAACAAGTGTTGCATATGGTTTTTACAGGAAACCCTGGGACGGGAAAGACAACAGTAGCAAGATTGTTAGCAGAATTACTGAAAGAGATGGGAGTACTCTCCAAAGGTCACTTAGTAGAGGTAGAGAGAGCCGATTTGGTGGGAGAGTATATTGGACATACGGCACAAAAAACACGAGAACACATAAAGCGAGCGCTTGGTGGAGTACTTTTCCTCGATGAAGCCTATTCTCTTGCAAGAGGCGGAGAGAAAGATTTTGGTAAAGAGGCGATCGATACGATGGTGAAGTCGATGGAGGATTACAAAGATCAGTTTGTTTTGATTCTTGCAGGATATGAAGAAGAGATGAATCGTTTTTTACGTGCTAATCCGGGGTTACCATCAAGATTTCCGATCCATCTCCATTTTCCAGACTTTCAAATTCAAGAATTACTCCAAATTGCAGATATGATGGTAGGGGAACGAGAGTACCGTTTTTCGATTGCGGCAAAAGAACGACTTAGTCATCACTTACAACAAGCGATGGAGGCGGATTGTGTCTCATTTGGAAATGCTCGTTATGTACGTAATATGGTGGAGCAAGCTGTACGTCATCAGGCGGTTCGTCTACTTGCTAAACGTAGTGTCACCAGAGAGGATTTGATGACTCTTCGTGCAGAAGATTTCGTACTAGAGGAGAGCACAGGGAAAAGCAATTCCATGATGTGGTATAATCAAGGGACGGAGAAGCAAATCTGGAATGAATGGCTTTCCTAAAACCAGAAGGGATGAAGGAACTATCGAAGGGTATGAACAAGTAGACTGGGAAAAAGCGATTATTGTCGCTACCGGTTCCCGTCGAGATGAAATAGAGATTCATTCTTCTTTGGAAGAGTGTAAACGTTTAGCCGATACTGCTCAAGCAGAAGTGGTCGAGACAGTTCTCCAGTATCGAGAGCGCCCTGATGCTGCGTGGATGATCGGAAAAGGGAAAGCGGAGGAAGTAGCGCAGTTAGTGGAAGATTATGAGGTGGACTTGGTTATTTTTGATCGGGAGCTTTCACCGGCACAGATCAAAAATTTAGAACAAGTGCTTCCATGTAAGGTGATCGACCGTACTCAATTAATACTAGATATTTTTGCACGTCGAGCGTTTACGAAAGAGGGAACACTCCAAGTAGAGCTAGCCCAGTTACAATACATGCTACCACGATTAACAGGACGAGGCAAAGAATTATCTCGACTGGGTGGTGGGATTGGAACACGTGGACCAGGGGAAAAGAAACTAGAGACAGATCGTCGACATATTCGCCGGCAGATTCAAGCTCTGCAAGAGGAATTGGAAAAAGTACGGAAACATCGGGAGCTTCATCAAAAACGACGGAAAAAGGCGGAGACACTCCAAGTTGCTTTGGTTGGGTATACCAATGCTGGAAAATCAACGTTGTTTAATCAGTTGACTGGTGCAGAGGTATTGGCAGAAAACAAACTATTTGCGACCTTGGATCCTACTTCTCGGGCACTAGACCTACCAAGTGGAGAAACTGTTGTAATTACGGACACCGTTGGTTTTATTCGTAATCTTCCTCACCAATTGGTCGCTGCTTTTCGCTCTACACTTGAACAAGTCAAAGAGGCAGACCTTCTATTACATGTGGTAGATATGAGTTCGGAAGAAGCGCCTGAACAGATCGCTGCAGTGGAAGATGTCCTCCGAGAGTTGGATGCAGGTGAGATTCCAACTCTGATGGTGTTAAACAAAAAAGACCTTTGGAATGGAGAAGATTCTTTCATAGCACCAGACCCTTCCGTACGTATTTCTGCTTTAGTGGAAGAGGACTTAGACCGAGTCAAATCCATGATAGAGAAGCTCCTTCTAAAAGAAGAGATCATCGGAGAAGCAGTGTTACCATCAGAAGATGGAGCAACGTTAGCACAGATTCTCCGTTATGGAGAGACATTGGAGATGGAGTCGCAAGAGGATCAGTTACGAGTTCGATTCCGGATGTCTGGGCGACATTTTGAACGTTTGCCCAAAGTATTGCAAGAAAAAATACAAAGAATATAGTAGAAACTGGTGGATGTATGTTTGCTTCGTTACAACATGGAACGAAACTCCAAAAATTAACACATGAAGTAGAAAAAGAGTTACGACCTATCTTTCAGCAGGTAGAAAAGCAGATCGATGAACATCAGTTCCGTATGCTAGAATCCTTTCGCAAACAGGGAGTAAGTGAATATCATTTACAGTCTTCAACAGGTTATGGATATGATGATATAGGCCGCGATACTTTGGAGAAAATTTATGCGGATCTCTTTGATGCAGAAATGGCACTCGTTCGTCCCAATATTGTTGCGGGGACACATGCGATCGCTGCGTGCTTGTATGGGGTTCTCCGTCCAGGTGATGAGTTTGTTTACTTGACTGGAAAACCCTATGATACTTTACTCAAGGTGATCGGTTCACCAGGGGATGGGACAGGGTCGCTAGCAGATTTGGGAATTTCGTATCGAGAAGCAGAGCTTACTCAGGATAATCAAGTGAATTGGAATTTATTCGAGCAACTTCTAACTCCCAAAACGAAGCTGGTCTGTATCCAACGTTCGCGTGGTTATGCATCTCGTCCGTCCTTTCAGATCGAAGAGATCCAAGAGATGATTCGCCGTATCAAATCATATCGTTCTGATTTGGTGGTATTTGTAGATAACTGTTATGGAGAGTTTGTGGAAAATCAGGAACCTACCGCAGTAGGGGCGGATCTCGTCGCTGGATCGTTGATTAAGAATCCTGGTGGGGGAATTGCCAAATCAGGTGGTTACATAATAGGAAAAAAACAATGGGTGGAAAAAGCTGCTGCTCGTTTGGTTGCACCAGGTATTGGGGTAGAAGGCGGGGCAACTCATGGTTATTTGCGTGACTACTTCCAAGGGCTATTTCTCGCCCCACATGTAGTGGGACAAGCGCTCAAAGGGGCAATTTTTGCATCGGCTATTTTAGAGAGACTCGGTTTTGTGACAACTCCACGTTGGTCGGATCCTCGTACGGATATTATCCAACAAGTCTCTTTAGGTACTGCGGATCGCTTGATTGCTTTTTGCCGTGGAATACAAGCTGCCTCTCCAGTTGATGCACACATTTCACCTGAACCAGCAGCTATGCCAGGATATGAAGATGAAGTAATTATGGCAGCAGGTACCTTTGTTCAAGGTGCTAGTATCGAACTGTCTGCTGATGGTCCCTTGCGGGAACCGTTCATCGTCTATCTACAAGGTGGGCTTACTTATTCTCATGCGAAGATTGCGATCTTGATGGCAGTAGATCAAATGTTAAGTCAACCATAGAGAGAAAAGGGAGATGAGCATTTTTATGGAACTGTTCTCCGACACATTTATTTGGGTTTGTATTGGTATCTTGTTTTTCTTGGCTTACATTGGGATTGTAGCACCGATTTTGCCAGATATGCCATTTGTTCTGGCAGGGGTTGCGCTCTATCACTTCTTTATCGATGATCAAGAGTTTGGTGTTTGGTCATGGGTCTTGCTTGTACTCTTAACATTGATTCTCATGGCGATTGAATATTTTGCTGGTGGGATTGCAGCGAGTAAGTATGGTGGATCTCGTTGGGCATTTTCGGCTGCTCTGCTTGGAGCGATTGTGTTTACTGTGATTCCGATCTTCGGTCCACTAGGAATTATCATTGGACCATTGGTCACGGTTCTCATCGTGGAGTTGTTACAGAAAAAACCTTTCAAAACAGCAGGCAAAATCGCCCTAACGACTTTGATTGGCTTTTTGGGTGGTTTAGTTGTCAAGTTTTTGGTTGTATCGGGGATTATTATCTGGTTCCTAATTGCTGTGTGGAATTAAATATTTGAACTGGCTCTTGTCCTTACCAATGGATAAGGGCTTTTTCCTTAGAAAGGGAGAGAAGAACGTTGAATAAACTGGGTAATATTTTGAACATACAGTATCCAATTATTCAGGCTGGAATGGCAGGGGGACCGACCACTGTGCAATTGGTATCACAAGTCTCCAATGCGGGTGCTTTGGGAACATTGGGAGCAGGTTATCTCACTCCAGATGCAATGAGACAAGCAATACGAGCAATTAAGGAAAGTACCAATCTTCCATTTGCAGTTAATTTATTTTGTACTTCGATGCAAGATGATTGGGGAGCAGTAAAGGAAGTACAGAGTGTACTCAATCCAATTAGGGAGCAATTGGGAATTCCAGTACCAAATAAAATACCTACTTCCCTGGATTTTGTAGAAGAGCAGTTTGCAATCTGCATAGAGGAGCAAGTCCCAATCATTAGTACTGCTTTCGGGCTACTTCCCACAACTTATATGCGAATAGCAAAGGAAGCAGGGCGCAAAATTATATCCATGGTTACTACTGTAGAAGAGGGGCTTCAAGCAGAAGAAGCTGGTGTAGATGTGATCGTGGCACAAGGAAGTGATGCTGGAGGACATCGAAGCACATTTAATGTGTCGGAGCAACCGATGGGTGCCAATATCGGAACCTTTTCATTAGTACCCCAAATGGTGGATGCGGTAAAAGTTCCTGTTGTAGCTGCTGGGGGAATTATGGACGGAAGAGGAATGGTTGCAGCATTTGCTCTAGGAGCGAGTGGGATACAGTTGGGGACGCGTTTTCTTACAACAAAAGAATCTGGAGCACATCCTGCTTATCAAAAGGCGTTACTTGCTAGTACCGAAGAGAGCACCGTGATAACCAAAAGCTTCTCAGGACGACCAGCAAGAGGGATTCGAAATCGCTTTATAGAGCAGATGGATTCAAGCCAGATCGGGCCTCTACCTTTTCCTTCCCAAAATACCTTAACAGGAGACATTCGAAAACGTGCAGCTGAAACCAACCAAACAGACTATATGTCGCTTTGGGCTGGGCAAGCAACGCGATTATTGAAAGCAGAACAGACTGCAGAGGAAGTGATTAGAGAGTTATTAGATGAAGCGGAAAAGGTACAAGGAATACTGTTTCGTTGAAACTAATTTCGTAAAGTAGTATTTTTATTTTTTATTATCAATAAGCCCCTTGGGTATAATCCATTGGGCTTTTCCATTTTATGAATAGACTCAACACCATATTCGGTGTAAGGTTTTTTGCTTAGAATTCTTAGATAGTGAAATTCATTTTTTGACACAAATCTAGGCATCTAGTAAAATCGGTTTATAAACAGTTGATATATCAACCAATTAGGAGATACATATGAAATACGAACCATTAGATAACATTGGGATCTTCATTCATTCTATTGATTTGGCAATTACCAACTATGTAAATAACCAGTTAGCCCCTTTTCTATTAACCTCTGAGCAAAATTTAATTATGGCGCTTCTCTGGAGAAGAGAAGGAATTTCACAAAATGAGATTTCAGCAAAATTGAATAAGGATAAAGCTGGTGTTGCTCGGATGATTGCTGCTCTAGAAAAAAAGGGGTATATTTACAGACAGATATGTCCAAGTGATCGACGTTCCGTTGAGGTTTATTTAACGGAAAAAGGGCGAGATTTCGGAAAAGATGTCATTCCGATCAATCGAAACATTACTCATCGTATAAGCAAGGGAATGACAAGTGAAGAAATATCGGAATTACGAAGACTGTTAATGAAAGTTCGGGACAATGTCAGTCAAACTTAGGTTGATTGGCATGGACTATGTACTATTGTTGATATATCAACTATTTTTGATATTTTGGAGGTATTGTATATGAAAGTAGTTGCTATCGTGGGGAGTATTCGCAAAGACTCCTATAACCTAAAGCTTGCTAAGTATATTCAGAAAAGATATCGAGATTGCTTAGATATCGAGATTTTAACTGTTGGAGATCTTCCGCATTACGATCAAGATACAGAATTGAACCCTCCAGAGGTTGTTACGGTGTTTAAGAGAAAAGTTGCTCATGCAGATGCGGTTCTTTGGATAACACCAGAGTACAATTATTCGATCCCAGGTGTTTTAAAGAATGCGATTGACTGGCTATCTCGTGTAGAAAAAGTCATGTTTGGGAAACCATCTTGATTATGGGTGCGACAATGGGAACTTTAGGAACAGTACGTGCACAAGAACATTTACGAGACATACTATTCTGTCCAGGGGTTGGATCGCCACTTCTACCTGGAAATGAAGTCTATATCGGAGCTGTCCATGAAAAGATGGATGGAATGGGGAATCTGATACATCAACCGACGATCCAGTTTTTAGATCTCGTTGTAAATAACTTTATCAACTGGATCAATAATATGGTTCCATTTAATAATCGTAATTCGATATAAAGCCAGCAATACCTAAGATTAATAAAACAAACAACGACACCCTTCATTCATAGAGGGGTGTCGTTGTTTGTAAACAATAGTATTAGATCAAATAGAAAATGTCTTGTTGTAGATCATCTATTCATTTTGTTACGCTTTTATTCCGAAATACTCCCAAAGTATTCTTGACCACTCTTTTTCATTATAAATAGGTTCTTTAATTTTAATCCCATCTTTCGTGACAGTCAAAAAGTCGTTCGTTAGGGAGATCCGACCATCTTCGGTGTTTTTACTAACCAACTTGTTTTGACGAAATATACTATTGGGATCTGTTTGGATCTGGATCAGACTATCATGAAAGTTCTCTAACTTACATGAAAAAGTGGAAACTCCGAACTTTCTAGTCCAGCCCTTTTCCGTCTTCTGTTCAATGGTGTACCAATTGGATGGGTCTTGTTTTGATTGAGTAATCTGATATGTGCCAGTAGGATCATGTTGGAGATATCCTTCTTTTAGTTGTAATGGATAGACTGGCCCACCGCCCACTCCAACGTCATAAAGATAGAGCTCATCTGCTAAGGTGACAAGTAGGGCCAGATGGGAGTAAGGGGGCGCCCATTTTTGGTCTACATCATTCCAAAATCCTCCCGAGATGAAATCTACTTGGTAGCCTAACTCTGTTAATACATAGTAGGAGAGGCTGTTAGTCTCGAAACAAAGCCCACCACGATGATTATGGACGACCTTCTCCCAGACTATCTCCGGGTTCATTGATAGAGGTTTTTGAAAATGGACAATATCCAAATTTTCAAAGGGAACCGTTAGAAAATGCCGATAGTGAATCTCTTGAAGGAGATCTCTAGGATTTGTTAATCGGGGGGTTATTCCAATTCGATTTAGATACTGCTCTACTTTGTTCATTTATGGCTCCTATTGATTAGTCTGTTAGCTCACTCCATTTGTTCACTTTCGATGGTGGTTGATAATGTTGTAGCTTCTCGATCAATTTGGTTGGATCATTATCGATAACTAGTAGCTCACGTTGGTTAGCTGGGATAAATCCTGCTTGGATTGCTTGTTCTACCATAGCGAGTAAAGGCTCATAAAAGCCATTAATATTAAGTAGACCAACTGGTTTTTGGTGGATCCCTAATTGACCCCAACTTACCATCTCTAAAATCTCTTCAAAAGTTCCTAATCCGCCAGGCAATGCAATAAAAGCATCTGAAAGTTCCCTCATTTGGGCTTTTCGTTCATGCATATCTTTTACTTCCATTAATTTCGTCAGGTCAGGATGTACCATCTCTCCTGCAAATAATCCAGTAGGCATAATTCCAATAACAGTACCTTTATGTTGTAGCGCCGCATTTGCAACGCTTCCCATCAATCCAATACGAGAACCCCCATATACTAGCTCATAATCCATTTGGGCAATGTGTTTCCCTAATTGTTCGGCTACTTCGCGATAGATTGGCTCGTTTCCTGGATTAGATCCAGCAAAGACACAGATTCGTTTCATCTTGGTTGCCTCCTTTAATATTCTTTTCTATTATAAAATAGTAATTTTCTACTAGATAGGAGTGTTATGCGATGGAATTGCGAGATTTGCAACGAAAAGTGGATGAAATTTACCAAGAACGAGGTTGGCGAGAGTTAGATCCATATATTCGAGTTGGTTTTTTAATGGAAGAAGTAGGGGAGTTAGCTAGAGCAGTACGTGCTTTAGAGATCGGGAGAGATCGTCCTGATGAAAGTAGGACTGAAACAGAGTGGAAGCAAGAGTTATTAGAAGAGTTAGGTGATGTGTTAGGAAATGTAGTATTGCTCGCGGGTAAATATGGTCTGTCTTTGGAGGAAATTGTACAAGTACATACCCAGAAGTTAGCGAAACGTTATGGTAAGAAATGAAAAACTCATTCTTAAAATATGGAATTGGCTCGAGTCCTAGTAGCTAATACGATGTAAAGTATAGGAGGAATTACTGGTGAACATACAATCTGTTAATCACATAACTTTAAGGGTTGCTTCATTGGAAGTTAGTATTCCCTTTTATACCGAAATGCTAGGAATGAAGTTAGTGCACCGAGGAAAGACCGATTGTTATCTAGAAGCAGGGAGTGTTTGGCTCTGTCTTCTAGAAAAGCATGGTTACGAAGAAATATCTGCTACTCAGTATGGATTCGATCATGTAGCATTCACTGTCTCTGAGGAAGATTTTCATTTAGCGGTTAACAAACTTCGTACTTACCGGATTACGTTTGATCGAGAGCCCGTCTTTCGTGGGGGCGGCTGGTCTACTCAATTCCGTGATCCAAATGGGATCTGTTTAGAGTTATTTACCGGCAGTCTTGCAAAACGGATGGAAAATTGGACATAGTCTGGTCATTAACAGAAAAACAATTCTCGAAATATTTCTTGTCCAATCTCATGTCAACTTTCTTCCTGTGCCCTGTCATTAGGACAAACATTTATGCGTAAGGTGTAACAAATTACGATGGGGGGCAACAAGATGGCAAGAAATCTTTCGATAGAAGAAATTCTACGTAATGCAGAAGATGAAAATGTACGCTATATAAGGTTGCAGTTTACGGATCTATTGGGTGCAGTCAAAAATGTGGAGATACCTCGAAGCCAGTTAAACAAAGCCCTTCATAATGAAATGATGTTTGACGGTTCCTCCATTGAGGGATTTGTTCGTATCGAAGAATCGGATATGTATCTCTATCCTGACCTAGACTCTTGGGTGATCTATCCATGGACCACGAAAGAGGAAGGGCGAGTAGCTGCATTGATGTGTGATGTCTATAACCCAGATGGGACCCCATTTGCAGGAGACCCAAGAGGAATATTAAAAAAGGTGCTACAAGAAGCGTCAGAAATGGGCTTTAGTAGCTTTAATGTAGGACCAGAGCCGGAGTTTTTCCTGTTTAAGACAGATGAAAACGGTACTCCTACTTTAGAGCTGAACGATCAGGGAGGATATTTTGATCTGGCTCCGGTTGATCTGGGTGAGAATTGTCGTCGCGATATTGTATTGACTTTGGAAGAGATGGGATTTGAGGTGGAAGCTTCCCATCATGAAGTAGCTCCTGGTCAACATGAGATAGACTTTCAATATGCCAATGCGATCACCGCTGCCGACAATATTCAACTCTTTAAAGTGGTGGTCAAAAATGTGGCAAAAAAGTATGGGCTTCATGCTACTTTTATGCCCAAACCTTTATTTGGAGTAAACGGGTCCGGAATGCACTGTCATCAATCACTGTTTCAAGAAAAGGAAAATGCATTTTATGACGAGAGTGATCCGCTCGGTTTGAGCGAAACAGCACGGCATTACTTAGCGGGAATTCTCTACCATGCCAGATCATTTACCGCTGTTACAAACCCATTAGTAAATTCCTATAAACGTCTTGTTCCTGGCTACGAAGCCCCATGTTATGTAGCTTGGTCACCTAAGAACCGTAGCCCGTTGGTTAGGGTGCCAGCCTCTCGTGGTCTTGGAACAAGGATTGAGGTACGAAACCCTGATCCTGCCGCTAATCCATACCTAGCCCTTGCAGTTATGCTAAAAGCCGGGTTAGATGGAATCCGGAATAAAAGATCATTGCCAGCACCAATCGAGAGCAACATCTATGTAATGGATGAATCAACAAGAAACGAGTATGGAATTTTGAGTTTACCCGCCAATCTCCATGAAGCACTTAACGAGTTAGTACAAAATGAGGTAATTGTAGGAGTTCTTGGTGAACATGCCTTGGAGCATTTTATTGCTGCAAAACAAGTGGAATGGGATGTATTCCGTACACAAGTAACGGATTGGGAAAGAGTACAATATTTAGAGCAATATTAGGTTACAATAGCAAAAGGGAACTGCGCCATTCCGTTAGGGAGTGGCTTTTTCCTCAATAAAAAGTGAAAATTGTGCCTATCCAATATTATTTCCAGAACAATGTATAATAAAAAGAGAAAAAAGTTCGGATTTTTTGTATGTTAATTTTCCTTACATGTATTGACTGGATAGCTTACATGAATTAAGATAAGAGTGTGCTTGAGAGACACCTCTTATAAGAGGAGGGCGTCAGGATGAACAATGATGACATCCGGCGAAATATGCCTTTGTTCCCGATGGGGATCGTGACCAAACTAACAGAATTGACACCACGTCAGATTCGTTATTACGAACAACACGAACTCATTCAACCGGAGCGAACCGATGGCAAACAACGTCTGTTTTCTTTCCGCGATGTAGACCGTTTATTGGTTATTAAGTCCTTAATGGAAAAAGGACTCAATATTGCGGGTGTGAAGGAGATGTTGGAGCACTCTCAAAACTTATCGGAAGTGAAGAGGGAAGTGGAAGAGGCTCGGATCGAAGCGATGAAGCAGAAGCCAGAGCTAACTCAACAAGATCTCCTGAAAAAGGTGCGTCAGGACCTGATCAATATACATCAACCTGGTAGTACGCATCTAACACTCGGAGAACTTAGCCGCTTTTTTCGTCACTAATTAGGGAAGGGAGATCGATTTCCGAATGGCAAAGTACACCAAAGAACAGATCTTTGAAATCGTCGAACAACAAAACGTATCTTACATCCGTCTTCAATTTACGGACTTATTAGGTACCATTAAAAACGTAGAAATTCCTCGTAGTCAATTAGCAAAAGCACTAGATAATAAAATGATGTTTGATGGTTCTTCTATTGAAGGTTTTGTACGCATCGAAGAATCGGACATGTATCTCTACCCAGATCTAGATACTTTCATCGTATATCCATGGACAAGCGAAGGAGAAGGTAAGATCGCAGGTATCACTTGTGATATTTATATGCCAGATGGTACTCCTTTTGCTGGGGATCCTCGTGGTATCTTGAAAAAGGTTTTGAAAGAAGCAGAAGAAATGGGTTATACCAGCTTTAATGTTGGTCCAGAGCCAGAGTTCTTCCTCTTCAAAACCGATGAAAAAGGTCAACCTACCATGGAACTAAATGACCAAGGTGGTTACTTTGACCTTGCACCTCTAGATCTTGGAGAGAACTGCCGTCGAGAAATCGTTCTCACCCTAGAAAAAATGGGTTTTGAGATTGAAGCTTCTCACCATGAAGTAGCTCCTGGACAACATGAGATTGATTTTAAATACGCTAATGCAGTAACTACTGCAGATAGTATCCAAAGCTTTAAATTAGTAGTGAAAAATATTGCTCGCAAATATGGCTTGCATGCTACCTTCATGCCAAAACCACTATTTGGTGTAAATGGTTCTGGTATGCACTGTCATCAATCCCTCTTCAAAGGGGATGAAAATGCTTTCTATGATGAAAGCGATGAGCTAGGTTTAAGTGAAACAGGTCGCCACTTCCTTGCAGGGATTTTGGCACATGCACGTGCGTTCACTGCGATCACCAACCCACTAGTGAACTCTTACAAACGTTTGGTTCCTGGCTATGAAGCTCCTTGCTATGTGGCATGGTCTGCGAAAAACCGTAGCCCATTAGTACGGATTCCAGCTTCACGTGGATTGGGAACTCGTGTAGAAGTTCGTAGCCCGGACCCTGCTGCTAACCCATACCTTGCACTCGCAGTAATGCTCAAAGCAGGTCTGGATGGAATCAAGAACAAATTGGCTCTACCACCACAAACGGATCGCAACATCTATGTGATGGATGAAGCAGAACGCCGCGATGCTGGTATCGATAGCCTTCCTGGTAGCCTGACGGAAGCGTTGGAAGTTCTGCAATCCGATGTTGTAATCTGTGAAGCACTTGGTGAACATGCTCTGAACCACTTTGTACAAGCGAAGAGCATTGAATGGGATATGTTCCGTACAGCGGTTCATCCATGGGAGCGCGACCAGTACATTTCCTTGTACTAAGAACGATTGCTCTACCTTTTAACTCCAAACCCCCAGTATTGCCCCATCCTAATAAGATGGGGATTTTTTTTACATGATATAGGAAATGTGAAAAGTATTTATTTAGTTATTGTAGAGACGGAAAGGAGGGAATTGAATGGATCTAGGTAAACAAGAAACTTGTATGGAATGCGGACATCATCATTTTCGGGAAGGAGCATTGGACGGTTTTGCTAGAATTACACCACGCCTTAAAACAAATGGATTTTGCCCATTTTGAAGGTATCGTTGAGGTTGACGAAACATATTTCCTATACTCTCAAAAAGGTCAACGTGGAATTACGGAACGGAAACCTCGAAAGCGTGGAGGAAAATCCAAACACAGGGGTATTAGCCAAGAGCAAGTGTGTGTTCTTGTCGCAAGAGACCCTACCAAAGCTACTGTTTCCAAAGTTTCTTGTATGGGGCGTATAGTAAAACCCAAAGTTGCAAAAATCATTGGGTCTAAACTATCCTCTGACAATGTGCTTGTCACTGATGCTTGGAGAGCCTACAAAACCTATGCGAAAGAAAAAGGATTAGAACATTATCGGATTAAATCAGACGATGGTAAACACGTTATCAAGGGCTTGTATCACATTCAAAATGTCAACGGTCTCCATTCTCGTTTGAAACAATGGATAGACCACTTCAAAGGTGTAGCTACCAAATACCTTGATAATTATTTGCTTGTTTTTTATTTGTTGATAGTCGTAGTAATGAAAGCACTAAACAGCATATAAAAGAATTTCTATTAACATCATTTGTATATGAAATGACTGACACATATGACAGTTTACGACTTTCAAAATTCAATGTGTAGGTGTTTATGAAAGAAGCTATTCAAATATGATAGAGATAAATGTAACGAAGAGAATTGAGGAGAAATGGATGTCGCAAAATGGAATTGTTTTAGTAGCAAGTGTCTCAATCTTTAGTGGTGATAAAGTCTTGATTATTAGAGAGAATAAACCTACTGCTGTTGATAAGTGGAACTTTCCGAGTGGACATATCGAATATGGTGAAGACATTCTTTATTCAGCTCGAAGGGAAGTTAAAGAGGAAACTGGATTGGATGTAAATTTGATTGGCACTACTGGCGTATATAATTTTATCAGTAGTACGAACAATCAAGTTATTTTATTTCATTTTATTGGTGAAGTTACTGGAGGTTTTTTAAATCTCCAAGAAGATGAAATTACAGACAGTAAATGGATAAAAATAAATGACCTTGTAACATTTGAAAATGAAGACTTGCGAGAACCAAAAGTAGTAAAGCAAATAATTCATAACCTATTAAAAGAGAACTTTCACTCAATTAGTGTGTTTAATGAGCAACTTAAAAATAGTTCTAATTAAGCTGACGGTGATGTTAGTTAAACAAGAATGGAGGAAACTCTAATAAATAGAGTTTCCTATAATTTTTACGCAGTCATCAACATCAAAATTTAACAGAGCCTTTCTAATAAGTGATGATAGACTAAAAAGTAGACAAGACGAGCTGAGAATGACAAAATAAAACCAAATCATTCGAGGTGATCGTGATGTCAAAGTATGACAAGGAGTTTAAAACCCAAACAGTTCAGCTAGTATTGGAGCAGGGGAAACCTGTTGCTCAAACTGCAAAGGATTTANGAGCAGATATTACCTATGTTTCTACTCAGGAAGGCTGGGTGTATGTTGCAAGTGTGATGGATCTCTACTCTCGTAAAATTATTGGCTGGCATGCTGACAACCGAATGACTAAAGAGCTTGTTTTGACTGCTTTAGATCGTGCGTACAAACAACAGAAGTCAAAAAACTCAGTACTTCATCATTCTGATCGTGGAAGTCAATATGCTTCGCATGAATACCAAAAAAGACTGAAACAGTATGGATTGGAAGGAAGTATGAGTCGTAAAGGAAACTGCTATGACAATGCGTGCATTGAATCCTTTCACAGTATATTGAAGAAAGAATTGGTGTATATTTCCCGCTTCCTGTCTAGAAAACAAGCGAAACAATATATATTTGAATACATTGAATTTTTCTACAACCGTAAAAGAATTCACTCATCCATTGGGTATCTCTCACCCATTGATTACGAACGTATGTACTTCAAGAAATGCAGCTCTGCTGCATAACAAGACTCGTTTTTTTCTGTCTACTTTCTTGACCTAATACCATAAGGGGTTGTGTTCATAGCGTGGTAGAATCCAATATCATAATAGGAGTTCCTGGAAAATGGGAATCCCGAACCGAGTTAATCCAACAAATTGCCCTGCAAAGTGAAGGTTATCTGATGGCAGGGAAACTCATTTCTCATATAGAAAAACAGGTCATGTTCGAAGTAGAAGTGTATGAACATGATCCGAATCTCTCCAGAGCATTTTCTATTGCAGGAAGAGGGAATTTGCCTCCGTACTTGTTGGAAGAGATTGATCAGCATACTTGCACGGTATATCTAATAGCGAAATCAAATGGGGTTGAAAGTACGAAGGACCTACTCGATGTTACGGCGGGCTTGCTTCGAGCTGGAGGAATCGCAGTGAAGATTGAAGCGCCTGGATTAGCTTATACAAAAGAAGAATGGTACGAGCTGACACGCACTAAAGAGGATGCGGCGATCTATCTGCATTTTGTTAATTTTATAGGGGACTCTGAACATATTTACTCCATTGGAATGCATGCGTTTGGTTTGCCGGATGTGATGGTACCTGCACATTTACAACTGGAGGAATTTACTAACTTGCTACATAATTTCAATCTATATCAGATACTAGAGAAACCTACCTTTCATCATGGCGAAACATTCTCTCTAGATCCAGATGAACCTGTGTATCAATTGGAGAAGTTACAGGATTTTCGTTATGACTCAGGAGATGTTTGCTTTAATCCATCTGGTATCTGGAATTTAGTACCCTCATAAATAAACAAAGGGACTGATCAATAACAACATTTTGAGTACAGGTTCACATAATCGTAAAGCCTAAATTCCGTTTATTGGAATTTAGGCCTTTTTAAATCAATAGGAAAGGGTAATCTTCCATTATTATTTTAGTTTATCATTCAAAATGCTTTCTTCTAATACAGCAAATTTATCCCCGTATACTTTCGTTATATGTTTTTCTCCCCAAGCGCATAGAGAGTCTAAAATGCTTTGTAAACTTCGTCCATATTCACTAAGTTCATATTCCACTTTAGGAGGAATTTGATTATAGACAATGCGGTTAATGACACCATCTTCTTCAAGCTCCCGTAATTGTTGGGTTAGCATCTTTTGAGTTATGTTTGGCATGAGACGTTTCAATTCACTGGTACGTTTTTTACCATGTGTTAGGTGGCAGAGAATCACACATTTCCATTTTCCTCCGATTACTTCGAGTGTCGCTTCAACGGCGATATTGTATTTCTTTTTCAGCATATTCTTCCTCCCAATCTATAGGAACCTAAAAGTATCTATATCACTTTTTAGTATCTATGGCACTTCAAAGTTCGTTCTTCCCTATTTGACTCCTATATCTCATAATAGCATTTGCCGGCTGAGATCCACCATACTCTTTTATTTATCCTGCTTTCAGTGCTAAAAGCATACAACTAGACAATATTAGGAGGAGAAAAAATGCCTTTAGATAAAAAACGAAGTACATGGGCACTGCTGGCATTAGCGGTGAGTGCTTTTGCCATTGGA
This sequence comes from Risungbinella massiliensis, assembly GCF_000942395.1. Lineage (GTDB taxonomy): Bacteria > Bacillota > Bacilli > Thermoactinomycetales > Thermoactinomycetaceae > Risungbinella > Risungbinella massiliensis. Next base: position 33,393 of record NZ_LN812102.1, read on the forward strand.
ACAACCGAATTTATCAGTGTTGGATTATTACCTTTGATAGCTCAAGATTTACAAATATCTGTTACCACGGCTGGATTAACTGTTTCTCTGTATGCTTTGGGTGTTACATTCGGAGCACCGATCCTAACTTCTCTGACATCTAGTATGTCACGTAAATCGTTACTACTTTGGATTATGATTATTTTTATTGTTGGCAACAGTATTGCAGCTAGTGCTTCTAGTATCGGAGTTTTACTAGTTGCTCGTGTTGTTTCTTCGTTTTCACATGGTGTATTTATGTCTATCGGTTCTACCATTGCAGCTAATTTGGTAGCGGAAAATCGCAGAGCAAGTGCTATTTCCATTATGTTTACCGGACTTACCGTGGCAACTATTACAGGTGTTCCTTTTGGTACGTTCTTAGGACAATATTTGGGCTGGAGATCTTCTTTTATCGCCATTGTGGTAGTTGGAATTATTGCGTTTATAGCCAATAGCATTCTTATTCCGGCTAACTTGCCAAAAGGAACTCGTACAACATTCCATGATCAATTCAAACTTATAACCAATGGGCGATTATTACTTTTGTTTATCATTACTGCTTTGGGTTATGGAGGTACGTTCGTTGTATTTACGTATTTATCTCCGTTGTTACAAGATATAACAGGATTGAAAGAAGGAACGGTTGCGACTATTTTACTTGTCTATGGTATTGCCATTGCAATCGGTAACGTAATTGGTGGAAAAGTGGCAAACAACAATCCGATTAAAGCACTATTTTATATGTTTATCATACAAGCGATTGTGCTATTTATCTTAACGTTTACTGCTCCATTTACGGTAGCAGGACTTATTACGATCATATTGATGGGATTGTTTGCATTTATGAACGTAGCGGGATTGCAAGTATATGTAGTGATGTTGGCGGAACGTTTTGTTCCAAAAGCAGTGGATGTAGCGTCTGCTATCAATATTGCAGCATTTAATGCGGGAATTGCTATTGGTTCCTATTTAGGTGGTATCATTACTGACTCCATTGGGCTCATTCATACAGCATGGATCGGAGCCATAATGGTTCTAGGAGCCGCAATTTTGACTGGCTGGAGTCGAATCTTAGAGCGAAAAGATCAACAAAATATGGTGTAAACTCTGCTTCTGAAATAATAATAGAAATTTCAAAAAAGGGATATTTTGATAAAAAGAGACTACCCTAACAAATGGTTCCGGATTTCGACTCGTCTTATCCCTTCTAACGAGCAATAGCTCAATAAATAGGTTTGAAGGGAGGTGAAAGGATTCTCTTAAGGAGGATTGTAGAGTTGGAATGGATTCATTAGATTATAAATAGGAGGTTTATTGATGATAGCGAAAAATTTACAAGATACAACGACTTTGCATAACGGTGTGAAAATGCCTTGGTTTGGTATTGGAGTATTTAAAGTAGAAGAAGGTCCTGAACTGGTGAATGCTGTAAAACAAGCTATTATACATGGCTATCGCAGTGTGGATACAGCTGCAATTTATGAAAATGAAGAGGGAGTCGGCCAAGGGATCCGTCTAGGCTTAGAGGAAGCTGGCATCTCTCGGGAAAAGCTCTTTGTGACATCGAAAGTTTGGAATGCGGATTTGGGATATGAGTCTGCTATTGCAGCCTATGAAGCAAGTCTAAAGAGACTTGGATTAGATTATCTGGATCTCTATCTTATTCATTGGCCTGTAGAGGGGAAATATAAAGATGCTTGGAGAGCTTTAGAGACTCTTTATAAAGATGGACGGGTAAAAGCGATTGGGGTAAGTAATTTTCAAATCCATCATTTAGAAGATTTGATGAAAGATGCAGAAATCAAACCAATGGTAAACCAAGTAGAATATCATCCTCGTTTGACTCAAAAGAAACTTCATTCATATTGTCAAGAGCATGGAATTCAGATGGAAGCTTGGTCTCCGCTTATGCAAGGACAATTGCTAGATAACGAGCTACTGAAAAAGATTGCCGCTCAATATGGCAAATCGGTCGCACAAGTTATTTTGCGTTGGGACATCCAAAATGGTGTCGTAACAATTCCGAAATCGACAAAAGAACATCGGATTGTGGAAAATTCCTCGATTTTTGATTTTGAATTAACACCAGAAGAAATGAAACACATAAATGAATTGAACCAAGATCTTCGAGTGGGTCCAGACCCTGATAATTTTGATTTTTAATGAATTAGAGCTTGTTGCATAACTAAACCAAAGCCAGAGGTTTTCCCCTTTTGAGATGCGACTATGAGCGGTAGGGAGTCGGAGCAGATCGGAAGCGGGAAAACCGGCGGCGCGCCTACGCTTAACTTGGATTAATGCAACAAGCTAGAATTAGATAACTCCTCTTGAAAAAGAGGAGTTATTCCTACATAAAGGGAGGAATGAACATGAATCTAAACTTAAAAGGGAAAAAAGTGTTCGTCACGGGTTCCACATCGGGTATAGGAAAAGCAATTGCCACATCTTTAGTTGCAGAAGGTGCCGAAGTAGTGATCAATGGGCGAAGTCAAGAAAAAATAGAGCAAACGATATCTGAAATACGAGAACAATTTTCAAATGCTGTTCTTTACTACGCAGAGGCAGATCTAGGTACGGAACAAGGTTGTCAAAAGGTGCTGAAAGAGTATCCAGGCGTAGATATTTTGATTAATAACCTTGGAATTTTTGAGCCTGTAGAATACTTTGATATCCCAGATGAAGATTGGTTTAAAATATTTGAAGTGAATATCATGAGTAGCGTTAGGCTGACACGACAATACCTGAAAGAAATGATTCGAAAAAAAGAAGGAAGAGTTATTTTTATTGCCAGTGAAGCAGCCATTATGCCATCACTCGAAATGGCTCATTATAGCGCTACTAAGACAATGCAGCTCTCCCTTTCTCGAAGTTTAGCTGAGCTGACGAAAGGAACCAATGTGACCGTCAATACTGTTATGCCTGGCTCCACCTTAACAGAAGGAGTAGAAACGATGTTAAAAACTCTCTATCCAAATGAACAATTGCCGATAAAAGAAGCAGAGAAGCGGTTTATGAGAGAGAATCGTCCCACCTCTATTATCCAAAGGCTTATTCGTCCAGAGGAGATCGCCCATCTCGTGACCTTTATAAGCAGTCCTCTTTCCGCAGCGATCAATGGATCTGCTTTACGAATCGACGGCGGATTGGTGCGGAGCGTGTTTTAAAGTGTGTACTACGATAGGCTTGTGTTTTTACATAAAAAAGCTACTCGATCACCGAGTAGCTTTTCGTGCTTACAAAGGAATAATAAAGAAAACCATCATAAAGAAGTGAACGATCGAACCAGCCATTACAAAGAGGTGGAAGATTTCATGGAATCCGAACTTATTAGGGAAAAAGTCAAAGATTTTAGTTGAGTAAATAATTCCCCCGATCGTATAGGCGACACCACCTGAGATGAGGAGGATGATTGCCTCCATAGGGAGTGCATCGATCAGCTTACCAAATGGCACAACTGCTACCCAACCTAACGTGATATAAAAGAGGGTGGAGACACTTCGTGGAACATTGATAAACCAGATTTTCATGATTACTCCAACGAGCGCAATTGTCCAGACGGATGTGAGCATCGCCCATCTCCAAGCCCCTTCTAGACAATAGTAGAATACAGGAGTATAACAACCAGCGATAAAGACATAGATGGCCATATGATCGATTTTTTTTAGGATCAGTTCTTTTTCTGGAGTTGTTCTCACCCAGTGATAGAGGGAACTAGCCCCATAAAGGAAAATGAGACTAACACCATAGATGGTCATGGTAGTTAGCTTACTGGTACTTTCCCAAGACAGCATGATGAGAGAAACTAGGCCCACGATACCAGCTAAAAAGGTGATAAAGTGAGTCCAAGTATTGACGGGCTCTTTCATACGTAGAAATTTCAAAGGATCAGCTCCTGAATATGATTTTGAGAATGTGATGAAAAGTATGTTTTCCCTATTGTATCATTGAATGAGAGGAGAACAAGATTATCTGGAGCTATGTGAGGGTATAAAAGATAGAATGCGAAGCTGATACAATAATATATAAGTAGGTTAGGTGAACGAGATGTCGATTTATGATTTCACGGTGGAGACTGCAAGTGGAGAAAAGAAGGAATTGCAAGATTTTGAAGGAAAAGTGTTACTTATTGTGAACACGGCAAGTAAGTGTGGTTTTACCCCACAGTATCAAGGATTGCAAGAACTATATGAAAAATACCAAGACCAAGGCTTTGTAGTGCTTGGCTTCCCATGTAACCAATTTGGAGCTCAAGAACCAGGAAGAGACGAAGAGATTCAGTCATTTTGCCAAATAAATTATGGAGTGAAGTTTCCTGTGTTCGCAAAGATTGATGTAAATGGAAACAGTGCTCACCCTTTGTACCAATATTTGAAGAAAGAAGCCTCGGGAATGCTCGGAAATGCGATTAAGTGGAATTTCACCAAATTCTTAGTAGACCGTAATGGCAAAGTAGTGGATCGCTTTGCCCCAACGACAAAGCCACAAGACTTGGAAAAAGAGATAGAGAAGGTATTATAAGAAAACAAAGAGAACTTATCTAGTAGGTTCTCTTTGTTTTTTATAGAAATGAATGTATTTTCAGAAATACTAACATAGGAGAAGCACAATGAGAGGATATTTATGTTCGGGTTGTGATACATATCATAACGGGTTGTCATTTGGTTATGAAACAGATATGCCAGATATTGTTTATCAATAAGAATCGAATGAGATGAAAGACCGTGTAATTTGGACAATGATTTATGTGTTTTAGATGGTAAGAATTTTTTCATTCGAGGTTGTATTGAGTTGCCTATAAAGGGTCAAGAAGAAATTTTTTCTTGAGACGTTTGGGTGTTATTAAGTGAAGAGAACTTTACTCGTATTGTGGAAGAATGGAACACCAATGGGAGAGAGGACAGATTGGAGCCGATGTTTGGTTGGTTAGCTACTTCTTTACCTTGTTATCCTGATACTATCAATTTAAAGACGATGGTTCACACTCGAAAAATAGGAATTAGTCCTTATATTGAATTGGAACCAACAGCTCACCCATTAGCTGTAGAACAGCAAATAGGTATCACTTTAGAAAGAGTACAGAACATTGCAGAGGAAGTTTGTAAAATAAATAATGAATTAGGATAAGTGTAAATAGAAAAAGCCTCCTCTTTGCTCAAGAGGAGGCGATAACGATTTTACTTCAATGAAAAGGTAGGAAAAGCTTCTTCTACCGTCATCTGTTGTTGTGTGTTTAAGTAAGCCTCTTTCCAAACCTGTTTTGTTAAACCTGGATAGTTAGGTAGTTTGGTCGGATTCTCCGATGTCAGTGGAAGAACGCGGTAATTTTTAATGCCATTTTGTGGATAAATGTGCACATACGTCGGAAGGAAGGAGACATCTTTTAGCTTTACTTCTTTGGTGGCTTGATCACGTGCAATATTGAAGTAAACGACCATTCCTTCTTGGGTGTGCTCCGCTACTCCTTCATTCGTTTGGTTGGAGACAAAGTTTCCAAGAGAGTAAATGATTAATTTTTCTTTGCCATTGATATTTACTTTTTTCATAGGTTGCGTAACGTGAGGGTGACTCCCTACGATCACATCGGCACCTGCTTCTAGTACTGCCTGGGCTGTTTCCTCTTGGAACTTATTTGGTTCACGTTGATATTCTTGACCCCAATGCAGGGAGACGGAGACAAACTCTGCGCCCATCTCTTTCGCTTTGGCGATATCTTGTTTGATGAGGTCTAGCTTAATTGTATTGACCAAATATTTTTGTGGTACTGGAAGACCATTGGTATGTTCGGTGTACGCCAAGAAAGCGATTTTCATTCCGTTGGTCTCCAGAATCAGAGGAGTATCACGTTGTTGTTGGCTTGCTGCTGTACCAAAGAACGGTAGCTTTTTTTCTTGTAGCACTTTTACCGTTCTGCGAACACCTGCTTCTCTAGTATCCATCGAGTGGTTATTCGCTGTACTTACCGCATCAACTCCGCTTTCTAACAGGGCATCGACAATTTCGTCTGGAGCATTGAACATTGGATAGCCAGAGTATTTCATGGAAGGACCACCAAGTGTTAATTCAAAGTTTCCAACTGCTAAATCAGCGGATTTCAGATAAGGTTTAATATCAGTAAAGAAGGAAGTAAAGTCGTATCCATCTCCCTTTTTACCTGCCGTTAGCTGGGGGTTATGAAGCATGATGTCTCCAAAAACGGCAATCTGTGCTTCTTGTTTTTTTGTTTCTTGGATTTCCCCATCTTGATTACCTTCAGTTGATTCTGATTCCGGATCGGCAAACAAAGACGGAATGGGGATGATGATGAATAATATTACGAGGGGAATGATGATCCATAATAATTTTAGTGGCTTTTTCACGTAAATCCTCCCTATATAAATGGAGCTTTTATTAGTATACTTTGTTTCTTGCACAAAAGAAAAAATACTTTTTCTGAACATTTTTCAAGAAGATGCCTCTGCTTTCGTTGACTCGTTAAATTTAGCACGTGTATAATTTGTTTTATTGTAGAGAGTAATTGGAGGGTACATAAGTGCAAGCAACGATACGTGATTTGTCACAATATGTAGGACAAGAAGTAAGATTAGGAGCTTGGATGTATAACAAGCGTTCTAGTGGGAAAATTCAATTTTTGCAGTTGCGTGACGGTACAGGAACGATCCAAGGTGTTCTAGTGAAAAATCAAGTGGATCCAGCTATTTGGGAAGAGGCACAAAAGCTAACGCAAGAGAGTTCCCTTTATGTATGGGGAACAGTACGTGAAGATGAGCGTGCTCCTTCTGGTTATGAAATGGATGTTACTAAGATTGAGACAATCCAATTAGCAGAGGAATATCCGATCGCTAACAAAGAGCATGGTACTGACTTCCTGATGGATCATCGTCATTTATGGATTCGTTCATCTCGTCAAAATGCTATTCTTAAGATCCGCGCAGAGATTGTTCGTTCTATTCGAGGGTATTTAGATCAAAATAACTTTACTTTAGTAGATCCACCAATCCTTACTCCTTCTTCAGCAGAGGGAACAACGAATTTGTTTCATACCAAATACTTTGATGAGGATGCTTACCTAACACAATCAGGTCAACTCTATATGGAAGCGGCAGCAATGGCATTTAACAAAGTATATTCTTTTGGTCCTACTTTCCGCGCAGAGAAGTCCAAAACTCGTCGGCACTTGATCGAATTTTGGATGATCGAGCCTGAGATGGCATTTGTGGATCAAGAGGAGAACATGAAAGTTCAAGAAGAGATGGTATCCTACGCAGTTCAACAGGTTCTTGCAAACTGTGCTTCTGAGTTAAAGTTGCTGGGGCGTGATACGAAAGCACTAGAGAAAATCCAAGCTCCTTTCCCACGCATCTCCTATGATGAGGCTGTAGAACTACTACACCGTGAAGGATTCCCAGAGTTCCAATGGGGCGAAGATTTTGGGGCACCACATGAGACGAAGATTGCGGAGAGTTTTGATAAACCGGTCTTTATCACCAACTATCCAACAGGGATCAAGGCGTTCTATATGAAACCAGATCCAAATCGTCCAGAAGTAGTTCTCTGTTCCGACATGATTGCGCCTGAAGGTTATGGAGAAATCATTGGAGGAAGTCAACGGATTGATGATCCTGAGCTTCTTGCCGAGCGTTTTAAAGAGTATGATTTATCCGATGAAGCCTATCGATGGTATTTAGACCTTCGTAAGTATGGTTCTGTCCCACACTCTGGATTTGGTCTCGGATTGGAGAGAACTGTTGCATGGATCTGTGGTTTGGAACACGTTCGCGAAACAATTCCATTCCCACGGATGTTAAACCGTCTCTATCCATAAGATAGGGGAGTATGAAAAAGTCGACAAAAACATGTCGGCTTTTTTGTTATGAAAATCAACAAAAAGGCTGTGTAGCATATTTGTCTATGCTACACAGCCTAGTTTATCTTATGTTTTCTCAGGTGTTTTCTTATTCTACACCGGTACCAGTTGCTTTTCTGGAGAACTCATCCCAAGATTTGTTGAACTGGTCAATTGTTTGTTTTAACTTATCGTTTAAGGTAGTTAACTCGGTGTTCAATTGATCATACACAGCATCAGAAGGAGGTTCTTTCCCTTCTGCAATTGCTTTGAAAGCAGTTTCATCGGTGGTAATCATTTTTTCATAACCAGCTGCAAAGTTTAGCTCTGCATCAATGGAAGTTTTGAAATCAGCCAAGAAGGTTTCCGCTAATTGTTTAATTTCAGGATCTTCTAATTTAGCTGATTTTGCTTGAAAGTCAGGGACTTGTTTGCTTACTCTTTCTAATTCCGCTTTGTAATCGGTTGAAATTTTTCTGATTTCTGTTAGTTTTGTATTGATTTGATCCAAAACTTGTTGATTTGGTTCATTCATCGATTCAGACAGAGTGTTGATTTCGCCATAGAGTGTATCGATTTTGTCGCTTGCTTCGCTATTTTTGTTCAGAGCGAGTACTGCTTTGTTCATCTCATCTGCCAATACTCCAGCATTGTAGTAGTCTGCAAAAAGAGAGCAACCAGATAAGACAAGAACTGCTGCGAAGACCATAAGTAACTTCTTCATGAGTAATCCGTCCTTTAGTTATATAGTTAGATAAGTTCAATAGAGTTCTATTGTAAATATTTTTTAATCATTATACAATATATAAATTTAATTAATATAATAATATATTTTTACAATAAAGAAGGATTATGATAAAACGATGAAGAAAGCAACTTCGAAAATAACAATATATTCTTTTTTGGTATATTTTAGGGAATTAGTATGATGATTTTTAAGTTCACAATTTTCCTATATTAGCATCTTTTAAATCAATCGTTTTGCTTTGTCGTGTGCAATTTCTGCTTTTTTTCATAATGCAAGTCTATTTTTTCCCCTTTCATAATTGTATAGTAAGTAGTTGAAAGAGGTGGAGGAACATGGAACAACGCGATGTATCTTTGAATCAACCCCTTGTACACCTTCTTCGAGAGGGTTCTCTGGCTATTCCGACGATTCTATTGACGGAGTATAAACGGATTGATTTGAAGGAAGAGGAAGTAATGTTACTCCTTCAAATCATGATGTACAAAGAGAAGGAACAAGTGGAGTTCCCAACCATCGATCAGTTACAAGAACGGATGAATCGAACGCCAGAAGAGATTATGATGTTGATCCAACGGTTAGTCAATGGTGGATATTTAAAGATTGAGGTTGAAGAAGACAACGGTATTAGAGCCGAACGTTTTTCTACAGACCCTTTACTTATGTTACTTGCAAACTCTTTTCAAGAACGATTGGAACAAAAAAAGCAGGTGACACAAAACGAAGAGCAGGTCTATCAAAATATTTTTTCTCTTTTTGAACAAGAGATGGGGAGACCACTCTCACCTTTTGAATGTGAGCAGTTAGGAAAATGGTTAGATGTGGACCAATATAATGAAGAGCTAATTGTAGCAGCGCTTCGTGAAGCTGTTTTCTGTAACAAAGTAAGTGTTCGATATGTAGACCGAATACTATTAGAATGGCACCGTAATAATGTGCGTACACCAGATGATGCGATAGAATATTCTCGGAAGTTTCGTAAACAGGGTGTACTTTTTCAACGTGAAGAAGCAGAATCTAGCACGGATACCGAAACGTTTCCATTATATAATTGGGTGAATCCATAATAGAATAGTAGATAATAATTGAGAAACTCTCCTGAATTAGGAGGTTTTTTCTTTTGGTTCGACAAATTTAGATTAGTAGCTCCTCTTAAGGAGAGACTAGATAAATGAAAAATATAGTGAGGTTCGAATGAAGGCTACTTATCTAACGAGTCGTGGTGTTTTAGAGTATCGGTTGTTTGGGGATCCACAGGGAGAAGTGATCCTTTACTTTAGTGGTGCACATGCTGATTGCAATACAGTAGTAGGGGACCAAGATTATCTCATAAGGCATGGTTATCGGCTTTTGGTTCCATCACGCCCAGGATACGGTAATACAGCTGTTCAAGTGGGGGAAAGTTCAGAAGTATGGGCAGATTCTTTGATAGAGTTACTGGACTTTTTAGAGATGGAAAAAGTGCATGTTATCGCGTTTTCTGCGGGGGGAAGACCAGCTGCGCAGTTTGCTGGATGTTACCCCAATAGGGTTAGAAAATTACTCTTTTTATCTGCTGTCAGTATAGAGGAATGGCCTGGAGAGACGAATCGTTCTCTTGCTCCTATTTTGTTCAACCAACCAACAGAAAAATGGGGATGGAAATTTTTATACTGGATGATCAAGAACTCCCCGAGGAGTGCGTTTCGTTTTGTAATGATGTATTTTTCTACCCTACCTTATTTTGAGATCAAACAGCGTATTAGCCTTGCGCGTCGAAGAATGCTGTACCGCTTTTTGCTCAGTCTTCATGCTCAGCCAGATGGCTTTCATCTAGACCTACAACAATCAAGTGGGGATATGTCCCGGATTCAAGCTCCAACACTGATCATTCATAGTAAATATGATAAAAGTATCGGCACTGAACATGCGGTTCACTTGGCAATGCAAATACAAGGAAGTGAATTATATTGGACTGAAGCAGAGCATCATGTACTATGGTATAGCAGTCAATTAGAAACAATTCGAGAACGTATTAGCGAATTTCTTGCAACTTAGGATAAATAAAAAAAGGCTCCTCTGTTTTAATATTACAGAGGAGCCTTTTTGGTTAGTTGGTAGAAGTGGCTTGGGCTTCTTGTTTTGATTGAGTAGTGGAAGATCGGGTAAGAGGCACTATGACCAAGACACCAGCTAAGAATAATAAGGCGGATAGATAGTAAAGTACTTCTAGGAACCAAAGTTGTTTCAACATTCCAGATAGACTCATGGTCAGTACCATCGCCCCAGTAAAGAGTGGAGTAAGAATTCCATTGACTCTCCCTACCACTTCCGACTCGGTATTTTGTAGAATCATGGTATTGATCCCGATTTGAATAAAGGGTAAGAAGAGACCATTCAGTAGTTGAATGGGGAGGATCAACCATAATTCTTTGGTCAGAACAATACAAACAGTGCAGATAGTACTCAGCGACATACCAAGTACCAGCATCATGGCAGGTTTTATTTTTTTACTAACTGCCATGGCAAGCCCACCCCCTAGGATCATGCCTATTCCACTTGCTGTTAAGAGCCATTGAAGATATTCTTTTGGTAATTCGAGTCTTTCGGTAACTAGGAAAATCCCTAAAGGTTGAATTAAACCCACTGCCAAACCAGCTAAAAGGAAGCAAACACCGAGTAGAGTGAGAATCCGTTTAGAAAGAACATAACGTATTCCGGCTGTCATATCCTGACGCAACGTACTTTCCGTTTTCTCCTTCTGAGACTCAACATCACGTGGTAGGAGGAGAAGCGAGAGGGCAGATAACAAGAAGGCGGCTCCCATTACGACAATAGAGATTTGAATACCAAAGCTTTGATAGACAAAGGTTCCCAAGATAGGACCTAAGATCATAAAGATGGCAAACATTGTTTGGTAAAGTGACATCCCTGCTTGAAGATGCTCATTTGGTACATGAATCTTAAATAGTTTCATCCCAGCTGGTTGTGAGAATTGAGAGAGAGTTGCTGAGAAAAGTAATGCCAAAAAGACAGCACGCCAACCACCCAATAATAGAGCAGGAAGTACTAGGAAGATGGAGATTGCACTTAAAATATCACACCATATCATAGTGTTTTTTGGTCTCCAGCGATCTGCTAAGGCACCTCCGAGAAAGGAAAATAAGAAAATGGGACCAAATTCAGCTACGGAGATCATCGAGACAGCAAAGGAATCTCCTTTGGTAATTTCCATTACATATAACAAAATAGAAAAGTTTCGTACCCAAATCCCGATTTGAGCAAATAATCCTGCTAATAAAATGGATTGGACGAATCGATTGCGAAATAGAGTTGTTGTTTGCAAAATAGGTTACCACCTTTCCATGTGTGTTCAAAACAATAAAAAAGCTGTGAATGCAGAAGCACCCACAGCTGAGCAGACGGGATCATAGCAAAGAAACTTTGCATGGTTCCATCTAAGCTATACATTGGGACACTTTCGAGCAACTCAAAAAACACAAAGGTTTTCCTTTGCTCGATTCCTGTAATCACAGGATCTGCATTCTTTTTCTCTTTCTCAAAAAAAGAGGTTAGAATACCAGAATAGTGCCCATTGTGTAGTTAGATACCACCTTTTTTTAAAAGTTAATTGCTTACATAATATAGTTCATTTTTAACAATAATGCAAATGTTTATACTTATATTCCACATTTATAAAAAACCACCTCCTTGGGAGATGGTTAACCAAATTTTCGAATTTGAGATACGATTTTTTCCAAATGTAGTTTTCGCGATGCTTTGAAGTAAATTAGGGAGCGAGGAGTGGTTGTTCTCAAGAGATGGGTAACCACTTGCTCATGTGAAGAATAGGAGAAGACTCTATTTCGTGGCATGCCATTTTGGATTGCGGTAGAGGCGATGATCCTTGCATTGGGACCAATGGTAACCAATTGGTTTACGCCTAGCTTGGCAATGTATTTTCCTACACTTTGATGGGCTATCGGACTCAGCTTGCCTAGTTCAAGCATATCTCCGAGAACCGCAACAGTAGTTCTTCCCTTACTAACGTTTTTTAGAACTTCTAATCCTGCTTTCATTGCAGTGGCATTCCAAGCATCATTAATTAAGATTCGCCCTTTTGGAGTAGATAAGAATTGAAGTCGCATTTTGGGTGTCTCAAAGCGAGCCAACCCCTTTTGAATACTGGGGTAGGGAATTCCCATGGCACGAGCGACACCGATTGCTGCTAAGGCGTTATAGACGTTGTGTTTTCCGAAGGTTGGAATAAAAATGATGTGCTGTTGACCCTCAGCTATAACTTTAAAATTCATGCCGCTATTATGATAGGTGACATTGGTAGCTCTAATCTCCGCGGGTTGATCAATACCAAACCGCAAAAGTTTACCATTGAATTTTGCTACGGATAATTTACGTGAGCGAAGATCATCTGCATTTAACAATAAGACTCCACCTGGTCTTACACCATCAACCATTTCTTGTTTTGCTTTTACGACATAATCTAAACCACCCAAATTTCCAGCGTGTGCTTCTCCCACATTGGTAACTACTCCGATATGCGGTCGGACAATATTACATTGTCGTTTGATATTGTTTAGAGAGTTCATTCCCATTTCTAGAAGAAGTAAATTATGTTGGTTTTCGATACGAGAGAGATATCCTGGCAGATAGGATGCTGTATTTAAATTACCTGCAGTTTGTACAATTCGGTAGTGCGAGCGCAAGATAGACGACACCATCGCAGTAGTAGTAGATTTTCCGGCACTACCTGTTATTCCGATCACCCGTAGTTGATGTTTGAATTGGTTCCAATTCCATAGCCCAATACGCCAAACTGCACCCATTGTATTTTGTACTCTTATGATCGGGATCCTTAAACCAAAGCTAGACACTCCAATTGGTAAGATAAGTGCTTTCGGGCGAGTTAGCCGAAGTGCTTTGATTTGATTTTCCCATTTACTAGATTTGGAGTATATATATATATGATGAGGGCGCAAATGCTTATATTTGCCATGATTAATAAAGGTGACAAGTGTGTTGGGGTTGCCTGATTCTAATTTTCCCCCGACGATTTTGGTGAGTGTTCCGAGGGTAGTTGCTTTCACATGAATTCCCTCCTAAGTGCCCATTTCCCAAGTTCTAACAACATCCTATTCAAATAGAGAATAGAGGGGCTGGGTATTCACCTAGAATTGGAAAGAAAGTTTCACAAATCGGGGAAGGGAAAGGGAATCAATGTGGTAATATGAAAAAAGTGTGAAACCGAAAGGGGATGCACCATGACAACGAAAGAATTTTTTCAATTGTTTTGGTATGCCGAGAACTGGGATCTGACACTGAATTTGATCTTTATAGGTATTTCGGTAATTTATTTGCTTGCAACAGGTCCGTTTGTTTCCAAAATTCCGGGAGCAGAAGTGGTACCAGTTCGCCAAAAAGTATTTTTTCTCTTCGCGATGATCATTTACTATACGGCGTTGGGTAGCCCAATCAATCTACTCGGTCATGAATTATTCAGTATGCATATGCTTCAGATGTCTATTTTGTTTATTGTACTTCCGCCTTTTTTGTTATTAGGTATTCCTGCTTGGATGATTCGACCGTTATTTCGATTTAAAGCACTTCGTGCAGTAGGTTCTTTTTTGACCAAACCATTGGTCATTCTGTTTGTCTTTAATGGATTGATCTCGCTGTATCATATACCAGTTGCGTTTGATGCCATTATGGAGAGCCATTTATATCACAATGTATCTCATTTTGTGCTTCTACTCGGGGCACTTTTCATGTGGTGGCCTGTTATTTGTCCTGTTCCAGAGTTGGATCGAGTGAAGCCATTACATAAACTAGGTTTTATTTTTGCGAATGGAATACTCCTAACTCCTGTATGTGCTCTAGTCATGTTTGCAGATCGACCACTTTTTGAGCTCTATCAAGAAATGTCAACAGTAGCACCGATTATGCCCCCTATAGACGATCAACAACTCGGCGGGGTAATAATGAAGATTGTTCAAGAGATTGTCTATATCAGTGCGATTGGAATCGTATTAGTTCGATGGATGAGAGAACAGCGACAACAAGATGAACAGGAAACACAGGAATGGAAAGAAACACAACAAAAAGTAGTATCTGTCTAACGGAGGTTTCCTGAAATATCCTTATGGATGTGTAATTTTGGGGAGACTAGAATGTTACAATGAATTTCGAAATAGAGAAAGGAATGAGAGCAAATGAAAAAATATTGGTTCTCTCTCATTGGTGTAAGTTTGCTACTCTTGACAGCATGTGGTCAAAGTTCGGATACTCCATCAGAGGAGACGAAAAATGGGTCTACTAACTCTTCGACCACCCAAGTGACAGGAGCTGAAGCGATTGCCAAGCAAAACTGTACCCGTTGCCATGGTGGAAACCTACAAGGTAGCTATGGGCCTAATCTCCAACAAATCGGTGCGAAGTATAATAAAGAACAACTACTAGGTGTTCTAAATAACGGAATAGGTTCGATGGGGCCTCAAAAGCAGTTGAATGATGCACAAAAGGAAGAGCTAGCTACATGGTTGGCTGAAAAGAAATAATGATTAAAAAGAAATTATTGTTAAAATGAAATAGTTATATGGAACGTTTTGATTTTTTGTGATATCCTAGAAAAAAACCAGATATTGCTTTATCGGAGGAGCCTGCCATTTAGGGGCTCCTTTTTGCTGTTTCTGGAAATAATTAGGATATGGAGGGGTTTTATGTTTGATGTATGGTTGACAGGTGGTATCTTTGTATTCATTTATGCACTTATTATTGCGGAAAAAGGAAGTCGTGCGGTTGTTTCATTGTTAGGAGCCTCGGCTTTGGTGTTGGCAAAAGTGCTGGAACTACACGAAGTTCTGACTCATTATATTGAGTGGAATACGATCATCCTATTGATCGGGATGATGCTCATTGTGCATATTACGAATCAAACAGGAGTCTTTCAATGGGCGGCTTTGCATATAGCAAAATTGGTGAAAGGAAGCCCTAAGCGCTTGTTTTTATCACTAATTTGGATGACAGCCATTGCTTCAGCATTATTAGACAATGTCACCACGGTTTTGCTAATGGTTCCAATCACTTTTTCACTCACAACACTATTGAAGCTAAATCCTATTCCGTTCCTCATCTCGCAAATTATTGCCTCTAATATTGGTGGAACTGCCACACTGGTAGGAGATCCTCCTAATATCATGATAGGGTCTGCTAATCCTCATTTGTCTTTTGGCCAATTCCTTATTCATTTAGGGCCGATCTCTTTGATTATTATGCTTGTCTCCTCTGCTTTACTCCTTTATATATATCGAAAAGAATTAGCTACTAAGCCAGATTCTGTCGAAGAATTGATGAAGATGGAGCCAGGAGATGCTCTAAAAGATCCCATTTTGTTACGTAAATCGCTCTGGGTTTTAGGTCTTACTTTACTTGGATTTTTGCTACATTCCATTCTTCATATCGAGGCCTCCACGATTGCCATGACAGGAGCTATGGTCTTGATGGCAATTGGGGTTCCGTCAAATAAAGTGGAGAAGACGATTGGTGCTATTGAGTGGGAAACGCTCTTTTTCTTTGCTGGTCTTTTTGCCTTGGTAGGAGGTCTAG
Source organism: Risungbinella massiliensis (assembly GCF_000942395.1). Lineage (GTDB taxonomy): Bacteria > Bacillota > Bacilli > Thermoactinomycetales > Thermoactinomycetaceae > Risungbinella > Risungbinella massiliensis. Next base: position 49,601 of record NZ_LN812102.1, read on the forward strand.
AAGAAGTAGGAATTCTAAGTGCACTTGCCACCCAACTGATCGTAGTAACAGGCGGTGATTTTTTCTGGCTATCTACGCTGATCTTGTGGGTTTCCGGAATTGCTTCTGCTACCATCGATAACATTCCATTTGTGGCTACGATGATCCCGCTCTTACAGGAAGCTGCCAATGGGCTTGGAGTTGCAGTCGATTCAGCTCAGATGAACACTCTTTGGTGGTCGCTTGCTTTGGGAGCTTGCCTTGGAGGAAATGGTACCATTCTCGGGGCTTCGGCTAATTTGATCGTGGTAAGTGCTGCGAACAAACGTGGTGCGAATATTAGTTATTGGGAATTTCTTAAAGTAGGAGCACCTATTACCTTAGTATCACTTGTGCTTGCTCATGCTTATGTGATTTTGCGGTACTTCTAAATGAAACAAAAGGACCCCTTCCAAAAATAGAAGGGGTCCTTTTGTCATTGTCCACTTTTATTGTTTTGTGTTTCCCATATTATTGCGTTATCTTTATTTTTACTAGCAGGTAAAGAAATATTAACTAGGATTACACCGAGTAATATAATAGCTGTTCCTACATATATGGTGGATCCAAGTTTTTCATTGAAAATAACATGACCCAAATATAAAGCAATAATAGGCGAAATGAATAAATGCCCACTAGCTTTGGATGCATCCCAGTTTTTTATCAAATACATATAAATTGCGATGGTAATGCTAGATCCAACAAAAGATAAATAAAGCAGAGATGTAAGGCTTACACCTGAAAAAGACCTTGCTCCTTGTTCGAACAGTAAACTCGTAATAAAAAGTGCCATCCCCGCAATCAACATCGCTACCGAATTTAGATTCAATATGGAAACCTTTGAGAGAGTAGGTCTGACTACAATGGTGATAATAGCTGTTGCAATCATTCCTAAAATGACGAAAATCATCGCTACGAAACTAATCCAACTTGCATCTACTTGCAGTTGGTTCCACAAAAGTACTACTAATCCCACAAACGATAGAGCAGCTCCAATAAATTGATTCAATGAAATATGTTTTTTCTCATAAAAATATTCTATTATTAGCAAACTGATCGAAATGGTAGATGCTAACACAGAGATAATTCCACTGGAAAGATATTGAGTTGCCCAGTACACAATTCCAAAAGGTAAGCTGAAATAAAAAACACCGTACAGAAAAGCTATTTTTAGGTATTCTATTTTAAAATCCCATTTCCTCATAACAATAAGAATGATTCCTACAGTAAAACCGGCTATCAGAAATCTCATGGATGCAGACCATAAAGGTAAACTACCCTGAAGTCCGATTTTCTGAGCACCCCATGTTGTTCCATTGACTAGACAGATGATCAAGAACAAACCCCAATAAAGCCCAGTATTCTTCATGAATATACCCTCCACACTATTTACGTCTGTTTAAAACCGATGATCTCATTAGTAATTTCATGTAATTCTCTAGGTTAATGACTTACTCTCACATTAGAACCAGTATGGTTGTTTTTTTGGAAAGTGAGCCGCCATTTCGCCATTACGAGAAAAGGAATACCTAACAAGGTCAGCACCAAAAGGGAAGAAAATATAGTGATCGGATGTTTTATCCCAAAGTGGTCTAATAAAAATCCCCCAATAATAGGTGCTAGTACATTACCTAATTGTGTAAAGCCTAACGTTCCAAAGTAGGTTCCTTTTAGCTCTGATTTGGCTATCGTATCGACAAACAAATCAATCATAGTGAATGTTAGAATTTCACCAATTGTGAAAGCAATGACAATCACTATGAGAGCTAAGCTATTTTTGGTGATGGAAAAGCTAACCAGACTAACCGAAATAAATAGATTCCCCAAGATTAACGAGTTGATTGGAGAATATTTTTTAGCAATATGGACAATTGGATATTGAAGAATTAAGACAGCTACTGCATTTAGTGATAACATGTATGAAAAAAACTTGGTTCCATTTTCAAAATCAGGAAGTAAAGAAAAATATTGTGGTAAAGTCGAAGTGAATTGACCATATCCAAAGACACAGAAGATGGTACCAATAATTATAAATAAAAACACTTTGTCTTTCTTGGTCATTTGAAAAGCATTTCGCATACTTATCGATTCTGCAGAGTTATTTTGTGTAAAGGCTTTGGGATATGTATGAAATTGATAGATAAAAACCATTCCATAGAGGAAGTAAATAATAAAAGCAATCATAAACGGAAATGTGGTTTGAGAAGATCCTAGCATTAGACCAATGAAAGGGCCGAATACTACACCCAAATTGATAGCAGTGTAGCGAAGGTTAAAGACTAGTAACTTCTGTTCGTTCTGGGTTATATCTGATAATAAGGCACGCGAAGCTGGTTCAAATAAAGAACGACAAAGTCCGTTTAAAGCATTGACAAGAAAAAAGGATAAGATAGTTTGACTAAATGTAAAACCTAAAAAAACGAAAGACCATCCAAAAATAGAGAGAAGGATCATCTTTTTTCGGCCAATTCGGTCAGATAAATAACCGCCGTAGAAACTTACTATAATTCCGATTAAGGAGCTAATGGCGATCACAAGTCCTGTTTCAAAAGGTGTTGCATGGTGGACTTTAATTAGATAGATAGCTAAAAAAGGAATACTCATAGAAGTAGCCATTCTACCAAAAATAGTTCCAATAATAATGGTCCAGCTGATTGGATGAATATTTCTAAGATGTTTCATTTGGTTTCCCTCGATTACAACTTAGTATTTGGATAGATGCTATTTGCATTTTGTAAAATAATAATATTATTTCATAATTGTATAATATAAATCTAGCCTAAATATTTAATTTCGTGATTCTTATTGACAGGATTCAAAGTTATTATTATATTTCATTTAGTAAGTACTTAATAAATGAAATTATGGAGGAATTTCATTGACTAAGACTACTCGTCAGAAACAAGCGCTTGAAACACGCGAAAAGCTATTAGGTGCTGCTCTTCAATTGTTCTCTCAAAAAGGATTTAAAGAAAGTACAGTAAAAGAGATTGGCAAACAAGCAGGGGTTACGGATGGGTTGATTTATCATTATTTCCGATCAAAAGAAGAGCTTCTTTGGGCTGTTTTGCAGAAGTACACGATTAATCGTCCCTTGTATCAATCCCAATTCGGTATCGATGCAACAAAATCTTTAGAAGATCAACTAGTTAAATATTTTGAGTTAATGTTTAAACACTTATGGGAGCAAAAAAATTTCGTTGTCATGTGTTTTGCAGAATCGCAACGAAATCCGAAGATTCATGAACAACTTTTAAGGATTATTCAACAAGGTTGCCAACAGCTAACGGATTTTATCCGATCAAGAGGAAATAAGAAGGAAGTTGATCAAATAACGATACAAAACCTAATTACTTCTCAATTTTTCTATTTCATTATGTGGGATCGCTTTGCAGATAATGAGATGGATCGAACCAACCATATAGAAAAAAGTGTTTCAGATTTTGTTAAAGTGATCTCATAATGGATCAAATAAAGAGGTGGATAATCGATTGGATCGAACTGAAAATCGAGTACTTATTGTTGGTGGAGGGCCAGTTGGTCTCATCCTTTCTCTAGTATTAGCTCGTTATAAAATCTCTTCTATTATTTTAGAAACAAATACTCAACCCACCACAAGAGATGAATCAAGAGCTATTACTTGGATGCCAAGAGGGTTAGAACTTTTGAAATGGTTAGATTTAATAAATAAGTTTCAGGAGAAGGGCGTTTTGCGTTTAGTACATCAATTTGAAGACCAACATAAAAAGCTTCTAGAATGGTCTTTCAAAGGAATTGAGTCACCTTTTCCATATTCACTCCAGCTACCACAACATGATACAGAGGTAATTTTGGAAAAAGCCGCATTAGATACAGGTTTAGTCGAAATTAGGCGAGGACACCAAGTATTAGAGTGTAGTCAAACGGAGGAATATGTCAGGGTAACTGTGAAAAGTAAAGACGAATGCTATCAACTTTCTTCCCCCTGGGGTGTAGGATGTGATGGTGCTAAAAGCAGTATTCGTTCAAAATTAGGGATTGAAAAAACTTGGCGTGATTATGGTATGAATTCAGCAGTAGCGGATTTTGAATTAGATTGCGACTTGCCAAATAATATCTCCAATATCGTATTGGATCCAAAACGTCCTTATGGATTTTTTTATTTTGCACCAGGTCGTTGGCGCCTTATCTATCGAATTAATAACGATGAAAGTCGTGAAGAAGCCATAAGTGAGTATTTTGCTCGAAAGTTGATTCAAGAAAAATTGCCAAGTGCTAAAATTGAACGGTTCTTATGGGCTAGTGCCTTTCGTTTAGGTCAAGGGCAAAGTGCCACTTACATAAATGGAAGATGGTTATTAGCTGGAGATGCTGCTCATGCAATGGGACCGTCAGCAGGTGCAGGAATGATGGTAGGTGTTTTAGGAGCTTGGCGTTTAGGTTGGCGTCTTGCGCTTGTAATACAAAATCACTTAGATCCTATAAAATTACTTGGAGACTATTCTAATGAACAAAAAGCCGCAGCTAATGAAATACAGGATAATAATGCAATGATATTTCGGAATATGGCAGTACGAAATAAGATGTTAGCCGCAGGCCGGTCTTTTATGCTAAAGACTCTTTCCAACTTTGCTGCTTTTGGAACGAGAGCTATGGAACGAGAGGCTTTATTACAACAAGCCTTACCAGTTGCTAGAGCAGTAGATCATTATATACCCGAAAAGGGTATGTCCTTACAAAAACATGGAAATTGGCAAATAGGGAAACGTGTACCTTATTTAATAGGAGAAAATGATTTTCATCCATCAAATAGTAACTTGCTCGAACATACGATCATTTCCATTGGGAAGTATGACCTTGAAAAGGAGAAATTTAAATTTCAATCAATTTACCAAAAAATAAATATTCCAATTCATAACTCTCTTATCTTGCCTTGTGAAAGATCTGGATACCGGAATCCGAAAGAAGATTATGTATTTGCATTAGTAAGACCAGACCAGCATGTTGTTTCTATTTTTAAAGTTTAACTGGTGACAATCTACAGAGGGAGCAGATTATGAATAATTTAGAATTGAACATATTGGAATTGAAACATGTCTTACAGAGAGTGTGGTCCATTAAATCGAGTTCGAAATGGACTCCTCAAAATCCAGCCAAAGGACAGTGTGGAGTGACTGCGTTAGTGGTACATGATATTTTTGGTGGAGAGATCATGAAAACGAATACTGTAGGAGGTTGGCATTTTTACAATCGAATTAACGGTGAGAATTATGATTTAACTGAATCTCAATTTTACGAACCTATAAAATATATGGATGTCCCATCTAATCGCGAGGAAGCATTTCTAGATACCAATCAAACCCAATATGATTACTTATACCAAAGTGTTCATTCCTATTTTCAAAAGAGCGTAACTATGGAAAAACCCCTCTAAACATCATAAGAGGGGTTTTATTTGCAGAAATCTGGAATTTACTGAAGAGATGAAGATGCAGTAGACTTCTTTTTCTTTCCTAGGTAACCAAGAATAGCAGACCCAATTAAAAACAACACCAATATCCCAAAATCTCGATAAACCATGTTGAAATTCCCAGATGAGATGATGTTCCGTAATCCTCCCACTGCATAGGTCATTGGTAAAAAGGGACTAATGGACTGGAAAAAGCGGGGAACTAGTTCAATAGGATAGGTTCCAGCACTTGAAGTAAGTTGTAACATAAGTAAAATAATCGACAAGAACCGTCCTACATTCTGTAGAGTAAGCGTTAGCATCTGGTTAATGGTCATAAACGTCCAAGAGATCAAGATGCTAAATCCAAACAATAGGATTGTAGATTGTGGTGTTATTCCAAGGCCCATAGTTAAGACAGATAGGCTGATAATCGCTTGCAGTGCTCCTACGAGGTAACTTGTAGGAAGGGAGATAGTTTCTTTCTGTAGTAATGTAGGGACACCATATAGATCCAACACAGTATAGAGGATCATCGAACCAACCCACAGAGAAAGAGAAATAAAATAGGGTGCAAATCCTGTTGCATAATTAGGGACAGGATGTATTGATTCGGTGTGTACACGAATGGGATCAGAGATAATACTTTCTTTTGTTGGTAGATTCAAAAGAGATGCTTGTGCTTGTTGGACGCCTTTTTCTAAGCTTGTCGCAAGTTGCGTCTGACCTTGCCTGATCTGTGTTAGTCCCACTACCAATTGATTTGCTCCTGTTTGAAGTTGCTCGATTCCGGATACTAGCTTTTTTGCTCCATCATCTAACTGTTTTACACCAGTGAATAAGTTATTAGGAGCCTGCAAAAGTTGGTCTCCTTTTTCTAATAAGGATCGAGCTTTTTGCAACTTTTCAGCTACCTGTAATGTTAAGCGTGGATGGGGTTCTAACTCTTGAACACGTTGATTGATCTCTTCGATTTCAGTTAGTAGTTGCAGGACTTGTTTGAGATCGATTTGGTCTGCTGCGTTTTGTATTTTCTCTGTTGTTTGTTGTACATTACGATGCAGTTTATGGATTCCTTGCTGAAGACGTTTGCTTCCACCTGCTAGTTGTTTGGTTCCATCTGCAATTTTTTTCGCGCCACTTTCCGCCTTTTTGGTAGCTTCCGCTAATTTTTTTGCTCCATCGGCTGCTTTTTGAAGTTCTCCTGTGCTACTGACAACTTTACTAAAGATTTTTTCAAGATAGGTGAGGGTGATGTTTTTTTCTACACTACTTTCCAGTCTTGAAACAATCGACTCTCCTAATCTTCCTGAGATATAGTTGGCACTTTCATTTGAGTAATAACGGATTTGTGCACGAGAAGGCTTATTTGTGGTTAAAGAAGATACTTGTTCTGAGAAAGTTTTGGGAATCTCTAATCCAAAGTAAAAAGTACCCTCTCGAAATCCACGTTGCATCTCCTCCATTGTGACAACTTCCCATTTTATATTACGTTCTTGATGGAGGCGGTCTACCAGGTCTTTCCCAAGATCGACTTTTTCATTTTGTATTGTTGCTCCTTGATCTTCGTTTACGATTGCAAAAGGGAGATTCTCCAGTTTCTCATAAGGATCAAAAAAGGCAACGAGATAGATGTAGCTGTAGACAAGTGGGATGACAATTACTCCGAGTAAACCTACTCGTATTGTACGATGAGCAAGTAAGGAACGAATTTCGTTCCAGTAATGGTAACTGGGTTTGGCCATTAAAAGAGTTCCTTTGTATAGTAGTCTGTATTTTCATTAGTTTTTCTTATAAGCAACAACCTATGCGAGTGCTTATGGACAGATTTCACTGAATAGGATAACGAAAGCCGGTATAGTCTTTTTTTATCATTTGAAACATAGGAGATTCTAGATCTCAGAGAGCAAGAAAAGAGAGGAGAAATAACGGTTGAAAATTCTCATTAATGGAGCAGGAGGAAAGTTAGGCAGAGAACTGACACTATATTTTGGTACTTTGGGCTATGAAGTAGTAGCATTAGATCGCAATACTTGGGACATTACCGACGAAAAGCAAACTCAGCAAATGATAAGCGGGATTCGACCAGATGTGCTGATTCATTGTGCTGCATACACCAAAGTAGATTTTTGTGAATCCAACCAAGAGGTAGCTGAGGAGATTCACTCCATTGCTACACGCCAAATCGCGCAATGTTGTCAAGAATACGGAGTACGAATGGTTTATATCAGTACTAATTATGTGTTTGAAGGTACCAAACGGTCAGGATATAAAGAATCTGATCCAACACGTCCTCTAAATCATTATGGTTGGACCAAACGACAAGGAGAACTAGCCGTAGAAGAATTCTGTTCCAATGGAATCATTATCCGTACTTCCTGGTTGTATGGTCATATCGGAGCGAACTTTGTCACTTCGATTTGGAAAAACGCAGAACAGGGTGCGGCGTTACGAGTTGTAAAAGATGAAATAGGTAACCCTACTTATGCGATAGATTTCGCAGACTGTTTATGTCGTCTTTTGCAAGAAAAAGAAACCAAAGGAATTTATCATGTGTCAGGATCGGGAGTATGTTCTTGGTACGAATTTGCCCTTGAAATTCTCAAGCAGGCAAAAGTAAATGCTCGTATACAGGCGATCACGACGGAGGAGATGGGAAGGAAAGCGATTCGACCTATCAATTCGGTTTTGATCAGCGAACGGAACATTCAGTTGCCAGATTGGCGTGATGCGCTCAAAAGATTTTTTATAAGAGAACTGCAGGATAATGAGGGAAATTAGGATTTTGTTGTGAATGATACTTCTCTAGAGAGCAGAATACAAATGCGTCCTTTTTTATGACGATATTGATGAATATAATAAAATTGAATTTTTTATCGAAATTTGTGTGGAAAAGAGTCTGTTCCCCTTGTATCCCTCCCTAATTTTCGAAATAATGTTTCTGTGCACTCATTTATTTCTATTTGCACATTTAAAATTCGAATAAAAACACTGCGAGATCATAGTGGAATGAAAAAGGTGATGGGGTTGCAAGACAGACCAATTGCCAACCGATACCAACTACAAGGGGTTCTTGGTAATGGAGGTATGGCAACCGTCTATCGGGCTCGAGACATAGTATTAGATCGAGCTGTCGCTGTAAAAGTGATGGACGAAAAGCTAAGTGATGATGAAGAGTTCGTCAAACGCTTTATCTTGGAAGCTCGTGCCAATGGACGTCTTTCCCAGCCCAATATCGTCAATGTATATGATGCTGGAAATATCGGCAAAACGTACTATATGGTGATGGAGCTAATCGATGGAATTACACTGCATGAGTTAATTGAACAAAAAGGTGGACGTTTACCAGAACGAGAAGCAATTGCGATTGCGATGCAAATTTGCGAAGGTTTGTCCCATGCTCACCAAAACGGAATTATCCATCGTGATGTGAAACCGCTGAATATTATGTGCACATCAGAAGGAAAATTCAAGCTAACTGATTTTGGAATAGCCCGACTCAGTCAGATGGCAAATAGTATTACCAAAACTGGTACCGTAATGGGATCTGTTCACTACTTTTCTCCAGAACAAGCAAGTGATCAGGAAATTTCTGCTGCATCTGATCTCTACTCTCTCGGGATTGTATTGTATGAAATGGTAACAGGCGAAGTGCCGTTTGATGCTCCAGAGAATCTCCAAGTAGCATATCAACATCTCGATGCTCCTGTACCAGATCCAAGAGCAAAAAACCCAGAGCTCTCTGAAGAATTTTGCCAGATTATCTTTAAAACGTTAGAAAAAAAACCTGAAGATCGCTATCAGACTGCAAAAGAGCTGAAACAAGCACTCCAACCTGTTTACTTTGGAAAATTTCATCGTAAAGAGAAAAGTGCTCGGAAAGTAGAAGAGAATGGGATTCAGCTTTCTGCACAAGAAGCTGCTTCATTGTCGCGAAATCGGCAATCATCAGGAGAATGGAAGAACTATGTGATTGGGATTGCGGTCGCAGCTATTATCGTGTTGACGATCCTTCTATTTCAAATAGGAGGTTCAAGTTAAATTGATTCCACTATCCCACACCAATATGTGGAAGCTCGAGTTCCGTATATAATCAAAATCTATCAAAAAACAGTACTTCCGTTTTGGAGGTACTGTTTTTATCTATTATAGCGGAGAATACTCCCACTTCTAAGCATAGCGAAAGTGGGAGATGAATCTGCGTCGAACGAGGGAGGGTTTCTACCCTCTCGCAAGTCCGACCTATTCTGGTGTTTTTTCCTTCATGAAATCATGCTGACCTATAAGGCAAAGTGGTTCGGAAGAACCATCGTGAAAGTAGGTAAAACGTTTCCCTCTAGTCAGCTTTGTTCCTGCTGTGGCCATCAAAATAAAGAGGTGAAAAACCTAAATCTTCGAAGTTGGACATGCCCTGAGTGTCGGGTAGAACATGATCGAGACCTTCATGCTGCTCAGAATATAGTAAAAGAAGGTCTGAGACTTCTTGCCGTAGGAACTACGGTTTGAGTTTGGTACATTTCCTATCGGTAGATGGGATTACCCAAGAATCCCCTACCTCTTAGCGTTAGCGTAGGTGGGGGAGGTTCAATTGAACAGGTTTCATTATTTCCTCTAGCTGTTGTTCTTGATTACCAGTTCGGACCATAGCCTTGTCTAGATTAGGGTCTAGTTCAAATCCGTACTGACGATATAGATCATGTGCGTCACGGGTTTTGAGACTAAAAAATGTATTGCGTATTCGTGGTGTTTCGACTATACACTCCATCAACCATTTGCCAAGTCCGTTTCCCTGATGGTCTGGAGAAACAAATACATCACACAAATAGGAGAATCGAGTAAAATCAGTGATGACTCTTGCAAACCCTACTTGGTAACGAGTGGGGGTAGAAGGGTTACCGAGATAGATTCCGTAACAAAGTGGTGTATAAAGGATCTGCTCTCTAACAGCTTCGATGGAAACTCCTTGTTGCCAATACGAATCATTACATAGATAGGAATGAATAGTTGATAGGTCAAGATACTCTTTGTTTGTCGAGAGATAGAAATCGTCTTTTTGCCAAGTTAAGTTTTGCAGTTCGTTCATCGTATCGCTTCCTCTATAGATTATGATAGTGTTTTGTGGAATGAGAGAGGATCTATATTTCCACCACTTAAGATAACTCCCACTTTAGAAGATGGGGAGCGAAGTTTACCTGAGATTAAGACAGCCAGTGGAACAGCACCTGATGGTTCAATTACTATTTTGAGGCGAGTAAAAGCAAAGAGAACTGCATCTCGAATTTCTTGTTCTGTAACAGTAACAATCTGAGAAACCTCTTTTTGAATAATGGGAAAGGTTAATTCTCCAGAACATGGTGTACGTAAACCATCCGCAATGGTAGAGGAAGGAGGTATGGAAATTCGTTTACCCGCTTGAAAAGAGAGATAAGTGTCATTTGCCAGTTCTGGTTCTACTCCGATAATAGAGATCTTTGGATTGATACCATGAGCTGCGATCGCAGTACCTGCTAACAGTCCGCCTCCTCCTATTGGAACGAGGATGGTATCTATATCTGGTACCTCCTGTAATAGTTCGAGAGTAGCGGTTCCTGCACCAGCAATCACCTCTTCTTTATCAAAAGGGGGTATAAGAGAATATCCGTAGGTCTCTTGGAGATTTTGAGCGATCTCTTCGCGGTTTTCCGTTAGACGATCATACAAAATAATCTCTGCACGATATGCTTTTGTTGCCTCTTGTTTCATTTTAGGAGCATCAGAAGGCATGCAATTAACAGCTTTAATACCCAGCAACTTCCCAGCGAGAGCGACTGCCTGTGCATGATTTCCGGAGGAAAAAGCGACAACACCTTTTTTTCGCTCTGAGGGCGTCAGATTACTAAGTGCAGAGTAGGCTCCACGAAATTTAAAAGAACCAGTTCGCTGAAGGTTTTCACATTTTAGATAGACTTCTTGTTGAGAAATGTTATTTAGGATGCGAGAAGTCTGGATAGGGGTAGCGTAGATGTTTTTTTGAATCCGTCTAAACGCTTCCAATACTTTCTGGTATAAAAGAGACAGAACCATTCCTCCATTTCTTAAATAACAGATAGTTTTCATATATATTACATCAATATTACGAAAAGTAACAGTAGGTATTTCATATTAGACAAAGGATTAGATGATACTTTGCTAAAATAAAAAGAGCTGTGAAAAGTAGCTCTTTTATTTACCCTACTTTTCATAGCTTTCGACATAGTTCAACCAATTCCACCCATCTTGAATCATTCTTTGTACTATCTTTGCTATATTCCGTGCATCATCAATACCGCGATGGTGTGTTCCAACAAGTGGGATTTGAAGATGTTTTAGAGCCCCTCTCATACCCATTTTTTTCACACCATAAAAAGAGCTGTGTGCTTCTTTTAGATTGAGGTGTTTGGCAGAAAACGGGTAAGGAACTCCTTTGCTGGCGCATTCTTTCTTTAGTTGCTTGCGATCATAGTGGCCCCATGAACAAAAAAGTGATTGGTGTTGCCAAGTGAGAGTTTCGAGGCCATAAACCGCTTCTTTAAGAGAAAGTCCTTGATTTACTTCTTGTTGTGTAATAGAGGTGAGATCTCGGCAGAACGGACTTAGTTCTGGAAACAGAACGGGTCGGACAAAGCACTGATACTCTGTCAGGACACTTAATTTAGTTGTATCCAACATGACTGCACCGATCTCGATGGTCTCGGAGACAAAACGAGGTGGTGGACTTTTTTCATAACAAGTTGCTTCTAAATCCATGATCAGTAGGTTCATGATGTTAGTCCTTTCAACAAGAGATATTAGAAAATTATATTATTTATTAGAATAGCTTGTCTACAAACCCTCACTGAAAGGTTGATTATGGAATCTTGAATACCATAATTGGCTAATAAAAATAATTTTATTGATAATGAATTAGCTAACTTTCGTATACAACATAATAAAAAGGGGTTAAAGTTGACTGGAAAAGTTCAAAAAGAATTAGGATCTGAGTTTTCAGTAGTTTTCTCCTCTATAGATTATCTATAATGAGGATAACCCCGTAACTAGTACGGGGTTATTTTACTATTTCGGCTCGCTATATCTATGGAGCGATTATTTGGTTTTGTGGTAGGTCGTGGGTTGGTTGATCAGGATTTACTTTGTATTGTTCTACTTGTTTAGGTGGATCTGGTACTGTTCTTTGCGTCACTTTTGCTTCGGGAGTAGTATAAGTTCGAACAGAAATGGAATCGGAATTGACTTTCACTCGAAGAAGGATAGGTTCTTGTAACGTATTTTGAAACTGGAAATCTGGTCCACCCCAGGAAACAGTTGCGTCCTGTCCTGGTGGTACATAGGTAACTTCTTTGCTGTGAGAGTATCGATTTACGATTTTTAATCCTGCTTCGTTAACACTGTTATATAAGGTACTAGAGACTTGGCAGATACCACCCCCGATACCCTCGCTATATTCGCCTTTTACGATGATTGGAGCGGACTGATACCCTTTTTCGGCTGTTCGCTCACCTACTACTTGGTTAAAGGAAAATACCTCTCCAGGCATGAGGATTAGCTTATCAATTGCTTTAGCAGAAAGTTTGATATTGGTCGTTCGATTCGAATTATTTCCATTAAAAGTGGTTTGATAGCTTCCGATTAGTTTCTGGTCTACTCGAGCCAAATCTCGTTGGTTGACGGCAGCAGGGACTTCTACAAATGGTATTTCGAGTGGCTGATTGATGTAGTAACCGAGATCTCCCAACCATTCATCTATCTGTTGAAGATCCATCATCTTTCCGCTTGTAGCTGGTTTTATGTCTTCTCCATAGCGATCGAGGCTTGCGTTCTTTGGAGACTGATCCACTTTTTCTTTGACGTCTCGAAGCCAAGACTTGAGTTTGTCTTGATCAATTGAGGAGAGATGGAATCCATCAAAACCGATTGACTGGAGATCCAACACATATCTCTCTCCTTCAGCAGTAAGGATAAGGTTTTGTTCTTGTCCTTGTTGTGGAGCTTCTTCATAGTCAATAGGTCTTGCGTTTGGGGTATTTTGTTCTGTGTAATCAGGAGTACTATTAGGTTCTTTAGCAGTATTTTGTTGGCATCCAATATTGATCATAGTTATAAGAGCGACCATATAGACCAGTCTTTTTGTTAGCTTCATTACTTGTTCCTCGACTTTCCTTACCTTATCTTAGGATTATTGACAAACTTAACAGTATCTCTAACCTGTATCTCTATAATTTGATAATCAGTGGTTTTTATGCAGTTAAAGAAGAAAACCAATGCGTAAGGTCGTTATGCAAAAAGCTCTATTATGATAAAATGAAATGATAATACTATTACCTATACATCCAATTTTCAAAAATAAGCGAAGAAATTATGATATAGAAACCGAGTATCTAAGAAAGAGGAGTAACGAAATGAAACTTTTTCATTATCATCACTGGTTGACGGAACTGGAAGAGATGGAGACATTTTATCGTGAGTTAGGCTTTGTAGTTCAACTACGACTTGGTCGGAAAAAAGGTGGCTCTTGGGAATCAATTGATCCTACGCTTAGTTGGGAGGAGATCAAGGAGCAAAAAATCCTTTTTCGAATTATCGAGATGAGACGTGGAGTACTGAATGTGACATTTGGTTTTGGAAAGGAGACCAAGTTCGATCATATTGGTTTTCTAGTTGGAACTTCAGAAAAAGAAAAAATCTGTCAAAAGGCAAGTTCGTTTGGCTGGAAAATAGATGATTCACGCGAGACGAGGACTTTTTTACAATTACCAAATGACTTTCGAGTAGAACTACAAGAAGATCCTTCTTATGTAGGAGAGGATCCTCTCCCTAAACTAACTGAATTAGCAATTACTCTCCCTGAAATCGAGCAGGTAGAGCAGATGAGAGAATTATTCTCGGTTCCAGAGCTAGAGATTGAAGTTGGGGAGGAAATATTACTCGAGAGGGTTTTATTGGATGATAGAGATGATTATTATTTAGTAGACCCGACAGGGGTTTTTATAGTAGGAAAATCAGCAGGGGAATTTCGAATATAAAAACCGCTATCCACACGGAATAGCGGTTTTTTCTTAATACCCCAATTTACTAAGGCGTTCTTTTAGCTCTTCTTCTTCTGCTACTGTCATTCGGTTCATCTCTAGTTTAGTTCCTTTTCTGAGAGGGTCTTGACGCTTGTAGCGGGTAAGCATCTTTTTGACCCATCCCTCCATTTTTTGATGAAGCTGCTTTGCTAAAATAGGATGTTCTTTTATGACGTTGTTCTTCTCTTGGGGATCAGTCGTTAAGTGATATAACTCAAAGTTCGGATTACCATAGACATCAGGTTTTAAAGAACGTATAAGCTTCCAGTCAGTAGTTCGTATGGAGCGTTTCAACTGCCAATTAGCTTCGCAAGAGATGACGAATTTCCGGTGTTTGCGGGTAGGATCCTTGATCACAGATAAAAGAGATTTTCCATCCAAGTTCCCTAATTCTTTGAAAGGAGACGCTTCTGCGAGTTCCATCATGGTCGGGAAAAGATCGGCATGTTGAACCAAAGTAGGAACTCGAATGCCTCCAGGAAGTATTTTTGGATAATGGAAAAGGAGAGGGACATGCAAACTAGCATCATAGAGACCATGATGGTCAAAGTAGATTCCATGCTCGCCAAGACTTTCCCCATGATCTGAAGTCAAAACAATTAATGTATCGTCTAGGATCTGGAGCTGTTCTAGTACTTGGATGATCTGCCCAATTGCGTGGTCTACTTGTTTTACTGTTCCATCATAATCTTGACGAAGCTGACTAGGTGTTTTTTCTTGACCGTACTTTTGGATAAAGCTCCATAAAGGTTCTCGAGCAAATTCTTTGAGAGAAGGTTCGTTTGGCTCTACTTCTGTTATTCCTTGTGATTCTATTGAATGGTATGGATAATGAGTGTCCCAATAGTGGAGAAAAAGGAAAAAATTCGGTTCGTGTGCATGCTTTTCCAGCCAAGCAATGGCTTCTTTATTTACCTCTTCAGCCGTTATATTCAGATGAGTTGGTCTTTCTTCGGATGGATCAATATACGTATCATAACCTCGTTGGAACCATGTGTTCTTTTCCCCTGTGATTCGATAGTTACAATCGATGGCAGCAGTTCGATAGCCATTTTTTTGCCAAAACAAACTCATAGGATAGAGTAGCTCAGGAATTGGTTGTGGCTTCATATTGACGACACCATGCTGATAAGGATGTTTTCCTGTCATCATGGTCACAAAGGAACTTTGGGAGACATTATTTTCTCCAAACAACCGTTCAAATACGACTCCACGACTCGCTAATTGATCTAGATGAGGAGTAAGTCCATTTTGATTCCCATAACAGCCAAGTCGGTCTGCGCGCAGAGTATTGATGTTAATAAACAGGATTCGCATGCAAAGACCTGCCTTTCTTTACAAAATAGATATCATACTATATGTAACTTGGCACTTGTCAGTGTGGACTCAAGAGAAGGATCGAGAAGCTTCTGTTTAGAAAAAGGGATAACTTGGAATGATAGTGAAAGATGATGGTTGTGTTACATGCTTGAATAGAAGGAGTCTATTTTATGGAAGAATATATGTCCTATAATATCTGGGCGGTACTTCTTGCAACTTTCGCATACATGGCGATAGGAAGTTTTTGGTATTCCCCATTGCTGTTCGGAAAAGTATGGATGAGAGAGCTATCTATAACCGAAAAAGATCTAACAGATCCCAAGGAGGCGATGTTAGGAGCACTCGTTACCACTTTTTTATCTGCCAATATTTTGGAAGTGCTTTTGATCATATCCCATTCGGAGAATGCATTAGATGGACTCTGGATTGGAACATTAGTGGGACTTGTAATTGGGGCTGTCTTTGCAACTAACTCTTTTTTTGAGCGTAAATCATGGCGACTTTATCTCATTACAATCGGATATCATTTTGTAGCTTTTCTTTTAATGGGCTCTATTCTCGGTGGATGGTAGATGATATACACAAAGAGACTCTTGTCATGGAAGTAGTTAGCCTTCCGTGATAAGAGTCCTTTTGGGCTTTCTAGGATTTTTATACCAACTGATTTTTAGGATAGAGTATAGTTACGTTTTATTTCTTGAAAAGATATATTCATGCAAATATTCTTTTGTTGTTAATAGAAAATAAAGAAATCAGAAAGAATAATACGGTTATTGGATGAAAAGTAAGATAAAATATAAATTGCTTGAATTCAAATTTTATCATAATTACTGCTAAAATCTGGACAACTTAGCAGAAATTAAATAATAGTTTTGAATATGGAATGTCAGTAATCATGTGAACGGAGGATAAGATGACGGATTATCCGATCACGAACAATTCTCATTATTTTCGTCGGGAGGTAACTTTTGATCGAGACCTCCAGGCTCATTATCAACAGCAACAAAAAGGATCATATCATGTGCTCGATTTAGCATGTGGGGAAGGTGAGTTTTTAAAGAAACAGATTCAATCACTAGGTACAAACGGAATTCATTGGTATGGATTAGATCTGTCTCCAGACTTACTATTTCATGCAAAGCAGACGTTGGCAGATGAGTGGGTAATGTTGTCAGAAGGATCAGCAGATGCTTTGCCCTATCCGGACGATAGTATGAATTATATTTCCAATCGTTACTCCTTTCATCACTTTTTGAATAAAAGAGGAGTTATTCGTGAGATTTGGCGTGTTCTTAAACCGGGTGGTATGCTCAAAATGACCAATCGTTCGGTATTTGACGAAGCGAATAGTTGGCTTTACTTGTACTTTCCTAATGCATTTTTTGAGGACTGCAATCGATATTGGTCTCGAGAAATGTTATTTGGAGCAATGCAACAGATGGGCTTTCATGTACAGATCCAACTGAAAGTGACAATGAAACTAGAGCCTCTTCGCCATCTACTATATCTTGCGGAGATGCAAGCTTTTTCCTCTCTTACTCGTCTCTCTGGACGGGACTATCAGTCGGGGCTTTCTATGATGCGAGAGAAGTTGAGAAAGAACCCTAAAAGCAGAATTCAAACAGAACAATCCGAGATGATTTTATATGCTCGAAAGTGAAATAGTGAACAAATTACTAGCCCTATTGGAAAGTTCGTTTTATAATCAAATTGGGCACGAATGTAAAATTGGGCTCGAAAGATAAGGGAGTGGAAAAAAGAATGTCATGGTTAAAAGAAGCACATGTAGGCTCTTGGGAGCTGGCATTAGTGTTGGCAGTAGTAAGCTATGTGTTGTATCTTACCGGAAAAACGAAAGTAGGTTTTATCCTACATAACATTGTGCGTGTATGCTACATTATCATCGTAGGAACTGGTCTTACGATGCTGATCACTTGGGATGTAAACCCGATCTTCCATCTAAAGGCACTTCTTGCTGTGATCGGGATTGGACTTTTAGAAATGGCTCTAGTTCGTGCGAAAAAGGAAAAGCCAAGTGCAGTCTTTTTAGCATCAGGTTTAGTGGTTTTTGTTGTGGTAATTTTGATTGGTTATGGCGTAATTGGTGGGTTTTAAAGTGAATTTCAATGGGTTCCTTATATGAAGGGGCCCTTTTTTATTACCAGATTATATACAAACAGTAAACTCGTCATTACAAAAAGAGGTGGATTTTATTGGTGAACAAATGGGATCATCTATTAACAGGATTAAAGAGTCTTCAAGGTGATTTACCTTCCTTCGATACTACTGATTTACCTAGTAATCCTGAAATTCTATTTGCATCCTGGTTCCAAGAGGCTCGTGATATTGGTGTACCAGAACCACATGCGATGACGCTGTCAACCGTTAGAGCCGATGGAACTCCTGATGCTAGAGTACTGATTTTAAAAAAGCTAATTGAGGGAAAATGGTACTTTGCAAGTACCAATGAGAGCGCCAAAGGGCTACAGATCCAGCAAAATCCTTATGTTGCTCTTACCTTTTATTGGTTCAAACTTGGGAAACAAGTACGGATCAGAGGAAAAGTCATGGATGCAGGGGATGAAGCTAGTAAAGTAGATTTCCTCCAACGACCAATAGGAGCCAGAGCGATTGCTTTAATAGAGAAGCAGAGTAAGGAATTATTGGACCCTTTTGAATTAGAAGAAGCGATTCGTGAGCAAGAGATACACTTATTGGCAGACCCAGATAAGATTACGCCAAATTGGCGACTCTATGCAGTTCAGGCAGAGGAAGTGGAATTTTGGCAGGGAGATTCTAAGAGGAAACATACTCGTGTAGTCTATCGGAAAGAAGGAGACGAGTGGAGACAGAAGCTTTTGTGGCCTTAAAGAACGGTTGCGTTGTTAGTAGAGATGGTTTGAGAGTTCGAAGTAGACGTTGTAGTGGGGATTGGATTTCATGATCAAGAACCTATTATGCGAATTATTGGGGAATAGAATTTGGAATTTCAATGCTGTATTGTATAAAGAAAAAATGGAGGTACAAATGATGAAGGTAATTGGACTTTTAGGTGGAATGAGCTGGGAATCTTCAGCAATTTATTATGAATTGATAAATAAAAGAGTAAAAGAAAAATTGGGTGGTCATCATTCAGCCCAAATTATTATGTACTCTGTTGATTTTCAGAAGATTAAAGATTATCAACATAATGGAGAATGGAATAAAGCGACAAACGAACTGATCTCAGCAGCACAAAGAATTGAAAAAGCTGGTGCAGATTATTTAGTAATTTGCACAAACACGATGCACAAGTCAGCAGACGAAATTCAAGAGAATATAAAGATTCCGTTACTTCATATAGCAGACACTACTGCAGAACAAATTAAAAACGATAATATTCACAATGTTGGATTGTTAGCTACTAATTTCACTATGGAGGAAAATTTCTATAAAGGTCGTTTAAGAGATAAGTATGGTCTAAACGTATTAATTCCCAATCATGAAGATAGAACAGAAGTCCATAATATCATTTACAACGAACTTTGTTTAGGAGAGGTAAGATCGAAATCAAAAGAAAGCTATAAGAGGATTATAGATAAGCTTATTCAAGATGGTGCAGAAGCAATTATTTTAGGGTGTACGGAAATTACAATGTTAATCGGACAAGATGATGTTAGTATACCTGTCTACGATACAACAGCTATTCATGCAAGAACAGCAGCGGATCAATCTATAGCGATACATGACTCAACTGGATACAATCTCTCATCATCCCATAAATTATGATTCTCATCTAACTTAAACATTTAGTGATTAAATATATCGTTAATAACTATTCATGTATAAACCCCAAGCAAACTTCCTGTTCAAATAGGATTTGCTTGGGGTTTATATTTTATCTGGCAAGTTTAGCTATTAGTCCCTCTTTCACCTGTGGCCATTCTTTTCGGATAATGGAATAAACTACAGCATTTCGTATGTATCCACTAGCTAGTTGACGTTCATTGCGCAAAATCCCTTCTTTTGTAGCACCCATACGTTCAATCGCTTTTTGTGACCGGATGTTACGCTCATCTGTTTTGATCTGAACACGTATCAGATCTAGTTTCTCAAAACAGTACTTTAACAAGAGGAGTTTACAAGTCGTGTTGACGAAGCTACGTTGATAATCTGCGCTATACCAAGTCGAACCCAGTTCAGCTGTCCGATGAGTCAAATTTAGATCATAGAGACGAGTCGTGCCAATAACTTCTCCTGATTCGCGTAGTTTTACGATAAAAGGAAGCGCTGTTCCAGAATTTCGTTGTTCAATCGCTTGGCTCATCCAATGCTGGAATTGTTCCATCGTCTCAATTTGTACCAGCATATACTCCCAGATTTCGGGGTTTGCATGCTGATAAAGTTCTTCAGCATGTTCTAATTGCATTGGTACAAGTTCAATTTGTTCATTTACAAGGGTAGGTGGATTTGTAAAAATTTGATTCATCTCCATACAACTCCTGACCATCAGATTGTCTTGATCATCCAAACTACTGAGATAACAATCGCCACAATATAAATAATGGTAATCCAAAGCAATGTTCGAGGACTTTTGCGAACATAACCGTTATTTTGACCGGCACTCTGCGTTTTGGCAAGCATTAAGGTAGTAACAGTACCAAGTAAGATCGCAATGACACTGATTACTACTACCCACGTCATCATAAAATCAGCCCCTTTTAATGTTATTTTAGCATGAGTCTGAAGAGAAATAAAAAGGTAATGCTAGGTGTAATGGGAAGATTCATCGATTTCAATTTCCCGATTATAAATAGCATAAAATTTATCTTCCCTCAAAAAATAAAAAGGGAGGTGAATTTTATGGATCTTCAGCGCGCTAAGCAGATTTTTTCTTCTTCATCTGACATTGATGTAAAGTATAATGGTGATTCGGTTTGGATCGAGAAAATTAATGAGGATAATGGAACCGCCAATGTACATTTACGAGGTTCAGAGCAGGATAAAGTGGAAGTAGAGATTTCTCAACTTAGAGAAGTACAGTAATAAACATGAACAACCACCCTATGCAAGAGGTAGGGTGGTTGTTTTATTAGTTTGACTTTGGTTCTGAAATCAGTGAATATATATGCCGCCTCTTAATGAAACTATCGTAGCTATTTAATTTGTTTTTTAAATCATTTTTTAGTTATTTTTGATTAACGCTAAAGGTATATGAAAAAGATAAATGTCAAAATGGATTCAGTGATCTTTCGATAGTAATCTTGGATGTTAGAGTTTATGATAATAGTTGTTTTTAGTTAAACCTAGTTCATACTGAAATGTTCAAATTCCATTATACTACCCTGTTAGGAGATATATATGATACTTATCATAGATAATTATGATTCATTTACATACAATCTGGTTCAGTATTTACAACAACTAGGCGAAGAAATAGTTGTTTATCGTAATGATGAAATGACCATTTCGCAGATCAGAGAACAAAAGCCAGACTTTATTCTTATTTCTCCTGGACCTGGAAATCCAAATGATGCTGGTATCAGCTTAGATGTAGTGAAAAACTTTGCGGGTGAGATCCCCATTTTAGGAGTTTGTCTCGGTCATCAAACAATCGTACAAGCTTTTGGTGGGTGTGTAAACGAAGCTGGACAACCTGTTCATGGTAAGACTTCGTTGATCTATCATGATGGAAAAGGACTTTTTACCTCTTTGCCTTCTCCATTTCGGGTAGCTCGTTATCACTCGCTCATTGCAGAAGCTAATTCCCTACCAGATGTCCTAGAAGTGAGCGCCAAGACAGAAGTAGGGGAGATCATGGCAATTCGCCATAAAAAACTGCCAATTCAAGGTGTGCAGTTTCATCCGGAGGCGATCCTGACGGAACATGGATACTCACTTCTACAAAATTTTATCCAACAACGTTAGGTGGTACTTATGGCAAGTAAACCATTCTTATATTTTCAATATCAAACGAGTAGTGGAACTATAGAACCACTTGCTTTTTCCAATCCGCAAAAAATTTGGGAAGTGCACACATTAGATCAAATCATTCCAGTTTTGCACGAAGTCCAAGCATATGTAAAAAAAGGTTATTATGCTGCCGGATATCTTTCTTATGAAGCTGCTCCTGCCTTTGATTCTGCTTTTCAGGTGCGTAGCGGAGCTACAATCCCACTATTATGGTTTGCTATTTTTGATGAGCCAAGCCGCAAAAAACTTCTACCAACCGAATGTTCATTTCATGCGACAGATTGGGAACCTGATATTCGAAAAGAGCAGTATGAGTCAGCGATAAAGTCCATTCATAGCGCGATCCATCAGGGAGACACATACCAGGTAAACTATACAATGCGACTTTTGGCAAATATGGAGGGAGACCCTTTCACGTTTTATCAAAAGCTGTCTCAAAGACAACGTGCAAATTATACCGCCTATCTAGACATAGGTCGGTACCAGATTTTATCTATCTCGCCAGAACTCTTCTTTCATCTAGAAGGAAACAAGATTACAACTAAGCCGATGAAAGGAACGGCACAACGCGGTCGGTATGGGATCGAAGACCAAATGATAAAGGACCAGCTACGGAGCTCAGAAAAAGAAAGAGCAGAAAACGTGATGATCGTGGATTTGATCCGGAACGATTTAGGGAGAATTGCAAAAACAGGAAGTGTTTCGGTACCAAAGATTTTTGAGGTTGAAACATACCCAACCGTTCATCAGATGACCTCTACCGTCACAGCAGAACTCTCTGAAAAGACAGGTTTCGTGGAGATATTACGAGCACTTTTTCCTTGTGGCTCCATCACAGGTGCACCTAAAGTAAGTACGATGAAGTGGATTGCAAATTTAGAGGTTTCTCCACGCGAGATTTATTGTGGCACGATTGGTTATCTAACCCCAAAAGGGGAGGCAATTTTTAATATTCCGATTCGAACCGTTTTGATCGACTCCCATACAAACAAAGCGATTTATGGTGTTGGAGGCGGTGTCACGTGGGATTCGACCTCAGAAGGAGAATACGAGGAAGCATTTTCAAAAGCTAGATTTTTAGTAGAGGAGCAACCAGTTTTTTCTTTATTAGAAAGTATTCGTTTAGAAAATGCTAATTACTCACTATTAAGTGCTCATATGACGAGAATGAGCGAGTCTGCTCACTATTTTGGTTTTCCTTTTGATCGTAGTAGGGTGGAAGAGGCTTTAGAGGAGTTTCGTCTACAAAAACAACAAGGTGTTTATAAAGTAAGGGTGTTATCTAGACCGGATGGTAGCGTGGGAGTAGAGGGAGAAAAAATTTTCGATGAAAACGAACCTGTTCTGGCTCGTCTAGCAAAGGAGCCAATTGACTCGTCTAATCGCTTTTTATTTCATAAGACAACCAATAGGGAGATTTATGATTTTCACCGAAAACAGTTATCCGATGACGAATATGATGTCCTACTTTGGAATGAGAACGGAGAACTGACTGAATTTACGATAGGCAATCTCGTGATGGAAATCAACGGAAAGAAGTGGACGCCAAAACAAAACGCTGGATTGCTCGCAGGAACATTTCGTCAACAATTGTTGGAACGTGGAGAGATAGAAGAGTGTCATTTGACTATAGACGATCTCAAAAAGACGGAGAAAATCTGGCACATTAACAGTGTGCGTGGTTGGATCGAGGTTCAACTTATTATATAGATAATGAAGAGAGTCCTAGCACAAAAAGTAGTGTAAGGACTCTTTTGTTAGGTTTTTGGTGATCACTTGATTGATTTTGGAAATAATTTTCTTGTTTATGTTTCTGACCGAAGCGTTTTCCCAAGCTCATCGCTTAGACCAAAGTAGTGACGGAAGTTGTAAATGAGTGGATTCCATTTTTTGGGGTCAATGTGATTCTCCCCAATCACGATCTCTTCATGTGCATGGACACGTACAGCTTGTGTCTCGACAATTGCAAAATCAGGGGAATAATCAGGAATACGAATGTGCTGAATCTTTGCTTCAATTTGGATTGGGCACTCGATAATTCGGGTAGGCTTAATTATTTTGGATTCAGCAGGAGTTAGTCCACATAGATCATATTTGTTTTTTTGATAGGTGTACCCTAGCCGCTTTTTATACTCTGGAACAGGGGTTTTTCCAGTGTAGGGAGCTAATTTTTCGACGTTCTCCCACAAGGAGGCGTCGGGTATATTCAACACACACTCCTGCTCGCGTTGTATATTTTCTATTGCTTTTCCACCGAGTCCAATTCCTAAAATAATATTATCCCCCAAAGCCCATGACGAAGAAATAGGTGTGATATTGCTAGTTTGATCTTCGTTTAATGTGGTCAATAAAATGACAGGAGTCCCATAGTATAAGATTTTTGGTTTGATTATTTGGCTTTTTGGCAGTTGTTGTAACTCGTTCATGATAACTCTCCTCATCTGTATTTTCTTTTTTAGTGTAAGATATAAACAATTCGACTGTCATCGAAATATGGATTACACAAATGGGGGATTAACATGAACACAAATACAAATATAACAATGGTTGCTACTCTGGTGAGTGATACTTCTAGAGCTGCGATGTTAACCATTTTGATGGATGGTAGATTCCACCCGGCAAGTGAATTAGCATATATGGCTGGGGTCAAACCTCAGACAGCTAGTTTTCATCTAACCAAAATGGTTCAAGCAGATATCGTAACTGTAGAAAAACAAGGTAGGCATCGATATTATGGCATTCGAAATTCAGAAGTAGCCCAAGTGATGGAACAATTACTAGCCATAGCTCCACCAATGGAAATCAGATCATTAAAACAATCTTCAGAAGACAAAGCAGTTCGTTTTGCTAGAACTTGCTATGATCATCTCGCTGGGAATGTAGGAGTACAACTGACTAATTCTCTTCTTCAGATGGGTGTAATATACGAAGAAGAAAAAGACTTTCTTGTTTCGGAGAAAGGGAAGGACTTCTTTGGCGATTTCCAAATCAATATTTCGCAAATAAAGAAAAAACGACGATCTTTTGCAACGAAGTGTCTAGATTGGAGTGAACGACGACATCACTTAGCTGGCTCTTTAGGAAATGCACTTTTGGAGCGGCTATTGGAGTTAAACTGGCTAGAACGTATACCAAAAACAAGGGCAATCCAAATAACTTCGGAAGGGAAGAAGGGACTGAAAGAAACGTTTTCTATTGATTTATAATCTAGATAGATATGCTTAGATTTAGAGGTTTTATCAACAGACAAAAAATTAGTTAATTTTCTTTTTGGATCAAAGGGAGAAGGCGAATGGGACCCATCGAGGAGCAGTGGACATCACAAATAAAACCCTAATGAATAAATCGATCATTAGGGTTTTGGATAGAAATATGGAGATTAATTATCTAACTGAGTGAGAATAATCGGCTTATCTTCTGTTACGACGATAGTATGTTCATATTGTGCTACTAAGCTCTGATCAGGTGTAATAAATGTCCAACCATCGCCTGATTCGATGACATGGTCTGCTTTCATTGAGATAAATGGCTCTACAGCTAATACGTGCCCTTTTTTTAGGAGAGATTTATCTTGTGGTTCGTAGTAGTTCAGAATATGAGTAGGTGGTTCATGGAGACTTCGTCCAATACCATGTCCTGTCAAGTTTTGAATTACTTCAAATCCTCTTTTTCGAGCTAAGATTTCTACTGCTTTTCCGATCTGGTTTTTCTTTGCGCCAGCTTTTATTTTTTTCATGGCTTCAAAGAAAGCATCCTCAGCGCATTGGCATAGTTGTTCTAACAGTTCATTTTGTTTCCCTACCACAAAGGAGACACCTGTGTCAGCATAATATCCATCTAACACAGCAGAGATATCCACGTTAACCAGATCACCATCTTCCATGCTTCGATCACTTGGAATTCCGTGTGCTACTTCTTGATTAATGCTAATACAAGTGATTCCAGGAAATTGGTACATGACATAAGGAGCAGATTCAGCACCATAATGGTCTAGTACTTGTTTTCCGATCAGATCGAGTTGTTTGGTGGACATCCCTGGTTTGGCCTGGGCTTTCATCTCTTCTCTAGCTTTTGCCACAACCTGGCCAATTTTTCGTAAACCAGCTAGTTCTTCTTGATTTTGTATGATCAATAGGATCCCTGCTTTCAAATTAAGGGTTAGAACATATATGTAGATTTTATTGATACATATCAAGATATGATACCGCAAAAAAGAACGGATGAGGAGATATGTGTTTTCTTTAGATGTTTGCAATGGTTTAAGTTCGTTGTTGGAAAGATGACATAGGAGTAGGACCAGTAAGGGAACGAAATAGTGCTACTTTGCCGAATATTGGAGAGTATATTTAAGTTAAGATTTGGTACATTTGCTTTGATGTGTTTGCTATCTAGTAAGTTTCTGATTTAGATCCCCATTGAAGATGTACAATGGTAAATTCCCCACAGATACGGGTAGGTAGAAGTTATTTGCCACTAACAGTTCTGACAATACCCTTCCAACCTCACCTATTTGATTCTTTTCTATTGTCCCTTGGTTTTTTTCCAGATATTCATTTTTATCTAGATAGAAAGTATCGTTTCAACTCATTTCAAAAATGCTAATAAAAGTCCCAATCTAGTTGGGAAGAGTATTTCATTCAATTGTTAGTTAAGTCTCTTAGAAGCCATTTATTAGTAAACCTCCTAA
Organism: Risungbinella massiliensis; assembly: GCF_000942395.1. Taxonomy (GTDB): domain Bacteria; phylum Bacillota; class Bacilli; order Thermoactinomycetales; family Thermoactinomycetaceae; genus Risungbinella; species Risungbinella massiliensis. Next base: position 76,089 of record NZ_LN812102.1, read on the forward strand.
TGCTCCGGTTATGACAACAACCCAAGGTGGAGTTTTCCAAAAAACAAGCATGATAAATAGAATAGAAGCAAGGGCGAAATCTATGGGTTTTAGAATAGAATGGGTCCAAATCGGGTCATAAAGGGCAGCTAGCAAGATTCCAACTACTGCAGCATTAACTCCAATCAGTGAGCCTTGGATGTTTGATTTTCTACGAAGGGAGTTCCAAAAAGGCAATGTACCGATAACCAGCAAGAAAGCTGGTAAGAAAATGCCGATTGTGGCAACTGTTGCACCTAACCATCCATCGATCAATGCACCTAAATATGCAGCGAAGGTAAACAAAGGTCCAGGAACAGCTTGAGTAGCCCCATAACCTGCAAGAAAGTCTTCCTTGCTTAACCATCCAGTAGGTACAAGTTCTCTCTCAAGTAGAGGAAGGACTACATGGCCACCACCAAAAACGAGAGAGCCTGCTCTGTAAAAACTATCGAAAACGGCTAACCAATGGAAAGAAGCTGCATTTTGAATGAAAGGTAGACCAACTAATAATGCAAAAAACAGAACGAGACTAGTCAGAGCTACGGAACGTCGAATAGGAACATGTATTTCAGATATTTTAGGAATTTTCCTTTCCTTATAAAGAAATAAACCGATGATTCCAGCCACAACGATAATGATTACTTGGCTTACTGCTGTCCGCCATAGCAAAGTAATGGTTGTTGCGATAATCGCTATGGTTGCTCTGTTTCGGTCAGGAGTAAGTTTCTGACCCATCCCTAAAACAGCATGGGCAACAATGACCACAGCTACCAGCTTTAGGCCATGAATCCATCCCATATTCCCAACATCGAAACCCTGGAGTAGAAATGCGAATAGAACTAAAGCAATAACTGATGGAAGAGTAAATCCAATCCAAGCAACAATACCTCCTAACAACCCAGCACGTATCACACCAATTCCAATTCCAACTTGACTGCTTGCAGGACCAGGGAGGAATTGACAGAGTGTAACTAGATCAGCATAACTGCGTTCATCCATCCATTTGCGACGGCGAATGTATTCATCGTGAAAATACCCAAGGTGAGCAATTGGTCCCCCGAATGAAGTGAGACCCAGCTTGGTCGATACTTGTAGCACCTCTAGAAGTTTCTTTAGTGTGCTTTTCGATTCGTTCTGGATTGTTGCTTGGTTTGTTTCCATCGTAAGTATCTCTCCCAGTTGATAGTTATAAAACAAGCTGGTTGTTGCTGGCTAAGAAGGTACGAATAGGATCACGAATATTGACACGCTACAACATCCTCTACAATGCAGACAACTTTTCAGTTTAGTAAGATGCAAACTCCTTTGGCTGATACCGCATTTGCTGAAATGTTAGATGATTAGCATTTTTACTTTAAATAGTTCAAGGTGTTGTTCGTGTTTTAGAAAGTATCTAATTACCAATTTCAATTGTTGTTCGGTAAGATTGCTCTACCATATTAGGCTCATACAATTGTTGCAATATCAGGCAGATGACATACATTATCAGTGTCTTGTTTTTGTAGAAAGTATAACAGAAAGGAGAGATCAAATGGATCAGAGACAAAATATCGAGAATGTAAAACGACTATCTTCGTACCATTTTGCACAGGAAGAGCACTTCAAGCGATTAAAAAGGATATCGGCAAACAATCTAGCTCTATACGATCAATACGCATCACTACAATATTTACATAAAGCACTTGCACATCGATACAAAGCAATAATAGCAGGGATGATGAGTTCATACACAATACCATTTAGATCACAGAAATATCAAAAGCCAGCAGGATCCATCAATCAATCGTTGCTGAATTTGCTTCGAGAAGGTGGATATATTCTATATGTTAGGCACGGAGAAGCAAATGTAGGAGAAGATCAACCCAATCTCAGCTTTGAGGATTGTTCCACCCAAAGAAATCTTTCCGATATTGGTAGAAGACAAGCGGTAACCTATGGAGAGGTACTCCGCAGGTTAAGTATTCCTATTGTGTATCCGGTTCTTGTGAGCCCTTTTTGTAGAAATAGAGAAACTGCTACTTTGGCTTTCGGAGAAGAGAATGTTCAAGTCGATCCTTTTTGGGTTGAAATTTATAAACTGAGTGGTAATTTGAGTAAAGCAAACCAGGAAAGCATATTAAACTATCTCAGATCAGTTTTAGAAATCAAACCACCTATGGGTAGTAATAAGGTTATTATCGCCCACAGTTTTCCAAAAGGGGTTGGATTAGGAGAAATTCCAGACATGGGAACTGTTGTTGTGGAACCTCAAGGACAGGGAAATGGTTATAAAGTTGTCGCTCAAATATCACTAGTAGAGTTGGCAAATATTCCATAGGTCTAATAGCTTAAGCTATACCAATATAATCGAGCAGAGATTCAGGTACATTTTAATATTTAATGGACTATATACAAAAATAAATTTCCGCATCATTAGCGATACGGAAATTTATTAGCGGCAGGAATTTAGAAGAACAGTGATATAGTACAAGAACTCAAAAATAGATAATTATTTTTATGATATGTTAGCAGCATATGATAAATCGTCTTATTTTGATGCCTTCAATACTTCTAAGTCAGCACTTTTTAGCACATTGATATCTACATAAGTTTCAATTCCATCTACATGACCTCGATTGTGATATTGCCAAATAAGCCAATCGCGATCTAGAGTAGGGTGCTTGTAGATATCGCGAATCCAAATCCGATGATCTAGGAAATGACCTTTTACATATTTGTCGTAAGTTTCGTATGTAACGTAGAGAATTGGTTCTTTTCCGTAGTGTGCATGGAGCTTGTCTGAGAATGCTTGCAATTCATTCCGCACCTTTGTTTGTTCGTGGTAGGGAGGAATTTCTAGATCAATGACAGGAGGGAGGGCATCAGATTCCTTAGGCACTGCTTGTATAAAATGCATCGCTTGAGTTTCTCCAGAACTCCTCATCGAGAAAAAATGATACGCTCCTGTGAGGAAACCTTCCTGTCTTGCCAATTCCCAGTTAGTTTGAAAGCGGTGATCCGTAAAATCGTGTCCTTCTGTTGCTTTCATAAAGACAAAGGGGTATTCTTTTTTATCTAAGACTTTCCAATTAATCACACCTTGATGATGGGACACATCCAGTCCCTTAACCTCATACCACATAGCAAATAGGTCGTTGTGCCAAATATATCCCTGATAGTCCAACACGAATAATATTCCAAGGGTGAGTAGAACGATAAGGGTTATCATAATAATTTTTTTCATCATAAAGGATATTGATCCTTTCCAAATGGAAGTCTATCCCAACTATACAATAACACCATACAAAGCGTATCGTTGTTATATGAATATTTCAAAACAGTATTTTTTATTGTTTAAACAAGTTTGCAAAACAGACTGATGTTATGTAAAAAGTGACAAAAAAAGAAACATCCCAACCCTTATATTCTTTTTAAGACTGCGAATTGGGAATTCTCCCTATTTTATTGGGTTTATATAAAAGGGAGCGTTGCTCGGTATCTCCTTTGTGGAGATGCTTAGATCAACCATTTTTGGTATCATCTAATCATGAGTGCGGAAACACTATAAACTATCATTCGAGCGAAAACTCGGTAAACTAAACCTTATTTAGATATGGAACGTATCTTCGTAGAGAATGCGACGTTTGGTCGATTCAATGACCAAGGAGCTCGCCATTTCAATAGCGATGTAGTTTCACGATAAGAGAATAGTAAGATCTTATGGGATAGGTGATGATGTAGATGCTAAAAACTCCAATAGGGCGACTCCGTTTTGTTGGAACCCTAGAGGCGATTTCCTATCTAGTTTTGCTTGGAATCGCGATGCCTCTTAAGTATATGATGGACATGCCAATGGCTGTTACGATCGTAGGTGGTGCACATGGAGGTTTATTCATCCTTTACTTAGTGGCTGCTGTACATGTGAAATTTGTTCATAACTGGTCATGGTCCAAGGTCTTTTATGCTTTTGTTGCATCAGTGCTACCATTTGGGCCATTCGTTTTTGACGCAAAGGTGGCAAAAGAAGAAGGACAACCTACTTCTGCAAAAGCTAGTACGTAAACTATTGTAAAATAGAGAGAAACACCCTTCTCTGGTCAGAGAAGGGTGTTTCTCTCTATTTGCTTTTAGAGCAGCCTGCTCCTCCCACCCTAACAGCTTGCGAACTGCCCTGATCATCAGGAAAGTAAGAACAGGATTTTGTCTATGACTAAGCACTCTTGCTTGAACATTTCTAATAAAAAAACTAAGTACTGTGGACTAAGTTCTGAGAACTTATTTCCTATTTAAAATTAGATGCAATTTTTTAGGGTTTTCTACGCTGTAAAAACAAAGAGAGTTTAGATTATACTTCGAGTCCAATCAAGTTTGTAGTAGCATTGGCGATTTGCATTGCACCGTCTACTTGTTCCATGAATTCTATGTTAAACTGGTTGATTTTTTCCACTTCATTTCGAGGAAATAAATATAAAAGATCTGCATCATCTACCGAATCTCGATCCCGTTTTTGATTATAACGTTCTACTTCTTTTTCGGCACGCTCGATTGCATCATGACAAGAATGAACTAAATCTTGATTCATCTCAATCAAATGATTTTTGTAAATGAGTGCTTCGTGTAAAGTAAAGGTTTTACCTGCAACCGTAATCTTGGTTTGAATATTGATTCGATCAATCGCCGATTTAATTTGAAAAAAACGTTTTGTCAAATCATGGTAGGATTGGATTTTGGCTTGGACTTCTTTTTCTGCCTGTTTGACGCTATATTCCTGGTTTGCCCCTTTAATTCCCCAAGGATGCTTTTTCTTGGAAGACCAGGCGGAGTAGATACTAAGTTCTTCTTGAATCTTCGCCATTCTTTTTTTGAGAAGTTTTAATTCAGAGAGACCTTGTTGGATGAGCAAACAATCTACTTCCCTTCGTATCCGAAATAGTACTACGATTATAACAAAAACATTTACACTACTTGATGTTTTTTATGAAGAAAATGAAAACTAAGCTTCAAGATAAAACATAGGAGGTATGAAGGATAGTTTATCGAATGTACGAATTGGAATGGTAACATTGAGGGTGTCAGATCTTGCGAGATCTACTTTGTTTTAACAAGAAGTGCTAGGTTTGAAAATTTGAGAACAAATAAAAACAACAATATTACTTGGAACAACGAATTAACGGAGTAAGAGCAGCAAAACCATCAAAAGATTCAAAAGGACTAGTGGAATTCGAGTTGGGTATTTCAGACAACGATTGGGATGCACTAGAGGAACGGTTGAAGCTGGAAAATGTGTTAACTGAAAAATGAGGACAAGGTGAGAGGAGACAGACAATTCCTCCTCCTATTAGCGATCGGCAAAGGCTCCTGTTGGTCTTCAAAGATTAAGATGGAGAGGCTAAAGCTAAGAAGGACAAAAAAATATTTCTTGATTGGTAAGTTCTTGATGGAGATAAAAAAGAGTTAACACAGGCTCTAAGAAAATAACTCCACCCTATATATTAGACCAGTAGATTTTGTGAATATTATGTTCAGATAACAGTATTAGTTCGCTCCTTGTCGTACATTTAGGTAGTATGATATCTCAATAGTACAAACATTTTTCACAAAATTATAATTATCATAAAAATAATATTATTAATTTGTTCTTGCTTTTTATGAAATAAATAAATGAAAAGGACAGATTCCGATATGGAATTTGTCCTATGTATTATGAGTTTTATTAGTTATTTATATATTTTTCGAATACAAAACCAAAATCTTTGACACGATATTTTTGTTTCGCTTGTTGGTTCCAGTCAAAGGTAAATTGGTTGATTGCTTTAAATTGCTCTACGATATCTGCTTCGGTGTTACGGATGGTTCCCACACTAGAAGCAGCGACCCCGATACTAGCTTTCGCATCTTCAAGAGCTAGTTGATTATCCCGTTTGATCTCTGCCAATTTAAGAAGTGCTTTGTAGAGATCTTTCACTTCTTCTAGATGCTTTTTATGGACATCGATAGAGTATTGTGCATTACCCAAGGTGAATTTCAACTCTACATCCATATCTACTGTTCCTGCAGTTTCCAAAAGAATGTCTTGGATATTGCTTCGGTAATAGTCAAAGCGACGAAGAACACGTTTTTTGCTCATGGCACTTGTACCATCTAAATGAACGAGAGCTTTGTTGGTAAAGCAGTATTCATCTGATTTTGACTTGATTAGGAAGAAAATCTTTTCCCCATCTTCGTGCATTACATAATCGTCAGCATCTACCTTATCATAGTTCTCCGGCTTGATAACCGATCCAATATCACTTAGACCCAATACGTCTGCTGCTACTTTTCCAAACATGTACTTCATCCTTTCTTTTATAAAACTCCTTTTTTATTATATCATGAAGGAATCGAATGAAGCAGTTTGATTGGAAACGTGAGAGAAAATAAATACCAGTAATTGCATTCGATGTCGAGAAATATCAATTATTTTATTGGAGGCATGTCTATGTGGAGTTATAAAACATACGATGAGTTGACTAAAGAAGAGTTACATATGATTTTACGAGAGCGTGTTCAGGTTTTTATTGTCGAACAAGAGTGCCCATATCAGGAGATTGACGAACACGATTTTAACTCATACCATCTATTTTTTGAGGAAGAAGGAGAACTACGAGCTTATTTACGAATTCTTCCTCCCAATACACGTTTCCCAGAAGCATCGATCGGCCGTGTAATCGTAAATAAGGAGTATCGTGGTCAAGGATATGCTAAACAGATGATGTCCATGGCGATAGAGTTTTTGGAGAAGGAACTGAAGGTGTCTGAAATTAAGTTAATGGCACAACTGTACTTACAAGATTTCTATGCTTCTTTTGGATTTGATGTTGTTTCGGATGTATATAATGAAGATAATATTCCGCATATCGATATGATCCGCAAATGTGGGTAGGCAACGGTATGTTGTTGTAATATTTTGCAATTTATGATAGGGTAATAAGTAACTTTTATTGAACGGAGGGTTTTCGTATGGCATATTGCCGATTCCGATTTGTTACTTTGTGTCACTAATACAATAGTGCTCAAACTCTGCTTGTGTGCAGGGGATCGGGATTGGTCTGTCTATTAACGGAAACCTTTTTTATACAAAAGGGGGTAGAGACAAATTTTCCTTCTTTTGTTTGCTTGGATAATGAATAACAATGGGATGCTATGGGAAACGGTTTGCTGTGCCTAGTTACATGGATGATGCGTATCAGACTGTTCAACACCAGAAGCGCAATAAGAAGATCCATTGTTATTCATAGATCAAGGTTTTCTAATTCTCTTATAGTCCTTTTCCGTGACTCCTTACACAGGCAAATTGTCTGTGTTTTTTATTTGATCCGGATTGGAGAGATCAGGAATGTCCCATGTAAATGAAAATAGTAAGAATAGCGCGGTAGAAATTTTGTCATTAGCACAAAAAAATGGTCTACAACTGGCTTGGGAAAGTGCAAAGATAGAGGAATCTGGGATGGATTTCCAAGTAGTATTTGTAGATGATCTGAAACAGGTTTCTTGGGTTCTTCGAAAGCCAAGACGTTCAGATGTACTGGAGAGAGCAGAGTTGGAAGGGAAGGTATTACACCTTGTAGGAAAACATCTTCAGATTGCTGTCCCGGATTGGAAAATATTCACACCAGAGCTCATCGCCTACCGAAAATTGAGTGGAGTTCCGGTCGCTACAGTGGATCTAGTAGCAAAGAACTATGTGTGGAATCTGGATCATGAGTCTCTTTCTGATGGTTTTGTCCAGTCGCTTGCAGAGGTATTGGTGGATCTTCATGGAATAGATCATGATAAGGTTAGAAAAGCAGGTATTCCAGTGCTAGAACCAGCTGAGGTACGCCAGACGCTACTAGAGAATATGAAGAAAGTGAAACAAGAATTAGGAGTTAGTACTTCATTATGGGAACGTTGGCAAAAGTGGGTTGGAGATGATTCGTATTGGCCAGAGCATTCGGGATTTATCCATGGTGATTTGCATTCACCTCATATAATGATTGATTCAAATGAGCAAGTAACAGGTCTTCTCGATTGGACCGAAGCAAAAGTCACTGATCCTTCTGTAGACTTTACCTTGTTTTCTTATATTTTTGGAGATCAGGCACTCGATCGGTTGCTCGATGCTTACCAAAAGGCAGGAGGGCGAGTTTGGCCAAGGTTATGAGATCATATCCTAGAACGTTTGGCTGCTTATCCGATTGAGGTAGCGTTGTTCGCTCTATTATCCAATGATGAAGCGATATTACAAATGGCACGAGTGGGATTAGGATTAGAGGAACCTAAATAGCAATATTGCAAAGACTTAGCTCAATTAGAGCTGGGTCTTTTTTTATGGATATTCCTCCCTCTTTTTAGTCAAAATAACATTATCTAAAAAGAAAGGAGGATCTATGATGAAAAAAGTATTACTTGGAATTGTGGTTTCTATGTTTATATTCGGTTTCACGGTACATAACGTTGATTCCATGTTTGAGTCTACTTATGCGACAGCAGTAACCATTGTTGGTGACAATGACGAAAACGACAGAAACAACAATGTGAGAAATGACTTAAACGATGTAAGAAATGATATCAATGATCAAAGAAATGATATCAACTATACCCGTACTGCTGCTAATAATGCCGCTGACAATGACATGGATTTTGGTTGGATTGGACTGTTGGGGTTAATTGGTCTAGCTGGTTTGAGACGTAGAAACGAGGCTAGATGACGATTTGATCGGTGTTTAAAAGCTACTGAAAAATGCTATCAAAGCAAACCAGTAGCTTTTTTATTTTATCACTTGTATAGGGTAGGGGGTATATTATGTTTGGGTTGTAAATAGGAGGTAATATACCTATTGGATCTTCTAAAACATCATAAAGGTGGAACACAAAATGTCAAAGAAATTCGCCAGATGATAGACACGAAATATCAAAAAGGTTATGCAAAACCAATTCATACACCATTACCTGTATAAATGAAAAAAGTGTTACAAAGCTCTGTTTTCGGTCGGGGGCTTTTTTGTTTGGAAAAACTTCTTGTCAGGAAGATATCCTATTAATATACTAAAAATAGAAGGAACGTTTTAAAAACGTTATATAAATAATTCGTTATACAAATAAACGAATGAAAGCGGAGGGATCAGAATGGTAAAGCTAGTCGCAATTTACCGTCAACCAGAAAATAAAGAAGAATTTGATCGTCATTATAAGGAAGTTCATGCACCACTTGCTGCCAAAATGCCAGGATTACTCAAGATGGAGGTAAACCGAGTCTATGGAACTCCTATGGGTGAAAGTGATCTCTATCTTATTGCAGAGATGTACTTTGAAAACCAAGAAACTCTAGAGCAAGGACTTGCGTCATCAGAAGGTCGTGCAGCAGGAAAAGACTTGATGGGATTTGCAAAGAAGCTGGTGACGATGCATTTTGCAGAAGTAGTGTAGAGGTGTACGAGAAATGACTACAACAACACAGAATCGCTTTAACCAGTTGTTAGGTATTCAAGTTCGGGAAATAAATGAAAGCGGTTGCACTGTTATATTGGAAACTCAGCCTGATTTTGAGAATAGTCTAGAAGGGATCATCCATGGTGGAGTGACTTATACATTAGCTGATGTAGCGATGGGACATGGTGCGGTAGCTGTAGTGGAAGGTATCCAACAATGCGTGACCGTGGAGTGCAAAATAAATTATCTCCAGCCAGCTCGTGGTCGATTTCTTACGGCACAATCTCAAGTGTTAAAAAAAGGGAACAAGATTATTACGATGGAAGCTAGGGTATGGGATGAGCTAGAAGAACTGGTTGCAGTAGCGCTCGGAACCTATGCACGGATTCATCCAAAGGGGGGAGAAGATGGAAGTGAATGAATTAATCTGCTTGGAAAAGCGTGGTTATTTGGCAATATTACGCCTAAATCGACCAGAACATTTGCATGCTCTACATTACGATATGTTGTTGCAATTGGAGACGAAGCTTGAGGAGATTGCACAAGACATTCAAGAGACAAGAGTAGTAATGATCGCCTCATCAGGACGTGCCTTTTGTGTAGGAGCTGATCTAAAAGAACGTCGTACACTGAATGAACAACAGGTTCGCCGTAATGTACGAAAAATTCGCGATGTATTTACTACAGTAGAGAGACTGCCACAACCTACGATCGCTGCGATCAATGGTTTTGCTTTTGGAGGGGGGTTAGAACTGGCTCTCGCATGCGATTTTCGCTTAGCAGTAGCAGAAGCGCAACTTGGCCTGACAGAAGTAAGTCTTGGAATCATCCCAGGTGCTGGGGGTACGCAACGTCTTACAAGGCTGATTGGACCTACCAAGGCCAAAGAGCTCATCCTGACAGCACGTAAGATTTCGGCTGAAGAAGCAATGCAACTTGGAATCGTATCTTATGTAACCAAAAGTGTGGAGGAACTGGAGGAAGCATCGGTTTCTCTAGCTGAGGAGATTTTGCAAAATGCACCACTCGCGGTCTATCAAGCGAAGTATGCAATTGATAAAGGACATGGGGTAGAAATACAGACAGGATTAGATATTGAATCCAAAGCATATGAAGTAATCATTCCTACCAAAGACCGGATAGAAGCTCTAGAAGCATTTCGTGAAAAGCGTAAACCTCTTTTTCGTGGTGAATAAAGGTATTGCATAGGGGGAGACCAGATGATTTTTAACGTAGAGATGGAAACGATGCCACATGATCAGATGAGAGAACTACAACTTCAACGTCTCAAAGAAACCCTACAGCACGCCTATCAACAAGTTCTTTTTTACCGTGAGGCAATGGATCAAGCAGGGATTCACCCTAAAGATATTATGTCTGTTGATGATATCGCAAAATTGCCTTTTTTACAGAAAAAAGATCTACGAGACCATTATCCATTTGGTCTATTCGCGGTAGAGAGGAGCAAAGTAGCTCGAATACACGGATCTTCAGGTACCAAGGGGAAACCTACGATAGTTGGTTATACCAAAGAGGACTTAGATAACTGGGCTGAAATTGTAGCCCGGGCGATTTGCTGTGCTGGTGGAAAACCAGGTGATCTTTTCCACAATGCATATGGTTATGGGCTCTTTACTGGTGGGCTAGGCTTACATAATGGAGTGGAGCATCTAGGAGCCACAGTTGTACCAGTTTCAGGTGGAAATACTTCACGTCAGATTACACTTATCCAAGATTTTGCTCCACGCGGAATTGCATCCACGCCATCTTATTTGCTAAATATAATCGAAACCATGCGCAAAGAGGGGATTGATCCAAGCAAAACCAGCCTGGAGTACGGTGTTTTGGGGGCAGAACCTTGGTCGGAAGAAATGCGTCAACAAATAGAAGAAGGACTTGGGATCAAAGCAGTCGATATTTATGGATTGAGTGAAGTGATGGGACCAGGTGTTTCGATTGAATGTGCCGAGGCACAGGATGGGCTTCATATAGCCGAGGATCATTTTATAGCAGAGGTGGTAGATCGCCATACAGGGAAAGTTTTGCCTTATGGAGAGATAGGCGAGCTAGTCTTTACCTCCTTAACGAAGAAAGCGTTTCCGGTAATTCGATATCGAACTGGTGATATTGCTTCATTGCACTCAGAAACATGTTGTTGTGGACGTACTACCTTACGCATGTCTCGTATAAAAGGTCGTGTGGATGATATGCTCATCATTCGAGGTGTCAATGTTTTTCCAACAGAGATCGAATCGACATTACTCCAATTTACGGAATTATCGCCTCATTATCAGGTAGAAATCATGCGAGAGGGTTCACTTGATCGCTTTGAAGTGCATGTTGAGGTGACGCGTTCTTTTATGGAGCAAGTACCAAATTGGGAAACCAGCGACACCCTTGCACTTTTAAAATCCGCAATCTGTTTACAGATGAAAGAAAACTTGGGTGTATCGATTCATTTACAGATCCATGCCGCAGATGTTCTGCCGCGAAGTGAAGGCAAGGCGATTCGAGTGGTAGATAAACGAAATTCAGTACAGGTATAGGAGGAAGTATATGGAGTTTTTACGAGTTCGACAGGAAGAAGCGGTAGGGATTATCGAGCTATATCGCCCTAAAGTATTGAATGCCCTGAATATACCGTTAATGGGGGAGTTAGTGTCAGAACTTGAGCGGATGGAACGTGATGATACGATTCGGGCGATCGTCCTTACGGGAAATGAACGAGCTTTTGCAGCTGGGGCAGATATTCAGGAGATGGCGGAGGAAGATGCGATCTCGATGCTAGTTAAGGATCAGTTTGCGCAGTGGGATCGAATGAATCAGATCACTAAACCTATTATCGCCGCAGTAAGTGGATACGTTTTGGGTGGGGGTTGTGAGTTAATGATGCATTGTGACCTCATCGTTGCTTCCGAGACGACCCAAATTGGACAGCCAGAGATCAATTTAGGAGTTATGCCGGGAGCTGGTGGCACGCAACGTCTCACCAAACTGATCGGGAAAATACGTGCGATGGAGATGCTTCTTACAGGAGAACCAATCTCAGCTACCGAAGCCTTACACTTTGGGCTTGTAAATCGGGTAGTTCCCGTAGAGTTTTATTTATCAGAAGCGATTGATCTCGCACATAATATCGCTGCTAAGCCGCCTGTAGCTGCCAGAATGATTAAAAAATCTGTGCAAATCGCCCAAGATACCACCCTTGCCGAAGGACTCTCCTATGAGCGAAATGCTTTTTATCTCTTGTTCGCAAGTGCTGATCAAAAAGAAGGCATGAAAGCATTTATGGAAAAGCGTCCAGCTGATTTTAAAGGAAAATAGGAGGTTTAAAATGTACGAGACGATTCTCTATGAGCAGATTGGACAGGTGGGCAAGATTACGTTGAATCGACCAGAAAAGTTTAACGCTTTTACTGAACAAATGCATCAAGAGTTGGTTCAGATATTCCGTCAAGTTGGACGAGATGAGAATGTGCGAGCAGTGATTTTAACCGGAGCAGGCCGTGGTTTTAATGCGGGGCAAGACCTGAAAGAATTCCAGACTGCTAATATTCCTTTTAGACAGGCGCTAGAAGAACGTTATCATCGGGTTTTATTTGCCCTAGAACAGATCGAAAAACCGGTGGTTGCAGCAGTCAATGGAATTGCAGCTGGGGCTGGGATGAGCCTAGCCTGTGCCTGTGATTTACGTGTAGTATCAGAAAAAGCTTCCTTTGCAAATAACTTTATCCATATTGGGCTAATCCCAGATAGTGGTGGGAATTACTATCTTCCTCGGCTTGTAGGGTATGGTAAGGCGATGGAGCTAGCGATGACTGGAGAAAAAGTGTCTGCTGAAGAGGCTCTACGAATCGGACTTGCGAATCGTCTCTTTCCACATGTTCGTTTTGAGGAGGAATCATTAGTCTTTACTCAACATCTAGCCAATCTTCCTACCAAATCAATGGGATTATTAAAACGAGCTATGAAAAAAAGCTTCCACCAAACTCTTCCTCAAGCACTAGAGTATGAGGCGTTTCTACAAGAATTGGCTGGAGGGACGGAAGATTTTCAAGAGGGAGTACTTGCCTTTTTAGAGAAGCGCCCTCCTGTATTTAAAGGAAAATAAAAGGGGGAGGCAGATGGTCCAGACAATCGGGATAGTGGGAGCAGGTACGATGGGGGCTGGAATCGCTCTTGTTTGTATGAGAAGTGGTTACCAAGTGGTGATTCAGGATCGAAGTGAAGAGATGCTGCAAAAGGCTCACACGTATCACAAGGAAATGTTGACCAAGGATGTCCAAAAAGGAAAGAAGACAGAGGAAGAAAAAAAGCAGATTCTCCATTCGACCGTATATACACAGGAAATGGATGATTTCTCCATCTGTGAGGTTATTTTAGAGGCGATTCCAGAAAAATTAGAGTGGAAGCAGGATGTTTTTGCGAAGTTGGAATCCATCTGTTCAGACGAGACATTACTACTTAGCAATACCTCTTCACTCTCCATTACTGCCATCGCCGCAGGTCTTTCCCATCCAGAGAGATTATTGGGAATGCATTTTTTTAACCCAGCACCAGTGATGCGTTTAGTAGAAGTAGTTCAAGGAAAGAAAAGTGATCCGATACATGTTCCGGAAGTAGTGCAATTTGCAAAAAAGTTAGGAAAGATTCCAGTAGAAGTACAGGATACACCCGGATTTCTCGTCAACCGTATTGCTAGACCTTTTTATAATGAGAGTCTAAGGATCTTAGGGGATCAAGTTGCGAGTGTGGAGCAAATCGATCGAATATTAAAGCAGGCGGGTGGGTTTCAAATGGGACCGTTCGCCCTGCAGGATCTGATTGGAATCGACGTGAATTATGTAACGACTGAGTCGGTGTATGTGGACTTTTTTTATGAAAAACGTTTCCAGCCTAGCCGTATTCAACAACGAATGGTGCAAGCCGGAACATTAGGACGGAAGTCAGGAGAGGGATATTATGACTACGACAGCTAATTTGGTGTTACTAGTAGGACAAAGCCCTCTTTATCAGGAGTTGAAAGAGTTATTAGAGGCAAAAGGATATTTGGTGACAAGTGAGATTGATAGATCTACATCATCTGATTTAGCAATTGCAATCGAAGTGACCAATCTAGAGCTAACTCGTAAGCAATCCCTACTCCAACAACTAGATGCAATGTGTTCAGCTCATGTACCGATTTTGACAACAACACTAGGAGTAACAGCGACAGAAGCCGCCTCTTGGCTCACCCACCCTTCACGTCTGGTTGGTTTTGGGACTTTTGTGCCGCTCTCTCATCGGTGCTTGATCGAGGTTGCTCCTGCACTCCAAACGGATTCAAAGGTGTTATCAAAGGTAGTGGCTTTTCTGGAGACTCTTTTTCCAGAAGTAGAGATTGTAGATGATGAGGTAGGATTGGTGTTTCCTAGAGTCCTTTCGTTGATAATCAATGAAGCCATCTTTGCTTATATGGAAGGAACAGCAGAGAAAGAAGCGATCGACACAGCGATGAGATATGGGACTAATTATCCAATGGGACCATTTGAGTGGGTAGATCAAATTGGATTAGATGAAGTATATGCGGTCATCAGGGGATTACATCAAAACTTGGGAGAAGAAAGATACCGCCCTGCTCCATTGCTTCGTAAAATGGTGCTTGCAGGCTGGTACGGCGAGAGAGCAGGCCGTGGATTCTATGTCTATCCTAGAGAGAAGGAGGGGTTAGCATAATGTCTGAAGCAGTGATAGTAGATGCAGTCCGTACTCCGATTGGGCGATATGGTGGTCAGTTTGCCTCCGTACGACCTGATGACTTAGGAGCGGTTGTGATTCGTAAGTTGTTAAAGCGTCATTCCATCGCAGTGCAGATCGAAGATGTCTATATGGGTTGTGCCAATCAGGCAGGGGAAGATTGTCGCAATGTGGCACGTATGTCTTCACTTTTAGCAGGTTTACCAGTTACTGTACCGGGTGTGACCGTAAATCGCCTTTGTGGATCAGGACTAGAGGCAGTTAATCAAGCTGCCAATGCCATTCGCTCAGGACAAGGATCTGTTTATGTAGCGGGTGGAACAGAGAGCATGACTCGTGCTCCTCTTGTCATGATGAAACCTGGTACTTCATTTGCCAGAGGTGACCATCAGCTAGTCGATACTACACTAGGTTGGAGATTGGTCAATGAAGAGATGACAAAGGTTTATCCTCCCATTTCCCTCGGAGAGACTGCGGAACGAGTGGCAGAAAAGTATGGAATTTCCCGCACAGCACAAGATGAGTTCGCGATTAGTAGTCAACAGAAGTATGCACAAGCCCTAGAGGAAGGCAAGTTCAAAGAGGAAATCGTGCCTGTTGCAGTCAAAGGACGTAAGGGAACGGAACTAGTGATGACAGATGAGCATCCACGCCCAGAAATAACGTATGAAAAGATTGCCAAACTTCCCCCTGTTTTTCGAGAGGGTGGCACAGTGACAGCAGGTAACTCATCTGGACTCAATGATGGTGCAGCAGCTCTCCTCATCATGGAGCGTCAGAAAGCAGAAGAGTTATCATTACGCCCTCGTGTAAAAGTCATCGCATCCGCTGTAGCTGGGGTAGATCCTTCTCTAATGGGAATTGGGCCTATTCCTGCAACGCAAAAGGGTCTCGCTCAAGCAGGATTGTCCATTGACCAAATCGATTTAGTAGAGATTAATGAAGCATTTGCAGCGCAAACATTGGCATGTATCCAAGAGCTACGGATTGATCCAGCCAAAGTAAATGTTAATGGGGGAGCAATCGCACTAGGACATCCGCTTGGTTGTAGTGGTGCTAGGATCATGACGACCTTGATTCATGAAATGGAACGCCGCCAAGTGAGATATGGTCTGGCTACGATGTGTATTGGGGTTGGACAAGGTATTGCGACAATTGTGGAGCGAGTGAGTTAGATGAAGCCTGGACTATTACCTGGAATGAAGCAGGAGATTACCATCACAGTAGAGGAAAGTATGCGCCCAGCTTTTGATGAAGTGGTAATACATGATGTAATGTCTACTGTCTCCATGATTTATCAGATGGAACGAGTAGGTAGGAAGATGCTTGTCCCATATCTAGAACCGCATGAAGAAGGAGCAGGTTATGCCCTCGATGTTTGCCATACTGGCATAGCCGTGATCGGACAAGAGGTGACGATCACGGCTATTTGCACAGAGGTAAGTGATCGACGATTGGTTTGTGATGTCGTGGCTCGTACAGTAGATAATGTAGTGGGAGAGGGCACTTTTACACAGGCAATTTTTCCAAAAGAGAAGTTGACGAGGAAAATTGCTAAGTTTGGAATGAGATAAGCTTTAGTATGCTCTAAGGTATTTTGTTTCCCGTCTAGAATAGATATTCATAGAATTGAATTATCTGGGAGGTTGAGCATTTGGGGAAAACGATAGTTCCATTATTTGATTTTCACTTATGGGCAAATAAGCGTATTTTTACGAGAATAAAAGAGTTGCCAAAAGGTACAGCCCAAAAGGAAATCGCAAGTGTATTTCCGTCTATCCAAAAAACAATGGAGCATGTGTATTTAACAGATCATACATGGTATCAAATTCTGCTAGGTAAAAATTTTGAAGAGGTAAGGCAATGGACGGCGGAACGTAGTCAAGAGATTGTTGGAATTGAGCTTACTGAATTAGAGAAGAAGTATACAACTCTATCTAGTAATTTCCGAAATTTCTTAATCGAACAGGAAAACCAAGGGAATCAGGTTAACCTATTTCATCCCTCCTATGGAGCTTTGGAAACGGAGCTAGAGGAAATCGTTCGACATGTAGTGAACCACGGAACGTATCATCGAGGTAACATTGCTGCGATGATTCGACAGCTTGGTTATGAAGGAGTTGCGACAGACTATATCTATTATCTCTATGAGAACTCTGTTAAACAAAACTAACCAATTCAATTATTATTTATACAAAGATATTGGACATGGTATCAGAAAGTTCTCAAAAACGGTCACATAGCTATTTAAGTGGCACTTTTTCCGAAAATATATCTGTTCATGGAGGAGATAACTTTGAGTAGAATTGACCTACTATTACACGCGCTAGATTCAACGTTTGATAAGGAGAGTTGGTATGCTCCGCTCCAACATGCAGTGGAAGGAATCACGGCAGAACAAGCTAGCTGGAGACCCACTGGAGAGGCAACGAAAACAATCTGGGAGAACGTTAATCATCTCATTTATTACAAAGAGAGACTTGTTGCAAATTTAGAAGGTCGTGAATGGACGCATAATCTCGACGGTGATGAAACCTTCTATTTCACTGAACAATCAACTGATGATAAGGAATGGAAAAAAGTCGTGGAACGTGCTGAAAACATTCAAAGCAGTTTAAGACAGATTCTGAGTAACATTTCTGTTGAGGACTTTGTTCAAAATTCCCTTGAAGAGAAACTATTGGACATATTTCTTCACGACGCTTACCATACAGGTCAAATTATTCAAATCAGAAAAATGCAAGGGTCATGGCCATCCCATCGCTGACCAAACAAAAAGTAGTTACTACAACAAGACAGCAGTCATTGACAGGAGAAGGTCCTGTCACCAAAGAACGGATTCAATAAGCTATGGAAAGTATCAGTTCAGAGAAAAAATATATTTGATTTGAGTCAAATATATTTAAACACCATGAAAAGCTGTCAATTTCCATAAATGGATTGACGGCTTTTTTTCAATCTTCCGCCTTCCGCACTTAGAGATTACTTATTTTTATATTCCTCTTGCACCTTACGTAGCGTAATGCCTTATAGTAAAAGCACATGAGAGAAATACATAAAAAATAAAGCAAAGGATCTGATGTATGGAACCACAATGGAAAGTAGGTGAACTAGCAAAGCTAACAGGCTTAACGATTCGGACATTGCGTTATTACGATCAGATTGGTCTATTTTCACCTTCGGAATATACGGAAGCTGGACACCGCCTCTATAACCAAGCCGATCTCTCGCGGCTACAACAGATTTTATCGTTAAAAGAATTGGGGTTATCACTTGAAGAAATAAGATCAGCGTTGGCAGAAACCTATTACGATCCGTCACGAGTCATTTCCTTGCAAATCGCTCGTCTCAAAAAGAATATTCAATTGCAACAGACTATGTTACAAGAACTCGAACATGTTTGGGAAATGATGCAGCAAAACAGACCTTTGACGCTGGATGACTTTACCCGATTATTAGAACTGACGAAAAAGAGAAATGAGAAATATTTTATCAGCTGGGAACGCAGCTTAGATATGCTAGGTGATTATCTAACCGAATGAGGAGGACATTAAAATGACAGAACGTTTTGTCAAACATGATACATTTGTGATCGAACGGGAGTACAAAGCTAATTTAAAACGGGTATTTACTGCATGGTCAGATCCAGAACAGAAAGCACAGTGGTTTCCGAAAGCTGAAAAGTTTGAGTTTGTTGTTGGAGGCCGTGAATGGAATCAAGGGGGACCTTCAGGAGGTCCAACGTTTACATATGATGCTTCCTATCAAGAGATTGTCCAAGATCAACGAATTGTCTATACATACACGATGGATATGGATCAAGTGCGTATCTCAGCTTCTATCGTAACTGTTGAATTAAAGCCAGTAAACGCAGGTACCCGGTTGATTTTTACGGAACAAGTTGCTATGTTTGATGGTCATGATCGCGTCGAACATCGCCAGCATGGAACGGAAGCGTTTTTGGACAAGTTAGAGAGTCTATTTCAAACAGGTACTCAGGTAAAAAAATGAATAGGATTCCAACAAAGGCAGGTACGCGAGAATGGTTGGGATTGGCGGTACTCGCCCTTCCCGCCCTGCTCACTTCGATCGATGTCTCGGTCATGATACTTGCCCTCCCACGTATCGCGACACAATTAGGTGCCGATAGTGCTGAACAACTCTGGATTATGGATATCTACGGATTTCTCATCGCTGGATTTTTGATTACAATGGGAACGCTAAGTGAACGAGTTGGACAGCGCAAACTATTGATTATCGGTGGAACAGTATTTGGTCTTGCTTCGTTACTGGCGGCCTTTTCACAGAATGTCGAAATGTTAATTGTGGCTCGAGCGATCTTGGGAATTTCGGGTGCTACATTGTTTCCTACAACATTTGCTTTGGTAAGTCATTTATTCCAAGATCAAAAACAACGCTCCTTTGCACTGGGACTCTATATGACCTTTTGTATGGGGGGAATGGCGTTAGGACCACTTGTTGGCGGTGCGATGCTTGAATACTTCTGGTGGGGAGCCATTTTCTTGCCTGCAGTTCCTGTCATGATCATCCTGCTAACTGTAGCTCCCTTCTTGCTTCCTGAATTCCGTAATCCTGAAGCGAAGCAAATCGATTTATGGAGTGTGTTGTTATCGTTGGGCACTATTTTGCTTGTGATCTATGGAGTAAAGGAAATTGCAAAAGATGGATTTCAGCTTGTTTCTATCGTTGTCATGATCATCGGAATTGTACTTGGCATTCTGTTTATCCGACGACAAAAGCAAGTCACCAATCCATTGTTGGATTTGCGTCTATTTTCCAACTCAGTTTTTCGTGTTTCTTTAGGGGGAATGTTTAGCATCACGCTTACCGGTGCATTTATGCTATTTGTATCTCAATATTTCCAGTTTGTACAAGGTTTATCACCGCTTCAAGCTGGGTTATGGACGCTTCCGAGTGTGATCGCTTCGATGCTAGGATCATTTTTCGCACCGTTGATTGCTCGCCGGATTAGACCTGCTTATCTTATCGCCTTTGGGATGATCATTTCGATGACAGGTATGCTCTTCGTATTCCAATTAACGGTGACATCGGGCCTAGCCATAGTTGTCATCGCGCATATCCTCTTTAATGTAGGAGCTTCGCCTTTGACGAGTCTCTCTTCTGGTCTCGTCGCCGAGTCAGTTCCGCAAGAAAAAGTCGGTTCTGCAGGTTCCATGTTACAAACAAGCGGTGAGTTGGCTTTTGCTGTAGGGATTGCAACAATCGGCAGCTTAGGTACAGCCGTTTATCGTCACCAGATCACTGATTATCTGCCAGCTCATCTACCTCCAAAAACGGTCCAGTCTGTTCAAGAGAGCATTGCTGGTGCTGTGGAAGTTGCCAAGCGTCTTTCAAATTCTATCGGTTCAGAGCTATTAAGTAATGCTTACCATGCTTTTATCAATGGAATGATCGCTGTCTCTCTTGTCTGTGGACTGATCTATGTGATGATTGCATTTGTTTTCTTAAAGCAAATGCGTCATATCCTTCCAATTGGAACACCGCAGGATTCAAAGGATTATCAAAAACAGTACCCAGTAACATAGAAAATGACAGTTTTGATAGAGAACTCAGTTTGTAGACCTTTGCTTAAGCAGGCTTGTCTACAAGTTTTTTTGTCGAAGAACTGTAGGGTACGGCAACGATTTATGAGTCATTCATGTTTTGCCCCCTTTGATGTTTCGCCTGTTATGATTGACGAGGTTTACCAACCGTTCGCTTTAAAGCTCAACGTGTCTGTCTAACCTAGCCTACTTACCTCGTTCATTTTCGAAGAGGCAGTACATTATTAAAAATGAGAGGGAGTTGAAGAGAATGACAAAACAAACACGAATTGGTAAAACAGATTTAGTTGTCAATCCAATCGGACTTGGAACAAGTGCTGTAGGTGGGCACAATATTTATCCTAATTTAAATGAAGGAGTAGGAAAAGATTTGGTGCGGGCTGCGATCAACCATGGAGTGAATTTTTTAGATACAGCGTTTTTTTATGGAACAGGACGTTCAGAGGAGCTAGTAGGTGAAGTGATAAAAGAAGCAGGAAAGCGTCATGAACTCATTCTTGCAACAAAAGGCGGCCTTACACTTGTCGACAATGATGTTGCCATGGATAATTCGCCTGCTTTTTTAAAACAAACCGTTGAAGATAGTCTGAAAAGGCTGCAAACTGATTACATCGATTTATTTTATATTCATTTTCCAGATCAGGATACACCGAAAGATGAGGCGGTTGGAGTCTTAAAACAGCTAAAGGACGAAGGTAAAATTAGAGCAATTGGCGTTTCTAACTTCTCACTTGAACAATTAAAAGAAGCAAATAAGGATGGCTATGTCGATGTATTACAGGGGAACTACCATTTGCTGCAGCGTGAAGCGGAACAAGAATTCTTTCCATATACGTCAGAGAATAATATCTCGTTTATTCCATTCTTTCCACTAGCATCAGGCTTGCTGGCCGGTAAATACAGTAAGGATATGACATTCAATGATCTGCGCAAAGATATGCCCCACTTCCAGGGCGATAAATTTAAAAAAAATCTAGAAAAGGTAGAGCAGCTCCGTAAAATTGCAAATGAAAAAAATGCCGAAGTTGCTCATGTAGTTCTTGCTTGGTATTTAACACATGATCCAATTGATGTTGTCATTCCTGGAGCAAAAAGAGTAGAGCAAGTGCTGGATAATTTAAAAACGTTAGACGTCCACCTGACAGAAGAAGAAATCGACGAAATTGCCCGTATTTTTGAATAGGTTCTCTGTAGCGAACATATTCAGGCCGATCCCGAAACTTCTTAGGGTCACTGTTCAATTTGGGGAAATTGTATGCTAAGGGGAAAAGCTCTTGATTCTTTTTTATAACTCGTCAGGTTCTCTTTCAGAATGTCACGAGTTTATTTATTATTATTGTATATAACACCGTTTTTTGGAATATTAATAGCCTAAAAAATCGTCATGTTCTACACATTTGTACCGTTTAGGTTCTAAACAAAAGGAAGGGGAGATCCTTGGTTATATTAATGGCCCTATCATTAATCAACCTTATATAACCGATGCCCTTTTTGAGAAAATCAAAGAGAACCCAAAAAGTGGCGGATATCAGAGTATTTTAGGTTTAGCAGTGTCCAAACAAGCTAGAAATCAAGGGATTGCAAAAATTTTGATTGAGAAAATGGGAGAGCTTGTAGAAGAAAATAGAAGAGAAGGAATTACGTTAACATGCAAACGGGAATTAGTTACTTTTTATGAAAAATTTGGATTCGTTAACCATGGCATGTCTGAATCAAAACATGGAGGAGTACGCTGGTATAACATGGTCAAATTAAGAGAGGGTATGAATTGATTCTTTGCCCTTGTAGAAGCAATTTGACCATTCGGGAATAACAATCCGAAATAATAAAATATCAATTTTATATGGGGTATTTTTGTAATGGTTTTTTTCCGGAGTGATGAAGGAAGCAGAGAGATTTCAATTTCATCTAAGTTTTCCCATTCAAGCAAGCTATAATATTGCTCCTACACAAAATGTTTTAGTAGTGAAAGAAGAGGAAGGGGAGAGGGTTCCTGATATGTTTCGTTAGGGTTTAATCCCCTTTTGGGCAAAAGACAAGAAAATTGGGAGTAAGATGATCAACGCCCGTGCTGAAACTGTAAACGAGAAGCCTTCGTTTAAGCGTTTGTTATCAAGAAAACGTTGTCTCATCCCATCAAGTGGCTTTTTTGAATGGGCTGTGGTGGAAGATAAGAAACAGCCTTATTTCATTCGATTGAAGACAAAAGTGCTCTTTTTCCTTTGCGGGATTATATCTTTACGAGTAGGAAAACCCCTAGCTTTAGCCATGGGGATGAAAGCGAGCGTCAGACGAGGGAGGGGTGTTTTTCCCCTCTCGCAAGTCGGACCATTTTTTTAAAAATCAGTATTGCGAACATATATTCTTTTGTTAATATATCATTAGTTACTTGAGAAGCAACCAAGGAGGTGAAGTACATGCATAAGGCATATAAGTTTCGTTTGTATCCAACAAAAGAACAGGCAATTTTAATCAACAAATCCATTGGTTGTAGTCGGTTCACTTTCAATCACTTTTTAGCCAAATGGAACCAGCAATATGAGCAAACAGGGAAAGGACTCACTTACAACGCTTGTTCCATCCTCCTTACGGGACTCAAAAAAGAGCTGAAATGGCTAAAAGAAGTAGATTCTACTTCTCTGCAAAACTCATTGAAAAATCTAGCAGATGCCTTTTCTCGCTTCTTCAAAAAGCAGAATGATCGCCCGAAATTTAAGAGTAGAAAGAATCTAGTTCAATCATATACCAGTCAATGCAACCATCCAAAGCAAGGAAAACCAACAATGGAAGTAGT
The DNA here is from genome assembly GCF_000942395.1 of Risungbinella massiliensis. Classification (GTDB taxonomy): domain Bacteria; phylum Bacillota; class Bacilli; order Thermoactinomycetales; family Thermoactinomycetaceae; genus Risungbinella; species Risungbinella massiliensis. Next base: position 99,654 of record NZ_LN812102.1, read on the forward strand.
AGGAAACAAAATCAAGCTACCGAAGCTTGGTTGGGTGAAATTCGCTAAATCTCGTGAAGTGAAAGGGCGGATTCTTTCTGCTGCCATTCGTCGGAATCCATCCGGTAAATACTTTGTTTCCATTCTTTGTGAACTAAATTACTGTTTCTATATTCCAGTAGACAAAGAAAAAGTGGTCGGGATCGACTTGGGATTAAAAGATTTCGCTATTCTTTCCAATGGTGAGAAAGAAAACGCACCTAAATTTTTCCGAAAATACGAAAAACGGTTAACCGAAGCTCAGCGAATCATGAGCAGACGTACCAAAGGTGGGTCCAATTGGGATAAGGCACGTATCAAAGTAGCTAAGATCCACGAAAAGATCACAAACGCTCGTCATGACTTCCTTCACAAACTGTCTACGAAGCTGATTCACGAAAACCAAGTCATCAGCATCGAAGATTTACAAGTGAAGAACATGGTCCAAAATCACAACTTAGCAAAGTCTATCATCGATGCGTCATGGTCTGAATTTGTTGCCATGCTAGAATATAAAGGGGAGTGGTTCGGGAGAACCATTGTGAAGGTTGGAAAACAGTTCCCATCCAGCCAACTTTGTTCTTGTTGTGGTTACCGAAACAAAGATGTGAAAGAACTTAAGTTAAGAGAATGGACATGTCCTGCATGTAAGGTACATCATGATCGAGACATCAACGCTGCCAAAAACATTTTGCAAGAAGGGATGAGATTAATCGCCGTGGGGCTCACGGTTTGAGCTTGGTCAACTTCCTTGGGATACCGAGGATTATCCAAGAATCCCCTGCGTTTACGCATGGGGAGGGTCAAGGGATACTTGGGATAAAGAAGGCGATGTTCTACATACTTGTACCATCATTACTACCAATGCGAATGATTTGATGAAACCCATCCATAATCGGATGCCTGTTATTCTGGATCCAGAAAGAGAAGCGATCTAGTTAGATTCGAACATAGAGGATTCAGTTTATCTGAAAAATCTCCTAACCTCTTATGGAAACTTATCCTGTGTCAAATGTGGTAGGTAGCCCACGGAATAACACCGATAAAAATATAAGATCATTAAATTATCTATAAAAAAAACCTGAATATAGCAGGCTTTTTCATACGAATTGTCAAACAATTGAAAGAAAGTCCTAACTCTATGTTTAAAGAGTAAGGGACTTTTTTTATTCACAAAGAAGGAGTAGGAGAATTGACTGGTTCGGGACCTCGCTTGATGAGTAGTTTCTTCCCTTGAACGACATAGAAACTACTCGGCGATAAACAACTGCTCATAAAAAGAGATTAGAAAAGCTTGCTCTAATCAGTAACAAAAGATAGAGGGGATATTATCGATTGGGACAGAACTTATATAAAAGAGTATTTAGAAAAAGGAGCTATGGAAAGAATCATGAGTGAATTGAATCAGGATCATATCGTAATCACAGGTGCGAGAGAAAACAACCTCAAGAACGTATCCTTGCGCATTCCCAAGCGGAAGATCACGATCTTCACGGGGGTATCTGGATCAGGTAAGTCATCGATCGTCTTCGATACGATCGCCGCAGAATCCACGCGATTGCTAAATGAGAACTTCAGTATGTTCGTGCGAAATTTCCTGCCCCGCGTTCCACAGCCGGATACAGACTCGATCGAAAATCTTAGCATGGCTGTTATTGTAGATCAGAAGCGGCTGGGCGGCGGTTCCCATTCTACAATGGGCACGATTACCGATATTTCTCCCATTCTCCGTCTTCTCTTTTCCCGAGTGGGACAGCCCTATGTTGGACCAGTGAACATGTTTTCGTTTAACGATCCGCAAGGCATGTGTCCCGAGTGCAACGGGATCGGTCGCAAGCTGGGCGTCGACATGGGCAAGGCGGTGGACATGTCAAAGTCGTTGAATGAAGGGGCTATTATGCTGCCGGACTATTCGGTGGGCGGCTGGGAGTGGAACATGATCGTGCAGTCGGGGGACTTCGATCTCGACAAGAAGCTAAGCAATTATTCGGATGAGGAACTGGAGCAACTGCTGTACGCCAAGGCAAGGAAAGTTAAGATGGATTTCGCCGGTAAGGCAACGAATATTACAGTGGAAGGCGTTATAGAGAAGTTCACCAACAAATATATCAAGCAGGATGTGAAGATGAAGTCCGAGCGCACGCAAAAAGCGGTTGCGCCATTCATCTCTGAAGGTCCGTGCTCCAGTTGCCACGGCGCAAGACTCAGTCAAGCAGCGCTCAGCTGCAGGATTAATGGACTCAACATTGCAGAAATGTCCTCCATGGAGGTTGGTCAGCTTATCCGTGTCATTCAGGAGATAGTTGATCCCGTAGCCGCGCCGATCGTTAAGTCGCTGTCGGAGCGCTTGCGGCATCTGGTGGATATCGGACTTGACTACTTGACGTTGGACCGCGAGACGGATACATTGTCCGGTGGCGAATCGCAACGCGTTAAGATGGTGAAGCATCTGAGCGGTAGTCTGGTAGATGTTACTTACATTTTCGATGAGCCCAGCGTTGGTCTGCACCCCCGTGATGTTCACCGGTTAAATGAATTGCTTCAGAAGCTAAGCAACAAGGGCAATACCGTGATCGTCGTCGAGCATGATCCCGATGTGATCAAAGTGGCGGACCATATCGTAGACGTCGGGCCTCATGCCGGTAGTCGTGGCGGTACCATCGTATATGAAGGTAGCTTTCAAGGCTTGTTGGAGGCAGATACGCTGACGGGCAACCATATGAATCGGCCACTCCAGCTAAAGAACGATTGGAGACAGCCATCTGGTAAGTTATCTATCAAGGATGCCACACTGCATAACCTGCGGAACGTAAGTGTAGATATTCCAACTGGAGTGATGACAGTCGTTTCGGGTGTCGCCGGCTCGGGCAAGAGTACGCTGATTAACGAAGTATTCCTAAGCCAGCATCCGGATGCGATCGTTATCGACCAATCGGCGGTAGGAGTGTCAACACGCTCGAATCCCGCGACCTACACGGGAATTATGGATGATGTACGAAAGGCATTTGCTTCCACGAACAAGGTCAGCCAAAGCTTGTTCAGCTTCAACTCCAAGGGGGCTTGCGAGAATTGTCAAGGGCTGGGTGTTGTGTATACAGACCTTGGATTCCTTGACAGTGTGAAGCTACCATGCGAAGTATGTGGAGGTAAACGGTTCAAGGAAGAGGTACTTGCGTATAAACTGAACGGCAAGTCCATTGCAGAAGTGCTGGAGATGACGGTGGAGCAGGCATTGGACTTTTTTCAGCTAAAAAAGGTTGTACCTAAGCTCCAGGCGATGAGTGATGTGGGGCTGAACTATATTACACTCGGCCAGCCCCTCAGTACGCTCTCGGGTGGGGAATGCCAGCGCATCAAGCTGGCAAGCGAGCTGCATAAGAAGGGCAGTATCTACGTGATGGACGAACCGACAACCGGCCTACATATGTCTGATATCGGTCATCTTCTGGGGATCATGAACCGGCTCGTAGATGCCGGCAATACGGTGATCGTCATCGAGCACAACCTCGATGTGATCAGCCAAGCGGATTGGATCATCGATATGGGACCAGACGGAGGCAGTAAGGGCGGCCAAGTGGTATTCGAGGGCACACCTTCGCAGATCATTGATGCGAAGCAGTCGATTACGGGAAGATACTTGAAGTAGTCATCAAATTTACTTTCGTATAAAGAGATTAAGCGTAAAACCACTGTTACAAAATCAACGTTATATAGAGAGATTGAGAAGAGAGGATTGACTAGGAATTAATCTAGTCGCTTTTTTTGTCTAGAAAATTTTCTTGTTTAGAGCATCTGAGGCACGTTTTGCGGGATTTTTTTATATGATTCGTGTTAAGGATGGATAAAAGTTGTGATAGTATCACAGATCTTTAGGTAAGATTATTTCACTAAAACTGTGATGGCTTTGCTATTTTCGCTGTGTGCTATTTTTTACTTTTCCTAAGTTTGTGATGCTTGTCACTGCAGATCAAGGAGCTCATGAGTTTGTAGCATATCTTGTGATAATAGTGGGTTACGGAATGCTAATTGCCTGGGCTATTCTGTTGTCTTCTGCTTTGCGGATTATTAGTTGCTCATTAAAAAAAGTATTTGAGATAATTAAGAGTAAATCCAGATGATTAAAGGTGTGGTTTTATGGGTTTTGATGTTGTTTTGTATGACCACAAGGGTCAAAAACTTGAGTTTTTTGAACTCTCCCAAAGTCTAAATAACGCAAATAAAGGTAATAGGTTTTGTCCAATCATTTGATAGTTCGTTTCTTCTGATGATCAGAGCATTATTTTCATAGTCAGCATCAAAATCTTCAAAACAACCGAAAATATATAAGAAAAAATCCCTATTACCAAGATTTAACTGGTTATAATCATGTTTCAACTGAGCAATAGAACTCTTTGGTTTTTTACACCACTTACAAATTGGCCACTTATCTATTGGAAATCCTCAAGGGTAGCCTCCAAATTTTTCATAAAATCTATTGAAAGTATGAGTCACTGGATAGAGCTTACAATACGGCCTATAATAAAACATTGCCAATTAGCTCCTCTATATAGACAAATATTTTTAGTCCTTGTTTCTCTTAAGCTACTGCATGATCCGAACGGAACGGTAAGCTCATCGAAAAGAAAGACACCAGTTTCTGGAGCGCTTTTTGATACGTATCAAACAACATATAATACGTTAAACCAAGTCGCACAACTAGATTTACTGGTGAGTGGACAAGTCACATACTTTAATATTCATGGCAATCATTTACAACAAGTATACTCAAAGATCCATGGTTAACGATTGGTGTCTGTTAATCGAATCAATTTGTATAAATAGTAGAGGCCTCTCATCTGAGACTTGTTGGTATTATTTAAGTAAATTAAGATTTTTTCTGCGAGCTTCATCACATGCTCTATATTATGATCATCTATCGAAGCAATCGATTTTTTTAGACTCACTGTGTCCTTGGAATATACAGAGCTTTGAAGCGCCTGAATCAACCTAATTTTAAACAAATGTGCTTCGCTATATTGACGGTAATCGTTTGCAGGGTCCCGTTCTGCAGTAATTAGGCTTACTTTCTCCCAATAGCGGATTGCCGATTTAGGCACACCTGTCCGTAGAGAGGTCTCATTGATGTTGAAGCGTTTCGTTAGGTCGTGAGCTTGACTTCCATCAGCGTATACTTCCAACTCCTTAATTAATTTCTCCACCCTCGCTTTTTCCCGATACAAAGAAACTTCCCTCTCCTTAACGATCCAAAGAGCTTTATCCAACTCTCCTCTCTGGAGACAATGTAGCACTTCGGTTGTCATTTCCATCCCAAACGCAGGAGCCATTGCTTGAATACATGCCAAATAGGTCTCATGTTGCTCTGTATAAATGCGGTAGCCATTTGCCGATCGATCTGCAGGAGGAATCAACCCCTTTGCTTCATAGTTTCTTATCGTGCTAGCGCTCATCTTGAATTTCTCTGACATTTTTTTTGGCCGTAAGACCATACTATCTCTCCTCGAAGAAAATACATCAAAACATTAAAACCATTATAATGTTTTTTCTGAGTTTCTCGTTTTTCCCTTCAATATTTTCCTGAAACCTTCCAATTAGCTTACATGTTATACAATGAATTTAGAACTAATCAAGGAGGCTTATTATTTTGGAAAAACACCCCCTTGTCTTCCGACAGGATATGACGATCGAAGAAATTGGCAAAGAAGGTAACCGGTATATTACATCAGTATGGAAGTCTTTGCATGATTCAATGCATGAGCAATTAACGGCCGCTTTTCGTGAAATCGAGGATGCTGCTTACGGTCTGTATTTGGATCAGTTGATGCCGAAACTATTTGATTACTTAGCGGACGTTGGGTTCGAAGCAATGGAACCCCTTGAGGAAAATGATTTTGTAATTGGAAAATGCTTAATTTTCCGAAACTCGCTTGAAAAATGGGGATCCGAAGAGAACAGATCAAGAATATTTTGGAACGTTATTCGTCATAAGCATGGCCAGCCTGTTGGAACATTATTGACAGAAATTCCTCACTCTCATTTGAAGTTTGATATCCCCTCGGCACCGGTCCTATATACATTAAGGGAGACCGTCAAGGAGCAGATCGTACAAGGAATTCGAAAAATTAAGGAATAGAGAGGAGCAGATCATGATAGGTCCTGACCCAAATGACAAGTATCCTATACCTGGAAACTCCAATTTACAGTTTATTAAAAATATGATTACAAAGCCGAACATTATTGTTGGAGATTACTCCTATTACGATGCATTAAATGGAGAATCGTTCGAAGATCAAGTATTGTACCATTATGAGATCATTGGAACAAAATTGATTATCGGCAAGTTTTGTTCCATCGCTCCCGAAGTCAGATTTCTCATGGATGGCGGAAATCATAGGATGGACGGGTCAACCTTTCCGTTCAACATTTTCGGCAACGGTTGGGAAGTACACACACCATCTTTGAAAGATTTGCCGATCAAGGGGGATTCGATCGTCGGTAATGATGTCTGGATTGGCAGACGTGCGACCATCATGCCCGGTGTACGGATTGGTGATGGAGCAATCATAGGCGCTGAAGCAGTAGTCGTAAAAGATGTTGAACCGTATACGATCGTCGGTGGGAATCCTGCGAGGGAAATACAAAAACGCTTTTCACCAGAAATCATCCAAGAGTTGCTGGACATCCAATGGTGGGATGCCGAAATTGAGCTTATTAATTTGTATATCGGTGCCATTGTCAGCGGAGACATAAATACGCTGAGAAAGATGAAACAAAATCCCTAATACAAATCGGAGAGGGCCATGGTATGAAGATCAGTATTCAAGAATACGCGGTACCTAGAGCAGAGTCAGGACCCTATGGAATTACAGCTGGGAAAGACGGTGCGATGTGGTTTACGGAACAAAAAGGAAACCGAATCGGGCGAATCGATATGAATGGTGAAGTCTTGTCTTATTCCATCCCAACCCCCAATGCAGGGGTTATGTCTATCATTTCGGACCAGGAAGGCTTCTTATGGTTCACCGAATATCACGCCAATAAGATTGCGAGAATGTCGATGGACGGTCTATGCACAGAATACGAGCTTCCGACAGAAAACGCTTCGCCTTTTGGCATTACAGAGGGAGCGGACGGCGCAATATGGTTTACTGAAATGAGTAGCGGGAAGATCGGCAGGATAAGCAAATCAGGGGAGATCGCGGAGTTTGAGCTACCTAATCCGAAGTCGTTTCCTTCTTTTATTACTCAAGGTTCAGATGATGCATTATGGTTTACGCTCAATCAAAACAATTCAATTGGAAGAATCACCATAAGAGGAGAAATACAGGAATACCCCATTCCGACTCCCAATTCCGGGCCGGTCGGTATTACAAGCGGACCCGATGGTGCCTTGTGGTTTGTTCAAATTCTAGGGAATAAGATCGGAAGAATGACAATCTTCGGTGAGGTTTGTGAATTTGTGATTCCAACGCCGAACGCTAGACCTCATGCCATTGTTAGCGGAACTCATGATGATCTATGGTTCACGGAATGGGGTGGCAACCGAATCGGAAGAATTTCAACACAAGGCGAAATGTTGGAATATGAAATCCCAACCCAGAATGCAGAGCCTCATGGTATCGCAGTTAGCCTGAGTGGTGACATTTGGTTCGTTGAAGAGTGTGATCAAGTTGGACGACTCGAATTGAACGATGCATGATTCTGATTTATAACCTTTATTTTAGTGGGAGATGAGGGAGTTTGGCGCCATTTATAGCCCTTGTGGCATCCTTTTTATTGTTTCGAACAATGGGCTTTCTCGGTTTGCCTATTTTTGATAATTGGCATTCATCATTAAAAGGGGCAGTGGTTGTCATGCTGCTGCTTACCGCTTCCGCTCATTGGGGGAAGAATCGTTCGGACCTAATCCGAATGGTTCCAAGACGCGACTGGATCGTGACGGCAACTGGACTTTTGGAAATCGCGGGTGCAATTGGCATTATGATTCCTGCTACTTCTTACACTGCTTGCGTGTGCTTAGTTGTGCTACTTATCGCCATGTTTCCAGCAAATGTCTATGCAGCTAAGCAGAAATTAACAATTGGGGGTAGGCCAGTGCCGAAGCTGTTTGTCCGCAGTTTGCTGCAGGTCGTATTTATAGCGGCGATCATATTCTCATTACCAATGTTCGGATAATGAAATTAACAACAGCGGGAGAGCGTTTCACTGGCAGTGTAGAGGTCAGCTGTTCGGTCCCGTTCTACTCCACCAAAAATGATTACGTCTATGTAGTATTACGGTCATACTAAGAAGTCAAAAGACCTTCTGGTGAACTCTAAACAGTTCATTGGGAACTCTTTTTTTCGTGTTGATTGAGACATTGCAAATCGCTCGTATGTTAACTATTTTTATCTACTGTTTACTCATTTTCTGTCTTATTTCTAATTATTTAAACTCTATAATTGATTCATAAATAAAAGAAAAAGGTAGGCAAATTATGAATCATCCAGTAATGATAGCATCATTGGGGGCAGGGATTTTTACGTTAGGTTTTGGCCTCCTTATACAAAAAGTCCAGGTTGCAAGAGAATCAAAAAAGCCTGTGAAATCTTACCTAACCTATTACCTCAGCTCATTGTTACTTATGGCTATTGGAGCATTCCTGTTTTTGACTGGACTTGAGCTTGAAGCACAGTTCAATTAATTGGATGGACATCTTCTGACAGTGTTTCAACAGTGCGTAAAACAATGATATCCAACAATATTTGACCAAGTTCCAGTATTTGCCTGAATGAATGACCAATCAACACTTGAGGATTGAACTGTTTAACAATCACTCCCAAGAATAGTCATATACATGCTCCTAAAATGGAGTAGGTCTGGGTTGAGTGCTCTTATCTCGAATGTACGGTAGATTGGATCAGCCTCGGTTGAATCCCGTACACAAAGGAGACCGAAGACGATAGCGAATCGCAGGTCTTCTTTTTATTGTCAAGGAGGTTAATTTATGACCGATGCTCGTAAGATATATACGATTTTCCCACAGCCTAAAAAGGCAAAGATGCTAGGCTATATTCAACGTGGGGTAACGCTGATACACTGGCTTGTATTTCTTCTAACTATACAAATTGTATATATTTTCTGATAATATTTGAATAGGGTGAGACTATTGAGATCAAAATTCATGCTGGTATGGAGAGTATGTTGCAGGTAATAAAATATTCATCTTATTACTAACAAACAGGATGATTTAAAAGGAGGAAAAAATGTTAAGCCGACCAGAAAAAAGCGAATATGCCCCGTTTTATTCAACGTATATCGATCTAGTACCTGATGGTGATCTATTCCCAATTTTACAACAACAAATAGAAGAAACTATTTCTCTACTTCAAGACACAACTGAAATTCAAAGTCAATTCCGTTATGCCCCAGATAAATGGAGTTTAAAAGAAGTGATTGGCCATATAGCAGATGGGGAGAGGGTCATGAGTTATAGAGCACTCTGCATAGCGAGAGGAGAGACCCAAACTCTTCCAGGATTTGATGAGAAAATCTATAACCAAAATGCTACTTTTCATCATCAGTCAATGGAAGATCTCTTGGCAAACATGAATATTGTTCGTCAGTCCACTATCCATTTGCTGAAAGGTTTGAGCCCTGAGGTTTGGTTGCGTCGTGGAATGGTAATTGGGTTTGAAATAACGGTTCGTGCGCTTGTCAGTATTATTGCTGGTCATGAACTTCATCATCGTCAAATTATAAAAGAACGTTATATGAGCTCGGATTCCTACCCGTCCAAGTGAGGGATTAATTGACAATCCTTTTCTCCTAACCCTATAATCGTAGATATTTTCAGGCAACGTCCGTACAGGGGTGGGACTATTGAGACCGCAATCGATGCTTTTTACTATTTATGGAGAGTATGTCCGACATGTAGGTGGAGAGATCTGGGTGGGGAGTCTAACCAAGCTATTAGGTGAGTTTGGTTTATCAGAACCTGCTGTTCGTGCTGCGATCTCCCGTATGCAAAAACAAGGTTGGCTTATATCGCGAAAAGTAGGCAACCGCAGCTATTATTCGATGTCAGAGCGTGGACAAAAACGCTTGGATGAAGCAGCGATGCGTATCTATCCTAGTGAGCGAATGGAACGATGGAGTGGGAATTGGTGTATCGTTAGTTACCATATCCCAGAGACTCAGCGCAATTTACGAGATCAGTTACGCAAGGAGTTAGGCTTTCTCGGCTTTGGGATGCTAACGAATAGTACTTGGATTAGCCCTAATGATTTACAAGAACAAGTGACTGAATTAGCCCAGAATTACGAGTTACAAGATCATATGGAGATTTTCCAAGCGACTCATGTAGGATTTCGAGAGCCAAGAGCATTAGTAGAAAAGTGCTGGAATCTAGGTGAGATCCAAAGTGCCTATGAGGTATTTATAGAAAAATATGAGCTTCAATATCAACGAGATCAAGCGATCGCCCAAAAAGATGGACTGTCCGATAATGATTGTTTTGTGCAGAAGACAAAGCTTGTCCATGATTATCGGAAGTTCCTCTTTATTGATCCTGATTTACCAGATGAATTACTCCCTAGCCCTTGGCTAGGAAAAGAAGCAGATCAACTCTTTAGTCATTATTATCAGTTACTCCATCCAGGTGCTGTTCGATTTTTCGAAGAAGTATATCAGCCAGTCCCCAAGAAGTGAGTGGGAACTGGCTTTTTGTATGTTATTGATGTGATCGCAAAACTAGAATAGTTGTCGAACTCTATCGTTTTGGATGGATAGGTTTCTTTTTAGGATGAATCTTGGAGGAGGACCTTGTACTTGTTCAGCTTGAAAATAAGCGAGTTTATCTGGAATGCAGGAAACTATGGATGCCAATCCGAAAAAAACGGTTTCTTCTAATGCAATATTAAGAGGTAAGTACTCACCATCTATGTCTGTATTTAGGGACATAACATAGCAAAGATCATCAGCACCATTTTTCTTCAATACTGCAAGTATTTGCTCAGGATAAGTTATAGGCTGATCAATCGGTACCATATACTTTTCGTTCAGATTTTCGTAGTACATATGGCATAAACGCCATAAAGCATCTCTACGTCTTTTGGGAGAAGATAATTCAAATAGTATTCTACTCTGCGATCTTTTGGAGAAGAAGCTCCTAACTAACGCTTCTTCATATTGGTTATCCATATAAATCTCCTTAATTGAAATGAGCTCTACTACTCTATTTTAGTAGAAGTTTCTTTCTCCTTTTGTATGGCCAATATCAAAATTGTCCCCATGATGAATGTAGCTCCAATCCATTCCATGATACCAAAAGGAACGTGTAGCCAGATGACCGCTACAATGGCAGCGGAGAGTGGCTCTGCACAAGAGATTAAGCTAGTCTCAGAGGCTTGAATATGATTTAAACTCTCTAGATAGAGGAGGAATGGGATCAGAGTGCCAAAAAGTATGACAAATAGATAAAAAAAGATCGATTTTCCCGTCCAAATACCAACTACGTTCCATGGTGGTTGAAGAATTGCGAGTCCGATTCCACCGATCAACATACCCCAACCTACAATGGTGATAGACCCCCAACACCGTAGTAGCGAAACAGGCTGTACCGTATAAAAGGCGAGTCCAAATGCGGAAGCAATTCCCCAAAAAAGGGCTTTTGGCGTAATAGAGAGTTGGTTCCAGTTTCCTCCCGTAATCAGGAAAAAGGAGCCAATCAAAGCAAAGGCAATGGCAATCCACTCGAGATGAGTAGGTAACTTACGATGGAGAAAGGAGAAATAAAATACGATCAGTACGGGTCCTAGATATTGCAATAAGGTAGCTGTGGCGGCATTGCTATGGGCGATCGCAGCAAAAAAGGTGTACTGAACACCCAATAGTCCCACTATGCCAAAAATGATGAGTGCAATGCGGTCTTTCGTCGTCCAGATCGCCCATGTTTCCTTTGCTTTTGTACATATACCATAGACTATTAAGATGACTCCTGAGATCAGCAATCTAGTGACCACGAGCCATTCTGCGGTAAAGGAGTAGCTAGCAAATAATTTCTGTACAACGGTTCCCGAGACACCCCAAAAGGTAGCCGCTGTTAATACCAATAGATAGCCATAGATTTTTCCAGTCCACCTAGGGACTCGAACGACCCGTTCCATGCGTTGTACCTCCCGAAGAATTTTCCTTTCATTATCGCATATAAACAGGGAAAAAACAGAACATTATTGTTTGATCAAATATATAACGTTATGTTAATATTACGTTAGAAAAACGTTTTATAAATAATTCGTATTACAATATACAAAGACGATTTGGGAGGAGGAATTAGATGATTTCGGAGGAGCACCGTTACCAAGACTTTTTGGAACGAATTGATCGAGGGGAAAAGATCGAAGCAGATGATTGGATGCCAATGGATTATCGTATGCAACTAATTAAATTAATTTCAATGCATGCTGTCAGCGAAATTATGGGAGCGCTTCCGGAAAAGGAATGGGTTCCAAAAGCCCCAACTTTACGTCGGAAATTAGCGATTATGGCAAAGGTGCAAGATGAGATGGGGCATGGGCAATTGCTATTGCGAGTAGCTGAAGATCTGATGGCGCCACTTGGTAAGACTCGGGATGATCTGCTAGAAGACCTCTTTACAGGACGTTTAAAGTTTCATAATGTGTTTCATCTTGAAGCTCCTACTTGGGCTGACGCAGGGGTGATTGGTTGGTTAGTGGATGGCGCTGCGATCATTACGCAGACGATGTCATTAGATACCTCTTATGCTCCTTATGCCCGTGCTCTATATCGGATCTGTGCTGAGGAGAAGTTTCACGCCCAACATGGGGAGAGTATTGTTCTCGCACTTGCGGAGGGTACACCTGATCAACGGGCCATGCTTCAAGATGCTGTAAGTAGATGGTGGCCAGCTTTGCTAATGTTTTTTGGTCCTCCAGAAAATGGTGGAATTACAAGCAATCAACAGCTAAATATGCGATACAAAATTCGCTCTCAGACCAATGAGGAGCTGCGACAAGCATTTTTGACTAAGTATGTACCAAAAATTTGGCACCTAGGTCTTCAGATCCCAGATGAAACGATCACATATGATAAAGCGACTAGATCGTGGTCATATCAACAACCGGATTGGGATGAATTCAAGAAGATTGTCACAGGTCATGGACCGAAATCCCGACAACGTCTACAGTTGCGCACTCTTTCTTATCAAGAAAGCAAGTGGGTTCGTGATGCGCTAGCAATAGGAAATCGAGTAAGTTAGGAGGCTACGAGATGGAAAACAACCAAGAGACATCCTCGTTGCCAATCTTTGAGGTCTTTAGTCAAAAAACACCAACGACTGGGTTTGTCCATCAATTTAGTCTGTTAGCTCCCAATCATGAAGTAGCAATGAGTATGGCGCGAGATAACTTTCTCCGACGTGATCCATGTGTCAACATTTGGGTAGTTCGACGAGAAGATATTTATGTGCTTCCACCAGAGGAGCGACGTCATTTACCTCGTCTAGATAATAAATCGTATCGGGAAACAAAAGGTTATGGAGAGCTACCATCCAAATGGAGACGGCATCGAGAGATGTTTGAGCGGAAGTCAGAAGAAAGGGGGCAGCAGGAAGGATGAATCCACAATACTATCAAGCACAAGAAGCCTTGCAGAATTCTGATTACTCGCAGTCGTTAAAAGAATTACTTTACCAATTGGCAGATGATGATTTTCTACTGGCTTATCGCGGCTCCGAATGGCTAGGACTTGCCCCACATATTGAGGAGGATGTTGCTTTTTCTTCTATATCCCAAGATACGATGGGACATGCAGTTTTATTTTACGAGATGCTAGAGGAGCTAGGGGAAGGCAAAGCAGATGACCTAGCGCAGTTACGATCTAGTGAAGAATTTCGAAATGCTATTTTACTAGAACGACCAAATGGTCCAGGAGATTATATCAAAAATCCAAGTTATGATTGGAGCTTCTGTTTTATTCGTACCTATTTTTATGAATTATATAAGCTAGTTCGACTTCAATCTTTAGAAAGCTGCTCCTATCAGCCGTTAGCTTTTGCAGCGACTAAAATTCAGAACGAGTTACTCTATCATCTCTATCACTGGCAAGTATGGATGAGGCAGTTATTAGATGGAGGAGCGGAGAGTCGGGAACGCATTCTGCAAGCGATCGAGCGTGTTTGGGTCGATTCGGGTGATCTAATTCATTATGGAAACTGGGAAAAGGAGTTTCTAAATTATGAATTAATCGAACCTGCTGATGTACTAGCTGACCGATGGAAAGTCAAAATTCAAGAGGTGTTAGTAGAGCCAAGACTAGTTACACTAGCCCCTATTCCAGAACCAAAGCGATCTGGGCGTAGAGGAGAGCATACGGAGGATTTAAAGAAGGCTTTAGCTATTCTCTCAGAAGTCTATCGTTTGGATCCAGCCGCTTCTTGGTAAAGGGAAGTGATGTAGATGCAACAGGAAAAAAACGACTCAGCTATCATCTGGACTACATTGCAAGAGGTGATGGATCCGGAAATTCCCGTTGTCAGTATGGTAGAGATGGGGATGATCTATCAGGTTTTTTGGGAACGAGAAGTTGTCACTATTGAGGTTCTTCCCACTTTTGTTGGATGTCCTGCTTTGGAAATAATGCAAAAGGCGATTGAACAAAAAGTAAGCGCTATCAATAGGGTGGACAAGGTAATTGTTCGATTCCTCCATACCCCAGCATGGTCTTCCGATCGAATCAACCCTGATGCTCGCAGAAAACTCCGCCAATTTGGGATCGCACCACCACCATTGGGTGTAAAAGTAGGAGACAAGTGGGAGATAGAATGTCCTTTTTGTGATTCTCCATATACTGAATTAGAGAATCTATTTGGTCCTGCTGCTTGCCGGAGTATTTTGTATTGTCGTCACTGCAAAAATCCATTTGAGGCATTAAAACCAATCTGATGAGGGAGAGATGGAGATGAATGAATTGAAAAAGATGTATATCCATGGAGAATGGACAGAAGCAACAAAATCAAGAACTTTGGAAGTAACCAATCCGGCTACAGGTGAACAGGTTGGAATAGTCTCATTTGGAGATGGTGCAGATGCTGCTCGTGCAATTCAAGCAGCAGATATGGCGTTTTCTAGCTGGAGTAAAATGACCGCAGCAAAGCGATCGAAGTTTCTATATACTCTCTCTGAACTGGTACGCAACAATAAGAAAGAGTTAGCTGGTATTGTATCAGCTGAGATGGGGAAACCATTTGGTGAAGCACTAGGAGAGGTAATGGGAGCAGCTGACAATTTTTTGTGGTATGCGGAAGAAGCAAAACGGGTTTATGGAGAGACAATACCTTCCACTTTCCCGAATAAACGTATTATGGTTTTGAAACAGCCAGTAGGGGTGGTAGCAGCGATCACCCCTTGGAATTTTCCAGTTAATATGGTAGCTCGTAAGATTGCTCCAGCACTTGCCGCAGGTTGTACCGTTGTTTTAAAACCTGCCGAGAGCACCCCGCTTAGTGCGATCCATCTATTTGAGCTGATTGAAGAGGCTGGATTCCCAGCGGGTGTCGCTAACTTAGTTATTGGTGATCCTGAATCAATCGGACAAGAGTTTCTCCAAAATCGCAGAGTTCGCAAGATTGGATTTACAGGCTCTACTCGGGTAGGGAAGCTGCTGATGGAAGGGGCAGCTCAATCGGTTAAAAGGATCAGTTTAGAGTTAGGAGGACATGCTCCTTTTATCATATTTGAGGATGCAGATCTTGATGAAGCAGTTCAAGGACTCTTTGATAGTAAATTCCGAAACTCTGGTCAGATGTGTATCTGTACCAATCGCCTATATATACATGAACAAGTAGCAGAAGCATTTACTGCCAAGCTAGTGGAGCGTGTTCACCAAGTGAAGGTAGGAGATGGACGAGAAAGAGGCGTCGAGGTTGGGCCACTGGTTAATGAGGCAGCTCTTACAAAAGTACTAGGACATATTGAAGACGCTAAGGCAAAAGGAGCTAAGGTGGCGGTAGGAGGGAATCGTCTTACTGAATCTGAGTATGCCAAAGGATTTTTCTGTGCTCCTACAGTGTTAACCAACGTGACTACCGAGATGAAGATCTGGCAAGAAGAGACGTTTGGTCCTGTCGTACCGATTACGACATTCACGAGTGAAGATGAAGTAATTTCGCTTGCAAATAATTCCCAGTATGGATTGGCTGCTTATGTATATACACAAAATAATGGACGATGTTTTCGAATGGCGGAATCTCTTGAGTATGGGATTGTGGGGATCAATGATGGTTCTCCTACTCAGACACAGGCTCCATTTGGTGGGGTAAAAGAGAGTGGTATTGGGCGAGAAGGCGGACATTATGCGATGGAGGAGTTTTTGGAAACGAAGTTTGTCTCGTTTGGAATTTAAATAGAAAAGTCAAAAAGTGATGCTCGAATTTATCTCGCTCTAAACGGGCAGTAATCTCCCATCTCAAAGCTCGTGGAAAGCAAAGAGACTTCGTGGAAGATTACTGCCCATAAGAACCTGATAAGATTAACTAACATTCAGTGGAAGTTTTCCTTCACCCCACTGAATGTTAGTTTTATTTAATGGTGAGGCGTTTTTTGTATATATGATTTAATGTATATTGATATAGGTATACGATTCTCCTTATCTCGACCGTTTATGATAACGATCACGGATTCTTTTCAGCCTTTCATGATATTCCAAAATCTGAACTCGTGCCTTTTCCGCTAGTGGCGCGATGGGGCGTAAATCACGTATTCCCCAATATTCTACTACCACATCGAGCACTTGATCAAAATATTGAAGCGGTCCGTAATTGGCTTCTTTGGCAATTATGCCCATCCGATTTTCAAAATCAGGCATTACAGCACCAGGCATTTTAAAATTCATGATGACATTGGCAATGTGGTAGCAATAGTTCGGTTCCAGTTCCAGATGTGAACGAATGACATCCCGATAAAAGGCATAATGAAGAGTTTCATCCTTGGCAAGACGACGCAATAATGCAGCAAGATCTCGATCGTGTTTCCCAGCTATTTTTGCAACATTATTATAAAAGACCATTGTTGCAAGTTCCTGTAAAGTCGTATACGCCATTGCTTCGATTGGAGTATGAAAATCGGGATTAAATCCGCCTTCGACCACTTGTTTTCTTAATTCGTGCAATCGATTAGGGTTTACATTACGAGTGAGTAACAGATAGGTCTCTAGTAAATTAGAGTGTTGATCTTCTTCAGATGTCCATGTATGAATAAAATCGGTAATAACAGAGAGTGAACCTTTAAAGGTTTCGGAAAGATACGTAGTAAACCAAGGTAGATTCACTTCAGTTAACAACGCAGTTTCGACAGCTGTAATAATTCCAGAAGGTAAGGTAACTTGACTTTCATCCCACGGTACCCGTTTGAAATCAGCTCCTTTATCCCAAGGCAAAAA
Organism: Risungbinella massiliensis; assembly: GCF_000942395.1. GTDB lineage: Bacteria > Bacillota > Bacilli > Thermoactinomycetales > Thermoactinomycetaceae > Risungbinella > Risungbinella massiliensis. Next base: position 117,105 of record NZ_LN812102.1, read on the forward strand.
CTCGTGATAACCCCAATCGATCTTTTGGGCTCGTACTTTATGTTGCTCATACAATTCTTTCAAACGTGATTCTAAACGAAAGTCTAGATCATTAGTTAGCATAGTTTCCTCTTTTCTTATTGAAAAATTAGTATTTGGTACTAGTATAACGTACTAATTTATCTGTTAGACATTTATCTATTATAGCGTGGGAGATAAATCTGAGTCGGATGAGGGAGGGTTTCTACCCTCTCACAAGTCCAGAAGTAGAAGGGAAAATCCTTTCTGCTACCATTCGTAAACCCTACTGGCAAAGATTTTGTTTCCATTCTTTGTGAGTTACACCAATGCCATTACCATCCAGTAGACCCTAACCAAGCGATTGGGATTGATTTGGGACTGAAAGATTTTGCAGTTTGTTCCAACGGAACAAAAGATCCGGCTCCTCGGTATTTTCGACAATATGAACAGAAGCTAGCGAAAGCCCAACGAACCATGTCGAGACGTACTAAAGGGGGTTCTAACTGGAACAAAGCACGAATCCGAGTCGCCAAAATCCATGAAAAGATCGTGCATGCGAGACATGATTTTCTCCATCCACTTTCTACTAAGCTCATCCGTGAAAACCAAACGATTTGCTTGGAAGATCTACAAGTAACAAACATGGTGAAAAATCATTCTCTAGCAAAGTCCATTACGGATGCTTCTTGGTCGGAGTTTGTCACCATGCTGACCTATAAGGCAAAGTGGTTCGGAAGAACCATCGTGAAAATAGGTAAAACGTTTCCATTTAGTCAGCTTTGTTCGGCTTGTGGCTATCAAAATAAAGAGGTGAAAAACCTGAACCTTCGAAGTTGGATATGCCCTGAGTGTCGGACAGAACATGATCGTGACATGAATGCCGCTCAGAATATAGTAAAAGAAGGTCTGAGACTTCTTGCCGTAGGAACTACGGTTTGAGCTTGGTGGATTTCCTATTGGTAGATGGGATTACCCAAGAATCCTCTACCTCTTAGCGTAGGTGGGGGAGGTTCAAAGAACGAGAATCTGATGCAAAGTGGGTACAAACTGTATAATCTTACAATGAGAAGTCGGTATTTTTATTTTATTCTTTCTTTTAGTTGGGGAGTGACTAATTGTCAATTATCCGATACCCTAAACCACTACAAATAGGTGATCAGATTGCGGTAACAGCACCATCTAGTGGAGTAGAAAAGGAGATTCATCATTTTTTGTTAGAGTCTAGAATTCGTCTTACACAGGCGGGCTATAACATTCATGAAGGAAAAACGATTTGGAATCAGTACAAGTCGGCAAGTGCGCCTAAAGAGGTTCGTGCAAATGAATTGATGGACTATCTGACTGATCCATCGGTCTCGGCAATTATTCCACCATGGGGTGGGGAATTTACAATTGACATCCTTCCACTTTTAGATTGGGATAAATTGCGAAATCTGCCACCTAAATGGATCTTAGGATATTCCGATATTAGCACGCTCTGTTTTGTTTATACACTGCTCACCGGATCTGCTACTGCACATGGTGTAAATTATGTAGATTTACGAGCTCCAAAATGGGATACGCTTACGGGACGTTGGGCAGAAGTGCTGGCAATTCCATTCGGAAGCACGATAAAGCAAGTTTCATCGGAGTACTACCAATCTTCTTGGGAAAAAGCATTCCAAGATAAGCATTCGGGTTATCATCTTGATACACCTACAGTCTGGAAAACACTCGATTCTTTCGCTCAGAGAGAGAAGATCACTATGTCAGGTCGTCTACTAGGTGGATGTGTTGAAACATTGGTCTCTCTTGCGGGCACCCGTTTCGCCCCAATTCCATCCTTTATTAGGGAATATGCTCCAGAAGGTGTACTTTGGTATCTAGAGTGTTGCGAGTCCTCTGCTGCTCAACTTTATCGAGCTCTTTGGACGATGAGGGAAAATGGATGGTTTGAGCATGCGAATGGAGTTTTGTTTGGGCGTATGACTAGTTCCTATCGGGATACAGAGGATTTCACTTATATAGATGCGCTTAACGAGATCTTTACATCCAATCAAATTCCTGTTGTGTATGACACGGACATCGGTCATGTTCCACCTCAGCTAATTATGGTAAATGGAGCACAAGCAGAAGTTACTGTCCAAGATGGTAAAGCTATATGTGAGATGACATTTAGATAGCGTATTTGTTTTGTACGATGAGAAAAAAACAAATGGCTCTTGCTGATAATAAGTCGAAAACACACGATCATACATTATTTGGAAGTTAAAACCCTGATTTTTCTACACTAAGCAGAAAAATCAGGGTTTTTTATATGAAGTTCGAAATTCACCTTGTGCTTTATTTTTGGCATCTGTGTATAAACACCACTGCGATACTATGGGAATAATCAGCATCTTAGAAATACGGATTGTTCTTGGAACAAAATATGATAATGTTTTCTGATTTGATCAAGGTATAATTTTCTATCGATGGGAAAAATACCTAGTAAGTAACTAGGAAAGTAGAGATGAAATGGATACAAATAACAAAAATCCACAAACGAATATTGAAAACGATGACACATTAACCAATCGACAGGGCCATCCGATCACAAACAACCAAAATATTCGAACGGTAGGCAATCGAGGACCAGCTACATTAGAGAATTATGACTTTATTGAAAAAATCAGTCACTTTGATCGAGAAAAAGTACCAGAGAGGATTGTCCATGCTCGTGGGGCTGGTGCTCATGGCTATTTTGAATCATATGGAATGGTCGGTGATGAGCCTGTATCCAAGTATACCCGTGCGAAACTTTTTCAAGAAAAAGGGAAAAAAACCCCTGTCTTTGTCCGGTTTTCAACGGTTGTTCACGGCCTGCATTCCCCAGAAACGGTTCGTGACCCTCGTGGATTTGCGGTGAAATTTTATACAGAAGATGGCAACTGGGATTTAGTCGGAAACAATTTAAAAATCTTCTTTATCCGAGATGCGATGAAATTTCCGGATATGATTCACGCCTTCCGTCCAGATCCAGTGACAAATATTCAGGACCCACGCCGTTTTTTTGATTTCTGTGCAAATTCACCTGAGTCCTTTCATATGGTGACTTTTGTTTATTCTCCATGGGGCATTCCGTCCAATTACCGCATGATGCAAGGATCAGGAGTTAACACCTATAAATGGGTGAATAGCGAAGGAAAAGCAGTTCTTGTAAAGTACCACTGGGAACCGAAACAAGGCATTAAGAATCTCACAATGAAGGAAGCGGAAGAAATTCAGGGGAAAAATTTCAGCCATGCAACACAGGATTTGTACGAAGCGATTGAGCGTGGTGACTATCCAGAATGGGAAATGTTTGTGCAGATTATGGAGGACAGTCCCCATCCTGAGCTTGATTTTGACCCGTTGGATGATACGAAGCTTTGGCCAGAGGATCAGTTCCCATGGCGACCAGTTGGACGTATGATCCTGAATAAAAATCCTGAGAACTATTTTAATGAAGTGGAACAAGTGGCTTTTGGAACAGGGGTTTTAGTGGATGGACTTGATTTCTCAGATGATAAAATGCTACAAGGAAGAACGTTTTCCTATTCCGATACCCAGCGTTATCGTGTTGGAGCCAACTATTTGCAACTTCCGATCAATGCGGCCAAAAAACGAGTCGCAACCAATCAGGAAGGCGGCCAATTGCGCTATTATAATGACAAAGCACCTGGGCAAAACCTGCATGTGAACTATGAACCATCAAGTATGGGTGGTTTAAAAGAGGCAGAACAAACGGGCAAAGAGCATACACCGTATGTGGAAGGGAATCTTGTTCGCGAATCGATCGAGCGAAATGATAATACAAAACAAGCTGGTGATACTTATCGGCATTTTGAAGAGTGGGAAAAAGATGAGTTAATCAGCAATCTCGTGAATGATCTCGCTATTTGTCCTAAGGATATTCAGGATAAAATGATTACCCTCGCCGAGGAAGCGGATGAAGAGTATGGCCGTCGTTTGAGGGAAGGTTTATCTGAGAAGAGCAAGGTGATGAACGAAATGAAGATGGAAATCGGTGAAGAAATGCATCCGCTCGGGGCAAAGGATGCACATCAGGCGGTAAAAGATGCAATTGAAAAAGGACATGAACAAGATCCTTATTAAAGATCATAAATTCACCAACACAAAAATAAAACTAGTTTGTACTACAAACAAATATCGTTAGTAAAGTACAAAATGGTTAGAGTGTAAAGTCGATATCGGTATCAGATTTCCAAAAAATAGTGTAATGACTTAGGCTACACATATAGCCTAAGTCATTACGTATAATTGGTCATATTTCTGTATTAGAACTCTAGTATTTGTCCTCAGCTTTTATTGCGTCAGCTTTTGTTTTATGAACAGTACCGAAAGGATGCTCAGGTGGCGCATAAATAGTGTAAAGCTTCAGAGGTTTATCTCCTGTATTGGTTAGATTATGCCATTTACCAGCTGGCACCATGATGGCATAATCATCATAAACTTTCGCTTTAAAATCCAATCGATCTTTCCGATCCCCCATTTGAACTAAACCTTGCCCCTCTTCAATACGTAAGAATTGATCAACGTTAGGATGAACCTCTAAACCGATGTCATCTCCAACATTGATACTCATCAAGGTTACTTGCAGATGATCTCCTGTCCATAAGGCAGTACGAAACGTGTTATTTTGCTTAGTTGCTTCATCGATATTTACAACAAACGGTTTTTTTCCATAATCTTTTAATTCAATACGGCTTACTTGGTATGACGATAAAGAACTAAAACGGTTTGCATGATTTGCCTCATCATTGCAAGCTTCCCAAAATACATCTCGAAATGGTAAATATTGAGCAAGGTAAAAACTATTACGATACTCTTCGTAATCGGCCACTGCTAGTTCATATGCTTTTTGTAATCCTTCTTTATAAGTATTAAATGTAACTCTCTCGATATCATAAGTAGGCTTTCTTCCAGTAAGCGTATTATACAGTTCAGTTAATCGATACAAATGGACTTTTTCATCTTCTAGTGCTTGAAGAATATGTTGTTTATCCTTTTCATTCGGCGCATACTTGGCTAACCGATTATAGAAGTCGATAGCAGTAGCTTCTCTTTTTATTCCAGTCAGTATGGCTTCCAATACTTGAGGATTTTTTTCTTGAGGTTTTTTTACCATAACGTTTGAGTAATACATTGGTGCGTAATGAGGATATGGATACATATAGGGAGGATAGTACAATCTGCTCATTCCCTTCACATTTTTAGGATACCAGTGCCTAATTATGGATGATATATACTTATGAAGGGATACGAAAAATGTACCAATTGGAGAGGAGCATTTTTATGGGGGTATGCGAACGATTCCACTAATAAGGGTTATATCAATAAATCCAGACATAAATAAGCGCAATAAATAGCCGATTATTTTGCTGCTTCTTGGACGGATGACAACAAAAATCTAAACTAGTTTGTATCACAAACAAATTAAAAATTGAAAACTCTTCAAAAGAGTATACATGTGCCTATTCCCTTAGTAACTGATATAATGGGAATTGCGTTATTATTAACTTTTATCCGTAAAGGAGTGTTGTTCAATGTCGATGATTGTAATCAAAAGAGGGTTCGATCTTTCGTAATTTTCAGGGACCATTCCTTTACTAGAAAGCATCATTCGTGTAAATGTAGTGGATTCCCTGTGAGAAGAAATCACTAGGAGGAATCTGCTTTGTTTCCATTAGAACAGTATGGTTTTGGTGATAGAGAAAACAAATGGCTACAGGTATGTGAGAATGTTGGAATGAAGTTAGGAAGAGTCGTGTTGGAGCACAAGCGACTCTACCGAGTGATGACCGAAATGGGCGAGCTTATAGGTGCAGTTTCAGGAAAATTCCGATATGAAACAATGCAAACAGTTCAATTTCCGTCAGTGGGGGATTGGGTTCGAGTTTCTATATCAGAAGACCATAAAGTAACGATCCATGAAGTCTTCCCCCGCTTTAGCCAGTTTACGAGAAAATCGGTTGATTCCTATCAGGAAGATGCACTTGTTACAAATGTGGATACGGTTTGGATTGTGCAGGCGCTCAATCAGGACTTTAATGTGCGTAGGTTAGAACGTTATTTGGTGATGGCGTGGGAAAGCTGCGCCCATCCAGTTGTGATACTAAATAAATGTGATCTTTGTACGGACATTGAACAAAAGGTTCAAGAGGCAGAGAGTGTGGCAGTAGGGGTTCCGATCCATGTAATCAGTGCAGAACAAGAAATTGGATTAAACGTTTTACAGAGCTACCTCGGTAGTGGGCAGACAGTTGGGATTTTAGGGTCATCTGGAGCTGGCAAGTCTACTTTAACTAACAAGATGGCAGGTAGAGAAGTTCAACTAACCCAAGCGATTCGTGATGATGATGGAAAAGGGCGACATACGACAACAGAGCGACATCTTATCTCGGTTCCAGCAGGAGGGTGTCTTGTAGACACTCCTGGCATGCGAAGTCTTCAACTCTGGTCAGCATCGACCGGGTTGAGTGATACGTATGAGGATATTCTCGAATTAGCAAAGAGCTGTAAATTTAGCAATTGTCAGCATAAGGAAGAGCCTGATTGTGCTATTCAGGAAGCATTAGAAGAGGGGATACTTCCTACGGAACGCTTTCAAAGCTATCTAAAGTTACAACGGGAACTAGCTCATTTGGAACGAAAAGTAGATAAGCAGGCTGCACACGAAGCACAACAGAAATGGAAGAAGATCAATAAAATGTATCGTAAACATCCCAAGCGTCGATAAAAACAAACAAACACCGTCCTTGAATTGGACGGTGTTTGTTTATGTGCGCCCGGCATGTGTTCATTCTATAGGGTGAAAGTCCCGAGTAGCGAAGGTAGCAGTAGCTATTAGCTTAAGGCAAGGGTGTCCACCATGAGGTGGAATCTGAAGGAAGCCAGCGGCAAACTTCCGGCCTGAGGAACACGAACTTCATAGGAGGCTAACACTTATTGGATGAGCTTGCATAACAAAGCAAAGTCCTTGCTACCGAAGGTGAGTGGGAGTAAATGAAGCAGGTACATGGAAGGAAAGAATGTGCTCTTACCCAGGGAGATCTGCACGGCACGCCGTGCACACACGGTAACCTTTCCCGTGAGGGAAAGCTGAGCATGCAGAAGTCAGCAGATGTCATAGTACTGATCAGTCAGATCAGGAAGGACTGAACTGTAAGAGAGTGTGAAATAAACTCGAATCTCACCGAGCTGTTGATGCAGACAATCCGAGAGGACTTACTTAGCAAAATAGTAGTGAATCCTACGAAATGACTAAGAGGGCAGAGGTTCCGGTGGCGTGAAGAGACAGAAAAGCATAACGGACTATACAAGAAGAGATGTGTGTCCGTCTGATCTTACGGAACCGCCGTATACCGAACGGTACGTACGGTGGTGTGAGAAGACGGGGGCTAATCGCCCCCTCTTACTCTATTTGAACTGCAAAATAGCATTAGAGTACAATTTGTTCCAGAACGCCAAATGGATATCAAAATCATAATCGCTTATTAATACAAATACTAAATCGAACAGGTCTCAGAGCTTCTTTTGTTCCAGCTATTAATATTAAATGACCACAATTAAGAATAACCAACTGACTCCTAATGTATAGGGAGTCGGTTGTATTGTATCTAAACGTATAATTTTTCCGAAATGATACAATCACCTATTCATAACCCATACAATAAACTTTTTAACGAATAGATTAGTTAAAAAATGTAGTTGTGGTAGTAAGAACAAATGTGACCCTTGTGACCGTTGTAAAAAATGTAGTTGTTCTTGTAACCGAACAAACAAGTGAAGCAAGTTTAGTAAATGAAATATTCTAAAGTGAATACATGGGATCTTGCGCTTACCAGAGTTACTCGAGAAGGAAATATGGTTCTCTATCACCAGTTCTTTAGCCTATGAAACGTAGATAGAAGTACAAGAACCTAGTAGTCTAATATGTCGGAATAGCCTTGTTTTCACTTTTCCTGTAGTAGCATAAACAAACCAACATCCTGAACTTTTTAGAGGATTGGTTGCATATCTATTACTGGGCAACATGAGCAACACATATCAAATGCCCTTCACTTACTATTATCAAAAGAGTCGCTCAATTACAAATGGATACTTTCAGTAGAACAAAAAAGCCCCAGTCTATAGATCGATTGGGGCTGTGGCTATCCATCTCTTCATTTTAATAAACTAGGAAGTTTGTACTTTAACCTCATCTGTAGATTTTCTAAACAACTTATCTATTAGAATCCCGATGAAAATACCAACAATTGCAGGAACGACCCATCCAAGACCATAAGAAGCCAAAGGGAGGGTATCTGCGAGAGTTTGTACTACTCCTAAATCAAATCCAAAAGATTTTAGCCCATCGATCAGTGCAACAATTCCTGTGATGAGTATTGAACTACCATAAACTTTCTTTGAACCATGAAAGAATTTATGGAAAAAGGTGAGTGTGACTAATACGATCGTAATCGGATAGGCAGTTACAAGAAATGGCACAGATACTTTCAAAATTTGATTTAATCCTAAATTAGAAAGCATGAAACCTACTAGACTTACCGTTGTTACAACAAAACGATAGGTTACTTTGGGAATAAGCTTAGAAAAATATTGTCCACAAGCTGTTGTTAGCCCAACCACAGTCGTAAAACAAGCTAGGGTAAAAATAAAGCCGAGTAACACATTTCCACTGGTACCTAACAAGAAGTTAGCAGTAGCAGTTAGTATCTCTGTTCCGTTTTCAAAAGAGCCATGAGAAGTCATCTTAACTCCGATCACACCAAGTGCAATATAAACAAGAGCGAGTGCTGATCCAGCGATCACACCAGCTTTTAAAGTATATGCCACTAATTTTTTGCGATCTTGAACTCCTTTTTGTTGTAAAGCAGTTAGAATGACAATCCCAAAGGCAAGAGAGGCAAGGGCGTCTAAGGTAGCATATCCTTCGATAAAACCTTTAAAGAATGCACCAGATTGATAGTCAACTGTTGGAGGATGAGCAGAAGAATCTAACTCCATAAACCCGGTTACACATAGAACAACAATCGCCAACAGCAGGATAGGAGTAATGAAACGCCCCATATAGTTAGACATTTTGGATGGGTTTAAACTTACTAGAAATGTCAGAAGAAAGAATACAGCCGTAAATATCACTAACGAGATAGCGGAATTTCCAGCAGATTCCCCAAGAAATGGTTTCAAGCCCATTTCGTATGCAACAGTAGCGTTGCGCGGGATCGCTAGGAATGGTCCGATACATAAATAAACAATTACCATAAAAATAGTACTAAATGTAGGGTTTACTCGATTTCCAATTTCTTGTGCTCCACCATTTACAAGAGATACAGCTACTAACACGATTAGAGGCAATCCAACACCCGTCACGATAAATCCACTGATAGCTACCCAATAGGAAGTTCCTGATTCCATTCCTAGGAAAGGGGGGAACATTAAATTTCCTGCACCGAAAAACATGGAAAATAGCATAAGTCCGATAAAAAATGTGTCTGATTTCTTCATCTTTGTTCTCTCCCTCTGTTTTTTGAAAATAAAAAAACTCGCCCCTAAATTTAGGGACGAGTGTGACTCGCGTTACCACCCTAGTTCCGCAACTAATAAAAAGATTGCGGCTCTCGATCAACGTACGTGTTCATACGTGTTCCATGGTAACGGTGGACAACCCGACAAAACTTACTAGAGTTCAGCTTTGCATCTCGGAGATGATTTTCAGACAGTTCCTAAACATCGACTTTCACCAATTGTCGACTCTCTGGAGATCAGGGATTCTATCTTACTCTTTCTCGTCATGGATGTTGATAAATAATATTGAAAATAAGAATAACAGGATGTATTCGATATATCAACATTTTAATCCGAATGGTTAATATTTCTATTTCGGATTATATCCAATTTTCTACTGTGATTGCATACAATACATGATCCTCCCATACTCCATTAATTTGAAGATATTTGGGAGAGAATCCTTCTTTTTGAAATCCTACTTTTTCTAATACTCGGTGGGAAGCAAGATTATGTGGCATTACAGCTGCCTGTACACGATGAAGTTTTAAATTGTGAAAAGCATAATTGACCGCAAGGCGTACTGCCTCTGTCATATAGCCTCTTCCATGATACTCTTGATCGAGATGATATCCGATGGTGCAGTTTTGCCAAGCCCCACGAGATACATTATCTAAGTTGACTCTACCGATTAGCTGTTCACTATCTTTCAAGAAGATCCCAAAACCATACGCTCGGTCCGCTTGCCAATTACGCTCTAAATTTTGAATCATCGTATAGTGTGCATCAAGCGTATTAGAAGACTCAGAGCGAATTGGCTGAAATGGACGTAGCATCTCACGATTTCTTAGTAGTAATTGATGAGAGGAAGTTGCGTCTTGTTTTGTTAGTTTGCGGATATATACGGACATGTGATCCCCCTATTTCTAGTCTTTATCTATTATAGCGGAGAATACTCCCACTTATATACATATTCTAGTTAAGTGTGCCCTTCAAGACCTACTTTCTTGTTTTTCCACAGCTAGAGTAGTAACATGATAGCTACCAATTATTACAAATGTTGAATTAAAGAAAGGGTATATGGGCGATGAAACTAAAAAAGAAGATAGAGATAGCAATGGATTTGATGAGGGATCATCATGATATTTTTCAATGTCCGATTTGCAAAACAAAGATCCATATACTAGAACCTAGCAGCTTAATATGTTCGAATAATCATTGTTTTAATTTATCTAAACGGGGTTCTGTCCATTTTTTGCTTGACACGCCGCAATCTGATTACGACAAAACGATGTTAGAGTCCAGACAGATTATTTGCCAGAGAGGTTTTTTTTCCCCACTTATAGACAAGATGATTCAATTGATTCAAGAGGAATTGCCTATTAAATCAAAAGAGCTTCGTATGTTAGATCTCGGTACTGGGGAAGGGTCTCATTTAGCAGAGATTATGGAGCGTTTATCAAAAGAAAATACTACTAGAAATATTGGAGTAGGAATGGATATCTCCAAAGCAGGAATTGATTTAGCAGCGAGAGAGTATCCTAGATTGATTTGGTGTGTAGGAGATCTAGCAAAAAGCCCTTTCCAATCAGATAGTTTTGATCTGATTCTAAATATTTTATCCCCATCGAACTATGAAGAGTTTTTGCGCATCGTTCGTGACAATGGATGGCTACTAAAAGTGATTCCAACAAGCCAATATCTGAAAGAATTACGAGAGTTTTTCTTTAAAGGGAAAAAGAGTCAAGAGTACTCCAATGAGAAGGTACGAGAGCTTTTTACAGAGAATTTGAAGATAATTCGTCAAGAAAAAGTTGAGTATCGTATGACGCTCTCCTCAGAAGATTGGCAGCACTTGATCCGGATGACTCCCTTATCTTGGGGAGCAAGTTCAGAAAAAATAGAAGAAGCATTTCAATTAGATTCTCATCAAGTTACAATCGGTTTTGAAATATTGTTAGGGAAGCGCAAATAAAGAAAGTCAAAGAACCCCATTTTTCTAGTGGTTTTGATCAACAAAGCGATCTAGAAAAGATCCCAATTGGCTTTCATGGAGGAATTCGGACGAATCGAATTGATCGAATTGCTTCTGGGAATCAAAATAAATAAAACAAATAGAGGCTGCTGAACTATATGTCAGCAGCCTCTATTTTAGTGTATATAATCGATTTGGTTAGACTTATCAGACAAGTCTACGGTTTTGGAAACATATTTTTTCGTTCCCGTTTTCATCCACATATAGTTACGCAACAGGGTGGTATTCTGTAACTTGATATTGGAACCACTTCGAATGACATACATAGGGTTCAAATCCGTATACACATTTGCACGATTATCAACTAAACGAAGGGTTTGCAAATCTGTACCTGCAACACGAACAAAATCTTTGGTGAGGTATTCTACTTTGTTTTGTTCAGCGGTCACTTTGCCTTTATATGAAGCAAAGATCAATGCAAAATGTTCTAGAGAGTTTCCTTCTAACGAGGATCGTTGGAAATGGTTACGCAGTAAAGTAACGTTGTTACCATAACTGATCGCTGCGAAGGTAACGGAATTACCTGTCATCGTATTATCTTTGATGGTAATTCGATTCCCACGACTGTTAAATCCATAGTTGAATCCGATTATGGTATTGTTATGGAACGTAATATCTTCTGCGGTAGAGTGTGTACCAAATCCGCTATTCCCAACAGCCAATGTATGCTTTGGTGGTCCATATGCTTTGGAATACTTTACGACACCAAAACGAGAAGGAGTATCACCAGAAAAATCGACGCCACGTCGAACACTTGCAAACGTGCTGTACGAAATCGTATTGTGACGACCTCCATAATCTTGTACGCCATATCCTGAAGAAATGTCAGGTGTTGTTCCTAAGCTAAAAAAGCTTTTGGTCACATGACTATGTAACGTTTTGTCTAACATAAGTCCAATCTTCTTCGAATTACGAATGATGATATCTTGGAACAGAGCATTCTCTGTGAAACCTACTTTTACCATGACGGTGGACATTGGCTGAGGATGCTTAAACTCAATGTGTTCTATTTTTAGGTTTTTAGGAGTATAAGCGTTAACAGTTAATGTTTCTCCGCTTATATAATATGATTCCCGAGCAGAAAGGTCTAAGTATACATTATTTCCTTCTACTTTGGTTACTTTAGATAACTCTCCTTTTGTTAGATATCCTCGATTATCCCAATACCACAATTTACTAGACTTGATATGAAGTAAGTCTCCTATTTTGATTTTGGAGGCGTCTTTTACGGTAATGTAATTTTGATTTACACGGACCGTTTTGGTTACGGTAGTGGTTGCTTTTGGTTTGTTATCAAAGATAAAAGCGGATTGAGCGCTTTTTTGTACAATCGTTGCTTTTTTACCATCAGTGGTAGTAATAATGAGGTTCTTATTTGCTACTAAAGGCTGATCAATATAATAGGTAGCACCGCCTTTTAGTACTACTTTATCCCCTTTGTGAATTGCTTGTTGCAATGCTAGGGTATCTAGTTTGGAATCTTGTCCATTTGCACCAAAAGATTCAGGCGTAGTGACAACTGAATTGTGAGTGGTGACTTTTATTGATCCAACATTATAAGAGCCTGACTGGTATGCAGCAAAGGATGATGGTGCTACTAATCCCATCAGAATGGAAGCAGATAGTAAAGCAATCAAGGATCTATTCAATCTCATTCTATTCCCCCTTATATTGGCATGACTATAAGTATAAACGGTCAATTCCCCCTTTTCTGTGTATATTTTTATACGATTTTGCTAATTCAAGATAAGAACTGAAGGTTTATGCAGTTGTTTTGGTGTTGATTCATATATTTATCTAAATTTGACAACTAAATTTAGGGGAAATAGTACTGATAGAGGTTTATTAACATGATGTATGAGAAGTGAAATGTGCATCTATTTGGTATGAAGGAAGAATATTTTCGAACTATATAAACATGATGGACTCTATTACTTGCTAATTTACGATACAACGAAAGAAGAGAGGGAAAATCATGGCACAAGTATTAGTGATCAATTCCAATCCCAAAAAAGGCTCTGAATCAGTAAGTTTAACTATTGCCAATGAGTTTTTCTTTGCTTATCAAGATGAGGCACCCGATGATGAGATCATTATCTTAAATTTATACGATATGGATGTTCCAGAGATTGATCAGGTTGCATTTGCTGGATGGGGAAAGCTCCAAAAAGGGACTCCTTTCCAGGAACTAACCAAGGAAGAGCAGAAAAAAATTGTCGCAATCAATCGCTCAACCGAACAGTTTGTCCAAGCGGACAAGTATGTGTTTATTACGCCGATGTGGAACTTTGGTATGCCACCTAGAATGAAAGCTTATATCGATACCATCTGTATAGCAGGTAAGACGTTCCGTTATACAAGTGATGGTGGATCGGAAGGTTTGCTGACGGATCGTAAAGCAGTACATATTCAAGCTCGTGGTGGTATTTATTCAGAGGGGCCGATGCAAGAATGGGAATTTGGTGATCGGTATATGAGGGCGATTTTTGCGTTTATGGGAATTAAAGAGGTTTATTCGGTGATTGCAGAAGGAGTAGCTCATCCCAATAAAGCGGAAAGTGCCAAGAACGCTGCGTATAAGCAAGCAGAGTTGGTTGCTCAGCAATTTGCACGCCCTTAGGGAAGATAGTTCGTGTCTTGTTCGAATTCATTTGATCGAATGTAGCCGATCACTCTGAAGTTAACGATGTGTAGTTTTATCAAAAAATAAACCTCCTTATTTAAATAAGGAGGTTTATTTTTTGGTGATATAGGAAATGAAACTAGCTGGACATAAAAAAGGGGATTCATTGTCTTATAACGAAGAAGCAAAAACGGTTTTTTCTCTACCATTTAAGAAAATAGTACGTTAATCAGTTACTAAGTTTATATTGAATACTGGAGGTTAAAGGGTTTGAAAAAAACAGGAATTCTAAACAGTTTGATCTCTCAACATATTGCGAGTATGGGACAAGGAGATTATCTTATAATTTGTGATTGTGGGTTCCCGATCCCAGCAGGAGTGCCGAAAGTCGTTCTATTACTTCGCCTTGGCTCCCCTGGTCTGTTAGAGACGGTAGAGGTGGTATCAGAAGAGCTAGAAGTAGAAACGATAGCCTACGCAATCGATACAGAACGGCACTGTTTGGATTTGATGGAAGAAGTACAACGTTTATTTCCGCAAGCTGGAATCAAACGACTCTCACATATAGAATTAAAAGAGTATGCTAAACAAGCAAAAGCAGTTATTCGAACCGGGGAAAGTACTCCTTATGCAAATAGTAAAAATATTTTATAATTTTCGTAAATGTTCGTTAATAGGAAAAAAGAAGCCCGCTATGTAAGCGGGGGCCTTTGATACTTAATATAACGAACATTTAAATTTGTCATCGATTATAGAACTTTAGTAAATAACACCCGAATACAAAATTGCTAATGCCCTTTTAACGAAACTTCGCAAAGCTGGCTTCACTGATGCATTTGTAAAAGTAAAAAAACAGAAGTTATCATATATAGTACAAGTAGGAGCATTCGGAAACAAAACAAATGCAACAGCGTTAGTACAACAACTGAAAAATGCCGGATTCTCGAATGCCAGAATCATCTAGCAGTTACAGGAGTGAAACGTGTATCGTTTTACTCCTGTTTTATTTAATCTTGAAGATTATATCTCTTTGACTTTTAGTACACCACTATTTACCCAAAGAAGGATGGAAAGAATATAACATACCGAGGTGAACAGGCAAACTGATTGAAATCCATAATTGGTATAAAGAATACCAGCTAGATAGGAGCCTAGTGTTGTTGCTCCATACATAACTGAATTACTTAGAGCAGCGATTGTACCGCGCGCTGTAGTAGAAAGTTCTTGTAACAGTGCCATCATAACAGGAAAGATGATTCCAGAAAGCAAAAAGATTGCGAAATATGCAGCCTTCACATAGTGAACAGATGGTGAGTATGAAATAAAAAAATAGATCAAAATCATCAGAGTAATCCCCAAAGATAGAGATACTTTTCTACCTATTTTTTTCACTGCTCTACTACCTGAAAAACTTCCAATTAAATTACCGAGCCCTATAAAGACTAAAACAGCACCAATTTGCTCTACACTCAGCATAAATTGGTCAGCGAGCCAAGTCCCTAAAAAAGCAAATGTTGCGAAATTCCCAGTTTGAAAAACAAAGTATGCTAGAAATAATTTCTGTGATGCGCTTTCTTTTAGAATCTCACTATAACGGGTGAGTATCGAAGGTTGTTTCCCCTTAGAGACAGGAGGGATGTCAGGAACGAATACATAGATAGGTATTACGAGCACTAGAGAAAGGGTCCCGATCAAAAAGAACGGCATTGACCAAGAAACAAGAGCTAGGTATGTACCAACGGGAACTCCTAATGTCTGTGAAACGGCTAGTCCTGCTGTAGCAATCCCCATTGATTTCAGTACTTTAGACGGAGGAACGATAGCAGGGATCGTTGCCCAAACTTGAGGTGTAACAAAAGCAGCAAAAATCCCCGCTAATGTTCGATAAATAATCATGGACCAAAATCCTGTAGCAACACCGCATAGAATAGTGGAAAATCCAAAACCTATCATACCGTAAATCATTACATTCTTCCGATTGAGACCATCGGAAAGAGGACCAGCAATAAGAGCAAAAAGTGCATAGCCAAGTGCGTAAGCACCAATCATCCAACCAGAAATTTCGGTGTTCACTCCAAATTTTTCTCGCAATGTAGGTAACAAAGGGGAGATTAAAAATGTATCTGTCCCAATGAAAAACATGATCAAAAAGAACAAGCATAGTATTTTTTTCATAATAAAGACCTTCTTTTTCACTTTGTATTGTAGTTGTATGATTATTGAACTACTGGCTAAGAAAAAAGGTTCCAGATTAATTACAATGTTTCTAGGAACCCTGGCAAGTAATTTTGAAATGTAACTTTGTCTAGCTTAGTATACTTGGTCTGTGCCTCCTTTCGGACTATAATCAACCCTGCCTCACGTAAAGTCCGGAAATGATAAGAAGCGTTGGACTTTGAAACAGAACAGATCTCGCCAACCTCCCCGCATGCCATCTCTTTGTTGGCATTGTAGAGTGTGCGAATAATTTCAATACGTGTAGGGTCAGATAGAGCTTTAAAAATCTTAACTCGGTGGTCATCACTCAATTTAAGTTCAATAGTCATAAAACTAAAATACAATGATTTTGAATAAAAGGCAAGCATAAATAACAGAAACCTCTCATCTAGGAATTCCTAGATGAGAGGTTTCTGTTATATTTGACCGGTTCCAATCAGATTTTGGTCCTCTACACCGATATAACCATGAGTCATGAGATAATCGACCACCTTTTGAGCAGCTGCTTCAGGGGGGCATTGATTCGTCTCGATCATAATTTCAGGAGATACTGGATCTTCATAGTAGTAAATCGTATCAGCATGTCTTGTATATTTGGCTTTGTCATCTCTGTCTAGTCGAACATCTTGGGGACACTTCAGATAGACTTCTACAAAATCTTTTAACTCTGCCCGTGAATTGGCACGAACATCCTCGAATCTTCCAACAGACGCGATCAACACCACTACATTGCGTTTTAGTAATAGTTTCGCGATGTAGGTAAGATTGGTGCATTTTTGAAACTGTCTTGTTTTCCAATCTGGACTTAAATCTTTCGTAAGAGTACGTGGCACTTCATCGCTGTCAAGTAATTCTACATCGGTGCCCAATTTCTCTAACTCTCTTTTCACTAACTTGCTGGTGGTAGATTTTCCTGCATTCGGTAAACCAGTGAACCAAACAACGACCCCTTTTTGCATCTTCTGTCCTCCTAGTACATCCTTTAAATAAATTGTTTCTTTTTCATTTCTCGTAAGATCATACGAATACTCTCACCAGGAGTTACCTGATCTGTTTGAATGGTGAGTTCAGGTTCGGATGGCTCTTCGTAAAAATGGAAGTACTCTTTGTTCTTTTCATATTTGGAATCTACATCTCGTTCTAAACGAGTTGTTAGTGGGCAGTCTAGATAGATTTCCATAAAGTTTGGTACCTGTTGGCGAAGGAGATTTCTCCACTTTTGAAAACGGCCAACAGAAGCGATTAACACGATCGTTTCGTATTGAGTCAATAAACTTGATAAAAATACTAAATTTTCATGTTTATACTCTTGTCTTTGTTCCCAAGTATCAGCTTGAGGTTTGATGATCGAAACAGGGAGTGTGTCACTATCTAAACGTACTACCTGATGTCCTAATTCTTGTAATTGGTCTGTTAGCATCCTGGTTAAGGTGGTTTTTCCAGCTTTGGAATGACCCGTAAACCAGAGAACTGCTCGTTTGCTCAATCCTGTTCCTCCTAGAATTCTAATCTGAAGTTCATAAATAGAACTCTATCTTCTCACACTTCCGATTTTCGTTCATCTTATTTTTCTGTAAACATAAAAGAAGCTGACTTCTCTTGTTTAATAATAAGATAGTCGGCTTCTATGTTCTAATTACAAAGGCAAATCTTTTCTTTGAAAAATCGCTATGGTCAGAAAGTATCCGATTATCCCTAAGCTAAATAATATGAGAGAGGCAGAGTAGAGCTCGACATCACCAGTTATGATCTCAGTTGGTTGGAATAAAGTAAAAATAGATCCATAGCGCAAATCTTCCCACTGTTGGTTTACTTTCCCGATCATGTCAAGAATATAAAAGATCAATGTCAAACCACCTGCCCAAGCAAGAACTCGATGTCCATTTAAAAAGAGGGCAGAGAAGAAAAAGCTATAGCCACCAATCGCAAAGAACAAGAGAAATCCTAGTAGGTTCAACTGAAAGAGCGACTTCCAATCCAGTTCCACATTGTTTAAGTAGGATCCTACATAAGGAAATAGGAAATTACAGACCATGATCACTAAGAGTCCTGTAAAAAAGACAGAGATCATGGTAAAGGTGATTTGTTTGCGATTGACTGGTATTGATAGCAGGTAAGCCATGCTTCCTTGTTCGACAAAATGACTAAGAAGCTGATTCGCCATCGAGACAGTAAATAAGGATAAGAGAACTAAGAATATCAAGCTATAATACTGTACTGAAAAAAGATCCAGAACAGACGAGATCGCAAACCCTTTATCCAAACCAAAAGCTGCTAACATACCGTCTGGAAGGGTTTCAAAGATATCCATTTTCGCTTTCATCGCTTCTTCTATAGAGGGATATAAAAATGTCTCCATAAGTAGGAAGGTAGAAGAACCTAAAGCAAATCCAAGTATTTTTTTACTTTGCTGCTTTAGCATTGCTCGGTATAAAGCGAAGTTCATTTTGAATCCTCCTTTTGGTAATAATGGAGAAAGAGGTTTTCTAGATCTTCTTCCACACTTCGTAGGTTGACTACATCTACTTCGTGTAAGATTGCAATCATCTTGTTTACTTGTTGGTCTACTTGAAACTCTACTGTATCTTCATTTACTAATCGTACAAATGGATGTTCAAGTAGCTTTTGCACGTCTTCTTTTGTTCGGACAGTTACTTGAAATTGTTGTTTCTTTTCGCGCTGAAAGGTCTCCATATCATTTTCGGCAATGATTCTCCCATCCTTCATCATTGCAGCACGATCGCATGTTTTTTCCATCTCACGGAACATGTGAGAAGACATAAAGATCGTTTTGCCTCGTTGTTTTTCTTCTAAGATCAACTCAATAAAACGTTGTTGTATTAAAGGATCCAGACCAGATGTAGGCTCGTCTAAAATATAGATTTCTGGATCATGCATAAAGGCTGCAACTAATCCAAGCTTTTGTTTCATCCCTTTGGACATCATCCGTATGGGGGAGGTAGGATCTAATTCCAAGTGTTCCAATAGACGATTCTTCCGAGCGAGATCTTTTTGACCCCGCATTCCTTCTAGTAAATCCAAGAAATTTTTTCCGGTCATTCCTTCTATAAAGGCAATTTCACCAGGTAAGTAACCAACATATTTCTTCACCTCAGTCGAATCTTTCCAACTATCCAATCCACGGATAGAAGAGGTACCAGAATCTGGCTTCATAAATCCCATCAAGTGACGAATGGTAGTGGACTTACCAGCACCATTTGGACCAATAAATCCAAAAACTTCTCCTTGTTGTACCTCTAAGGAAACTTCGAAAATCCCTTTCCCATTGGGGAATTTCCGTGTAACGTTTTGAAGTTGTATCATCTGTTCACCTCATTTTTTGAAACGAAAATCAAATTTGATTTCAAATTCATCTTATTCCTTTCCTTCTCTTTTGTAAATTGGTTTTGAAACGATTTTTATGATTGATTTCAAAATGTGTTAAGATAGCGATGGAGGTGGATGTGGTTGGACGGATTTTTGAAGCGGACGCAGGAAAAAAGGAGAAAGATCGAGGAGACAACGATCTCTTTGTTGCACCTAGAGTTGAATGATATCAAAATTGCGGACATTGCCAAAAAGGCACAGGTATCGCAAGTAACTATATATAATTACTACGGAAGTAAAGAGAGGCTTCTCCAAGTTGCTATTATACGGTTCATCGAACGAGAAACAGAAAGATTTAAACAGATTTTAGATATGAATATAACGTTTGAAGAAAAAATAAAGCAGCTTATTTCTATCAAGAAACAAGCTGCAAGTCAGTTTAATCTCTCCCTTTATACACAGTTGTTCGCTCAGGATCATGAGTTTCAGGAGTATATTGCAAGATTATCTAGTGAGCAGTCCATACCGCTCTTTTTAAAGTTATTGAAAAACGGACGGGAGACGGGACATATTAGAGAATCGGTAAAAGACGAAACATTATTATTCTACTTAAACTTTTTAGGACAAGCTTTTTTACATCTTGATGGAAATGTTGTTTTCCCACCAGAATATGAACATTTAGCTGAAGAGATGCTGGACCTATTTTTATATGGGATCTTAAATAAGACGGAACATTAGGAAGTTTTCTTTGTAGAGATGGAGTGGGTCTTGCGAAATTCATCTTCTAGGATACTCATTAGAATAGAATCATGATACTCATGATGATAAAAAAGCGCTTCGCGTTGAACGCCTTCTATTTGAAAACCAAGTTGCTTGTATACATGGAGGGCACGTTTGTTATATGAGAATACATTTAACTCGATTCGATGGAGATTGAGAATCCCAAAGCCGTGATTTAGCATAAGTGTCATGGCTTCTTTGCCATATCCTTTTCCTTGATGATTTTCATTACTAATAGCAATCCGAATATTGGCATTTCGATTATAGGAATCGATATCTTGAATTGCAATATCTCCGATTACTTCATCATTTTCCTGCAACGCGATCAACAAAAGGAGAGAGGAGGAGTCCTTCCACTTTTCTTCGATATATTGATGGATTTGCTCTTTGGTAAAGCATTTTTGGGTGCCTGTCCACCTCCTCACTTCGTGGTCAAACAACTGATGGAAATACTGGTCTGTGTCCGCTAAGCTGAGTGGACGTAAGTACACTTTTTCACCTTGCAAGAATTTTACAGGCATTGTTAGTGGGGATTGCATTATATGTACCTCCTACATATAAAAAGATTGTGGAGTCTGGTGCACATTAAATGGTAATGTGTCTTTTTTCATTTTCTCTGTCATTGATTTTCCTTCTAATAATATTTCATGGGTGTCTTATAAAAAATGCAGAAAACAATTAGGAAATAAATTATACATATAAAGAAGCACCGATTCGACAAAATCAGTGCTTCTTGAAATTCACTTGGAATAAACGGACACATTGGAGAATCAATAACAGACGAAACCTTATTATTTTTACTTAAATTTTTCGAGACAAGTTTCTTTACTCTCGCATTGAATTGATGCCTTTTAGACGAAGATGGTGTTGGCATGCGTGTGTTCTAGACATAAATTAACCGTTCTCATATTGGATCTGGTTCGATGAATTTCATTGGCTGGGATGGTGATCATTTCATGAGGTTGAAGGGAGATAGAAGGCTTATCTTGAAAGTCAATCCAAAGTTCTCCCTCCAAAACAATAAAAAGCTCATCTGAATCGGGATGATAGTGCCACTCATATTCTCCATCTAGAACTGCTAGACGGAGACAACTTTCATTTACTGTGTTGACGATAAAGTTCTGATGGCGTTCTGTAATCGCTTCGCTGAGTCGGTCTAGATGTTGTTTGACTCCTTTAGAGTACATTTCCATTACCAAACCCTCCTGTTCCTATTTTTCTACTATATATAAATAATTTAATTTCGAAAAGTGTAATAGATTTGTGATTTGCTATGAACAGTTTCTTGTTAAACTTAATAGGTGGGAAAGAACGTAACAAGGAGAATTATAAGTGTTGAGTAATCTCAGAAATCATAGACACCAAAGGAGCCAATCGAATATGAGAGAAGAAGTAGTGAGAAACGGAAAACAAACGATCTTGGTGGATTTAAGTGATAAATTAAAAAATAGCACCTCCCATTTTGAACCCAATCCACACTCTATTCAGTATTCTCCTCATCAAGATGCAGTAGCCCTAACTGATAAGCTACTAGGCCTTGGTGAAGAGTACTGGCCAGAAGGAGAAGGATGGGCAGTAGAGCAAGTAACACTATCTACCCATGCTGGAACCCATGTCGATGCACCATATCATTATGGTTCTACTATGTCAGATGGAGACCCAGCACGCACCATTGATCATGTGCCTTTGTCTTGGTGTTATGGGGATGGAGTCGTCTTAAATATGACTCATAAACAAGCAGGGGAAGCGATCACCGTTTCAGATTTACAGGAAGAACTAGAACGTATCCAATATCAGCTCAAACCGTATGACATTGTTTTAATACATACAGGCGCTTCTGCCTATTTCCAAGAACCAGGCTATGAATATCGTCACGCTGGCTTAGTTCGCGAGTCTACTGAGTGGCTTATTGATCAAGGAATCAAGATGATCGGGATTGATGCTTGGGGATTAGACCGACCATTTGATGTGACCGCTAAAGAAGCAAAAGAAGGGAAAACCCAGTTCTGGGAGGCTCATCTAGTAGGTAGAGAGAAAGAGTATCTACAAATCGAAAAGTTATGTAATTTAGATCAAATCCCATATGCACATGGATTTAAGGTATCTGCTTTCCCTATTAAGATCGAAAATGCAAGTGCTGGATGGGCACGGGTTGTCGCAATCATAGAAGATTAAAAATAGAACCAAAGAGCTTGAGAGGAATGGTAAATCTCTCAAGCTCTTTTCTGATTAACGCAGTTTTATAGAATCAAGAAAATAAAGGATTTAGCTGACTATGATCCTCAACTATTAATCGACGCCCTTACTTTGCAACTCGCCGTTTGATCAAACGAATGTAATAGAAAGAATCCTATTATCGGGATAAAGATAATTAAAGCAGACTGCTATAAGATAGAGCCGGGCTGCTTTTGGGAGTGATTTATTTTTTGATTGTTTTCTTTGTGAGTTTTTTTAATTGCACTGATACATTCTCTTTACATATCCCACCGTGATAACAGATGACAGAATCGATCTCGAAGTCCAAAAGTTTCGTCAATGATTGCCGGGCTGTTTCTATATCTAGTGCGGTTGGTTCATGTGGACCTCCTAGCATTCCATCAACACAATACATCGCATCAGCAGCAACTAATGTTTTACTCTGTTGTAAGTAGAGGCAAACATGACCATCTGTATGACCAGGTGTTTCTATTACTTGGATGCCACCAACAAAAGGGAGGACTTGCCCGTTGGATAAAGTATGAGTCACCTTGGCTTTTGGAGGATGGGCATATAGTTTTCGCATTTCTTCGGGGAGAGCATCGATTTCTTCTTTGGTCATGCGGCTTAAATCTGTCTTAATAAGTGGATAGGTTCCTTCTATATAAGGCTTTTCTAGTTCATGTGCATAGACTAGTAGCTCTTTTCTAGTATTGGATAGAATTTCTGGCAGACCACCCATATGATCAATATCCTGATGAGTGATGATTATTGCGGTAAGTTGCTCAAAGCTTACTCCTACCTTTTCCATCGCTTTTCGAAGCTGTTCCACATGACCTGGCATTCCTGTATCGATGAGAATAGCAGATTGCGAATCCCACACTAAAGTTGGATATATCACAAATCCGTTAATATTTAACTCTAAAAATTCCACACGATTTGCATCTTTCATGTTGAATCCCCCTGAGTAGTTACTTGCTTTTGGAAGAGCTATGTTTATTATACAAAAGCAGAGGGAGTATATCAATAAATTATTTATTATATCATAAATTATAGTTTTTGTCAATATAAAAATTAATCTAGTTAATCAATGTCGAATCTATCCCTCGTTTTATTAAGGAAACCACTTCTTCTTGTAAAACTGCGAGTTTCCTTTGGCAATCCTCTTTTGTTTGTCCTTGAGTTGAGAAGTAGATCTTCATTTTAGGTTCTGTTCCTGACGGACGGACACAGAACCACGAATCGTCTTGTAAGATAAACTGGAGACTGTTCTCTTTGGGATAGGGGAGGGAACTTATTTTCCCTATGAAGGTTTCAATCTGTCTCTCGTAATCCACCATTTTACAGATCGGAATAGACCCGATCGTATGAGGAGGTTTCTCGCGCAGAGATGCCATAATCGTTTGCATCTTTTCTCGTCCGATCTCGCCCTTCAAGGTAAATGTCTGTAGGCTTTCGGCAAAAAAACCGTATTGGTTGTAAATCTCTTCTAATACATCGATCAGCGTCTTCTGTTGCTCATGATAATAGGCAGCCATTTCGGTGAGGAGTAGGGTAGCCATTACTCCATCTTTATCCCGAACAAAGGTTCCTGCAAGATAACCGAAGCTTTCCTCATAGCCGAATACAAACTTTTTTTCTCCACGTTGCTCTATTAGTTCAATTTGTTCTCCAATGTATTTGAACCCTGTTAATGTTTTTCTCACTTCCAGTCCATGTGAGAGGGCTATCTTTTCACCTAAAGGACTAGATACAACAGTTTGAATCATAACTCCTTTTTGGAGGAGGTGATGCTGTTTATTGGTTGTGAGCAAGTAATGGAGAAGTAGTGCCCCAGTCTGATTTCCTGTTAGAAATCCGTAGTCACCATTTGATTGTTTTACTGCTATTCCAGCACGATCACAGTCAGGGTCGGTTGCGATCAGTAGGTCTGCATTCTCTTTTTTTCCTAAGGAGATTGCAAGCGTAAATGCGGTAGGGTCTTCTGGATTTGGAGAGGACACGGTTCGAAATTCAGGATCTGGTTCCGCCTGTTCCGGTACGATCAGATAGTTAGAATAGCCAGCAGCTATATACGTTTTTTGGACTAATTCTCCTCCTACGCCATGGAGAGGGGTGTAAATTACACGCAGGGAGGATCGAGATAATACGTCGGGATGAAGAAGGAGTTCTTGTAGTTGTGCGATGTATTGATCTTCAATCGTGTTATCAAGCCACTGGATGTCTGAGTGGGGACAATTTGGAGGCTCTAGATGATCAGGAATCTCCGAGATATTATCTAAGTAATAAGATATTTTTTGGGCTCGTTGAGGTGTGATCTGACCTCCGTCTGATCCGTATATTTTGTAACCGTTATAATCTGGTGGGTTGTGACTAGCTGTAATGACCACTCCCGCTAAAGTTTTCAGCTCTCGAATTGCAAAAGACAGAAGAGGTGTGGGGCATTCAGATGGAAATAGATAGGCCACTATCCCATGTGATAGTAGTGTATTTGCTGTTTCAATTGCGAGCTCATGTGATTGGTGTCGATTATCATATGCGATCACAACACCTCTCTTTTTCTCCACACTTGAAGGCGGTTCTAAACTGGCGATTAATCCTCGTGTGATACGTCGTATCGTATACCGGTTGATGCGATTTCGTCCAGCTCCGAGGATTCCTCTCACACCACCTGTCCCGAATTCAAGATGTCGACAGAAGCGATCGCTTATCTCATTAGAATCTCCTTGTATCAAGAGAAGTTCTTGTTTTGTCTGTTCATCTAAATAGGAAGCACGAAGCCACTCTTGATAAACAACGTTTGGATTCATCATTAAACCTCCTATGAACAAAAAAGTTAGGTGGGACTCGTACCAGCTATGTTGCATAAGATAAAACATTCATGTTTGCTCTAACAAAGGAGAGATTCTATGCTAAAATCTCAGATTTGTCAGGAAAAAGACTTTGCAACGATTTGGTTTTTTCGCGCTTGTCAAATGTTGAAAAACCCTCCTGCATTTCATCGGAAATTATGGGAGTATGCTTTTATTTATGAAGCGTTATTGGAAAGAGGGATGTTACAACTCGGGAAGCATGGAATTGGATTTGGAGTTGGTCAAGAACCGTTGGTATCGATGTTCGCTGCACATGGTTCACAGATTTTGGCTACAGATCTAGATTTGGATGAAGCAATTAGACGAGGTTGGGTGGATACCAATCAACACAGCCATGATCTTACCAGCCTGAATCGGTGGAATATATGCGATGATACTGTGTTTCGTCATCTGGTTTCGTTTCAGAGCGTGGATATGAATGCGATTCCCAACACATTAAACAATAAGTTTGATTTTTCATGGTCTTCCTCTTCATTAGAACACTTGGGATCACTAAAAAATAGCAAACAATTTCTTCTAAAACAGATGGAGACGTTACGTCCTGGTGGAGTGGCAGTTCATACAACAGAATACAATCTATTTTCTAATGATGCTACTTACGACAATATTGCAACGGTTGTTTTCCGTAAACGGGATATTGAAGATCTGGTAGAGGAATTCCATGCAAAAGGTTATGAGATTGAGGTAGACTTTACAATTGGAGAGGGACCGATTGAGTCTATTGTAGATATGCCCCCATTTGAAGGTCCCATCCAATTGCGGATTCAGTTAGGAGAGTTTGTGACTACTTCCATCGGGCTGATTATCCAGAAAAAATGATACTTTCTGATGGTACTCTTTCATTCGGGTGCTACTTTTTTTCTCAGAAACAAGAATCCCCTTATCACTTGCAATAATGATTGCGTTTTCAAGACCGATTCCAAGTATCGGGATTTCTAGCTCATTGATGATATGGCTGTTATTGCTATCCTCACTCAGGATTCCTCTGCCCAAAACCTCTTTATTTAATTTTTCGGTCAGTTTATCCCAGGTTCCAACATCATCCCATGTTCCATGATACGGGATGACGATTGCATCAGCCGTTTTCTCTGCAACTTCATAATCAAAACTGATTTTATGCAGGTTAGGGTAATTTTCTAAAAAGCCATCATAAGTAAGGGGCAGATTTCGTTGTCGCAGAAGGTCAAGTAAAAACTCTAATCGAAAACAAAAAACCCCACTATTCCAAAAAGCATTTTGTTGAATGAGTCTATGTGCATATTCTCGCGGTGGCTTCTCTACGAAATGGCTTACATTTAATACGGTAGATGGAGTCTGCCCTTCTTGCTTGGCAACAATATACCCATACTTTTCTGCTGGGTAAGAGGGGGAGATTCCAATCATGGCTAAGTTTTGGTTGTTTTCAAGCAGTATCTTTTCAGCCAACAATAAGGTGGAAAAAAATGTTTCATCTACATAGAGATCAACTGGACTCACACATATAATTTCATCTTGGTCAGCTTCTGTATAGTCCTTTAGATAGAGAGCTGACAATGCAATTGCCGGAAATGTATCCTTACTTTCTGGTTCCAAGATGAGAGGGACTTTGGTATCTAATTGCTCTTCTATGAGTTTATGGTATTGGATATTAGTAGAGAGATAGGTATGATCGAGTAGGCCTATGTTTTCTACTTGTCTAACTACACGGTTGATCATAGATTCTTGCCCTTTTCCATCAGGACGTTCTAAAATTTCCAAAAATTGCTTTGGTTTCTGTTGATGTGACAAAGGCCACAATCTAGTACCAGAACCACCTGATAATAGTACTAGTTTCATCGCATTATGCTCCCTGATACATTTTTTCCTTCTTGTCTCACTCTTTCTAGATCTGCCTCTACCATCATTTGAATCAGTGTCTCTAAACTCGTTTTGGCTGTCCATTGAAGTTGTTGCTTCGCTTTGGAAGCATCCCCTAACAAAATATCCACCTCTGCTGGGCGATAAAATTTGGGATCGATGACAACATAATCCTCATAAGAGAGTCCCACATGCTGAAATGCGATCTCACACATCTGCCTCACAGTGGAGGTGATACCTGTTGCTACTACATAATCGTCTGCGACATCATGCTGAAGCATTCGCCACATCGCCTCGACATAATCTCCAGCAAACCCCCAATCTCGCTTGGCATCAATATTACCGAGACGAAGGTCAGATTGTTTGCCCAGAGAAATGCGAGCAACAGCATCCGTCACCTTGCGTGTTACAAATTCTAAACCACGCAAAGGCGACTCATGATTAAATAAGATTCCGCTACAAGCAAACATCTGATAGCTCTCTCGATAGTTTTTGGTCATCCAATGTCCAAACAGTTTGGCCACTCCGTAGGGGCTTCGAGGATAAAAAGGAGTGGTTTCGGATTGAATAGGTTCTTGGACAAGTCCAAACATTTCACTAGAAGAAGCCTGATAGAATCTGATTTCTGGGTTGTTTAAGCGAATTGCTTCTAACATGTGGAGCACACCTAGACCAGTTACATTTGCAGTCAATATCGGTTGTTGCCAAGAGACTCCGACAAAGCTTTGTGCTGCAAGATTATAGACTTCATCTGGTTTCACTTCGGCCATGGCTCGCCCGAGAGAAGAGAGATCCATCAAATCTCCATCAACAAACTCGACTTCCTCTTCAATCCCGAGATAGGAAAGCCTCCAGAATGGTTTCGTACTACGATGTGCGAGCAAACCATACACTCGGTAGCCTTTTTCTAATAGTAACTTTGCTAAATAAGCGCCATCTTGCCCAGTTATTCCAGAAATTAACGCAGCTTTGTTCGCCATAAAAACCTCCAAAAGGGGATAATCAGAACTCTGTGAGGACATGCAAAAAATAAGCTAAATCCTACTTAAAAATAGGTCAAAGTGAGTGAACTGCGTTGTCATTTGCAATAGCTTCTTGACTGATGTTTGTTTTAACGATGCATCATATTGTATGACAGAGATAGAAAAACCCTCATTTACGAAGCGATTCAATATTTCTTCGCTGTTATGACCATCCGACTCCCAAGAATAACGGTTAAACTCCATAATAATTTTGACATCTGGACTTCGACGAATGACGGAGAAAAGGCTATCCATAATAAGCGGTTCTGCCCCTTCAATATCGATTTTAATGATGTCAGCTGTTAGATCAGGGAGATAAGAGTCTAAGTTGACACCACGAACTTGTATTTTTTCGATATGGTCGTATTCGTCATCTACTTTTTCATGGATTGTAGCGGAGGCTGTTAGATTATTCGGAATGTAGAGCATGACATCGGAGTCTTCATTGGCTAGTGCTACTTTGTGAAGTTCTAGTTGACTAAAACCATTCACAATTTTACTTTTCAAAAAGTTCTCGTGGTGATGGGGATTTGGCTCAAATGCGTGAACTTTCCCTTTGGGACCTACTAGATAAGAAGCTAAGAGAGAGAAATAGCCGCAATGTGCTCCAATATCTAAAAAGGTCATTTCTGGCTTAATCATGGTAAGAAGAAGTCTCGAAATCCAATCTTCCCAATAGCCATCTAAAATCAAATGCGGAGAAACACTGAGGTCTCTTGTGTCCACAAAAATTTTAGGTCCGTAGAGCAATTGGGTGATGACAGTATGATTGCCAATGTATACAAATTTCCGATCCATCCCATTTCACCTCTTTACTTTCGCTATTGACCGTCTGGACCATGTCTTCTATGAAAACATGGTCCAGGGGGTGATTTAATGCGCTATTGTTGGAAATAGGAGCGAACCAACTCATCCATTCGCCGATACATCCGTTGACCAATTCGCTGCCTAGAAAAAGCAGGGAAAAGAGTCCTTCTTGCATCTATCCCTTTTTTCTTTGCTTCTTTTGGATGATCGAAAACATATCTCATTAGCTGCTTCAGATGGTCCACACTTGGATTTGCCCATCTGTGCCCATGAAAATGAGCTGGCATCTGTTCAGGATCTACTGGAACTAGGTTTTCTACATCTAAGAGATAACTATTTTGATCGTTCATAAATGCCATCTGCCCACTCCACTTCGTTCCGATCGTCGGGAGTTGCATTGCCATCGCTTCCATGTAAGGACGTCCCCAACCTTCTCCTCTAGAGGGAAGAACAAAGCAATCTACCGAAGCGTAGAGGCGAATTAATTCTTCTTCTGTTAAGTTCTCCTGAATAATTTGAACATGTGGAACTTGGGCGAGACCCATTTGTCTCGATAACTCTTTAATCTCCCGATAAGGATTAATTCCCGGTTCATTAATTTTCGTTATTTTTAAAATGAGAGATACCTCATTTTTATAATGGAACTCTTCAAAATATGCTTTTAACAGAACGTCCCAACCCTTACGAACACTCCAATCGAAAACCGATAGAAACTTAAAAGAATGTTGATTTGGCATAGCGATTGATTGTACTTTTTCTGGGTCATATACCCTTTCATCCAAAGTGCCAGGCATCAGATAGATACGTTTCGGATCAATTCCAGCATTGGCGAAAGTCTCTCGATTAAATTCGGAAGGAACCCAAACTTCTGTCATCTCATTTAAATTTTTCACCCATTCCGGTGGTAACGAGTCTGTCTCAAACATCGTTCTTCCAATGGAGATTGGAGCAACCGGATAGGAAATCAGGTTTGCGGGAGCTGCTTGATAATGGATAAGTGGTTGATTTATTGATTGATTCTGGAGTGAAGTTAAGTATGTTTGTAATTCACTTGGATACTCATAGGAGTCAGAACCGTAAATTGGTTGGAGCTTAATCCGGACAGGAAAAGGTCGAATCCCCTCCAAAAAATACTTTTGCTCTTCTGCGTATCCAGTTGGATTAAACAAGGGGGATTGCCATAACATTTCGTAATGGACTTTTTCCAAAATAAGATAAAAAGATCGTGATGAATCCATTGTGTGCGACTCCTTAACCTTCCAATTGGCTATCTTAGCCATCATCTCTACCATGTTACGAAGGGAGGAGGGATCTGGGATACTATTGTCATCTTCTAATAGGAAAAGGAGTTTACCCGTTTGAGTGACAAGAGAATACGTTTGTTTCAAAAGCTCCAACAGATCATAGGTAGAGGAAGGACTCTCTTTTATTTGAATCAGTATCCCTTCCCATAATCCTTTGGTTGAGACGGAGAGATTCCCGTTCGTTTTGCCATTCCATTGTATCTGTAGTATTCGGTCTCCCTTAACAAAATAAGACTCCCATCGCTGTTGTCTCTGCTTTATTCGTTCCAAATCATCTTGTAGAGGATAGAGGGGCGACACTTTCCAATAGATAGTAGTTGGTTTGATTCCTATGGAAGCAATCGAGATGGAAGGAGCTTCTTGTATTGATTCAACTTTTTGCTGTATACGTTCCTTATTTTTTTCCAGATCGTTTTGTAGCAAAGTTGGATTACTTGTATAAGTAACGGCTTTTTCTAACATCTCCTCAGCTTTAATTAAGTTGTTTTGTTCCGAATAACAGTTTCCTAAACGATGATATAAAGTAGCTAGCTGTTCTTTGGTTTTCGCAATACCCTCTTGAAGAGAAAAAATTTCTTGCATTTGAATAGAGGGGTTCAATTCACTTGCTTTTTGAAAGGATTGAACAGCTGTCTGGTAAACCTGTATTTGAATATAGCAAGTCCCTAATAAACTCCAAATCTCAGCTTGAAATGATTTGGATTCCTGATCCATAGAACGAGAGACATAGACTAAATGTTGGATGGCTTCAACATAGCGCTTGCTACCCATCAGTAGTTTAGCTAGATGGTAATGTGCTGCAATGGTTTGAGGGTAAATTTGTAAAACATTCTTCAGGATCTCCTGGGCTTCTTCTAATCTCCCAAATCGCTCTGCTTCATTT
The DNA here is from genome assembly GCF_000942395.1 of Risungbinella massiliensis. Lineage (GTDB taxonomy): Bacteria > Bacillota > Bacilli > Thermoactinomycetales > Thermoactinomycetaceae > Risungbinella > Risungbinella massiliensis. Next base: position 148,539 of record NZ_LN812102.1, read on the forward strand.
GCATTGAGTAGCTCCATACAAACAATTTCGTGATCTCCCATCTTGTTTGGAGCCGTCTTAAATAGTAACTCCTTGACAGCAACTGTAATATGCTCTCCTGTCTGTTTCCATGTGAAAGAAGACAAGATTTTTTTACTGGCGAGCTTGCCTTTCTTATCTAATTCGTTCCGATTTTCATAAACATATCTCATCATCTTTTGTAATTTGGCTTGCTCTATATGCAACCACCAAGGATTTTGTATCAATTTGTGTCCATCTATTTCGTCTGTTTCTAATATTTCTTCTTTTGCGGAAAGAAAAAAAGCAGTCTCTTCATCGCAAAAATCTTGGCTGGGCCCTTTATTCGGTACAATGGCAGGTGTCCCACAAGCCATTGCTTCAATAATAGGAAGACCAAATCCCTCGCCTCGATAAGGATGTACGAGACAGTCACATGCACGATATAAGCTGGCAAGTTCTTGTTCAGATAAATGGTCATCCATGTACTCGATGCGAGGGATTCCTTCTTGTTTTGTCAGAGAGTAGATTTTTTCTGCCATGGAAGAATCTTTATAAAAAGAATTACTGCCAGAGTCTTTAATCACCAAACAAACATCTTCATCTGCAGAAAACTCCTCCAAATAGGCAGCGAGGAGCAGATCGATCCCTTTTCGCGGGATAGTTCCTCCTACAAAAAGAAAATGAAAAAAGGAGGGACGTTGCAAAAGAAAAGGCTCCACTTGATTATGATAAATCTTTTCGTCGACTCCAAGCGGTATGACTCGGATCTTATGTTCTGGGATTCCACAGCGGACATAATTTTCCTTGTTGTAATGGCTATAAACCCATATCTCATCCGTCCAAAACTTCATAGGCATCAGCCAAGATTTCGGAACCGCCCCGAACTCCCAGGGTTGCATTGTAACCCAATACTTACTCTTAGGAGACTTCCAATGTGGAGGCCATTGATGATATATCGAAATATCATGTATCGTTGTTCCTTCTGATAAAGCAGTATGGTTTGTTTGATCTGTGTTAATGGAGAGTAGCTCAATCTCAATTTTATTTTGTAGTTGTTTTCGAATATTGCGATTCACTTTACCAAAGCTGTGGTTTTCTGAAAAAGAACCTTTCCAACAAATGGAGATTTGCTCGTTAGGCACGGCTCACACCTCCCTAGTTATCTGCATCATATTCATGGTGAAAAAAGTCGTGATAAATGACTAGGAAAAATTCTAAGGAGGAAGATATCGTGATTTCTTTTAAGCAATTATCCCTTTGCATGATTGTAAAAGACGAGGAAGAGACACTTGCCTCATGTTTAGAAAGCGTAAAGTACATTGTGGATGAAATCATTTTAGTGGATACCGGTTCGACCGATCGAACGAAGGAGATAGCTCAAAATTACGGAGCAAACATTTATGACTTCCCATGGACGGATGACTTTTCTGCTGCACGAAACTACGGGATTCAAAAAGCGCAGGGGGATTGGATCTTATGGCTAGATGCAGACGAGAAGGTAGAAGTCAAAGATGCGGCCATGTTACGTGATATATTGTATTGTTCGAATTATGATTTATTGGCAGTCAATCTAATCAACTTTATTGGTGAAAAGGAAGACAAAAGTCACTTTTATCAGATTGCACATCATCGACTATTTCGTAACCATATGGGGTTTTGCTTTGAGAATAGAATTCATGAAACGCTTAATATAACAAATGTTCTTTCGGAAACAGATCAGAAAAAAAGGGTAGGGATTGTACCAATTCGTGTGTACCACACTGGATACCTACAAACGTCAGTAGAGAAAAAAGGGAAATTTGAACGAAATCTCACTTTGTTAAAGCGTGAACTAGGGGAAAAGGAACATAGTCCTTGGATTCACTACCACATTGCATCTGAGTATTACCGCGTCCAAGAGTATGCTAAAGCTTTTCAACACGTTAATCAGTCCATTCGTGACTTTTTAACAGCCAAATCGACACCACCAGCTCTTTTATACAAGCTAAAATACTCTATTATGCTCAGTCTCGGGAGTATAGAGGGAGCATGGCCTAGCATTCGCTTAGCAGTATCGTTATATCCTGATTATGTAGATCTGCACTTCTATATGGGATATATCTTGCTAGCTCGTGGAGAATATAAAGAAGCACTAGCATCATTCCAAAAATGCCTAGAGATAGGGGAAGGTAACTTAGAATACCTTTGTTTATATGGTTTGGGGAGCTATCAAGCGATGTACTACTGTGGTCTTTGTCATCAAAAGTTAGGAGAACCAAGCGAGGCAATTAAATGCTTTCTCCAAACGGTTGTGGTATCACCAAATTTTCAGGATGCGAGAAAAGCTCTTCGGATCTGCTTAAAAAACCAGGGATTCACTCTAGACTCTTTCTTGGATCAATACTATTCAAACGAGGATGCTCAAAAATATCAAAAGTTAATATCTGATACAGACAAAAATAAAAGTTGATAAAAACAGCTATTCATATTAGCTGTTTTTTTACTTTTTGCCGTGCCCGTTACATAACTTTCTCCATATGATGGAAAGTAACTTCACTTAACTGGAAAACTAAGCTCTTGGAACAAATGGAGGTGAAACGATGGGTCCAGCAAATGTTTCAAAGTTTCGTTCGACTACTACATCGGATTTACCTGATACTCATCCACAATCACTTGGCTCGATTGCGATAGAAGAATTATCGTTAGCCAATATTATGAATGCTGAGGAAGAGAAAATTCAATTCATACTGGGAACTCTAACACCTACTAATACACCATTAACTCCATCTTCCATTACACTTTCCAATTTATTTTATACATCTTTAACTCCAACCATGGTCACTCTTTCTAATATATGTACTATTCCTAGATCGATATATAGTAACTATAAGTAAACAATCAGCAGATTTAAGTAAAAGATAGCCTCGTTTATTATGGGGCTTATTATTAATGCCACCGTCTTATAAAACTATACAGTGGCAAATTCATTTTATTATGGTTGATAATTTGATTATTGTATATCTACTGCATTTTGTAGAACATCGGTCGGGATTTGGATCTCATCTGGTAAAGTGTTTGCTTTTTTTTGAGGTGATGCGGTGATGAATTACAAATGACTCTCCATTTTTGACTGGATTTGTGATAGTTAGATTTTGGATACATTTGGTTGACTTTGAACTACAGGTTCTTCGTTCGCATACAACCAGACAGCAATAGAAAGGGAAGAAACAGTATGCCGAAGCAATGAATTTGAAATTTCTTCTTGGGAGCGCTACTTTACTGAATATTTAGATATATAAATACTGATCAATACACAATTATGTCATTGCCAAAAAGTAAGTTTTAGTTTATTCTTAATTTGGTTAATTAATCGTCTAATAACCAAAAAAACCAGTCTCTTGGGGAACCGAGGACTGGTTTTTTATGTTTAACCTTGTTTGCTCCTTTGATAATACTGAACGGACTGCTCACTAATCTGCCAGTTTCCGTCCGACTTTTTTCCTACTAACTCACCCTGGTCTAACAGATCTAATACCACTAGTTCATCACATGAACATATTTCCATTACCGCTTCCAAAGGGAGGGTATTATCCTCCAAAAAAGGCTCCACTTCATATTCTCCTTCTAATCCAAGAAAATCTTGTTTTTGTCCCAAACGATACCAAAAGTCCAAGACAGCTCTACCCAATGGACTGTTTTTCAACTCACTTGTGAGTCGGGAACTACCTTTCATCCAAGCGTTTGTTGGTTGTTGAAAAAATGTTTGAAACGATGTAAATGGTTCATTTTGTTGATATTTATGAAGACACTCCATATAAAATTGAAATTCCGACACCGTCAATGACTCTAGATTAATAATTTTCCCTAAAATAGGAATGTGTATTTTTAACATAGTTAGATCGCTCACTTTCTAAAATATATATCTATTTTATTAATTCTTCGGTAATTTTGTAGATTTTGATATTAGAAATATCTTATACTCCTTACTAGACGATTAATTAACCAAAGGAGTGAGTGAGAATGTATGTAAAGGGCACGATTACTTTGTCTGGTAATGGTGGAAAAAAGGTCCTTCCTAGCGAATTGGATAACTTGCTGGAAGTGGCTTGTAGCCATTTTAGCGGCTGCACGATCGAGTTTCATCAGGACAACATCACGGTTTTTGTTGGCTTGCAAGAGGGGGAAGATCTCATGAAGTTCCAAAAGATGAGAGAACAATTGGGCAACCCTCCAGCCAAGGTAGGAAAATTCAACGTGGAAACAGCAGACGTATTGGCGAAAGCAAAGAATACACAAACAGCTGGAAACATTGTTATCTTCTTGCCGAAGTATAACAATGTTGGAGAACTTTTCTCCAATCAAGTCTACCAAGACATCCTAGAATTTATAAAGAAAGAATGCAAGCTTGTTCCATCCATTGGAACTGAAAAAACAATCGGAGCTTGGATGGATGAGGGTGTTATCTATTATGATGAACACCAAAAAGTGTCGATCTCCAATACTAGCGATTATAGCACAATCGAAAAAATCGCGAAGTATGCTGGCGAGAAGTTGAATCAACTCGCGATGTTTGTCGATTACGGAGATACTTTCTCCATAATCGACACTGATCCTGTCCCTTACCAGGGATAGACTCCCTGGTAAGACAACTTTTATCCACTCACTCCGATCATTTATACATAGAGTCAATCAAATCTTTATGTATAAGGACTCCACTATCATTCGTGGAGTCCTTTTGATGTATATATGAACATCAAATCAAAGTATCTCAATATATCCTTCTGTTCCATTTACCCGGATCCGTTGTCCATCTTTGATTTGTTTTGTGGCATTTTCCACACCTACAACTGCTGGAAGGCCATATTCACGGGCAATGACAGATCCATGTGTCATCAGTCCGCCCACTTCTGTTACAAGGCCTTTTATTGATACAAATAGTGGCGTCCAACTGGGGTCTGTAAATCTGGTTACCAAAATATCACCATCTTCTATGTCGGCTTCCTCCATCTTTAATACGATCCGCGCCCTTCCTTCCATAATACCAGATGAAACGGGTATACCTACTAAGGCACCTGAAGGGACATTGTCAGTGTTATATTTTCCAAATATAATCTCACCCTCCGATGTCATGATACGTGGTGGAGCCAATTTTTCATATATGGCATATTCCTCTTGTCTTTCTATTATCATTCTATAATCTAGATGATTAGTACGAACAACTTCCCTGAATTCCTCAAATGATAGATAATAAATATCCTCTTCCTGTTGGATAACACCCCTTTGCACCAGTACGGTAGCCTCTTTCATTAAAGCTTGCTTATAAATTTGGTATCGTCTGATAAAAGAGTACTTTGGATATTCACGATAACCAATAAAATTACGTAAAACACGGATCATTTTCTTTGTCTTTTTTGCCTTTTGTTTGCCACGGGGCAATTGTTCCAAGCGACGTAAGAGATCTCGCTCTTTTTGCTTTGCTTCTAATCGTCCTTGTTCAAATTTGACAGTACTCGCATTTGATTCGAAGTTTTTGATATTACTGAGAATCATTGGAATGAGAGCTGTTGGCTGTTCACTCCAACGAGGTTTGGTAATATCTATCTCTCCGGGGCAACGCATACCATATTTTTTTAGATACTTCTGCATAGCACCATGGACCACTTCGCCGCCTTCTATTTTAGTTAGTTCCTCAAAGAAGTTCTCATCTTTGGCTTCATCAAAAAAGGTGATTACATCTGGATATTGTCGAACCACATCCGATACATCCAAAAGCGCTAGTCCCATTTCAGATGTAATGTTGTTGGATACTGATTGAGAAAGCGTGTCGGCTACGTTCTTTTCACCAAGCCATTTCTTCATATTTTTATTGATCCAGTTCATTGCATACATCGCGACCAATATTGTTGCCAAACTCTGTGGATCATAGATATGTTCTTTTAATCTCTTTTGATCCTGTAGAATAAATTCAAAAAGTTCATCTCCAGAGACGTTTCTAATGCTTTGTTGTAGATCGAGTATAGAAGACTCGTTAAGGGAGATAAGTTTTTCTATGATTGTTGGGTTGTTATTTTGATAGATTTTGATCGCTTGAATAGGAAGTCTCCAAGATAACCCCTCTCTACTAAAGCCAATGACTCTCTTACCGTGCGGCAACGATTTTATAAAATCTTTCCGCTCGATTAAACTGGTGATGGCGTTTTTCATGAGAGGATCGTTCATGCCAATCGTATTGAGTACGACCTTGCGACCAATAGAGGAGGCTAGATCGTGTGATATATCAAAAAACAGCCTCCCGCCGGCATGAAAAAGTGGGATATCAGATAAAAAACTAAGAAAGGACATACCTAATGGCTTAATGGCATCTGTCATCATCTGTTGATGCCCAAATGACATATAGACACGTTTCATTTGTTTGGTTCCATTTGGCGTAGGAACAGGGTATAGAGTAGTGATAGGTCGACTTTGAACGATATAAAAAGTATTTTGTAAAAGACACCATTCAATATCTTGGGGACTACCAAAGTAATCCTCGATTTTTTTGCCTATGTGTGCTAGTTGCAAAATCTCTTCATCCATCAACGTCTGGTTATTTTGCTGGTCAGGTTTGATTTCCTGTTCTTTGGTACCACCTTCTTTTAATGCATAGACAGCTAATTTCTTGGTAGATACCTTCTTCTCTATAATCTTTTCTTTGCGCACCTTATAGAGATCAGCGTCCACCATACCAGACACCAGTGCCTCACCAAGTCCAAAGCTTGCATCAATGGAAGATACTTTGCGATTGGAGGTGATTGGATCGGCTGTGAACATAATCCCTGATGCGTATGGGAAGACCATCTGTTGAATCACGACAGACAACGAAACGTGATGGTGGTCAAATCCGTTTTGAATACGATAAACAACAGCTCGTTCTGTAAACAGAGAAGCCCAACACTTGCTGATATGTTGAAAGACCGACTCTTTTCCTATGATGTTTAAATACGTATCTTGCTGTCCTGCGAAAGAGGCCATTGGCAGATCTTCAGCTGTAGCACTAGAACGTACAGCATAGGCACATTCCTCACCCAATCTAGTTAGATTTCGAATGACCTCTTCCTTGATATCGCTGGATATTTCCGTTTCTTCGATTACCTTACGAATTTCTCTGCTTACATCCCTTATTTGGTCTTTGTTTTCCGCTTTTAGTGAAGATAATTGATTTAGCAATAAATGAATTTCTTTATTGTGATCAAGTATCCTTTTATAGGCGTCCGTAGTAACACAAAAACCTTCTGGTACCTGAATTCCCTCGATCTGCGATAATTGACCTAAATGTAAGCCTTTCCCCCCTACGAGTAAGAGATGTGTTTGATCGATTTCCTGAAAATCAAGTACATATGTGCCCATATTATCCCTCCTAAGATATTACAAAAGACAGGAAAAATTAATTTTATTTACGAGGCAATCCATTTATAAATACAGCTATCCATTCTATTGTATATCAAATAACGTATATTCATAATATTCTGTTATAATTTTAATTAAGAAATGGAACACAGGATAGCAGACAGTTAAGTTAGGGATAATGTATTAGATAATTAGATTTTGTGTGGCTTCTCTATAATCTATGATACGCAATAGCCATAAAAACACGATAGTAAGCGTTTTCATATTCGTTTTGTTAGGTTATCGAAGAATATGAGGCAATAGAGTCAATTATCATATTTGAATAAATTCTTTGATTTTGTTTTGATAGACTTGTGACAAATTTATGACCGTTATAGGAGGCTAAAGATGAGAACTCTCATACGTGTGGGACTTTCTACTACGCTGATCGTATTACTAGTTGTTAGCTTAGTTGTGATAAATTTTGCACCAACAGCTAATGCCGCTTCGAAAGACGCAGAGCTTTGGAAAGCAATACAACCACTAGGTACAGTCGTAAGTTTTATGAACACTGGTGCACACCCTGATGATGAACAAAGTGGATTACTAGCTTATCTGTCACTTGGCAAAGGAGTTCGCTCGATCAGTCTGATCGCCAATCGTGGGGAAGGGGGTCAAAATGAGATTGGAAAGGAGCTCTTCAATGGATTAGGAATGATCCGCTCGCGAGAACTCCAAGAGGCAGCAGAACTTTTGAATCTCCATTTGATTCATCTAAGCGAAAAACCTGATGATCCTATCTTTGATTTTGGCTTTTCCAAGTCTCCTGTAGAAACATTAAATAATTGGGGAGAATCCCTTACTTACGAGCGATTGATCCGTCAGATTCGGCAGACACGGCCAGATATTGTGATGCCTAGTTTCTTGGATGTACCTTCTCAACATGGACATCATCGGGCGATCAATCAGTTGACTGTAAAAGCATTTGAAGATGCAGCAAATCCCAATGTTTTTCCAGAACATATGAAACAAGGACTCGCTCCTTGGCAGATCAAAAAATTATACCTCCCAGGTACGAGCACCACTACTACGTTACGTTTTAATATTGGCGGGAAAGTAGATCCGATTTACGAACTTACCTATCCACAACTTGGGGAAGAATCCCGTAAGTTACACAAATCTCAAGGGATGGGACGAGATATCCCGGTAGCAGACCAATTTGTCAATTTACAACTATTCAAATCGAAGGTAGGGGCTACAGGGTCAGAACAAACTATTTTTGATAACCTACCATATGATCTGACAGCATTTAGTCAACAAGTGACAGATAAAAAAGTAAAGAAACAGTTAAAGCAGCTTCAAGTAGAATATAACACTATCATTCAAAGCTATCCAAACTATGAACAAGTAACTATTGGAGTTCAAAAAGCACTTAAATCAACTCGTCAACTATTAAATGATCTGAACAAAAAACCACTTCCTGGTGAGCAACAATCAGATCTCGTCTACCGTTTGCAGGTAAAAGAAGAGCAGTTACTCCATGCGAGTAAAGTTGCTTCTAAGATTGATTCGACATTATCAGTAGGGGATGGAGTATGGACACTAGGCGCTTCGAAGCAAGTATCTATCCAACTGACAAATGGTAGTGCAGATAAGATATCGGATTTAAAAATAACACCTGTGCTGGAAAAAGGATGGTCTGCTTCCATCACAAATGTACCAAAACAATTGAAAGAAGGGGAGAAAACCACCCTATCAGTCGATGTAAAGGCCCCGACTGCTGACAATAGTTTCTTCCAACCATATGAGGTGACTCCTGTTCAGTTTGATGTAAGTTACAAGCTGTATAACGAGACCGTTACCCAGCGAGTAAAGGTAGATCCAGTATTACAGACACCTGCCAATTTGCCGGACTGGGGTCTTCTGTTGACACCAGAATCAGGTGTTGTTAATACCGAAAAAGAACAGGATACGAAGAAGGTAACAGTACAAGTAACTAACTTTGTTCAAGGACCAAGTAAAGGAACCCTAGAACTTCAGCTACCAGCAGGATGGAAGGCAGTGTCTAGTTCTCCAGAGGTATCGTTCCAAAAGTTCCAAGAGACAAAAGATATTACTTTTACCATCACAACTCCGAAAGTTACGGAACAAAAATACTCCATTCCTGTAGTAGCTAAGGTAAACGGGAAGTCCTTCTCTACACAAGTACAGACGATCTCGTATCCTCATATTGGAAAAGTCTACTATGTACGAGATGCAACCCTCATTTTCCAAGGTGTTTCACTAAAATATGATGCGACTCGTAAAATTGGTTATGTAGAGAGTGGCTTTGATGATCTTGCTAATGCATTACGTGAAGCAGGACTAAACATCACATCATTAACCGAAAATGACTTAAAAACAGGAGATTTATCACAGTATGACACAATTGTAGTAGGGATTCGCGCCTATCTGTCACGTAACGATCTCCTTGAGAACAATCAAAAGATCCTAGACTATGTGAAAAATGGTGGGCATGTGGTGATGCAATATCACAAGCCAGGAGACAATTGGAAACCAGAACTGGCACCTTACCCAATCCAACCTGGTGACCCAGCAATTAATTGGCGGGTAACAGATGAGAAAGCAGCAGTTACATTTCTAGATCTTCAACACCCGATTATTCAAGGACCTAACTTGATCACATCTAAAGACTTCGATAACTGGGTTCAAGAACGAGCTGTTTATTTTCCGTCGTCTTATGACCCTGCATACCAAAAGCTCTTTTCTATGGCAGATCCCAACGAGCAACCTTTTGATACAGGTGTCTTAGTAGCCAATTATGGCAAAGGTACTTATATCTATACCAGTCTAGTGCTCTATCGTGAAATTCAATCACAAGTTTCTGGTGGATATCGCCTCATGGTTAACTTGATCGAGTATCCAAATCAACCTTAATAAAAAACAGACAAGCGCCAAAGTTGGACGCTTGTCTGTTTTTTATCGTTCATTACCCCGTTTGAAATTGCCTGTTACTTTTGCCATTATCAATTGTCTCTCTGATTCATCACTTGCCTGGTCCATTTTGGCAAGAAACTTCGTAGCCTCTGTGCCTTTTAAGGTTTTCACTTGTTTCTCATACCAGTAAAGTAAGACAGTTTGATTTTTAGTTACTGTATATCGAAACATCTCACCTGCTAAACGATTCCGTTTATCTATCGGTCCTGACATTTACAGAACTCCTTATTTCTCATGTGTGAAACTTCCGAACAATAGTGTATGCAGAAGTAGGTTGGTAAAAATAGCTACGTAACAAGAAAATAAGTACAACACTAGATGCTGCAAAACCTGCGATAACATCACTTGGATAATGAACCCCTAGATATACACGACTAACCCCAATAGCGATCGAGAGAACAACAGACAGGAGAAGGATGGTGATTTTTTGCCAATTCTGCGTGACTATCTTAGTGAAGCAATATCCCATCATACCAAAGAAGAGCAGGGAACATAGTGCATGTCCACTTGGAAAACTATAACTATTTAATAGAAGGAGTGCATTCTCTGAAGGGCGTGGTCGCTCAAATAAATTTTTAAGAAATCCAGTTAAAAGAGGTCCCATCACAAACGCAAGGAAAAGAAGTATATTTTCCTGTGTAAGCTTTCTCCGAACCAAGATAAAGGTTGTGCCCAAGAAAAATATTATCCTAGTGATACCCGATCCCAAAAAAGTAACGGTAGACATGATGGTCGTCCAGAAAGGAGTACGCCATGATTGGATTTTCTGGGTAAAATATCGGTCGAAATCATGTAGCTGATTTTCTATTAATGCTGCTGATAGAAGAAAAAAGGCTCCTCCAAACATTACAATTCCGGACCAGAAGAGACTAGGACGTGAGTTGTGGGTGATTTGAACGTTCATAGTTTCCTCCTTTTGAAAAGAGTATACTAGATTCTCTAATCTATGACATGTTCCACTCAATAAAGGCCAATGAATGCCCTTCCATTTTTTTGATTTGACTAACATCTCTCCTAGATGATGTCTCTCTTTATAACTATGGTAGACTAACTAAATTAAAATATTTTATTGCAGTTATGTTTGAGACTTTGCAATACTTAGAAAGGTGTTTGAGATTCATGATTCAAAATCCAACAGGAAAAGAACGTTTAGGATTGGCTTTTCTTCTCAGTACGTTAGCAATATTAGGACCACTTAATATTGATATGTATTTACCAAGTTTTCCTGATATTGCGGATGATTTAAATGCACGTGCGTCGCTTGTACAGCTTAGTTTAACAGCCTGTTTAATTGGACTCGCGATTGGTCAGGTAATTGTTGGACCGATCAGTGATGCCCAAGGTAGAAAGAAGCCCTTACTGGTATTTATTTTCTTATTTGCATTATCTTCATTTCTTTGTGCACTCGCTCCGAATATCATCACATTGGTAGTAGCTAGATTTTTACAAGGCTTCACAGCATCGGCAGGGGTCGTCCTTTCACGTGCTGTCGTTCGTGATGTGTTTAGCGGAAGAGAGCTAACAAAGTTCTTTGCACTTTTGATGGTAATCATTTCTATTGCTCCCATGGTTGCGCCAATGGCTGGTGGGGCAATCTTACTTTTACCATCTTCCAGTTGGGAAACCATTTTCTTCTTTTTAGGTTTACTGGGAATTTTTATTGTTTTGGTTGTTGCTTTGCGATTTAAGGAGACCTTACCGAAAGAAAAGCGCATTCCAAGTTCAGTCAGTCATTCTGTTCGTACGATGGGGAGTTTGTTGAAGGATCGTTCCTTTATTGGTTACGCCTTAACGGTCGGATTCATTCATGGCGGGAGCTTTGCTTATGTATCTGGAACTCCTTTTGTGTATCAAGGAATCTATAATGTATCGCCTCAAGTCTTTAGTATTCTATTTGGGATGAATGGTATCGCTATTATTATGGGTAGTTTTATCATTGGGCGATTTGGTGGAATAATTCATGAAAGAAAATTGTTGCAAACTGCTGTAATGATCGCGGTAAGTGCAACCTTTATACTTCTAGTCATGACGATTATAGAAGGACCATTAGTAACTCTTGTGATCCCGATTTTTATTTATATGACCTCTATGGGAATGATTTTAACCAGCTCCTTTACACTGGCGATGGAGAATCAAGAACACCGTGCAGGAAGTGCAAGTGCTGTGTTAGGTATGATTCCGTTGTTACTCGGATCCATGGTCTCTCCTCTTGTTGGTATTAACGAGGAAACAGCAATACCAATGGGAGCAGTATTATTTATTACTTCTTTTATTGGATCTATCGCATTCTTTCAATTAACAAATAGGGTTAACCAAATCGAACAATCATGAGGTAGAAGCAAGTGACCGTACTATCTATAAGTTCATTGAATTGTCTTACTTGTTGACTTATACTATTTCATATAAACACTTCATTGAAGGAAATGGCGGAGGGAAGGAGAGGATCCAAATGAAGAAAAGATCAATGAAATCTTTATCCAAAGGAATTGGGTACTCTACTGCTGTTTTCTTTGATCATGCTAATCACGGGAGAAGTATGTCCAAAATTGGATGATTGCGACTTTTATCCTTTCGTTTAGAATGATCACTAGGATATAGTGGAACTCCACAGGTCGCTTTCCTGTGGTTACATATATTTGTCATGTACACCGCAGGATTCCTGTGGTGTTTTTTATTATCAAAAAGGAGAATGATCCGATGCAATTAAACGGTGAAAACATTTTTGTAAAACTTATAGAGAAATCTGATGCAAATTCACTTTTATCGCTTGAACAGAAAAACAAAGACTTTTTTCAACTATTTACGGGTTTGAGAGAGGAATCATTTTATACTCACCAAGTCCAAGTAGAGCGAATTCGAAATCAAATAGAATTACAAAAAGCAGACCAAGGATATTTCTTCTTGATTTGTTTACAAAAATCAAGAAAAGTAATTGGGGAAGTTATGCTCAGTGAAGTGGTACGTGCAAATCTACAAAGCTGTTGGATTGGGTATTTCTTAGACAAAGATCATAACGGAAAAGGGTATATGACAGAGGCTGTAAAGCTTGTTGTAAACTATGCATTTCGAGAATTAGACTTACATCGTATAGAAGCAGGCGTAATGCCACACAACATCGGTTCCATAAAAGTATTGCGGAAAGTCGGTTTCCATAAAGAGGGCATTGCTAAAAAGAATGTAAAAATTAATGGTCATTGGGAGGATCATCAAATATTAGCTATTATAAATGAATAAGATAGATAGTGATTACTTGCTTTCTAACGGAAACCAGCTTTTGAACGTGTTTTAATAATTACATAGTCCAAGTAGCTTTACTAATAACCTCAATAAAAGATATTATAGATACAAGATATCTTTTATTGAGGAGTATATAAATAGATGAAATATTCAAAGGCAACAAACTATGCACTTCATACAATGCTATATCTAGCAGTTAATACTCCAGAGAATCATATCGGCGTTCACCAACTCGCTGAGCATCAAAAAGTATCTACTACATACTTGTCCAAAATATTGACTAAACTCGTGAAATCTGGAATAGTGGAGTCAATTTCTGGCGCAAGTGGTGGATATAAGTTAAGACATAATTGGGAAAGTATTTCTTTTTTAGATATCATTCGCGCTATTGAAGGTCCTTCATCCATATTTGACTATTGTGTTGATCATAATCCTGATTGTCCGATACAAAAGGTGATTTTTTCTGCAGAAGAAAAGATGTTGAATGAACTAAGGAATAAAAAAATGGTTGATTTAGCTAAGCAAATAAAAGTGGCTCCCTAAGCCGCTTTTATTATTCCTTTAATAAAGACATTAAAGAGTGTTAATATCCCTAATAAGGTTATTATTAAAATGTAAAGGATGGAGCAAGATGGATATTTTTGATTGTGTCATTATTGGCGCAGGTCCAGCAGGATTAAGTGCAAGTTTAACTTTAGGTAGAGCTAGAAGGAATATTGCTGTCTTGGATGATGGAACAAATAGAAATAGAGTTACCCATCAGTCACATGGGTTTCTTACTCGAGATGGAATTAAGCCTCAAGAGTTTAAGGAGATTGGATTAAACGAGCTAAAGAATTACCCATCAGTATCATTTTTTCATTCAACAGTGACTGAGATTTTGGATGATATGAATGGTCAGCAATTTATCATCAAAACAAAGAATCATCAGATGTTTCATACAGAAAAGATTGTATTAGCAACCGGTATTCAAGAGAGATTCTCTATTCCAAGTGTAAGAGAATATTATGGAAAAAGCTTGTTTAGTTGCCCATATTGTGATGGCTGGGAGATGAGGGATCAGCCGTTAGTTATAATTGCAGACAAAGAAGAGTTCGTACTACACATGGCTAGATTAGTCTATAACTGGTCTAAAGATTTGGTAGTAGTTACAAATGGAGTAGAAATTTCCAAGGAAGGAGTTCGAGAGTTACGTAAACGAGATATCATCATAAAAACTGAACCAATAAAAAACTTAATAGGGGATGACGGATATCTACAAAAAATTGAATTTGTTTCAGGAGAAACGATTATAAGATCAGGCGGGTTTGTTGTACCATCTTTTTATCGTCCCAATCTATTTGCTGAACAATTAGGATGTAACGTTCAGGAAAATGGAGCAGTTGTAACAGACGGAGCAGGACGCACGACACGTCAAAATATATATGTTGTAGGAGAAACTGAAAAATCAGTTCCCTCTTCTCTAGTTATTACAGCTGCTGATGGTAATAAGGTTGCAGCTTCCGTAAATATGGACCTTACTATGGAACGTTTTTAATTCAACCACAATTGCTTTTTAACTAATGATTTACTTTCATATTACAAATCAGAAATACACAACAAAAAAAGAGGATATATGCCCTCATTTGGACATCGTATCCTCTTTTACTTATTTTGTGAATTGCATTTATTTTACTACTTTCACTCGATCTTCAAGAGGCTGGAATTCTTTTGCACCTGGCTCCATTGCTGGTTTTCCAAATGGCATTTGAGCGATCAATTTCCAATTAGCTGGAACGTTCCACTCTTTTTGAACTTCTGCATCAATAAGTGGGTTATAATGCTGAAGAGAAGCTCCAAGACCTTCCATTTCTAGTGCAGTCCAGATTACAAATTGTAGCATCCCATTGGATTGCTGAGCCCAAACTGGGAAGTTATCAGCATATAGAGCAAATTGTTTTTGAAGAGACTCGATCACACTCATATCTTCAAAGAAAAGAACCGTACCATATCCATTACGGAAGGAGGCAATTTTTTCCTCAGTAGGAGCAAAGTTCTCTGCAGGAACAATTTTACGCAATTCTTCTTTTGTGATATCCCATACTTTATTATGACTGTCGTGCAGAAGTACCAATACTCTTGCACTTTGGGAGTTGAAAGAAGAAGGAGTATATTTCACTGCATGTTCGATTACTTCTTGAATTCTTTCGTCAGAAATGGGGGACTCTTTACTAATTCCATAATAAGAACGACGATCTTCTACTGCTTGATAAAAACTTTTTGCCATTTATATCATTCCTTTTTTGTTATTTGATTTTCGTGTCCAGAGGTTTGAGCTTCGCTTCAATCTGGCCACGTTGTGATTCAAAAAATGGGGGCAAAGCAAGGGATTCACCAAGATGCTCTAGGTCTTCATCCGTATCAAATCCTGGTCCATCTGTTGCGAGTTCAAATAAGATCCCATTTGGCTCACGGAAGTAAAGAGAACGGAAGTAGAAGCGATCTACAAATCCCGAACTAGGTAGTCCTGCTTGACGGATTCTCGGAATCCATGCTCTTAGTTCCTCTTCATTGTCTACTCGAAAAGCAACATGATGAACCCCGCCTCTTCCTAGACGTTCAGGTGGCAAGTCCGTTCTTTCTTGTACGTGAACCTCTGCACCAGTTCCACCTTCTCCTGTTTCCAATACAATTACATCAGGCTGACCTAAAGTACGAGATGGATAAGTTCGAACTTTTCGGAACCCCATTAAGTCGGTTAAGACTTTAACTGTAGGTTCAACAAAACCAACCGTTAATTGAACTGGACCTAACCCTAATATTCCGTATTCAGTAGGGATTGGGCTATTTCCCCAAGGCATTCCACCAGCTACCCCTTTATTTTCCTCATCGGATACTAGTACTATTCGTTGCCCTTCGAAATCGGTAAATGCAAGGCTAGCTCTGCCTGTCTCATACGAAATTTCCTCATGCTCTACCTGTAGACTTTCGAATCGATTTTTCCAGTATTCTAATGCCTGATCATTCGAAACTCGAAAAGAGATAGCTGATATGCTGTTTGCACCTGGATAGTTTCGAGCCAACATGGGTATTTCAAAGAAAGTAAGCTCTGTACCAGGGTTTCCTTTATGATCCCCATAAAACAAGTGATACACAGAGGTATCATCTTGATTGATTGTTTTTTTGACTAATCGAAGACCCAGTGTTTGTGTATAGAATTCAAAATTTCGAGGAGCATTGGCTGTCATTGCAGACACATGGTGAATCCCTTTTAATTCCATTGATAACCCTCCAATGAATTTAGTAAGTAAA
The DNA here is from genome assembly GCF_000942395.1 of Risungbinella massiliensis. Lineage (GTDB taxonomy): Bacteria > Bacillota > Bacilli > Thermoactinomycetales > Thermoactinomycetaceae > Risungbinella > Risungbinella massiliensis. Next base: position 165,408 of record NZ_LN812102.1, read on the forward strand.
AAACCTCTATATAGAGAATCTTGAATTCGAGATATTGAAGAAAAAAATTTGTTAGCCTTGATTAGATGCTTGGTAGCCTATTTTTTTTAAGAGTAGGATGAGCTGTTCTTTTTCTTGCTCGTCTAGGACATCAAACATCTGCTCAATTACCTTTTGATGATTGGGGAATTTTTCTCCCATCAGAGTTTTTCCCTTATCGGTTATTTCTATATAGGTAACCCGACGATCTTCTGGGCAATGAGCACGCTTGACTAACCCCTTTTTCTCTAACTTATCGATCAGATAGGTCATACTTCCGCTAGCTAGGAGAACTTTTTCTCCGATCTGTTGAATTGTTTGTCGGCCTTTATGGTATAAGACTTCTAGTGCTCCAAATTCAGATGGATTTAAACCATAGGATGCGATGTCCTGCTTAATTATCTCTTGAACTGATTGAGTAGCTCTCATAAACACCACATATGATTTTAGGGTTAACTCTGGATTCATAATGACCCCTTCATTATCTTGAATTCGAGATAATTTTATGATGTAATGTTCTATTTGTCAACGCCTAAAGTTGTGGGTATAAGAAGGAATGATAGTACATGGTAGATTAAAAAACATTAACACAATGATTCAAAAAATCGCGACTACAGCAGTATATGTAGAAGACCAGGAACAAGCGCTTGTGTTTTGGAGAGATAAAGTAGGATTTGAGGTGGTGGCAAATTATCCAATGGCACCAGGTGCCAGTTGGCTGGAAGTAGCTCCTACAGGCGCAGAAACGGCACTTGTCATCTATTCTAAGTCGATGATGAAGAACTGGGAAGAATTGAAACCGTCTATTGTTTTTTTATGTGATGATATCCGTACTACATATGAAGAGATGAAAAGTCGTGGAGTGAATTTTGCAGGAGAACCTCAAACGATGAACTGGGGAACGTTTGTCCAATTTGCGGATGAAGAAGGATATCACTACTTGTTAAAAGGATAATAGATAGGATCAAAAAAGCTCTCTATTATATTAGAGAGCTTTTTTGTCTAGAGCAACGTAGCTATCTACCTGCTTCACCAATATGTAACCTGTCTACTAACTTCCAAGCAATAAATATAGAGAGGATCCCAATCATAATCCAACATGTATAAGGAATAAAAGGATAACCTCCGCGTTCGATCAAAATTGCTAGGTAACTCCACAGGGTCACAAAGGCATAGGCAATATCTTGTTGACGTACGATCATATACAGCCCAAAATATCCGACTACTAATAGAAGTAGCAAGGTCCAAAACCATTCACTTAGCCCGAGAATGGAATAGATTCCGTATACCCTAAGTGTAAGAAACAAGTTGACGATAGTTGCAACGGAAATCCAACCAAGATAGATGGAAAAAGGAAACCTTAGTAAAAAACTACGGTACGTAGTATGTTGGATTTTTCGATAGATGACGATTAGGGTGATTAGAATGAGCACCATATCAACTAAGGACCAAAAGAATGCTCCACTGGTAAACAAGAAAATCCATAGTGCATTAAGTAGGAAGTTGGCAGGTAACCAAAAACCAATGTCTTCTACTAGTTCTGGTTCATCTCGAACGCGAAAGAACCAAATGAGAAGAAGAAGGAAAATAAGAAACCAGATGGAATAAGCAAACCCAGCAGGTTTAAATAATGGATCTATCTGTTCGTTTAGTGTCTTAAGATTGTCACGTACAGGAAGTAAGTAGTTGCATGTTAACGCAATGATATAGGTAATTATAATTAGAAAATAGAGTGATTTGAACTTCGCCATAAATCCTCCAAATGGAAAATTTTTCAACATCCTCTAGTATGCCCAACAAAAAGAGCTATATATCCTAGTAACGTCTATTTATGTGGTGAAGTTACTTTATTTCTGAATTAAATTTCTATATACTCTGCTATTGGGAATAATAAAAATAAATCCTTAAGCAGAAAGAAGAGAATAACATGTGGAGTGAATTTAAACAATTTGCCTTAAAAGGAAACGTTGTAGATTTAGCCGTTGGGGTCATCATAGGTGCAGCATTCGGAAAAATCGTAACATCATTGGTGAATGATATGATCATGCCGTTACTTGGCTTGCTTGTAGGCGGGATTAATTTTACTGATTTACATATAACAGTTGGTAGTGCTGTAGTAAAATACGGGAATTTTGTACAGTCCGTTTTGGATTTCGTAATTGTTGCTTTTTCTATCTTTGTATTCATTAAGCTGTTCAGTAAGCTTAAGAGAAGAGAGGAGCAAGAAGAGGAACAGGAGGCACTAAAACCTAGTAGAGAAGAAGAATTACTTAGCGAAATCCGTGATTTATTAAAAAATCGTGCTATTAAAGAAGATAACGATAAATCATTATTCTAGCTTTGTCAGGATCTTATGGGTAATGGTTATTTTTAATATTTTTTTGAAATTTAATATTCAGATATGTATGAAGTTATGTTAAAATGATTATACCCTGACAATCCTACTTAAGGAGAGATATGCGTATCAACAACGCGCAGGCTCAGGAGTTGCTCGAGGCACTGAAGAAGAAGGAGCGCAAGCTGACTTCGTCCAGCACCAAGTCGCTGATGCGGCGTGGTGACAACAACTCGTTGCTTCCCGAGGTCCGTGAGGCCAAGGAAGAGCTCGAGCGTTGCATCGGCAACACCAGTCAGGGGGATGTCCAGATCAGCAACTCGCAGTTCCGGACGATCCGCCGCCTGCTCGGCTAACCACTGAGTAGGTAGCAGGTTGGACACGTAGAAATCTACGTGTCCAACCCCCCGCAATCATATCTTTCTTTCTATTAAGCCGTTTACATTCCCTGCTTATTAATTTGGGAATGTAAACGGCTTGTTTTTATCCTTTTGGATGAATGCAACTTCAGCTCATTGTGCCGCTCAGTTTATTAACTAGCATCTACATTGATAGTTTATTGAGCAACGAGCTTAATCATCTATCTGTAGAATATATTATATAAAATGCATACTAGTTTGCATTACAGATAGAAATAATATACTGACTAAATAGCAGACTATCCACCATAAAAAAAGAGGCTCTATGATTAGAGTCTCTTTTTTTATGCAATATCAAATTATGAAGTAGTAGTTTGTTCCGTTGTTATTGTTGTCTCTTGTTGTTTCTTGTTTAGTAAAAGATTGAGGAAAAACGCAGTAAAACTCCCTAAGACAATTCCATTTTCAACAATAACTTTTAGAGATTCTGGTACTTCCGTAAAGACAGCAGGAACTACTGCAGAACCAAGTCCGATTCCGACGGAACAAGCAACAATCAATAGGTTTTCGTTCCGTTTAAAATCTACAGTAGAGAGAAGGCGAATTCCAGAAGCAACTACCATCCCAAACATCGGGATCATCGCTCCACCCAATACAGCATTTGGAATGATCGTCGTAATCGCTGCTACTTTTGGTAACAGCCCAAGGATCATTAGGATCACACCAGCTGCTATCACGACACTCCGTTTCTTTACTTTGGTCATGGCGACTAGTCCAACATTTTGGGAGAAAGTCGTGTATGGGAAAGCGTTAAATAATCCCCCGATTACCACTGCCAATCCTTCTGCACGTAGTCCGCGCTTGATATCAGTTGGTGCTAGTTTCTTCTCGCACACTTCGGACAGGGCAAGGAAAACCCCTGTTGATTCTACCATGCTAACAATCGCTACCAAACTCATTGTAATAATGGAAGAGAGATGGAACTCAGGTGCACCAAAATAGAATGGGCGTACCATGGAGAACCAATCTGCTTTTCCAACAACAGATAAATCTACGAGCCCCATTAAATACGCAACAAAGGAACCCATTACTAAAGCAATTAAAACAGAGATTGCTTGCAAAAAGCCTTTGGTAAAGCGCTGTAACAAAATCACGCAGAGAAAGGTGAACAGCGCAAGAAAAAGATTCTCTAGATGACCGAAAGTTGGCGATCCATCTCCACCAGCTACATTGGTCATGGCGACAGGAACAAGCGAAACCCCAATAGTGGTTACAACGGAACCAATAACAACAGGTGGGAAGTATTGGAGAATCTTCCCAAAGAATTGGGCTACGATCATCACCACGATACCAGAAGCAATAATCGAGCCATAAATTCCTGCAACCCCTTCTACTTTCCCAATGGCGATCATGGGGCCCACTGCGGTAAAGGTACATCCTAGGATGACAGGTAACTTGATACCGAAGTGTTTTCCTCCCATAACTTGTAGTAGCGAGGCTATCCCACTAGTAAATAGATCAATTGCGATTAGATATGCTAGTTGTTCTTGGGTCAAACCTACTGCTGCTCCCACGATCAGCGGCACTACAACAGCCCCTGCATACATGGCCAATACATGCTGGAAGCCTAATAAGGATGTTCTACCTAATTCTTTCGTCTGGATGCTTTTCATGTTCTCCTCCTACTAGGACCATTGTCCAACGTCTGAAATACGTAAATTAATAATTGCTCATATCGTAAAATCGAATAAAACGCTAATAATATGATGAATATCATATAACAACGTTCGTAAAAAATCTAGAAAAAAACGGGCGGAAAAGTTCAAAAAAGCGACATTTTCTCTTCTTTTAGTAGATAGTAAATTCAAAAGCTTTTGTGTTATATTTGCGAAGGTACAATAAGACGCTCCCTTGTGGAGATAAACAGTTTATCTCCACAAGGGAGCGTCTTTGCCAATACCAGTGGTAATTGGAAAAATACCAAGGATGCGTTTTTCCAGAAGGAGAAAATCATGAAAAATTTTAACGAACTTGTGGAAAGAAGATTAGCAGGAGATAACGTAATTACCACAACTGAATTAAATGAATTGTATGCTGCTAGATTTTCAGGGAAACTTACACGTTCCACGATCCAGGTGATGGATCAAGTCAAGTGGAGTAACGCTGAAAAATCCATTATTTCTCAAATCAACGCACACCATGGTTTTCATATGTAGTTCCAATTACCGATACCCTCCTGTATTTTTTGGAGGGTGCTTTGTTATATTGAAAAAGAGTTAAAGTTCAAAAAAAAGACAATTTTTTCGCTGGTTCATAGATAATATATTCTAAAATATCTGTTATTATATTAGGGAGGTGGCGCTAAGACGCTCCCTCCTGAAGAACCACATTTTGGTCTGTGGGAGGGAGCGTCTTAGCCAACACCGATGGTGATTGGTAACTACCAAAGACGCTGTTGTCCAGAAAGGGTCAATATGTGTCGTTCTCTAGCTACTAAAAAAACTTATTTCACAGCAAAAGACATCGAAAGAAGATTACGTAATCGAAAACAGGAACAAAGAATCATCCATTACAAACCAGAATTAGCAGAAATATGCAAGGCGATAGAGGACAATATACTTACAGAAGAGGCAATTGAAATCTTCCGATCGATCAGATGGGAGAGTAAAGAAATTGCAATCATCAGCATTTATGAAAAAGCTAACGAGATTAGGAAGAGTTAACCAATCATCCGCACCCTCCCAAATAAAAAGGAGGGTGTTTTCATTTTTTTCTGAAAGAAAGAGTAATGGAAGCTATGTTGGAAAATATTGATAGTATTCGCTCCTGAATCAGAGTAAAATGAATATCAGCAATTTGCCTTTTTTTGTATGTATTGGGAAAGGAGCATATTAGTTGGAACTAAGTAAAAGCAGTATGAATTATGTAATTGCCGGACTAATGCTTGGAATTTTTGTTGCTTCACTAGACAATACAATTGTCGCTACAGCAATGCCGACTATTGTGGGGGAACTAGGACAATTTGATCAATTTGTCTGGGTCACCTCTGCCTATATGATCGCTACCGTAGCAGGGATGCCGATCTTTGGCAAGCTTTCGGATATGTATGGGCGTAAGATGTTTTTTTTATTTGGTCTCACTCTTTTTATTGTTGCTTCGATGCTCTGTGGTATTGCTAATTCCATGACTCAGTTAGCATTTTACCGTGCCTTGCAAGGATTGGGAGGCGGAGCATTAATGCCTATTGCCTTTACGATTATTTTTGATGCTCTTCCAGCAGATAAACGCGGTAAAATAACGGGGCTTTTTGGTGCAGTATTTGGTTTGTCTAGTATTATAGGACCACTATTAGGTGCTTTTTTAACAGATGCAATAGGATGGCGTTGGATTTTTTATATCAATGCTCCTATTGGTGCAATTTCAATCTTTTTTATTTATAAGTTTTATCATGAATCCGGCCAGCGCAACAAACAAAAAATTGACTGGGGCGGAGCAATTACCTTAGTCCTAGGACTTGTTAGTTTTATGTTCGCTGTGGAGTTTGGTGGGAAAGATTATGCATGGGACTCGGTGCAAATTTTAGGACTCTTTGGTTTGTCGTTGATATCGTTCATTATATTTGGTTTTATTGAGCGAAAAGCATCGGAACCAATCATTACCTTCTCCTTGTTTAAAAGACGTCTCTTTGCCTCTGCGCAATTAGTCGCTTTCTTCTATGGTTTGGTCTTCATATCAGCAAGCGTTTATATCCCTATTTTTATACAAGGAGTGTACGGGGGATCTGCAACCAACTCAGGGCTGATTCTGATGCCGATGATGCTGGGTTCCGTTGTGACTGCTCAGATTGGTGGGCGGGCACCCATGAAGTTTGGTTTTCGTAATGTCATGATTGTCTCAGGAATCCTACTCATATTAGGACTTTACCTACTTAGTACGATGGATACCGAAACCCCACGATGGATGGTTACGCTTTTTATGGTGGTATTAGGACTTGGAGTGGGTTTCTCTTTTTCCTTACTGAACCTTGCTTCTATTCAAGGCGTTCCATCTTATCAACGTGGATCTGCGACTTCGGTAGGTTCTACTTTTCGTACGATCGGGATGGCTCTCGGTGTGACCATCTTTGGATCGATTCAGCAGCGACTATTTACAGATCAGTTATCTTCTTCTCTTCCTGGCGATACTCCTGTTGCCAATTTCTCTGCCAATGCGCTAAGTGGAGAAGCATCGAAAAATATCCCTGGACCGATCCTAGAAGCAATTCAAAATGCACTGTCTAACTCGATTTCGACTGCTTTCCTATGGTCTGTGATCCCAGCAATATTTGCCTTGATCGTTATTTTTATGATGGGGAAGGAACGAATGAGTGATAGCAGAGGGTAATTCATTAAGAAAAGCATCTCCATATGAGGTGCTTTTTTATTTGATAGTGAATAGGGGGATAACATGAAACGTTTCGCAGTAGTGACAGATTTACATGGAAATGACTATGCTCTACAAGCAGTATTAGAAGAACTAGAGAATGAAGAGATTCGAGAGGTTTACTGTCTGGGGGATATTTTATCCATAGGACATCAATCAAAAGAAGTATTGCAGAGGTTACAGGAATACCCCAATCTTCATCTTGTATTAGGTAATCATGATGAATACATCTTGGCAATTCACCGTGGAGAGGCAGTCCCAGAGGACACAGCAGAGAATAAAGCACATCACGAATGGGTTTACCGACAAATAGACGATAGATTGCTAGATTGGTTAGCAAACAAGCAACGGTCTCTTGTGCTTGAGGAGAATGGTCACTCTATTCGACTACTACACTATCATATTCCACTGGAGCATAATGGTTTACATATTTCTCAAAGTCCCTATGCACCCATTCATTCCTATCCGACTCCTGTCTCGTATCTACAAGAACTATTTGCGCCTTATCAAGAAAATCTCGTACTGTTTGGTCATACACACGTTACTGCTTATTGGCAGACTGATCAACAACAAGTACGATTTAATCCAGGTGCTCTGGGAGTTTCTCATGATAGATTCGCACGATATGGGGTGATTGAGTTAGAAAAGGGTCAAATTCGTTGTCACCTGAAAAAAGTTCCTTATGATCGGGAAAGATATATTCAAGAACTCCAGAATGCAAAAATGCCTGCTAGTATAGAAATTTTTCCTATGTTTTTTGGTGTGAAATATGAAACGAAGAATATCTGATTTCCATATAGATAAATATAAATACTCATACTCTTTGATGATCTATTCAACAAGCACTAAGGCCAATCTTTTTTATAGATAAAGATTGGCTCTTTTACTATTATTCTCTCTTTGGAACATTGATGAAATAACCAGTATTTTTCCCAGAGAGCTGTGATTCCTATCGGGTGGGAATTGGGCATTAGGAAAGAAGCATGATATCCGCTCACTCTAAAGCAGGTAGGAAAAATCGTGAGAACATAAAATGGATCCTTGATTATTGACACAAGATGTTATTGTAACTATAATTGTTACAACGGTGGTGACACAAGATGCAAATCAGTACGCGCTTTTCCATTGCTATCCATACCCTTTCCCTGATTGCTATTAGTCCGACGGATTGTACTGGGGACTTTATCGCAAGTAGCGTCAATACTAATCCCGTTGTAATCCGGAGAATTATGGGCATGCTAAAAAAAACTGGGTTAGTGGACGTTCGTCCAGGGGTAGGAGGTGCATCCTTGCTCAAGGATCCCGACCAAATCACACTTCTTGATGTTTACCGGGCTGTCAATGTGACAGAGGAGAAGGGACTATTTCGTATACACGAAAACCCCAATATTCATTGCCCTGTCGGGCGGAATATTGAGCAAGCTCTTCAAGCGGAATTGAAAGATGCTCAATCCGCTATGGAACAAAGGTTGGGGCAAACGACATTAGACCAATTGACTAGAAAGTTTATATAAAATAAAAGCTCATTTTTAGAGCTCTTATTTTATATAAATGTTGTAACTTATTTTGTTATAACATAAATAGATACAACAAAAACTGGAGGAATCAACAATGAAACTATTGGTTACTGGAGCAACAGGGAAACTGGGAACAAAAGTGGTAGAGATATTATTGAAATCTACACCCGCAAATCAACTGGTTGTAAGTGTTCGTAACCCGGAGAAAGCAGAAGGTCTTCGTGCCCGCGGAGTAGACGTCCGACACGGAGACTTTGACCGTCCAGAAACTTTGGATGTTGCTTTTTCTGGGATTGATCGGTTATTGATCATTTCTGCGGATGGAGACAATGAAACTAGAATCACTCAGCATACCAATGCTGTAGAAGCAGCAGCACGCGCAAAAGTAGGCTTCATCGCTTATACGAGTTTGGCGAATGCAAGTGAAAGTAAGATGTTTCTCGCACCACCACACCAAGCCGCAGAAAAAGCCATTCTCAAAACCGGTATTCCATACTCGTTCCTACGCAATAACTGGTACCTTGAAAACGAGATCGCGAGCATTCAAGGTGGGTTGGCAGGAGCACCTTGGGTAACATCTGCGAAATCTGGCAAGGTGGGTTGGGCTATGCAGGAAGAATATGCGGAAGCAGCAGCAACGGTATTGACAGGAAACGGACATGAGAACACTGTCTATGAGTTGTCTGGCAAGCTATTGACTCAAGAAGAACTAGCGCATGCTCTCGGTACTGTTTTGGGTAAGGAAGTACCTGTAAAACAAGTCGATGATGCCACCTATGCTGACATAATGAAAAATGCTGGTGTACCGGACTTCGTTATTCCGATGCTTGTAGAAATCCAGAAAGGCATTCGGGAAGGTGCCCTTGAGATCGAGAGCAATGATTTCGAAAAGATTCTTGGCCGGCCGTTAAAACCGATTGACAAAGCCTTGAGTCAACTTGTGAGTGGGATCTCTTAAATACTTAGAAACGTGATTTTCCTATTGAATTAAAGCCAAAAGTCTAGGATTTACTTTCCTAGGCTTTTGGCTTTTTGAAATGTATTTCTGGTTCGGGTGGCATTGTTTGATCGATTGGAACACAACATCCAACAGGAGATTCTGCATAAGCGTCAGGAAGTATTACAAGAAAAACTGAACTATTACCACCATATCGAGAATACTCATTCTCAAACCCCTTTTGTGTGATAGAGGTCATCGATTTTCAAAAAACACAGGTGGAACAGGAACTATCCTAGATTGCGATCTTGAAACAAAAGGGAGAATTACGAGGAAACGGATACTAAATAAATGACTGTATTTAGTCTTTTGGTGGCACTTGAGGACGTACCAATAAAGATATTAATAGATTATTGTTAGGTGATCCTATCATTTCAAAAAATGACGGTGTGCTTCTGTATAAAACTTCTTATTATTTTTAAATACAAAGGATTCTCTAATATAATAATATAAGATATTTTGTTGTAAAGTTGATGAAATAGGGGGCAGCAAGATGAATGAGAAAGTTGCTTTATTACTGATAGATGTTCAAAACATCATGTTTTCTTATGAAGGTGGATCTTTATGGAACGAACAAGAAGTACTCCATAACATTTCTACTCTGCTTACAAAAGCACGTCAATCAAATATACCAGTGATCTATATACAGCATACTGATCTTGATTCTGATAGTGTGCTTAGTGAAGGAAAACGAACATGGGAGATTCATCATGATGTCCAGCCGTTCGCAACCGATATTGTTGTTCGAAAGTCTTCGTGGGATGCCTTTTACCAAACAACATTACACGAAAAATTACAAGAACTCGGAATCGAAAAACTAATCATTGCAGGTATGCAAACCCAATTTTGCGTGGACACAACTTGCAGAAGAGCATATAGCATAGGGTACAAAGAGAATATATTGGTAAAAGATGCTCATAGCACATTTGATACTGCAGTGCTTTCAGCTTCTCAAGTTGTAGAACACCACAACAATATGCTAGGTGGCAGATTTGTCACATTAAAAGAAACAAGCGAAATCATGTTTTAACAAAACTACTACATTATAAAGAATCCTCCATTTGAAAAAACCAACTAATTCAAAAAAGAATCAGTTGGTTTTTGTTATTAGTTATCGTTCAGATATGATTTTGAAATCCTAAGTCTATTGGGAATGGTAACAAGAGTTTCACCCATATGGGCACTATCGCTGTATTGGCAGGGCTGATAGATAGCCCTAATTTTGAGAACTACACATAGTAGAATCGAATGGAGTTTGCTAATTCTCCAAGAAGAGTCCCACTCTGTTTAGGGAGACCCATTAATGCCCTATAAATCGAAGTCCAATCACCCCGATTATAATCAAGCTAAGAAAGAGGATCCGAAGCCAGTCTTTGGATTCTCGGAAAAAGAGCATTCCAATCAAAACGGAACCTGCTGCCCCGATTCCAGTCCAGATACTGTAAGCCGTACCCACTGGAATCTCACGCATCGCAAGGGAAAGAAAGTAAAAGCTAGCTACTGTAGCTGGTATTCCAAAAAAAAGGGGCTTTTTGTTATGGAAACCATTGGTCAAGTTAAGAGCAATGACTCCCGTAACCTCTCCAAGCCCAGCTAATACAAGATAGATCCACGCCATTAGTGGGTTCCCCTCTCTATAGAATGGGACTCTTCTTTTCCTTTATCACTTAACTTCAGTCCGATTACCCCGATAAGTAAGATTACGAGAAAGGTGATTTTTCCAATACTCGCTGGTTCCTCCATAAAGAGAATCTCATATATAACAGTACCAGCAGACCCAATTCCGGTAAAAACAGTATAAGCTGTTCCTATAGGTAGGATCTTTAGTGCTTTTGCAAAAAGATAAAAACTGATCGGTAATAAGACTAGAACAACAAGAGAGGGGATCAACTCTGTAAAACCATGGGAAGATTTTAATCCGATCGCCCACCCGATCTCCAAAACACCTGCAATCAGTATAATTCCCCATGCAGCATTGCTAGTCTGTTTCTCCATTACCTCCATCCTCTTCACCCCTTGTCATCTCTTCTAGTAGTAGAAATACTTGTCGTCTTAGATCACCTGATGGGGGAGCCAATTGAAAGAGATCCGCAAAGAAGATCCCATCAGATGCTAGTCTTACCACGGTAGCGAGAGCAGGATCGATCCCATCGTTTTCAACGCGTTCCTGCCAGTTTTGGTAGTGTTCACGAACAGTTTGAAGTAATTCAGGATTGGTTACAAAAGCCGCAATCAGTCCTGCACTAAGTTCTCTCTGCTTTGGGGAGACTTCCGTAGTCTCCAAGAACGCTCTTACAAAGTGTCCTTTGTCAGATCCTTGGGTCTTATGTTCTAACAAGGTATGAGTGTTTAATTGCATCAGGTAGTCTACCATGGCTCTGATTAGTGCCTCTTTGTTTGGAAAATGATAGAGAAGCCCACCTTTGCTTACTCCAGCTTGTTTTGCGACACTCTCTAGCGTTAACTGGCTAACCCCTTTTTCTTGTACAACGACTCCAGCTGCTTGTAGTAATTTTTCTCTTGTGGTAGAAGCATTCCCCATTTTATATCCCCTCACTAAAACCGTCCGGTAGGTACAGTTTTGCTGTACCTACCGGACGGTTTTTTGTCAAATATATTTTGTATCATCTATCATTGTAACGTTTTTGAACTATTCCATCCCAATGGCTGATTTTGATAAAATGAACCTCATAAAAAGTTACGAGACTATGCTTTGTGCCAGTTTTGTGACAGGAATTATGAATTAATGGATACTAATTGCAATGGTTCCCAAAACTTTGTATGGTGAATTAGGCTTGATTCTATTGTTTTTCTTGGCTTTGAACGATGGTTGGTTCGTTTCTTGACTTCAAAAGAGAGCAAAAGTTAGAATAGTAGCAGTCGTTTTGAAACTTTTTGATTGATTCCACTTGGTTTTTTAAGTGTTGTATAATTTGAACTGAGTGAGACAGGATCCCATTATGAAATGTAGGATCTGATTATCATACATGAACATAATTGTGAAAAACTACACTAATAGGGAAGAGGCTATTATCGTGACCAACAAAACCTTTAACGATAATTTTTTACGTGCTTGTCGTAAGGAACCGACGGACCATACTCCCGTCTGGTATATGCGCCAAGCAGGAAGGTATCAACCTGAATACCGCAAGATCCGTGAAAAGTATACCTTTTTTGAGATGAACTATTTCCCTGAAGTATGTGCTGAAGTTACTATGCTCCCAATCCAACAATTAGACGTAGATGCTGCTATTTTGTTTGCAGATATCATGACACCACTTAAACCGATTGGGGTAGATGTCGAGATTAAATCAGGTATTGGTCCGGTTATTTCGAATCCGATTCAATCATTAGCAGATGTAGAAAGATTAGGGGAGCTAGATCCTCTGTCACATGTTCCTTACATAGGAGAAGCAGTTAAAATCCTTACAGAACGCTTACCTGTACCACTGATCGGCTTTGCTGGAGCTCCTTTTACGTTAGCTAGCTATATGGTCGAAGGCGGACCATCCAAAAACTATTATAAAACCAAAGCGCTTATGTATACCCAACCCCAGACATGGACGAAATTAATGGAAAAACTAGGGGATTTGGTAATTACGTATCTAAAAGCACAGATTGCAGCAGGGGCTCAGGCTGTCCAAGTATTTGACACATGGGTTGGTGCTTTGAATCGAGAGGATTATCAGACGTTTATTTTCCCAGTAATGAACCGTATCTTTACGGAACTGAAAAAGACTGATGTTCCAACTATCTATTTTGGCGTTGGGGCAAATCATTTATTGAAAGATATGAACCAGCTTCCAGTAGATGTGTTGGGACTGGATTGGAGAATTACTATCCAAGAAGCTCGTGAGCGAGAAGGTGTAACTACTGCTTTGCAAGGGAACCTGGATCCAGCCCTCTTATTAGCACCTTGGGATCAAATTGAGGCGAAAACACGGGAGATTTTAGATCAAGGGATACAACAACCTGGCTATATCTTTAATCTGGGTCATGGTATCTTCCCACAATGCGACGTAGAGACTTTGCAGAAACTGACGAAGTTTGTCCACGATTATACCAGTAGATAAGGGGATTTCCATGGAGAGAAAACGCGTAGGCTTACTATTGATGTCATATGGAACGCCTAAAAGTATCGAAGAAGTCGAACCATACTACACTCATATTCGTCATGGCAGAAAACCAACCCCTGAGTTACTCTCAGACTTGATTTCTCGTTATCAGGCTATTGGAGATGTTAATCATTTTGCTCAAATTACAGATGACCAAGTAACGCGTTTGACAGAAGAGATGAATCAGCAATTCCCGAATGTGGAGTTTGTCGGATACCTTGGATTAAAGCATGCACATCCATTTATTGAAGATGCAGTCACCCAGATGCATCAAGACGGTATTACAGAAGCGATCAGTTTGGTTCTTGCACCTCACTATTCCACGTTCAGTGTCAAAATTTACAACGAGCGAGCCAAACAAAAAGCTGATGAATTAGGCGGACTTACTATTCATTCCGTGGATAGCTGGTATCAGGAGGCACGTTTTATCCAGTTTTGGGAAGAAGGTATTCGTAGTATTATTGACTCTTTTTCAGAGGAAGAACGGGAGAAAACAGTGGTCATATTCTCTGCGCATAGCTTGCCAGAACGAATTTTGAAGAGTAATGATCCCTATCCTGCTCAACTGGAAGAGACAGCCAAACTGATTGCTGAAGTTGCAGCGATCCCGCATTATGCAGTAGGTTGGCAAAGTGCTGGGCGTACTCCAGAGCCATGGCTAGGTCCAGATGTACAAGATCTAACGAGAGATCTAGCTACGAAAAAAGGATACAACCGCTTTGTCTACTGTCCAGTTGGATTTGTAGCAGAACATCTTGAGGTTCTCTATGATAACGACGTAGAATGTAAAGCTGTGACGGACGAGCTTGGCGCTAGTTACTATCGACCTCCAATGCCAAATGCAGGTACGGCTTTTATTCAATGTTTATCAGAAGTAGTCACGAAAAAAATGGTAAGCGTTGGGGTGATCTCCTGTGTTGACTGATCCATCCCATATCACCATCGTAGGGGGTGGATTAACAGGTCTATCGGCAGCCTTTTATCTCCACCGAGAGATTCAAGAGCGGAACCTTCCTATTACCATTACCTTATTAGAAGCGAGTGAGCGAGTTGGCGGAAAGATCCAGACAACTCATACTCACGGGTTTACCATAGAAGGTGGACCTGATTCCTGGTTGGAGCGAAAAGGATACGCAACACAATTAGCAATCGATCTCGGACTGGAAAAAGATTTAGTAAACAATTCGGTCGGTCAATCGTATATACTTCGTCAAGATCGTCTTTATCCGATTCCATCAGGTTCTGTAATGGGAATCCCTACGAAGTGGCAAGCTGTGTTGGAATCTGAACTCGTTTCCGAAAAAGGAAAGAAACGTGCTGGAGCGGAGCTATTTCGATCGGTACGCTCTTCTAAATCTGATCAATCAGTCAGGAACTTTTTCCAAGACCGATTTGGCAGAGAATGGGTAGATCAAGTGATGGAACCGCTTCTGTCTGGGGTATATGGAAATGATATTGAACAACTAAGTCTTCGTTCCACTTTTCCACAATATGAAGGATTATTAGAGCAATACGGCAGTCTCATTACGGCAATGCGCCAAACTCGAACTAAATCCGCTGGAACAGTTACATCCAAAGGAATGTTTCAGACTTTACGGAGTGGATTAGAAAGTCTTGTCCATCAGTTAGAAGACGTATTACCAACTGGGTTAATCCAAAAAAATGCAGCTGTTGACTCTGTCATACGAACAGCTGGACATTACCGGATCTTTTTACAAGATGGTCGAGCATTTGATACGGACCAGATTTTGTTTACGACTTCTCATCCTGTT
Source organism: Risungbinella massiliensis (assembly GCF_000942395.1). Taxonomy (GTDB): domain Bacteria; phylum Bacillota; class Bacilli; order Thermoactinomycetales; family Thermoactinomycetaceae; genus Risungbinella; species Risungbinella massiliensis. The sequence goes on from NZ_LN812102.1 coordinate 180,943, forward strand.
ACACAGAAAGTCTTGGGACGATATATAGAGCTTCCGTCTTTACAACATGCTAGTCCCTCATCTGTTGCAACAGTAGCTCTTGGTTTCGACACCAAGAATGTGCAGATTGAGCTTCCTGGAACTGGTTTTGTGATCCCACGGAAAGAAGGATACCGGATCACAGCATGTACTTGGTTGCATAAAAAATGGCCGCATACTACCCCTGAGGGAAAAGTATTGTTACGTTGTTTTGTTGGCCGATCTGGAGATGACCTATTGGCTAGTCGATCGGAAGACGAGATCATTCAAATTGCATTGGAAGAATTAGCCCGTGTCCAATCTCTACAGATTAACGGTGAACCTGAGATTGCTGTGGTAGAGAAGCTACTAAATTCTCGTCCTCCTTATGAAGTAGGACACCAAGAATGGCTTCAAGATACTCGGAATCGTTTAAGTAACGTACTTCCCGATATATATTTAGCTGGATCTTTTTATGAGGGAATTGGGTTACCAGATTGTATCCAACAAGGAAAAAAGGCAGTATCTGAAATAATAGAGTCACTCTGTTTAAAGGTACTTCATTAATCATCACCACTAGATCTTCTTTCGAGGTCTAGTGGTTTTTTGGTGTTATCGCTGGGAGTAGCTAATTCTGATATAGTGAAAAAGTTGATAGGGAATGAAACTTTATAATGCGGACCAAAATGGAGAGTTAGAAAGGTTCCATAAATCGAGGAGGTACGACTATTGGGTAGATTAAAAGAGAGTGCACAGAGAGTACAAGAGAAACTTCAAGAGTTAGGGTATTCCAATCAGATCCTAGAGTTAGAAGAAAGCACCCGAACAGCTCAAGAAGCAGCAGATGCAATGGGCTGCGAGGTTGCACAAATTGCGAAGTCTATCATTTTCCGTTTAAAACACGCTAATAAGCCGTTGTTGGTAGTAGCAAGTGGAGCGAATCGAGTAAATGAAAAACAAATTGCCAATCAAATAGGAGATAAATTAGAAAAAGCAGATGCAAATTTCGTACGAGAGCGTACTGGGTTTGTAATAGGAGGTGTTGCGCCTCTAGGACATACGGAACCTATTTTAACCTTAATAGATGAAGACCTGTTTCAGTATGACGAACTATGGGCAGCAGCAGGCCATCCAAAAGCACTGTTTTCTTTAACACCAGAGGAACTAAAGAAAATGACCAGCGGAGCGGTTGTATCCATAAAGTAATGGATAGGTAAACAAGGAAGTGAAATGATAAAAAGCAATCAGTGGATGAATGATACTGATTGCTTTTTATCATTGGAAAAAGGACTAGTCCTTTTGTTTTTCTAGAAACTCTAATCGATTTCCAAATGGATCGTTCACAAAGAATCGATCAATCCCTTCTAGCAAATCATCACCGATTACTTGGATGCCTTGCTGTAGGAGTCGCTTTTTTAGCCCAGCTAAATTATCTAGGATAAATGCTGGGTGGGCTTTTTTGGCAGGAGAAAAGTCAGATTGTACTCCTATATGAATTTGTTGGGCTCCACATTGAAACCAAACACCTCCACGACCTTGCAGGCTTTTCGGTTTTGGAACTTCTGGCAATCCTAATATTTTACCGAAAAATTTACGGGCCTCGGTTTCACATCCAGAAGGAGCTGCTAATTGTACATGATCTAAACCAACGAAATGATATATCACCATCTTCACTCCTAAGTATCAATTGAGATGCTTGACTATATTATCTCATATTGAATAATTCCAGATAACAGTCAAGTAGTCGGATGGAAATGTATAAAACTATGTCATATTCGGATTTATGTTATTCAGATAATATTATATTGAAAAGAGGTGTTTCATTGATTTAGAAATTTGGACGAGCATATAAACAAGAGTGGTTCGGAACTATTCGAGGCGATATTTTAGCCGGTACCACCGTAGCTCTTGCGCTAATTCTAGAAGCAATTGCATTTTTTATTATTGCTGGTGTCGATCCAATGGTTGGCTTATATGCATCTTTTTGTATTACAGTGGTAATTGCTTTTGTAGGCGGGAGACCTGATATGATCTTTGCTGCAACGGGTGCCATGGATCTCTTGAGATTACACTAGTAAAGGCACATGCCTAGATTATCTTCTTGCTGCAACAATGTTGACTGGTATCATTCAATGGATACTTGGAACATTAAAGATTGGACGTTTTATGACGTTTATCCCTCATTTCGTTGCGGTTGGATCGTGAATGCGTTAGCCATACATAAATCTGCAATATAAATCGTAGTTAATGCAAACAAAGATTTACCAAAATATAAAATTTTCTAATATAATTGATAAAAATATGCTATGATGAAAGACCGATCCTAACATGTGGAAGGAGTACCGAAGTGGAGATGAATATCTTTTCTTCGCATTTTCGGAACCACTACTACGAGATTTTTTATGAGTTAAGAAGAGAGGATCCAATTCATTTATATCTATTACCTAATGGAAAAAGAGCCTGGATTATTTCCCGATATTATGACTGTCTGGAGATCTTACAAGACCCAATTCGTTTTCCAAAGGGAGGAAGAATGATAGTGGGAGAATCTGATTTTCTCCAAGAACTTATTGGGATCGACTCTAACAGTCTCTATATACAAAGCTTGTTTTTGAGAGAGGGATTTGAATCTCAACGATTAAAATATTGGATCAGAAGAGCTTTTGCTCCTAAATATTTAACTATGTTGATCAAAAGTCTGAATCAACATTTAACAAAGCTCCTTGAGAAGATGAAAATCGATCAAGAGATAGATTTATTGGAAGCGCTTGCAAAACCATTGTCTATATCTTTACTATGCGATCTGATAAGCATACCTGAACAATACCGCTCCCGTTTTGAAGTATGGTCTACCTACTTAGTGGGGGATGGAACGAGAACGGAGGAAGGGAAAAGGGCGATGAGAAATTTTCTTCTATGTTTGCAACAACTCATAGAGCAGAAGCAAAAAAAACCAATCGATGATTATCTGAGCGAATTGATCCATGATGGTGCAAAAGAGTTACAGGCTCACGAGGTAATCGCGATTATTTTCAACTTAATCGTTACTAGTTATGAGACGATAGTAAGCCTTCTTACATGCTCCGTTGTAGCCTTACATGATTTCCCTAGTCAGAAGAGATTGCTTCAGGAACATAGACACCTAATAGATTCTGCTATAGAAGAATTTTTGCGATACTGTACACCTATCGTATTAACCCGAGATCGATGGGTATCTCGCAATCTTATATTTAGGGGGAAGACGCTTTATAGAGGAGACTATCTCTTTTTAGCGTTAGGTTCAGCAAATCGGGATGAGCAAGTGTTTCAAAATGCAAACAAACTTTGGTTGTCACGTAATCCTAATCCGCATATAGCATTTGGTAAAGAAAAAAATTTCTGTGCGGGTGGCTCGTTTATTCGACTATTAATGAAGGAGGTATTACAACAACTATATCGAGAATTCCCAAGATTACGACTAGGAGTACGTAAAGAAAAATTGGTTTTACGACCTGGAACTTTTGTTCGATCCTATTCAGTTCTTCCAGTTATTTTAAAATAAGGAATAAAAATAGTATAAGGTGTCCGATAGTCTGAAGGGATTTGGATGGGATTCAAAATAAAATAACGTTACAAAATAAATGATAGAAAATGGTAATGTAGTTAAATCTAAAGGGAAAGAATGATTTTGAAAGGACTAGCAGGTAGGAGGATATAAAAATGATAGGTGCAAGCCCGTTTGTGTATGTTGCAAATGTGAAAGAATCAATCGAAAACTATCAACGTATTTTTGGTGGAGAAATCAAAATCCTGAATGAGCATAACCGGAAAGATGCTGCATGCTGAATTGCACCTCGGTAGTAGTCTCATTCATTTTTCTGATACATATGGGAGAATACCAACCAGTGAGAATGTGTGTATTATTTTGCAATTAGAGAGCGAAGAGGAGATCAGAAAAGTATATGATTCCTTGATTAAGGAAGGCGGAACAATCAAAGTTGAACTGGTTGATACGTTTTTCGATGCTTTACATGGGCAAGTAATCGATCAGAAAAAATTAATTGGATTCTCAATTGGTTTAAAAGAGCCTCCTAATTAAGGTCTGACTAATTAAGGTCTGAAAGTAAAAGTATACTTATTTCCAAAAAGCACTTTATTAGAGTGCTTTTTGTTTTATTGACTAAAGTAGTTGTTTCGCATATTTTTAAGCAACAAAAGTACCAACCCTATATTAAGGACAAAAATAGAGCTAAATAGGACGATTATAGAGGCTGTTTTTGTTTGTTTTCTCTATAACGTTACAAAAGAATTATTTTGTAACGTTATATAAGGTTTTTTTCTGTAGTATTTTGCCGTTTTTTCGTAAGTCTCATCTCTTTTTTGTCAGTTTCTCGCATCTCATTACAAAAAGTTAACTATAGTATTGAGAAATAAAAGAAAAACTAAATTATTTTTTATGGATACGACTTGTGGATCAACTCCTGATAATAGCTAATTCCATAGTTTCTTTACGATTCGTTATTTAATACTTTTCCTTATTAATAGTTTCACCCACCCCTTTCCCGATTATAGAATATTCATTCTATTACCCATAGTTCTTTGTCATAAATTATCTGAAAATTTATATTTTATTTGACTTTTCTTATTAAAGACAAGTACACTAAATCAAGAAACTTTTAATATCGAAGTATTTTCATTTGTAGTTTGGAGGAACACGGAAAATAATGAATAAAAATATGTTGTTTTTAGAAGCGGCAAGTTTTATATATTCTTGCTATGATGAATTAGGAAAGGATTTGCATGAGACTCAACGAAGAGTTGAGGAAGTAAAAAAAGAAATTGAAGCAACAGGACACTATGAACATACATATGAAGAGTTAGCACATGGGGCAAAAATGGCATGGCGAAACTCAAATCGTTGTATTGGACGATTATTTTGGAACCGGCTAGATGTATTTGATGCACGTGAACTCGATAATGCAGAAGACGTCTATCACTCTTTATTAGACCACATTCAATATGCAACAAATGACGGAGAGATCCGACCATGCATAACTGTTTATAAACCAGAACAACAAAATGGACAAGTACCTGTTCGTATCTGGAATCATCAATTGGTTCGCTATGCAGGATATGAAACAGATCAAGGAATTATTGGTGACTCCGCCTCAGTTGAATTTACGAAAGTTTGTTTGGAGTTGGGATGGCAAGGTGAAGGAACTCACTTCGATATTCTCCCCCTCGTAATTCAGATGAATGAAGGACAACCTCAATATTTTGATATCCCAAAAGATATGGTACTGGAGGTACCGATTCAACATCCTGAGTTAGATCTATTTCAAGACTTTCCAGTGAAATGGTATGCTGTTCCTATTATTTCGGAAATGCGCATGGAAATAGGCGGGATTAACTATGTAGCAGCTCCATTCAACGGATGGTATATGGGTACCGAGATTGGAGCTAGAAACTTATCCGATGATAATCGTTATAATCTTTTACCGGTTGTAGCAAAGGAAATGGGTCTAGATACAAGCTCAAGCTCTTCTTTGTGGAAAGATAAAGCTTTAGTCGAACTAAATGTGGCTGTGTTGCATTCTTTCCGTAAGCTTGGAGTCACCATAGTAGACCATCATACTGCAGCTCAACAGTTCAAAGCATTTGAAAAAAATGAAGATAAATCTGGACGAGCCACTACAGGCGACTGGACATGGCTAATCCCACCAGTCTCCCCTGCTACTACTCATATCTTCCACCGTGGATACGATAATAAAGATCAAAAACCAAACTACTATTATCAACCAGTTCCATACAAGTAGTAAAAAAGAGATCAGCTACTATTTGCTGATCTCTTTTTAATGCAATGGAGAATTAATTTTTTTACACTGTATTAATCTTTTGGTCTTTCAAAAATCAATTCATAATACCGTGGGTTCCCTCCTCTACTTGGCGCAAAGATTTGAACGAATCTCCATCCTTGACTTGCCTGTTCTGCTTAGAATCTAAGCGGATGAAGCTTATATTCAAACATATTGAAATCCCTCTCTTTCTATCTTGTAGTGGCTTCTCTAAGACACCTGGTAGTTGAAATAATCAAATATAACAACTAGCTATAGAGAAATAGAGTTTAATATTTAACTGGTAATTCTGTAACTCCTCTTATTAAAATACCAGGACGGTACTTTATTTCTTCTACTGGTACAGCTAACTCTAAATTAGGCATTTTGTTAATCAGTGTTCGAAACACTATTTCTCCTTCTAATCTTGCTAGAGGTGCTCCCAAACAAACATGGATTCCATGCCCAAATGCCATATGTTTATTAGGAGTTCTCGAAATATCAAAGACATCTCCATTTGTGACAAGATTTTCATCTCGGTTAATCGATCCAAGTACTAAGAAGACCGTCTCCCCTTTGCTGATCTGTTCACCTCCAAGTACAAGATCTTCTTTTGCCCATCTGGTAGTTGCTACCTCTACAGGGCTGTAGTACCGTAAAACCTCTTCGACTGCATTAGGAATCAAATCCGGATTTTCTTTTAACTTCTCCCATTGCTCTCGGTTTTCCATAAAGGCTAAAACACCATTGCCAATGAGATTTACAGTAGTCTCATGTCCGGCGATGATAAGGAGAAAAATCATTGCGTATAATTCCTTCTCATTTAACTTATCTCCCTCCTCTTCTGCTCGGATCCAAGAAGCGATTAAATCATCACGGAGATCCCTTTTTCGCTCAGCTACTAAATCTTTTATATAATCAAAAAACGCTTGGTAGTGAGGTTGTGCTTTCTGGATTGACTTAGGATCATTGAGAGCCTCTATAATGGTATTAGACCACATCTTAAACTGTTCATGGTCGTCACTTGGAACTCCTAGCATCTTAGCGATCACCAAAAATGGTAAGGGAAATGCAAAGTCTCGAATCAGGGAAAACTCTTTGGTTCCCCGTTTTTCGATTTGAGCTATTAATTTATTAGCTAATGCCTCAATTATTTCTTTGCGAGCTTTAATTGCTTGAGGGGTAAAAGACGGTTGTACTAATCTTCGGATTCGCGTATGATCTGGCGGATCAGTATTTAACATATGACTCATGATAATTTCCCGATAGTTATCGTGGTGTGCGTTTATAATGCTATTTTCAAGAAATACGTGAGGATCTTTAATAAAGCGAGGGTCCTTCACTACTTCTAAAGCGTGTTGGTAGGTAGTAACAAACCACGCTTGATTTCCATCTGGCATTTTTGCAGGATACACTGGTCTATTTTTACGAATTTGGGCATAGAAAAAATGGGCGTGTTTTTTGAATTCTGGCGAAAAGACGTTGAAAGTTGTCTTCAATAAACTCGCTCCTTCTCTTTAAAAAAGAATATATTTACATTATAACTTAAGATCTTTATAACAATTAGGAATTTTCGTAAAGAAGATTTATTATTCTTTTTCTAAGATGTTTTCCCTTCTAGCAACATCTTTGTTTCGAATGCCAATATCATTGATCAATACGGTACCTTTTTTCGATCGATCGAAAACAAAACTGATATTGCTCAATTGATCTGGATCAAAATTTGGGTTTACCTTTTGAAAATCGGCCAATCGAAATGAAAAATTTTGAAACACAGGTTCCTTTGTTGGTGAAAAAGAAGTAAATGGCCATTTAATAATTTTCCCTTCCAACATTGGGAGTAAATGAGTTACACTGCTGAGCGGAAGAGTTGCTTGGTCGCCATTTTTATCAACAACTTTTATAGTTAAATCGATAAGTGAATCGTTCTCTTCACTACTCTTCTCATCATCAGCGTTGGCCATTGAAAAGACAACGGAACTATTATTCCGTACATCAAGTTGGCTATTCGTCAAATCAGCCGTATAGCTGGGGACATTAGATGTTTTTTCATGGTTCCACTCGAGACGTACCGCGCTGTACAATTCAGAAGTGAACTTCATCTCGACCTTTTCTTCCTTCCATGCCTTCAGATTCTCCCCTATTAGCCTTCCGCCCGTAAGAGTTGTACTCTCTAGATTGATATCTTCATCGAAAGAACTAATTAGTTCCGTATGAGAATCCCAGTAGTTACTAATGTACATTGTATCTGGAAGCCATCGTTGAGCGTAACCGATATCTTGAAAGATTTGTTTGTACTCGTTTTTTCCTTTTATCGTTGCATCTAAGAAGGATGAAATGAGTACCTTGGCCGCCTGTTGCTGCTCTTCTTGTGACATTAGCTGACCGATATTGTATAGTTTATTTCCGAGTCCTACACCATCGATTTTTCCCCATTTACTGTTAAACTGACCGTGGTTTGCCCTGTAAATGTATACTGATGATTTGAAATAATCACTACCACCGGAAAAATTGATCCGGCTATATTGGCTGGCACTGTCAAACGAGCTGACATCCATATCATGAGAGCCTTGTATCGCCAAATAATTCAAATCTTTTAAGAAAATTGGCTTTCCCGTAGGTTTGTATTGCTGATCAGTGCCTGCAATCGAAATAACGGAACGGATCCCAAAATGATAGTTGAACTTGATATTCCCATTTTCAGGATTAGCATCTAATTGATTGAATGCAGTAGCGACCGTAACCGCTTCGCCACCCCGAGAATGGCCGATGAGCGCAATTCGACTCATATCCACTTTTTCGAAGAAGGGAGTTGACTTGATTTTGTTCCATTTTTCCCAAGTTTTGAGATGCTCCAGTATTAGCCAACCCCTGGCTAAATTTTCTTGCTCCAACACACGAAACATAAACAAATCATCATAAGGTGATGTATTGAGGAAATTTTGATCGATCGATACAAAGATATAACCACGACTTGCTAGAAGTTTGCCTAAATATTCGTATCCTGGATCAGAATAGTCAGTTGCAATATGATTGCCATGAACGGCAACAATTAACGGAAACGGTCCCTTTCCTTCAGGATACCAAACCAATCCATTGAGCGGCATCTTATCTGGTCCGAAGCCAAATGTATCCGTTCGAATCGATGACCAGTTTTCTATAAAAGCAGACCCATTCACTGGTTTGGTCAAAAGAGATCCTCTCTGATTGAATTCTTTACGGTAGCTGTTCGTGCTACCATAAGACAATGTGTGTACTGGATATGATCCCTGTACAGTCGGATTCTCCAAATTTGTTTGGTAACGGTCTGCTGCTTTCATCATTTTTAGCCAGTACGGTTTCATCGGGTCCGCATGACCTTCATCTAGTAGCCAGTACATACCAGTGCCTATGAAAATCAAAACGATCATTGCTAACAAAATTGCGATCACTTTCGAAAAAAGCTTAACCTTCTGGTATTTCCCTACAAAGAACCGATAAAGAAGTGCCCCTAATACAGAAACCGCAATGATGATCGATACTACAACAATGGCAGTCAATGACAGTGGGCCAATGAAGCTGATGATCAACAAGCAAACCGAAGTAAGTGTCACCCAAATGTAACGTGTTGGCATTTTCTTGGCTATATGCAACACCCCTGCAATCACACCAGTTGCTAGAAAGATTCCGAGCAAGAAGATTAGTGCCCCAGTTAAGAAATCACCAAAACCATGTGTTCCCAACAAATAATATCCTTGGACAATGTAGATTAAAAACGAAACGGAAGCAAGTAATAAGCAAGCTCCCATCCACCCAGGCGTTAACGGATGGTTTTCCTTGATTTTATTTATAATCGATTTGACAGACCCTATCCTATCCAGTTCCGGTTTTGCCATAAGATCAACCTCTTTTCATCAGTGAATTCATGTATACACAAGACAGGTTTCATTATACGGATCAATCCTTTCACTCGACTTTCCGTTGTCTTACATTAACCTTACATGGAAGGAGTTTGACTTCACAGATCGAACTGAACGTAAATGAGGAGGAAAAACGTGCGTAAAACGATTTTAATTGTCGATGATGAGCCGGACATCGTTGACTTACTAAAACTGTTTTTGGAAAAGGAATACGTCATTTTGGAAGCAAGTAATGGTCAGGAGGCCATTCACTTATTTGCTCAAGCTTCAATCGATATAGCAATTATCGATATTATGATGCCGCATATTGACGGCTTTGAACTTCTTCAGTGGATTCGAAAACATTCTAAACTACCAGTTATTATTCTATCGGCGCGAAATCAAGACATGGATAAAATCGTCGGGCTTGGCTTGGGGGCAGATGATTTTATCTCAAAGCCGTTTAATCCATTAGAAGTAGTGGCACGCATCCAAGCTCAGCTACGCAGAACATATGAGTTCAATGAACCACTGCTGGTTCAACCAAGCGCTCGTGAGACATCTGTTGGCGATTTAACACTGGATCACGATGCTTGCCTCTTATATAAACGGGGAAAGGTGATTACCCTTAGTGCGATCGAATATAAACTTTTAAAGCTATTTATGGACAAACCTGGTCGAATATTTACGAAAAAACAAATATTTGAGAATGTCTGGTCCTACCAATATTTAGCCGATGACAACACAATCATGGTGCAAATTAGCCGATTGCGAGACAAAATTGAAGATTCTCCCCGCGTACCTACCTATTTGATAACAGTTCGTGGGCTTGGCTATCGATTTGCCAAAAAGGATGAGCTCAATGCGCCATAAACCAAAAATTTTCGACACGCTCGTCCGAAACTACATCTTCTTTTCCTTAACAGTAGGTGTTAGTGTATTTTTCCTACTCCTCTATTTTGTTGAGCGGACTAACCAGCAAATGCCTGATACAGAAACCCCTCAGTTAAAGGCGAGTGAGATCGTCCTGCAATATGATGCCAACATCCCTTCGAAAACACTAGAGGCATTTCATGGTTGGCTGGAGATTCTCGACGAAAACTTACAGATTGTAGATGTCAAAGGAAACAAGGTGGACCGCACAACTTCTTATTCAGAAAAGGAACTGAATAGTCTATTTTATGATGTAAAAGATAATCCCTATTATGTATCAATAGCTCCTTTTCGGACGAATGGAGGAAAGACTTGGTATGGGCTTGTCAAAATACCTAAAGACAACATCAGTATGGATTTTACAGTAAATGATGAGAAGGAAGAAATCTGGATAGTTTTTTGGCAGTCTTTATCAGAAACCGGACTCTTGTTTGCTCTTCTGTTTGGAATCAACGTCTATGTGTACAGCAGATGGACGGCTGTCAAAATCACGAATCCTTTAAATGAAATCACTTCAGGAATACGTAGTATTGCTGGCGGACGTTATCATGAACGACTACACTTTAAGGCTAGCTACGAGCTGGTACAAATTCAGGAAAATTTCAATTTAATGGCAGAAAAACTAGAAAATGCAGAAAAGGAAAAACTATTGTTAGAGGAAAGTAAGCAGCGCATGCTTGTTCATATATCCCATGACTTAAAAACTCCGATCACTACGATTCAAGGTTATGCAAAGGCGCTACAACTTGGTATGATTGAAGAGGAATCGAAGAAACAAAGAACGATTAGCCTCATCCACGACAAAGCCCAACTTGTTGCGGAGTTAATTGACGATGTGTTCGAGTTATTCAAACTCGATAGTTCAGACTACCCTCTTAAAACGCAAGCAGTGGACATCGCTGAATTTATTCGAGAAATTGCTGCCGAATATTATGACCAGTTCGAGGATAAGCAATTTTCTTTTGAATATGAAATTCCTTCGTGGGAAGTTATTGTTTTGTTTAATAGAAAGCTACTATATCGTGCCATCTCGAATCTGTTATCTAACGCGTTAAAATATAACCCGAAAGAAACGCATGTACGGGTCGCATTGATCGATGAAAGTAAAGAGATTCGTATTGAAGTTGTAGACAACGGGATCGGCATTCCAGATCATTGGCGAGACAAGGTGTTTGATGCGTTTGTCCGGGGCGATGCGGCGAGAAAAAGCGATGGCGGAACTGGGCTTGGGTTAACGATCGCTAAACATATTGTAGAAAAGCATGATGGTTGTCTTCGATTAAATACGAGCGATGGAACAACGAGGTTTGAAATAACACTACCAAAGATGGGATTTGATGTTTAGTCATGCAGCAATAGATAGAAAATAGCGGTAGTTACTTTTCATATGAAGATATAGTTAGTCATTCAACGAACTAGATCACTCTATCTATGACGATAACGATGTAAAGCCAAACTATTTTCAACCACACCAAGGAATATACTTAAACTAAAGGGCAGTTTAGTTTAAGTATATTCCTTCACAAAGCTATAGAAAAAGCCGATTATACTAGTTAGAAAAAAGAAATCGGCTTTTTTTCATCGAACCACACTTAAACACCAAATAATTTTCTGTATCGCTACCAATCGATTCGTTTTCTATCTCTAAAGAATTCCCCGTTAGGTCCTTCAGGTCCTGTAGTAGCTAACCAAAGGAGAGACTCAGCAGCTTGCTCAGGAGTTCTTGGAGCAGATGGTCCACCCATATCTGTACTTACCCAACCCGGATCGACCGCATTTATTTTGATATCACCATTGATTTCTGCAGCCACCAATCGTGTCAACCCATTTAGTGCAAATTTAGACAACTTATAAGCTCCTACTCCTGGATATGACATTTCGCTCATCGCCCCATATTCTGAGGAAACATTAATAATTCTCCCATAGCCTTGTTTTTCCATAATGGGAATAAAGGAACGGATTACATGGTAAATTCCATAGAAATTGGTAGCCATCGGGGTTAACATGATAAAAGTAGATAGAAGGATAGCAAGAACCCAAGAAGCAATAAAAAAAGCATTCCTTGAATTGATGTCTGAGAAAAATTTCAATAGCATTACCATTCAGGATATTTCTGACAGGGCAAATATTAACCGTGCAACTGTTTATCTTCATTACTTCGATAAATTTGATCTGTTGGATAAGATCATCGAAGAACATATCAGTAACATGGCTAAATTTTGTAAGTTAGAAGCTGAAATGGATTGGATTGAAGCGACTGTACTCTGCATGGAATATCTTGAAAGTAATTATTTATTTTTTTCGACGATGTTGGCAAGTGGAGGAGCTCCGTATTTTCGTAGCCGGTTTGTTCAACATAATATCGAAGAATTCAAAAAAGACGTAGATGTAACAAAAGGCACGAATCTCGGTCAAAATGAAGATATAGTTGCCGAATTTGTTGCAAATGCTTACGTAGGTGTAGTGGAATGGTGGCTAAAAAATGGCATGCCTTATCCACCGCAGGAAATGGCAGAAAAAGTGGGGGATTTATTAGACAGGATTATTTAGATTTATCGCATAAAAAATTTCTATTATTTATTTAGGAATGAGGAGGATAATGTGCCCTTTCCTCTTCAATAAAAATGTTGTATGTAAAAAGTTGCACTTAAACTAACGGGGCGTGTTAGTTGAACTAGAAATAAGAGGTTTTTAGGCTCGAGGATAAATCTAAGTTATTCAATTGAAGGGCGCGTTTATGTAGTAACAAAAAAGCGTAATTTCTCAGCATTAAATTGAGAAATTACGCTTTTTAATATTGAAAATTCCTTAACGTTGTTTTTCTGACGCTACCCCACGAAGTAATAGCTGAACTCTTCTTGTTTTGGTGGTAATTCTCATTAATACTTAACTCGTAACTCCCTTAGTCCTCTTATCAATAATCCTGGACGATATTCTATTTTGTTAGCAGGGATGGCTAGATCCAGATCCGGCATTCTGTCTATTAATACTCTAAATATTACTTCTCCCTCTAATCTCGCGAGTGGTGCTCCTAAACAAATATGAACTCCATGTCCAAACGCCATATGTTTATTAGGTGTTCTCGTGATGTCAAAAACATCCCCATTCTCGACCAAATCTTCATCTCGATTGATTGAAGCGAGCACTAAGAAAACGAAATCCCCTTTTTGTATCTGTTCGCCACCTAGTACAAGATCTTCACTGGCGAATCTGGTAGTCGTTATTTCTACAGGGCTGTAATACCGTAGTACCTCTTCTACTGCATTTGGAATCAACTTTGGATGGCTTTTCAGCTTATCCCACTGCTCTTTATTTTCCATAAACGCAAGGACACCGTTCCCTATTAGATTTACAGTAGTCTCATGTCCAGCGATGATAAGAAGGAAAATCATTGCGTATAATTCCTTCTCATCCAATTTATCTTCCTGTTCTTCTGCTTGAATCCAAAGAGAAATTAAATCATCTCGAATATCTTCTTTCCGCTCTGCTACTAGATTTTTTATGTAATCAAAGAACGCTTGATACTGAGGCTGGGCGTCTAGGATTGATTTTGGATTATTGGATGCTTCTACTATAGTATTGGACCATTTCCGGAATTGCTCGTGGTCCTCCTTAGGCACACCTAACATGTTTGCTATTACTAGAAATGGTAACGGAAAAGCAAGATCCTGAATAAGAGAAAACTCTCTTGTTCCTCTCTCTTCAATCGAATCAATAAATTGATTTGCTAAAACCTCTACTAACTCTTTTCGAGCTTTGATTGCTTGAGGAGTGAAAGACGGTTGTACAAGCCTTCTTAGTCTCGTATGGTCTGGTGGATCTATATTGAGTAAATGACTCATCATGATTTCTCCATAATTATCATCAAAAAGATGGTAATTTGTTTTCTCATAGAATTCATGAGGGTCTTTCATAAATCGTGGATCCTTTACTACTTCTACAGCGTGTTCATAGGTAGTAACAAACCATGCTTTATTTCCATTGGGCATGATAACAGGACAAACAGGCTTGTTTTTTCGCATTTTGGCATAATATGCGTAGGCGTTTTTTTTGAATTCTGGGGAAAAGATATTAAAATTGGTTGTCAATGATGTCACTCCTTGATGTTAGGGGAATATAATATAAAAAAATTATATCCTATTATGAAATATGAGATATCTGAAAAAGGAGGAAGCTGTTTTTAAGAGCTTATACTTGTATTTCAAACTGTTTGAAATACGGATGTTGGATAATCGTTTCAAAACTATTGTACAAGAGTGCTTCAGCCTTGTACGTATTTTTTCGACTGTTGAGAAAACGATTATTTTCGCGATTGAATTTCTCAATCTCCATTTGCTCATTAGCAAACGATTTTACTACACGGATCCCTGTTAAATACGTCCCTTATTCGCTCTTTGTTTCTTGATTTCGTTTTCCAAAAATCATATCTTCTTTTCAAGTTTCCTAAACCCTATATAAATCAAACCAACACAAATTGCTAAACCAATGATTGCAGGGACAAAGATAGATTTCCCGGCTTCTCCACCAAATGCTATACTCCAAACCATTTTACCCACTGCCATCAAAACAACTACAGATAATCCAAACAATAAACTACGCTTCCAGAAAGCTGCTCCTAAAGCAATGAATGAAACGGGGATAAGAGATGTCATCAAGAATTTTGTAAATCCCCAATCACCGCTTAAATATTCTATTTCTATCTCTAAGAATTGTTTCGCTTGTTCGCTTACAACATCAGGCTTCGGAAACCAGAACATACTTGATAGGAGCAGGAAAATGGTTCCCAAAATGCCCGCCCAACTTCTTTTGTATGCAAAATAGCAAAAAGGTATAAGGAACAATGGTCTGAAATACCAACTTAATGGGTTTTGGTGACGTTCAAAAGCCCAATCAAAAAAATTTTTATTAGTAAATGCTAAAACAAGCAATAACAAAGTGACTAACCCAAAAATTAGAGCAATTGTTTTGTCATATCGCCTTAGATTTCTTTCCATGTTATCACGCCCCATATTGGTATAAACGGTCTATTTACCTAATCCTCTTCTCATAAAGTCAACGTAATGATCAAGATTCATTATCATTCTTTGAAACTCCAAATCCTCTTCCATATAAAATATCTCATCAAAATGAACAAACAGATAACTTATAGTCCTTATAAGAAAATCCTCGGAAAATTCTTCTTTGAAGTCACCATTTTTTATTGCTTTCTTTATCATTTCTTCAAGCAATTTTTCTGTATTACTTCCTAATGTAGCCTTTGCTATATCATAAATTTTGTTACCCTTTTCTTTCATGAACATCTTGCTTAATTGGTGATACTTAGGAAAAGTCATAGCAAATTCTACACCAATCCTTCCTTGGGATTTAAACCTTTCAAAAATATCCTTTCCCTCATAGTCTTCTATATTTTCGTTAATTCGGTTACGTACAAATTCCCATTTTGATTTAGAGGCTGACTCCAACAAGAATAGATAAAGATCCTGCTTATCTTGAAAATGATAATAAAAAGTACCTTTGCTGATACCTGCATTTTTTATAATGTTATTTAGTGAGGCTTCTTTATAATTTTTTGATGTAAATTCATCTAATGCTGCTTCAAATAGTTCTGCTTTCCTTTCAAATGACTTCTCCTTCAACTTTTTCATATTCCTCCTTTTTTATCTGTAGACTACCGAGTCTAGACCACTCGGTCTATATCTAGTATAAGCATTTTAAAAATGTTTTCAATATTGTATAAAAGATGCTATGCCTTGTGTGGAAAAGAACTGCTGACACTAGACCAATGAGCAGAATGAATAGCCCCACCTACTGGTGAATAAAGACCTCAGCGTGTTGATACATAGTCTGATTGTAATGAAGACTCTACTTACATAAAGGAATAGAATACAAAAAAATAATAACCTATTATGTAATATCGGAATTAGAAGTCTCCCAAAAAAGAAAAACAGCTACTCCCTTTCGTAAGGAGAGAACTGTTTTTTTAAGAGCTTATACTTGTTATTCAAACTGCTTGGAATACAGATGTGCATATACTCCATCGCTTGCAAGTAACATATCGTGCGTACCTTGTTCCACAATGCCATCTTCCGTTAGTACCATAATCCGCCCCGCATTGCGAATAGTAGAAAGGCGATGAGCAATTACGATAGTCGTCCGTCCTTTAGCTAACAATTCCAGAGATTCCTTGACGATGCTTTCACTCTCGTTATCTAGTGCACTGGTAGCCTCATCTAAAATAAGCACTCGTGGATTCTTTAAGATTACACGAGTGATACTTAGTCGCTGCTTTTGCCCACCAGATAGTTTGACACCTCGTTGACCGATCTCAGAGTGGTAGCCGTTTGGCAAACTCATGATAAAGTCATGAGCATTGGCATGCTTGGCTGCCGCGATTATTTCTTCTTCGCTCGCTACCGGATTTCCGTAACGGATATTTTCCATCACCGTTCCCGTAAAAAGATAAACATCTTGCTGTACTATTCCGATGTTATTTCTAAGTGACTGTAGGTCGATATCACGGACGTCGATACCATCTAGTAACAACTCCCCATCTGTTACATCGTAGAAGCGAGGAATGAGTGAGCATAATGTAGTTTTTCCCGCACCAGACGGACCCACTAACGCAACATACTCTCCTGGTTGTACATGAAGCGACAGGTTTATGAAGACATTGTCCAAATGGTCTTCGTAACGAAAAGAAACTTGCTTAAACTCAATTTCACCATGTACTTCTGGCAAGGTGATAGCATTTGGTTTGTTTTCGATTGCTGGCTTCAGATTCATGATTTCTATAAAGCGCTGGAAGCCAGTAATTCCTTCTTGAAGCTGTGTACTCATATGAGTCAGTTTTTGAATCGGTTCAATCATAAAGCTGATATATAATAAAAAAGTAATCAAATCTGCTAAATCTAATGTGTTGTTAACGATATTGGTGCTACCAAAGATGATTACCGTAATCGTAATTAGTTGGATAATTGTTTCAAAAATATTGTACAAGAATGCTTCAGCCTTGTACGTATTTTTTCGACTGTTGAGGAAACGATTATTCTCACGGTTAAATTTCTCGACCTCTACTTGCTCGTTGGCAAACGATTTTACTACCCGGATTCCCGACAGACTATCTTCTACCTGTGCGTTTACGTCCCCAATTCGCTCTTTGTTTCTTCTTAATGCCTTGTTCAACATCTTATTAAAATACAATGTAAAGACACCTAAAAACGGTAGAAAACAGAAAACTGCGATCGTTAATGGGGTGTTAATATGGAACAAGATAATAAATGCTCCAATAAACCGTACGAGATATTTGATGTAGTCTTCTGGACCGTGGTGGTATAGTTCGGATAGCAGTAGCAGATCGTTTGTAATCCGAGACATAAGCTGACCTGTCTTTTCCTTATCGTAAAAGCTGAAGGAAAGCTTTTGCATATGTGCGAATAGCTCGCTACGCAGATCTCGTTCCATACGAGCACCGATTTCATGACCTTTGTAGTCCACAAAATAGTTCCCGATGTTCTGGACTGCGACTAAAACAAGCATCAGTCCACCAATCCAATACACTTCACTTAGCGCAGTGGACAAATCTCCTTCGAGAACATCTTTTGTAATATATCGAACGAGCAACGGAAACACTAAAGTCACACTAGATACGATAAAAGCGCATGCCAATACCGAAAGAAACAGCATTAAATATGGTTTGTAATAGGAGAAAAATTTTTTTACTGGAAAACGCATGATTTACCCCTTTTTTGTGTTATTTAAATACACACATATAAGGGGCACCGTATACAAATTAAGAAAATGTTTCACCCTTATATGTTTGTACGGTTTGATTCGTCATGTTTTTCATGTGAATTTCCTCCTTGTTCGTTATACTTTCATTATAGATGAATATGGGTGTGTCATTCCTAATTTTCTGTATAAAAAAATCGCACTCTTATGTGCGATAAGGTACACTAACTTCTTCTTATCTAATCTCTATCCTTCCAGAGTTTGCTCAACTTCTCCTTCACTTTTAATCGTTCATCATCAAAAGATCCGTTCTTCATCTCTCTCATCAATTGTTCCTTGCTAATTTCTCCAGCACGAAATAATCTATTTAATTCTTCACGAACCTTTTTCGGTACCCATTTCAGAATGATTGTTCACCTCCGGATTTCTGACCTCTGTCAAGATAAGCGGAAATAGCAGCTTTGTAAACAGTACCACTCGCTCCAGCTCTATTTTCTCATATGCATTTACTGGTGTTCCCGTTAGGGACAATACTCCAATACATGAGTCTGGTTCCGTTCCTGCACTAATGGGAACTGAGACCAAAGTACGATATGCACGACTAGATCTAGCCTTGCGCTCGTATTCATACTCTGAAGATTCTACATCTGGAATGTAATAGAGATCTTGCGTTCGCCATGCTCTCCCTGCTGCACTACCAAAAATAGGTGGCATATATTCTTTTACTCGATGAGTAAATCCACTAGAGTGTGTAAAATGAACGAGAAGTCCTTCTTGATTGGGGTGTTTTACGTGTATGACAATTCGCGGACTTTTCTCACGAAAATCTTTTAACGTATTAATTAAATAATCTAACAAATTATCATAGACATCATCTCGGTTTTTTAGAAAGTTAGGTTGGTCATACAAGGCGAGGGATACCTCTGAGGCTGCATACATAATCTGAGAAGTCGAATACGTCTCATCATCATATTTTTGATCGAGTTCGTCATATAGGCTCTTTAGCATTTGTGCTTCTTCTTGTGCTAGTGCAAGTTGTTCCGTCGCTGCTTCAAGCTCTTTTCGTAATAACTCATGACTCGCTACAAGTTCAGACGTTCCTTCACCCTCGATTAATTCTTGAGTTGGCTGTCCTAACCAGTTAATTTCACCTTTCCATAAACGGATTACATAAACAACAAAGACTGTAATAAGAACCCCAGCGAAAAAATAGCTTAAAAATTGAAAAAACCATCCCCCGCTCTTATCTAACTTTTCAAATAGGCTAAATAGATCTGATATCATCAACGCCTCGCTTTCTAAAAAAAGATAAAAATAAATTATGTTACTATCCTAATTATATGAAAAAAAGGAACATTTTTTCTATTGTTTCTATAAATAGGAAGAAAAAAACCGGCAAGATGAGTACTAGGACCAACTCTTTAGCCGGCTGGGTATGTATTGTTTTATCCATTCAACTTATCTTGAAAAAACTTGTTCCAATATTTACTTTCCGCTAGTGCACGGCGATCTTTAATTATTTCACCTGGCTTGGTTCCTTGACCAATCAAATAACCTAAAGGCTTGATATGGAGAAAGTCACAAATATAATAAAACTGTTCAATCACTGGTAATGCTTTTCGATGAATCTGATCTCCGCCAACCACAAGAAAAAAAGCTTCTTTTTGGGCCATAGCAGACCGCAGATCATAGTTTTTATTTCGTAGGCTCTGGGACCAGCGATCAATAAAGTTTTTTAATTGTCCAGACATTCCATACCAATACAACGGAGTCGCAAAAAATAAGAGATCATGCTCCAATACCTTTTGGATTATGCTTTCGTAGTCATCGTCTACATCGTGGAACCCAGAATCTTCATGTCGTTGATCAACAATTGGCTTTATATGATGCTCGCGTAGATGTACATGATAAGCTGGAACTCCCGTAAGAAGATGTTCCGTCAAAATCTCGGTATTTCCATGATTGCGGGAACTTCCATTCATTACTAACATTTTCATTCTGCTTCCCTTCCCTTCTCCTCATCCCATCATTCCCTATTACATAAGGAAAGAAACCACTTAGATGAGTATGATATCGGGCTGATTTCCAATTATTCCGACTCCATACTTTATTATACAGAAGAAGAAATATTTACAGACATCGCGAATGAAAAAAGAGACCCATTTTGGCCTCTTTTTAATCGATCCCTTGTTATCTAGATAAAAGCGTCTCATAAACAGATTTGTCTAAGCGCTTGATAAGAGCCTTCAAAAAGACTTTGGTTGCTTCTGCATCTTCCTTATCAATAATAGTAGAATGGGAATGAATATAACGGCCACAGATTCCAATTGCAGCAGATGGAATACCATCAGACATCAAGTGAACTCGCCCTGCATCAGTTCCGCCTCCAGGTGAAACAAATACTTGGTACGGGATATTTTCTTCCTCTGCAGTATCTAGGAGGAAATCTCTCATCTGAGGGGAGGTGATCATGGAACGGTCATAAAGACGAATTAAAACTCCTTTTCCTATTTTTCCAAAACCATCTGATTTACCGGGAATATCACCTGCCGCTGGGCCTACATCGACAGCAAAAAAAACATCGGGTTCGACGAGATTACTAGCAGTAGCAGCTCCACGTACTCCTACTTCTTCTTGTACAGTAGCCCCAGCATAAACAACATTTGGATGAACTTGGTCTTGAAGATCTTCTAATAACTCTAATGACATCCCACAACCAAACCGGTTATCCCATGCTTTACTCAAAATCCGATATCCACCCTCTAACTCTTGGTATGGACCATCTGGAATAGCTACATCTCCTAAACGGATTCCGAATTCCTCTACGTCTTCTTTAGAGCGTGCTCCTACATCGAGGAACATCTTTTTCATCGGAATCGGTTTTTTCCTCTGTTCCGCTGAAAGAGCATGAGGAGGAGTAGCGCTAATTACAGCAGGAATCAACTTCCCTGAACGAGTGAGGATTTGAACACGTTGAGAAGGTAGCGTTTGGGACCACCAACCGCCTAATCCATTAAAAACGAGTAGACCATCTGAGCGAATTCCCGTTACCATAAAACTAACCTCGTCTAAGTGCCCAGCTACCATTACTTTTGGGCCTTCTGCAAATCCTGTTTTGATTCCAAAGATACTGCCTAAGTGGTCTGATATAACGTTCTCCGATAACAAAGACAATTCTTGTTCCATGATAGAGCGAACAGGATTCTCATACCCTGGGGCTCCTGCTGCTTGGGTTAATTGTTTCATCCGATTCCAGTTAATCATGATTTTGTTTTTCCTCCTCTTCTAATGCCATCATATACTCTTGTTCCCATTCTTTATAACGGCGATGTACCGTAGCACGAGAAACCGTATAGCCAAACCCTTTTAAAGTAGCAGATATCTCCTCATAGGTAAGATCCTTTTGCTTTAGGGCCACGATCTGCTCAATAGGTATCTCTTTTTTCTCTCTACCTCCAGCACCTCGATTTCGCAGATTCTTGGCAGGATTATATCCTTTTTCACGTACGGCTCGTTGCATACCCCAACTAATCTTTTGATTCATCATACGTCGTTGAAGCTCTTCTACCTTCGCGATAATATGAAGGACTGTGGACTCTCCCGCATCTAACTCTAGCTCTTTGCCTTGTTGGAAAGAGAAGATCTGGCACCCTAGCTTGCCAATCTGATGAATAAGCGCCAGTTTTGCTTCACCACGTCCAAGCCTTGTATCGTCTTGCACAAAAAGCTTGGATGCCTTCTTCTGTTTTAAGAGATCCAGTACTTGATACAATCCAGGTCGATTCAGGTCGTATCCACTATACTGTTCGACAACTACCTCCACAATGGGGCAAGTAAGCTCTTTTGCCCAGTTTTGAAGAACTTCTACTTGTCTTTCTAGACTTGTTTCTTGTTCTTCTTTCTTGGTACTTACTCTCGCATAGATGATTCCATTCATTAGGATGCATTCGCTTCCTCTCATTTCTTGTTGCATGCTCATAGAAAAGTCGGTACTCTTTTACCAGGAGGGATATTCATGATTACGGACAAACTAATTGCTCGCATCAATGAACTGGCTCGAAAGAAAAGAACATCTGGTCTAACAGAGGCGGAACAAAAAGAACAAAAAGAACTGTATGCGGTCTATCTCAAAGGGATTCGAGGTCAAGTAAAAGGACAACTTTCTCAAATCCGTTATGTAGGAGATAAAAAGACCCCATTACAATAAAAATAATATGTAGGCTTCTAGTATAGCATACGAAAAACCAACCTTGCGTAAGCGAACCAGTGAGGTTGGTTTTTCTATATAAAAAGGTCCCATCGTAAACTACTTAATTTATGGCTGATCGTCTTTGCGATGTTCATTTTAATATTCTTTAAGAAACATATATCCAAGAATGTTCTGCCGATAATGCCGTCGCATGCTTGTCCAAATGAATGAAAGAACCATTTCTTATACTGTTGGAGATGCAATCTAAGGCTATGTCCATTTTAATAACATGCAGAATTCGCATATTTGTCTCTACTCCTATGGTGCATTTGTAATTGATCGTCTCTTCCCTTAATTTTGAATTAAGTTTATAATGCAAACTAGTTAGAGTTTAGGAGGTGTTTGTATTATGATGGGATTCCAAAAAATGGCTCGGTTAGATAAAATGATTCATGAACCAGCCAGATTGGCGATTATGAGTGCATTAGAAGCATGTTCCATGGCTGAATTTCTTTTTTTGCAAGAACTAACAGGTTTAACAAAAGGGAATCTCTCTTGTCATTTGTCCAAGTTAGAAAAAGCAGAATATATCATCATTGAGAAATCATATATTCGTCGAAAGATTCCTCAAACTACCATCCGGATCACCTCTGAAGGGACAGCTGCTCTAGAAAGGTATTGGGAACAAATGGATAAGATTCGGGAGTTCACGAAAAAATGGCAAGAAGAGCGGGAAAACCAACGTACTGGAGGCCTCATTGGTTGAAACAAATTATATTAGTAAGAGGTGTTCTCATCCAAAAAGGGAAACTTCTCCTAATTCAACGCGCGGAACAGGAGCGAAGTTTTCCAGGACATTATGAGTTACCAGGCGGAAAAGTAGATGCAGGAGAAGACCCTGTGGAGGCATTAGAGAGAGAATTTTGGGAAGAAACAGGGATTCAAATACAAGTGGGAACCCCCATACAAACACTGAAGAAATCAAGTCAAGATCATCATCTAATAGAAATTGTTTATCATGTATCAGCTGATCATACTACTGTCACCTTGAGTGAAGACCATCAAGATGTTCGGTGGGTACAGGAACTATCTGAAATAGAAGGACTTCAGATCACCCCGGAAGATTATCAAGTGATCAATCCTTTTCTAAAAAAGATAATGAGGATCGAAGCCATTACCCACATCCAAAAGGTGGAAGAATTATGGGGTGATAAAGTAGTTTCTCGAGGAAGAGTTCATCACACAAGAGAACTATCAGGTTTTCAGGCGATCTTAGATAACGAACCAGTTGGATTTATCACATATCATCAAGAAGGAGATCAATGGGAGATTGTAACCCTAGACAGTATCGTCGAAAATCAAGGAGTCGGTAGAGCACTATTGGAGCATATGATCGTTTTTGCCAAATCCCATAACGGTGCTCGACTATGGCTCATCACCTCTAATGATAATGTGCATGCACTGCGCTTTTACCAAAAACGAGGTTTTGAGATGTGCGCTATCCATTTGGATGCCATAACAGAGGCACGTAAGATAAAGCCAACCATCCCTATAGTTGGACTAGATGGAATACCAATTCGTCATGAGTTGGAATTAGAATATCTAATGAACCTCTCCCACCTATAGAGGTGGGAGTTTCTTATGCAAGTTGGTTAAATAGGATCAATCAAAAAAAGGAGGTTAAAAAAATGTCCCTCCAATCTATTTCTCCTTTTTTGCAAGTACTGGAGTTTCTGCAAGACTCAATCGATCTTCACGTCCAACAAGTAAATCCCAATGCTCCTCAAATGAGAAGCTATGATCTGATACAAGTAGAATTAGACTATCAGTCTTTCTATCTTCTGCTTCATAGAGAGTCAAAGATGATAGCTTTTGCAATCGATAAGAAGAATAGTAATGGCAGTCGATTTGATTTTCCTGAGTTCATCGATCATTCTTTGTTAACCAAAATCTTTGAAAACCTCTATTCAGAATATCGTGTTCTGTCCAAAGAAACTCTCGAAACTCCCCTTTCAGGCAACCCAACATTCCTAGAGCATGCCTTCTTACAATATGCTTCCTCATATGATTTGCGCTATTGGCAGCCACGAACATACGGCCAAGTTCTATTTAACTGGTGGGACTAAAAAAAGAACCCTTTTTACCGGTTCTTTTTTTAGTCTTTTCAAATGGTTTAGCATAAAGCCTTATTATTGAATCGCAGACTTCGTCAAGTACTTATGACACTCCCGAGCTGCCTCTCGTCCTTCGTGTATCGCCCAAACTACTAAACTTTGTCCTCTTCTTGCATCTCCTGCTACAAAAACACATTCCAAATTAGTCTGGTACTCACCATAAGATGTTTTTACTTTCCCATTTGTGTATTCTACACCAACCTGTTCGTAAAAAGCGGTCTCTCCTCCTGAATATCCGATGGCGATTAGGACCATTTGGGTTGGCCATATTTGTTCCGTACCAGGTATTTCTCGAAAGGTAACTTCTCCATTCTCGTCAACCGATTTTTCCATTTGGATTGTATGAAGCTCTTGGACACTACCCGATGCATCTCGTAGTATTTTTTTCGTTTGAATACAATACTCCCGGGGATCTTTCTCAAATCGACTTGTAGCTTCTTCATAAGCATAGTCTAGTGAAAAGACATAAGGAAACTCCGGCCAAGGATTATCTTCTGCACGATCCTGTGGTAAAGAAGGATGTTTACCAAATTGCGTAACACTCCGACATTTTTGGCGAAGGGCGGTGGCTACACAATCTGCTCCTGTATCGCCCCCGCCAATTACGATTACGTCTTTTCCTGCTGCATTGAATGAAAGGGTATGATCATTTGGGTCTAATAGATGTTTAGTCGAATCAGTCAAATAATCCATTGCATAAATAACACCAGCTACATTGCTACCTTCCACATTTAATGTGCGCGGTTGCGTAGCACCAGTACATAGAATCACTGCATCATAGTCGGATTGAAGCTGTTCCATTGAAATGTTTTTTCCAACTTCCATATTGGTTACAAACTGGATTCCCTCCTGTATTAGAAGATCTACTCGACGCTGTATCGTGCTTTTTTCTAATTTCATATTGGGGATTCCGTACATGAGAAGACCACCTATTCGATCGGAACGCTCTAGAACCGTAACTTCATGTCCTTGCTTATTCAATTCGTCAGCGCAAGCGAGACCTGCTGGCCCAGAACCCACAATTACGACTTTCTTTTCAGTACGTTGAGTAGGAGGATTGGGTGTAATCCAACCTTCTGCAAACCCCTTATCTATAATGGCTTGTTCAATACTTTTGATGGAAACAGCCGAATCATGGATCGCAAGAGTACAAGATCCTTCACAGGGAGCAGGACAAATCTTCCCAGTAAATTCAGGGAAATTATTTGTTTCTAAAAGACGGTCCAATGCCTCCTTCCAGCGATTTCGATAGACAAGATCATTCCAATCTGGGATGAGATTGGAAAGGGGGCATCCTGTATCTCTTCCTTGGAATAAAATACCTGTATGGCAAAATGGTGTTCCACAGTCCATACATCGTGACGCTTGTTCTGTGATTTTCTCGTCCGATAACGGAATTTGGTACTCCAGCCAATTTTGTGTTCGATGAAGAGGATCTTGTTTGGAAGGTTCCTCTCTTTTTCGATTCATAAAACCTGTTTTACTTCCCATAAGCATCCTCCTCTATGCTAGTCCTGTTCTTTTTTTGGTAGTTGCTGCTTTTGGTTTCTTCTTCTGATTCCCATCCCAAGGTAAAGTAGTAGTGTTCTCTTTTCTTTCTTCGGTTTCTTGTAGATATTGGATCATCTTACTATATTCATGTGCAATGACCTTTACGAATTTACCTACTCGTTCATTCCAGTTTTGTAATACCCTCTGTCCCATGTCACTTCCCGTGTACTTCACATGACGTTGGATCATTTGTTGTACTTCTTTTATTTCTTTTTTGTCTTGTAAACTTTGGATATCTACCATTGCTAGATTGCAGTTTTGCAGGAAGGATTCTTTCTCCTCTGCTAACACATAGGCAATGCCTCCTGACATCCCTGCTGCAAAATTTTTCCCAGTAGGACCGAGGATGACCACTTTGCCACCTGTCATGTACTCACACCCATGGTCCCCCACACCTTCTACTACAGCTCGGATTCCACTGTTTCGTACACCAAATCGCTCACCAGCGATACCATTTATATATGCTTCACCTGAAGTTGCACCATAAAACGCTGCATTCCCGATCACAACATTTTTCTCTGCTTGAAAAACAGAAGTTTTCGCAGGGTGAATGATTATTTTGCCGCCTGATAACCCTTTGCCTACATAATCATTGGCATCTCCGACTAGGGTGAGTGTAAGCCCATTGGGGATAAAGGATCCAAAACTTTGTCCGGCGGATCCATAAAAATCGACAGATATGGTGTCCTCGGGTAGACCTTTCTCTCCATATTTTTTGGTTATCTCCCAACCTAACATCGTTCCTACCACTCGATCAGTATTGGTGATAGAGAAACGTGCTTTCGTAGGTTGAAGCGGATCTTGAATTGCCTTTTTAGCAAGCGGAAGAAGAAATTGAGCATCTAGCGATTCTTCCAATTGGTGGTTTTGTTGCTTTTGCTGGTATCTTCCAACCGTTGTATCTACCTCCGGTTGGTATAAAAGAGAAGAAAGATCCAGATGTTTAGCTTTCCAATGTGTTTTCGAGATTTTTCTTTCTTGCAACACATCTGTACGACCTACCATCTCATCTATCTTGTGGAAACCTAGTCTTGCCATGAGTTCGCGAACCTCTTGGGCGATAAATCTCATAAAAGTAACTACATGCTCTGGATCTCCCGTAAAATGTTTTCGTAACTCTGGATTTTGGGTAGCTACTCCTACTGGACAAGTATCTAAATGACATGCCCGCATCATGATACACCCAAGCACAACCAAT
This sequence comes from Risungbinella massiliensis, assembly GCF_000942395.1. Classification (GTDB taxonomy): domain Bacteria; phylum Bacillota; class Bacilli; order Thermoactinomycetales; family Thermoactinomycetaceae; genus Risungbinella; species Risungbinella massiliensis. Next base: position 208,404 of record NZ_LN812102.1, read on the forward strand.
GGAGCAGTAGCAAATCCAAACTCTTCTGCGCCAAGCAGTGCAGCGATCACCACATCACGACCTGTCATCAACTTTCCGTCTGTTTCGATGACAATACGATCTCGCAAATTATTTAGCAATAGAGTTTGGTTTACTTCCGCTAAACCTAACTCCCATGGAACTCCCGCATGTTGGATACTACTTCTAGGAGAAGCGCCGGTTCCTCCATCATGTCCACTGATTACAATCCCATCTGCTTTGGCCTTTGCCACCCCAGCCGCGATCGTTCCCACGCCTGCTTTGGCAACTAGCTTGACACTAATTCGTGCTTTGGGATTGGCGTTCTTTAGATCGTGAATTAATTGCGCTAAATCCTCAATCGAATAAATATCATGATGTGGGGGAGGAGAGATCAAGCCAACACCGGGAGTAGATCCTCTTACCTCCGCTATCCATGGATACACTTTAGAACCTGGAAGATGACCACCTTCACCAGGTTTTGCACCTTGGGCCATTTTGATTTGGATCTCTTGTGCATTCACTAAATATTGACTCGTAACTCCAAAACGCCCTGACGCCACCTGTTTGATCGCACTGGCACGAGAATCTCCCTGCTCATCTAACATATAACGATTGGGATCTTCCCCACCTTCTCCGCTATTACTCTTTGCCCCAAGACGATTCATTGCAATTGCTAGTGTTTCATGAGCTTCTTTACTTAGAGACCCAAAAGACATTGCCCCTGTTTTGAATCGCTTCACAATCGATTCCACTGGTTCTACCTCTTCAAGTGGAACTGGAGTGCGATCTTGGCGGAAATCTAATAAGCTACGTAAAAACAGAACCTCCTCATCCTTCATCATCGCAGAGTATTTTTGGAATAGAGAGTAATCCTTTTGGCGACAGGCGCGTTGTAGCAAATGAATTGTTTGAGGAGAATAGGCATGTGCCTCACCATTTCGTCTCCACTGTAACTGGCTTCCAGAATCTAGCGGCAATGGGGATTTAGTAGAGGGAAACGCTCGTTGATGACGAAGAAGAGTCTCGCGAGCAATAACGTCTAGCGTAATACCGCCAATTTGCGAAGGAGTTCTGGTGAAATATCGATCGATGACAGAAGAATGGATTCCAATGGCTTCAAAAATTTGTGCTCCACGATAACTCTGGATCGTAGAAATCCCCATTTTGGACATGATTTTCACGATACCTTCCGTAGCAGTCTGAATATATTTCGTTACTGCATCGTCTGGATCGTCCGATAATAATCCTTCTCGAACACATTGCCTTATGATGGCAGTAGCTAAATATGGATGGATCGCATCCGCGCCATATCCGATTAACATCGCCAGCTGATGCACATCACGTGCTTCTGCTGGTTCACAGATAATACTAACTTTTGTTCGGGTACCTTGACGCACAAGATGGTGATGAAGTCCACTTACCGCTAATAAGGCAGGGATCGGCGCTAACGTTGGACTAGTCCCGCGATCAGAAAGTACGATCAGACTGTATCCTTCTCTAATGGCTTGGTCTGCTTCATCAAATAGCTTTTCTAAAGCTTGTTCTAGCTCAGATTCGTCATCCGCAGAAAACAAGGTACACAACTTCTTCACTTGAAACTCTTCATAAGAGTTGTGTACTAACTTGGAAAAGTCATCTTCAGATAAGATTGGTGTGTTAACAAGAATACGCCGAGCGTTTTGAGCAGTAGGGTGAAGAAAATCTCCTTCTTTACCTAAGAGCGTCCTCGTAGAAGTAACAGACACTTCCCGAATTGCATCGATTGGAGGGTTGGTCACCTGAGCAAAAGACTGTTTAAAGTAGTTGTAAAGTAACTGAGGACGATTAGATAGAACCGCCAAAGGGGTATCTGAACCCATCGAACCGATTGGATCTTTTCTTTCTATCACCATAGGTAGAAGGTTTTTATTTAGCTCTTCATGTGTATATCCATGCATTTGTTGCAAAGATATAATTTCCTGATCTCGCAATTCCACAATAGATCGTGTTTCAAAATGATCTAACTCTACCATTTGCTCCTGGATCCAATGGCGGTAGGGATGTTCCTTGGCAATTTTTTCTTTTATCTCTTTATCTTCGATAATCCTACCTTCGTCTAGATCGACTAACAGTATCTGACCTCCTTTTAATCGCCCTTTCTGTGCAATTTTCTCATCTGGAACCGGAACAACTCCAACCTCAGAGGAAAAGATAACATTCCCTTCTGTCGTAACATAATAGCGTGCAGGACGTAAGCCATTTCGGTCTAGAATAGCTCCTACTTGTTTTCCATCCGTAAAGGTGATAGCTGTAGGTCCATCCCACGGCTCCATCAAACCACTATGGTACTCATAAAAAGCTTTGGTGGAATCATCTAATTCATGATCATGCTCCCATGGTGATGGGATCATCATCATCGCTGCATGAACTGGGGAACGACCTGTTAGTACCAGAAACTCAAAGCAATTGTCCAAAATCGCAGAATCAGTTCCATCCAGATCCAAAATAGGATGAATTTTGGCTAGATCTTCTCCAAATAATGGAGTGTCAAATCGTTTTTCACGTGCTATCATCCAATTTATATTGCCTTGGAGTGTGTTAATCTCACCATTGTGTAGCAGATATCGATAGGGATGCGCACGCTTCCAACTGGGGAATGTATTGGTACTAAACCGGTTATGCACCATAGCGAACATAGATGTAAAAAGAGGATCTTGTAAATCCATGTAAAAGGCACCCAGCTGTTCTGGAGTAAGCATTCCTTTATAAACGATTGTTCTACTCGATAGACTAACAAAGTACGCATCGTCCTCTACAGATTTTTCTAATTGCTTTCGGATGACATATAGCTTCCTCTCAAATGCTAGTAAGTCTGCTACACCTTCACTTGCTTCAATAAATACCTGACGAATAACTGGTTGGCTTTCGGAAGATAATTGACTTAATATTCCGATATCAATTGGTGTATCTCTCCACCCTAATACATGTTGTCCTTCTTGTTGAACAATAAACTCCAGCCTTTCCTCAAACTGTTTCTGCGCTAATTGATCGGAGGGGAGAAAAACCATTCCTACTGCATATCGCCCTGGTTCGGGTAATGAAAATCCTAGATTATTACAAGCGTTTTGAAAGTAAGAATGAGGAATTTGAACTAAGATCCCAGCCCCATCCCCAACTCCATTATTTACTCCTCCACGATGGTCTAATTGACGGAGCATATGAATAGCTTGTTTTACTATTTCATGTGATGCTTCTCTTTTGAGATTTGCAACAAATCCTATTCCGCATGCATCATGTTCTCGTTCTGGGGCATATAGACCTTGTTTGATTGGGTAACCATTCATAACATCTGCTCCTTTTCTGTGTGAGGATGGAAAACTATTGCACATGCAACGCTCATGGAAAGAATTTAAATTCAAGGAAATGTTTTTGTATTATCTAGATATCATAGTTGTTCTTTTAAAAAATCTTCGTAATTCCCTTCTATTGGATACCGGTTTCCATTAATTTTATTGCTAGTTATTGTTTTTTGTATAAGTTGGTAATTCCCATTGTAGATTTTTAAGTTGATCCGTACAATATATAATTTAGATAGGAATCATCGCAAACCGAGATGGATTAATTAGGAAAGGAGAGATAAACATGGAATTGAGACAACTTCAGTACTTTATCGAAGTAGCCAAGCGTGAGCATGTTACAGAAGCCTCCAATGCGCTACATGTAGCACAATCTGCAATCAGTCGACAAATCTCCAGTCTAGAAGATGAATTAGGTGTTCCCTTGTTTCATCGAGAAGGACGAAATATTAGATTAACCGTTTTAGGTAAAATTTTTTTGCATCATGCGGAAGCAGCTATACGAGAAATAGAAAAAGCTCAGCAAGTCATGAAAGAGTATCTCGATCCTGAGCGTGGTACCATTCGGCTTGGCTTTCCTAGTAGTTTAGCAGCTAATACACTTCCTACCATCATCTCTGCTTTCCGAAAGCAACATCCTCATGTCGGTTTCCAACTTCGGCAAGGATCCTACAAGTATTTAATCGATGCTGTTAGAAAAGCGGAAATAGATATCTCATTAATTGGTCCTGTCCCGACTAGCGAAAAAGATATAGATGGTCATGTTCTTTTTGTGGAGAGAATCGATGCTCTGTTACCTATGACTCATCCCAAGGCAAATCAATCCACGATCCGTTTGAGCGACTTGCAACAAGATTCTTTTGTCTTGTTTCCAACAAAATATATTCTCCATAAAATTGTAGTGGAAGCTTGTCAGATGATAGGTTTTACCCCGAAGGTTTCTTTTGAAGGAGAAGACATCGATGCAATCAAAGGGTTAGTTGCAACTGGATTGGGAGTAACTCTTTTACCTGAAGTGACCTTGCATGAAAACATTCCAAGAGGAACAAAACGTATTCCCATTAGCGAACCACCTCTCAAAAGAAATGTAGGGATCATCACACCTAACAATCGAAAACTTCCACCATCCGAACAAATATTTTATCAATTTGTTATCCAATTCTTTGATCAAATATATCATTCCAATCAATTTGTTTAACTTGTTCGCATATTTTGAAAGCGATTTCAGTTAATGAAATCATCTCTTTATTGGCCAGACACAAAAAGAAGCAACATAAGGGATCATCCCTTGCGCTGCTTCTTTTTTAATCTTATTCTGCTTCGGCAAATGCCCGTAAAAAGTTCTCTACAGGATGGGCACCAGATAACCCTAACTTTTCATTTAAAACAAAGAACGGAACACCAGAAACACCTAATTCTTTCGCGCGAGTTAATTCGGATGTGACTGCTTGTACGGTTTCTTCGTTACCCCATGCCTCTTGAATTTGATCTGCAGCGAGCCCGGATGACAGGGCAATCTCTGTGAGAACTTCTTTCTTACCAATATCTTTTCCTTGAGTAAAGTAAGCTTCAAAAATAGATTCAGACAACGTCATTTGTTGGTCTTCTGGTAGAGATTTGATCAATCGATGAGAGAGAATTGTATTAGGCATTTGCTCTACTAGATCAAAACGGAATGAGATTCCTACTTGTGCTCCTGCCCGTGTTACACGCTCGGTAATTTGTTTTACCGCTTCCGCATTCCCCATTTTTTGAGACATCGACTCAAGGAATCCGATTCCTTCTTTTGGAATGGTAGGATCAAGTAAGAATGATCTATGTACTAGTGTGACCGGTTTTCCCCATGCTTGGATTGCTTTAAGCAAATTTTGTTTTCCAATATAGCACCAAGGACATACCAAATCTTGAAATACTTCTATTTTCATGATAAGACCCCCTATCTTTAGACATTATAAAGGAGTGAGGATGAAAATAGATAGTTAGACACATTTGAATTGACAATAATTACATATAAAAAGCACGAAAAGCCTATTGATTATCCTATTTACAAGTTATTACTTAATATAAATATTAAGATATAATTTGACATTTTAATAATATCCTTCTAAAATAGCAATGTTATTCACGGTCTGCGGATACAATATTCAGAAAGATATATTCATTTTGAAGGAGGACCAGAAGACATGGCACAAACTGCAGATGCTGCATTAAGCGGCACACAACAGTCGAAGAAGAAACACCCTCCGGGCTTATATCTTCTTTTCTTAACTGAGATGTGGGAACGATTTAGTTATTACGGGATGAGAGCGATCCTTGTCTTGTATTTGACTACCTCATTAGTGAGTGGTGGACTAGCATTCGATGAAAGTGTTGCCCTTTCCATTTATGGATTCTTTACAGGGGCTTGTTACTTTTTACCGATTTTAGGTGGATATCTCACCGACCAATTCATGAAAAGACGAGTTGCGATTACAATCGGTGGGATTGTGATGGCGCTTGGTAACTTGGTGCTCTTTGCTGATCAGAGCAAATTAGCCCTTTATATTGGTCTCGGTCTTCTCATTATCGGGAACGGATTCTTTAAGCCGAACATTTCAACCCTCGTTGGGGAGCTATATGGACCAAAAGAAAAAGAGCGTCGTGACGCTGCATTCACCATTTTTTACATGGGAATTAACTTAGGTGCTTTCTTCTCACCACTTATTGTTGGATTCTTGGCGGAAGATTATTTCAAAACTACCTTTAATGGCGTCGTACAATATGGATTCAAATATGGATTCTTAGTAGCTGCGATCGGGATGATCATTGGGCAGATTATATTCAACCTGTTATCTAAACGTTATTTAGGTAACATCGGTGCTGAGCCTCCAGTCCGCAAGGCCAAAGCAAATAGTGGTCAAGCAGTTTCCGACCAACCATTAACCAAAAAAGAAAAACAGCGTACTACTGTTGTATTGATCATTACCTGTTTTGTTGTCTTTTTCTGGGCTGGATTTGAACAAGCTGGTAGCTCCCTAACCTTATATACAGACCGTTTTGTAGATAAGAGTCTCTTTGGTTGGGAAATGCCAACCTCTTGGTTCCAATCCATCAATCCATTCTTTATTATCATACTAGCTCCTCTGGTATCTGCACTCTGGCTAAAATTAGCTAAAACCAAACGTGGAGATCTACCAGTTCCTGTTAAAATGGGACTTGGAATGGTATTGCTCGGAATCGGTTTCCTGATCCTTTCCATTGCAGTATTACAAACCGGTAGTGATCCAGAGAACATCAAACAAAAAGCTAGTTTGTTCTTTATTATCTTTACCTATCTATTCCATACCATTGGGGAACTCTTCCTATCTCCAGTAGGACTATCCCTCGTAAGCCGTATCGCTCCAGTGAAATTGGCTTCCCTTCTAATGGGTGTTTGGGTATCTAGTAACGGTATTGCCAACCTATTATCCGGACAAATTGCTGTCTTTACCCAATCTCTTGGATATCTCGAAGTATTTACCGTAATCGGGATTGTAGCGATGGTTATTGGTCTTATTCTCGTTGCAATCTCCAAAAAACTAGTTGCTATGATGGACTAAAATCACACTTTAAACCTCCTAACTTATGCGTTGGGAGGTTTTTTCTATCTTAAATTGTTCCTTTTGTGTACACATCGAACACAATTAACTATATTAGCAAAAGGAAACAAAATAAGATAGAGGCATTGAGGAACTCATAAAAGTTTTATTATTGAGTTTTTAAGAGATTAGCTACTCTTTTCACTCGTAATCCTCTTACTTATTCTTCTATACTCCAAAACCATCGTTCTCCAACTTTGATCTGGTAATCTTGGATGGTACCAGAGCTAAATTCAATTACATGCGCTGCTCCTTTAAAGTATTCTCCGTAACTGTTAGGAGGCAGTGCTTCCTCCAAACCGATAATGAATCCTTCTTTATTTAAATAGACGACATCGATGGGAAATTTCATTCCAACCATATGGATTTGGGAAGTTCCCATAAGAAACAAACCTCTACCAGCTGATGTGCGTCCAAGAAGACCTTGCATCAGTTCTGTTATCGTTACAGCTAGTTCTATTTTTCGAAAAAAGGTATTGTGGCGATACACATTCACCCATCTCACCACATCATCTCCTTCTTCTTTGTATCTTTTGTTTTACATCCTATTCTAAAATCATTTCTTTGTAACAACCAATAACCTCTTTTTAGAGAGCCAAATGGAAGCAATAACTAGTACAATCGGAAAAATCAAATCAATCCAGGAACCATACCATGAGTAGTAAGTGAAAGTAAAGAATAGATACATGAGCGTAAAAAATAAGAAAAAATAAACTGGGAACTTTTTTATCGAAACTGGAATCTGCCATTTCATAGATGCTCCTCCTAACAAAAACGCACAAGCTGACTAGCCTGTGCTTTTGTATATTTAAGATCTTTTCAGAAACTATCAAACTATTCATATTTTGTCTATATTTATTTGTGCTAATTCACTACCATAACGAACTTACATTAACGATAGAGCGATCAGCTAGTATGTCCTCTCTTCTATTTTGCAAAAACCAATGATCTGCTCCTTTTGCTGTAAGCACAATATAAAGAGCAATCTCGCGCTGGCGAATAAAATATGGGATTTCATTTAGCCACTTTTTATCTAGATGATTCTCTTTTTTATAGCCAGTTAACAATGACTTCCAAAACAATGTTGGATAATCTGGATCCATCCCACGTGGGTATTCCGTAAAGATTGCATAGAACAGTGCCATCGCTAGATCTTCTACAAACCAAGAATAATGGCAATCTTGGAAGTCAAATAACATGATCTGCCCATTATTTACAAAGAAATTTCCTGCATGTACATCAGCATGAACCAATCCATAACTATCTCGATCAACTGTCAAACTCTTCGGATAATCTAGTATCTCTTGGAACTTGGCAGCAATCTCGCGATCCTCAAACGTCATGTATTCCTTTATCTGCTTTAGCGAATCTTTCCAAGTAGGAGATGTTGCTTCCTTTGGAGCGCAATAGTCACGTGTTAGACGATGCATCTTGCCAATTGTCTGCCCCATTGTTTCAAATAAGGTATCATTCCAATCGTTTTCGTTTGGAGGATTTCCTAATGCTTTCTCAAAAAAGACAGTAGGATACTTTTTTCCGTCTACCTCCAATACTTCTACGAGATTTCCATTAGGAGAAGGGACTGGTTTGCAAGCAGCAACTCCTTGATCGGTAAGGTTTTTAATCCATAATACCTCTCCTAGTATTAGCTCTGGTGGGTGAAATGGCTCATGGGAGATCCGCATGATTGCTGTCTGATCTTGAAGTCGTGTCTCATATACCCAATTATGAAATCCCCCTAAAAATACAGGAGAAGTAGTATCTAAACGAAATTGATTGATTGCATGTTCTAACACCTTGATCCGCTGCTGGTCTATTGTTTGTAACAATATAATCCCTCCATCTTATTCGATCTATTTAGACTAATCCAACTAGATCTTGTTTAGATTCATATCCAATTGGTCTAGCCTGCTCGATGTCCATTCGTGTTTGATCTACTATTTGTTGATCTTGAGGAGATAGGTTCGCTAAATCATAATCCATTACATAAAAAAGATAGATAAAGACACGTCGCAGCTGGAGAAATGCTTGTAATTGTTCCATCCAAGAAGAATCTAGCGCTTTTTCTGTCTGATATCCTGCAAGAAAAAAGCGGAGGAATCTTCTTGTGAAGGTAACTTCATCCTTTCCTGCTAGAGGAGGCTTTCTTAAACGGGTAAGCGCATGGTATAGGGAAACAGCAATATCTTGGAGATAATAATGGTAGCAACAATCTTCAAAATCAAAGGCACAAAGAACGCCATCATCAGTCATATGGAAGTTACGGTTATGCAGATCATAATGAATAAGCCCGTAGGTAAAGGGAGTTTGCGGAAATGATTGAATCTGCTCTATTAACTCAGTTGCACGCTGATATACAAGGCACTGATCTTTTGGGAGATACTTATCTAACTGGAACCATTCCTCTTGATCCCATTGCTTCCGTGTCGGTGAGGGTGCTTGGTATTCCATAGCTAGTTGATGAAATTGACCTGTCATTTTACCCCATTTCAAAAAGTACTCATCTGTCCAATCCTCGAACTCTAATGGGATCCCTGATGCCTTTTCAAAACAGACTACATAAAAACCGGCAACTTCGATCATTTTTGCCCCTGTTTTGGTTGAGAATATACTTGTTGCGGATGCCCCATTTTTTGCTAAGTAATCAACAAAGTGAACTTCCGCCTCCACATCCCAAGGCTCTCTACGATGATTCGGAGAACACCGTAGGATAATGGTTTTATTGTTCGTTTGTAACTCATAGACGATATTTACACTGCCTCTTCGTAATCTCATTGATAGGATCTTCCAGCCATATTGCTCCTCGATCTCATGGAATACCTCATCTGTGACTTGATAGATTCTTTTTTTCTCCATGCATCTCCCTCCTATAATTCATTATATTGAAAAACCACCTCCTATTAGTAGAAGGTGGTGGAATGAAGTGGTTTTATGAAAGGGATATAACCCGTTTTTCTCGATGAGACTTCATCGCAAGCTCGATGATTTGGATCACACACAGCCCTTCTTCAGCAGAAACAGGTAAAGTAACATTCTCTGAAATAGCTGCTGCTATCCCTTGATAATAGGACTCATAACTTCCTGGTAATAGCTCTGTTTTTTTCATGCCGTTTTCTAGAGTTACTACTGTTCCATGTTGGGATTCAGTTGCTGCTCCCCATCCATTCATCCCTGGACGAGATCCAGCTTTTAAGGCATCTTCTTGTCCATCAATTCCATACTGAACAAAACTACCTTGTGTACCATGAACCTCATAGCGCGGTCCTGGTTGGAGAGAAAGCGAACCAGATCGTAAGATAACTTTCCGTTCATTTGGATAGTAGAGTGTTAGATGAAAACCATCTGGAGCTACTGCTTCTTTACGTTGTGTAAAAATATCTGCATAACCTGCTTCCGGCTTCCCAAATAAAATAAGTGCTTGATCAATCAAATGAGAACCTAGATCATATAACACCCCTGCACCTTCCGGGTCTTGTTCTTTCCAACGCGCCTGCACTTCAGGGCGGAAACGATCAAAATGGGCATAGTAGGTATGTATATCTCCTAGCTCGTTGGTTTGAATCAGATGACGCATTGTTAAAAAATCGTTATCCCATCGACGGTTATGAAAGACACTCAAAATCTTGTTCTTTTCTTTACTAAGGCGGATTAGCTCTTCTCCTTGCTCGGAACGAACAACAAACGGCTTGTCCACCACAACATGTTTTCCGGCTAGAAGCGCCGCTTTGGCTAATTCATAATGACTAGAATTAGGCGTTGCTATTACTACGAGATCAATGCTAGGATCGTCTAAAATCTCACTCGTCTCTAATACCGCCTCTACTCGATTTCCTAAACTCTGTTTTACTTTTTCTTTTTGACTGGTTCGTACTTTCGTAAGTTGCAGTGATTCGGTAGACTGAATAAGTGGAGCATGAAATACTTCTCCTGCAAGACCAAATCCTATTAATCCAACTGATAATTTTTCCATTATGAATCACTCCCTTTTCTTCCCTATTATAACGAAACAAAGGAGAAAACAAATGCATATAGAAATGCGCCATTCTTTTGATTTGAATGAATACGAACAACAAGAGCTGCAATCGCAACTTCGTCAAGAGATTAGAATACCTGATCAATTTTCCCTGACACCAAAAGTGGTCGCTGGGATCGATCTCGCCTACTGGGATAATCAGGCGATCGCAATCGTACTTGCCATGGACTACGAAACAAAGGAAGTTCTGGAAGTAGTGCATCACCAGGCGACAGTCTCTCAAGATTACATCCCTGGACTTCTCGCTTTTCGGGAATTGCCTGTTTTGCTACCCGCTTGGGAAAAACTTCAGACAACACCTGATCTGGTCTTTTTAGATGGAAATGGGATTCTCCATCCGAGACGGATGGGACTGGCTACCCATGCATCCTTTTTCTTTGGACTTCCTACTATCGGAGTTGCCAAGACTTCATTCGCACGGGAATATCCTGAACCCGAATTAGCTGCTGGTAGTATCCAATATATACAAGATGGAGCAGAAACCCTCGGCGCAGTAGTCCGCACTCAAACACGAGTAAAACCTGTCTTTGTCTCAGTAGGGAATCGAATCAACTTAGAGAGTGCCGTTCGTTTTGCCCTTCACTTTGTAGGAAAACATAGTCGTATTCCGGAGATCACCCGACAGCCGGATATCTGGTCTCGTAAACTTCGCAAACAGCATCAATAGTTAACACATATCAATCACAGTGACGTCGATGCAATTTGCAAAACTGTCACATCATCGACGTCACCATCCAAACGGATATGAAACCGTTGGTGATCTTTTTCCTCTTTGACTTTTTGTTATCGGATCACTATAATAGCTACTGAACTTTTAAAATTGAGGAGGATTATTAAAAAATGACACATTCTATAAGACTGCGTTTCCCTACTTTGAACTAGTAATTGAATACGTTCAAAGGCTCTGTGCTGTACACAGAGTCAACGGGATCAGTCTGTCCTTTTTTAATAATCTTCATTGCAAATGCTGTACTATTTTGTACTTGAAGAAAGGCGGATCGTTCTGCCTTTCTTTTTTGTGTGCTAATTGATTACAAAACACTTGGGATCATTTTTACCTAATTTGTACTAGTGGAGGGGAAAGCATGCAATTCTTACTTTTCTTTTGATACGAGCTTTGGAGAATAAAAGCTCGTATCGGTTCTAGCTACCGATACGAAATCACATATTTCGGGGGTAGCGAATATGGAGCAAATTTGTTTTGAACTGGAAAATGTCGAAGTGACATATTTAGATAAAGATGTATTAAAAATCGAACGATTAGCAGTTCACCAATTGGATCGCATTGGGATTGTCGGGAAAAATGGTGCAGGGAAAAGCACATTATTGAAGTTGCTAACAGGTGAAATTCAACCCACCAATGGAAAAGTAAAACGGCACGTTGAGTGTGGTTATTTTGCGCAACTTGAATCTACAACTGATTTCGAAGCAGATGCAGCCTTACTTGGAAGATTAGCAGTTCCACAAAATAGTGAGTCCTTAAGTGGTGGCGAACAAACGAGGCGAAAGCTTGCGCAAATGTTTACACATTACCATGAAGCCTTACTAATCGATGAGCCGACCACACACTTGGATCTAGATGGAATCTCGTTCTTGCTTAATGAATTACGATATTACTATGGAGCACTTGTGCTAATTAGTCATGACCGTGCGGTCTTAGACGAGCTCGTCACAACCATTTGGGAAGTATGCGACGGTAAGGTGCGCGTTTATTCAGGTAATTACAGCAAATATATGGAGCAGAAGCAGTTAGAACGAGAACAGCAGAGTCGAGCTTATGAACAATACAAAAAAGAAAAAAGTCGTCTTGAAAAAGCAGCACAAGAGAAAATGAAGAAGGCGAAAAAAATTGCACAAGCAGGCAGCATGTCGAAAAAAGAGTCGAAGGCAAAAGCGAATCATCGCATGTTTGAGTCAAAATCCAAGGGCACGAGCCAAAAAGCGGTGCATCGTGCAGCTAAAGCGATTGAGCAGCGAATAGAAAAACTTCAGGAAGGCGAATCTGTACAACAGGAAAAGAAAATGGTATTCCGCCAGTCGAAAACATTGGAATTGCATAATAAATTTCCTATCATGGCAGACCGACTTACTCTTCAAGTGAAGAATCAAGTGTTATTGGATGAAGTAAGCTTTCAACTGCCGCTAGGGAAAACAATAGCGATTACTGGTGTAAATGGAAGTGGAAAAACTACATTGCTCCACCATATCGCTGTTGATGGTGAAGGTTTAACCATTTCACCAAAAGCCAAAATCGGTTATTTTCGTCAAATGAGCTATCAATTTTCAGATGATGAAACAGTACTGGAATTTGTGAAGAATCGCTCCGAATATGATGAAGGATTTCTGAGGAGTTTTTTACATGCAATGCAATTTGTCGGTACCGATATACGGAAAAATGTGAAGTCCTTAAGTGGTGGAGAAGCAGTTCGCATACAACTTTGTCAGCTCTTCTTAGGAGAATATAACATTTTATTATTAGATGAACCAACCAACTTCTTAGATATTCGTGCGATCGAAGCGTTAGAACGATTTATAGATGCTTATAAAGGAACAATTGTACTCGTTTCTCATGATCAAGCGTTCATCCGCAATGTTGCAGATTTGCAGTATATCATTCATGAGAAAAAATTGAAGCAAGTGTAGTTTCAAGCTGATATTTAAGATAAGCCACCAAGGCAATTTCGGTGGCTTATCTCTTTTATGTCCACAAAAAAAATGAGGATCATAACTGATCCTTAAATGAAAGCTTCTAAAAACTTTCTGAAAAGTATGGTTAATTAGTTGACAATGCACAATAAACAGCATATTCTATGAATGAACGAATCGTTCATTCATAACTCAAGGAGGAATAATCACCTATGTATGGAAAAACAGAACGGGCTATTATAATTGGAGGAGGCATCGCTGGATTAATGACAGCAAAAGTGCTTTCTGAGTACTTTCAAGAGGTCACTATTGTAGAGAAAGATGACCTCCCTGGAAAACCTGAAAACCGTCTTGGTATTCCTCAAGGTTTTCATCCTCATCGTTTCACACCACGTGGTAAGTCGATTACAGAACGTCTCTTTCCTGGATATGAAGAAGATTTAAAAGCACAGGGCTGTCCATCTTCGCTAAACAAAACCATTCATCAAATGAATCAATACGGAAGCATAGTAGGTCCATACCCTCGCGATGATATCAAGTTTAGTAGAGCAGTACTAGAATGGGTTCTACGACAGCGTGTAAGAAAAATTTCGAATGTTCGTTTTCTTACAAAGCATGATGTAATCAATTTATTATCAACTCCAGACCATTCAACCATTACAGGGATTCGGGTTCGAGAACGAGGACAACAAGAACAAGAGAAAATACTGACAGCTGATATAGTATTAGATACTAGTGGCCGCTCATCCAAGCTAGCAAAATGGTTAGAAGAATTAGGATATGATGTGCCAACACCAGATCTTTTGAAAGTCGATCTTGGATATAGTACTCGCCGTTATCAACTTCCTCCCCATTTAACACATATAGCAGAAAAATGGGATGTCATTAACATTGCAGGTCAACCTGCTAATAGTACAGTCACAGGAGTTTTTTCCTTTGTTGAAAATCAAACTGCAGAGGTATGTCTTTATCGTCCTGGAGGACACTACCCTCCTACAAATATTGAGCAATTTAATGAGGCGATTACTGAGCTACCAAGCCCTATCATCGCAGAAATATTACAAGGGCTAGTACCAATCACAACACCCCGAGGTTATCGCATACAACAATTGTATCGTCATCACTATGAACAAATGCAACAATGGCCGTCCGGTTTGATAGTATTAGGTGATGCATTTTGTATTTTTGATCCTATTTTTGGTCAAGGTATGACCGTTGCTGCGGTCGAAGTGGAAATGATCGAATTATGTTTGCAGGAACAACAGGACGACCCCCACCCTCATTTTGAAAAGAAGGTACTCAAAAAAATACAAGAGGTTATTGAACCTGCTTGGTGGTACAATTGCGCTGCCGACTTGCAATGGGAAGGTGTTGCATATGTAGGTTCCGAACCTTTGAAAGGGATTGATTTTGGCCAAAAATATATGGATCTTTTTCTGAAACATGCAACAATCGAACAAGATTCACAGCTTTATGGATTGTATTGGGCTGTGAATACTTTAGCAATCTCCCCTAATGCTATAATGAATCCACAAATGGTAATGACCATTCTGAAAGCATCTACAGATGGTAATCAATTCCTAGCTGAGCTTTTACAAGATGGTAGCCAATCATTGGAGAAAGTATTGGATGAGATACTACCCTCCTTTTCGGAAACTCTTTTTGAATCAGTAAGCTTATAAGTAACATTTGATAAATAAATTACATCATTCTATAATGTACGAGATAAATGAGTAAATTTAGCGATTGAATGCACATGAAATTTAGCAGATAATACTTCCGAATTATTAGAATGGTAGGAATAAATTAGCTAATTTTGATTTAAATATCGAAAATAAAAGACCCATTGAGCTGTTTTAATGGGTCTTTTAAACAACAATTATAAACAAATGGGATCGTACAGGAGAGTGGAGAGCATTGTCACCCTTAAACGAAGAACAACTGCAACAAATTCGTGATGAACGAAAAGAACAGATCATGGAAGCAGCCTTAAAAATTTTTGCTAAACGAGGAATTATCGGAACAAAAATGAGTATGATCGCTACGGAAGCTGGCATCAGTCCAGGTCTGCTTTACCGTTACTTTAAATCAAAAGACGAACTTTTCATTACATTGGTTCAGCAAGCAACACAAGAATCCGTTGCTGGGATTGGGAGTGTATATCAAATACCTGGATCTCCAATTGAAAAAATAAGAACTTTAACAAAAGAAATCCTTGTCGAGGAAAATAAACTTTATTTTCTACTGATACATCAGGCTCGAACTTCAGATGAAGTTCCAGAAGAAGCACTTCATATTATCGAAAAATACCCGATGGACATTTATATTGATCTACTGGAATCCTTATTCTTAGAAGGACAGAAAGCAGGCGAGTTTGCAGCAGGTGATCCACGCAAACTTATATCCTGCTATCTTTCAATTATATCGGGACTGATGGTGTTGGATTTA
Source organism: Risungbinella massiliensis (assembly GCF_000942395.1). Lineage (GTDB taxonomy): Bacteria > Bacillota > Bacilli > Thermoactinomycetales > Thermoactinomycetaceae > Risungbinella > Risungbinella massiliensis. Next base: position 224,483 of record NZ_LN812102.1, read on the forward strand.
TATAATGATCAAGTTTATCAGATGCCAGATGTTGATCTAATAATGCGGATTCTAACTACCTCTAATTAATAGTCCGTAAAACAGCTCTCACAGGGCTTCCATCTCCATTGTGAATTGATAGGGGTAGTGCAATCAACTCATACTCCCCTTCTTCCACATGATCTAAAACCAAACCCTCTAATATGTGAATCCCATACGAATTCATGATATGATGAATCTCTAACTCCTTGCTATCGATAGGATCTACTGAAGGGAGATCCAAACCGATCAATTTTATTCCTTGTTCACTTAAGTAGGTTACAGCTTTTGGAGTGAGACAAGGAATATCCGTTGGGAATTGAGCACGATCTTTCCAAAAATCCGTGTGGATAAGAAGACGCAGTACACCTGATAAGTCATATTTTTGAAGATCTTCTACACAAATGACTCGCGCTTCACTTAAATGAATCACCCGGCATTGCCCTACATAGAGCAACAAATCAAGCTGATGAACTTTCTGTCCCTGCTCATCAAAATGAAACGGAGCATCGATGTGAGTCCCTGTGTGGGTACTTAATTGGATTTGACCTACATTGACCGAGCCGCTTTGTTCTTTTGTCCAAGTCAACTGAAACGAAAACTCCGTATCTCCAGGCCATACGGCCATTTTAGAATGTAATGGCTGTGAAATGTCGAGTATCTTCATTAAGCTACGACTCCTCGTTCCCCTTCAAATTGTTGGTACTTTTTATCTATCATGATCTTCTTTAAGCTTTGAACAGCTTGCCAAACATCTTCAAAGGAAGTATACAATGCTACTGGAGCTAAGCGGACAACATTCGGTGCCCGATAATCCGGCACAATTCCATCTGCTTTGAGAGCCTTACAGATGCGGATCGCCTCAGGATGCTCCAACGCCACATGTCCTCCCCGTTCTTCATCATTCATAGGATTTATAATCCGAAAACCATATTGGCTTAGTTCCTGTTCCACTAGATCCATTAGAAATCGAGTGAGACAAAGAGATTTCTTCCGAATCCGCTCCATCCCTGCTTCTTTCAATATAGCAAAAGAACCCAATAGCGGTGCCAAACTCAAAATATGAGGCGTACCGATTTGGAAAGCCCCAGCATCAGGGGCAGGGGTTAAGTCATGAGACATATCAAATTGCTTGGACTTCTCAGAACTAAACCAGCCTGCTAAACCTGGAATGATTCCGTGATGACGCTCATGTACAAAGAGACTAGCCACTGACCCCGGACCACCATTTAAATATTTATAGTTACACCAAAAAGCAAAGTCTACCCCATCCTCATGAAACTGATGCGGTACCGAGCCTGCTGAGTGACAAGCATCCCAGCCAATCACTATTCCTCGCTCGTGTGCTACTTGAGTGATCTTCTTTATATTAAGAAGCTGTCCACTCCGATATAATACTGTCGGTAGAAGTACAAGCGCCACTTCATCTGTCATCGCCTCGATGATCGCATCTTCTTGCAGTGTCACTCCATTATCGCTCTTTACTTGGATCAGATGGTCTTGAGGATCCAAACCATTTAGGTAAAGCTGAGATTTCAACGCATAAATATCTGATGGGAAATTAAGTTCATCTGCCACTATTTTCGTTTTCTGTGCATTAGGTCGATAGAAAGTAGAAATTAGTTGATGTAAATTAACAGTGGTGGAACCAGTTACCACTACTTCCCCTTCCCTGGCTCCGACCAACATGGCCACCTGTTTTCCTAACTGTTCGGAGAGAGTAAACCATGGGTTTGTTCCTTCTGTCCAGCCATCAATACCTAGTTCTTTCCACGAATTTAATAGATCATAGACGGATTGTTCTGCACATTTAGATAGTAGTCCAAGAGAGTTACCATCAAGATAAATCGTACCAGGTTGTACGTAAAATTCTTGCCAGAAATAAGCGAGTTCATCCTCTTGATCAAGTAGAAATGCATGAGTTTTTTCTATATTTGCCATCTTGAATCCCCTCCTTCGATGCTCAAAATAAATATTATAACTTGGTTCGCAACTCCCACAATTCTGGAAAAAACCGTCGATCGAGAGCTTGTTTTAAGTAACTCACACCCGAGGATCCGCCTGTTCCCTGTTTAAAACCGATTATTCTCTCCACTGTTTTCATGTGCCGAAAGCGCCACTGCTGGAACCAGTCCTCTATATCTACTAATTTCTCTGCTAACTCATAGAGATCCCAATATTTTTTTACATCTCGATAAACAGTTAGCCAAGCTTCTTCTACATCGTCGTGTCGCTGATAGGATTGGGTAACATCCCGCTTTAATGTACTTTCTAATATTGGAATTCCCGCACGATATAATGCCCCGATGGATGCATCATAGAGACTCGGAGCTCCATACATCTGTTGGAGCTGGTTGAACAACTCTTCATCATGCCGATAAATATCTAAAATCATCGTACTTTTTTGTCCTAAACTAAACTCGATCATTCGATATTGATAGGATTGGAAACCGGAAGATTGTCCAAGATAATCACGAAACTCTATATATTCACTTGGTGTAAGCGTTGCCAAAACATCCCACGACTGAATGATTTGAGATTGGATTTTGGATACCCTTGCTAACATTTTAAACGCAGAAGATAAGTCTCCGTTTTGAATAGATGACGTTGCTGCTTGTAATTCATGTAAAATCAACTTCATCCAAAGCTCACTTGATTGGTGAATAATAATAAAAAGCATTTCATCGTGATGAGTGGATAATCGCTGTTGACTTGTTAAGATACGATCTAACTTCAAATAATCTCCATAAGACATCGCTTTACTGAAATCAGTATGAATGAACTGTTTGTTTTCAGAGTCCATCAGCTACACTCCCTCTCCAACTTTGTACTCATCTAAATTATAGAGAGAAAGTCCTAGATAATGCTAGCAAAAGAATTTTGATTGGTAAGAGAAATGAATGCACTGACTCCAAGAGTAATTAGATATTATGTTGTTACTAAAAGGTATCCAGAATATAATAGTATAAACATTTTGATAAATATAAAGATCTACTAGAGTCTGTTAGTAAAATGGAGAGTAATCGTTTGGGCTCTTCTTTTTTGTTCAAATAACTTCATATGACAAAGGAGCCAATCAACATATGGACAAGCAGTTTCATAGCATCCGTACCGAATTGAAAGGAGTCTATGGGGAAAGCTACCCCAGATTTGTAAAGTCAGAGGCTTTATTTTTTGCTATCTATCCCCTAATGGTTTTGTTTTTCATCCCATTTCATCAACCGAAAATCATTAGATTCCTAGATAGTTGGGGTTCAGTAGGCATTTTCTTCTTCTTGTTATTTCTTAGTTACTTTTTCACTCTCCGTTATATTCAAAAGAGATATGAAATAATATTAGATAAAGAAATGAAACAGAAATATAAATCAACTATATATTACCGATGGATCAAACAAGGAATGAAACTGGTATTTGGTGCGATGATGATCCTAGGGATATTTTCACTGCATCTACAAAATGAACCCAAGCCTATCGCAAAAGCAATTACAGAATATGGGTATCCTGTAAGCCTCCCTACTCAACTACCATTTCAACCAACACAACAACATGGCATCGTAAAAGCATCAATCTTTTCTTACGATATGGAGATCTTTTACGAAAAAGACAATACTTATTTAATGATTTATATTAGTAAAAAAAACGAGAAAGAGCTATTGGTATCCAATGTTACTCTGCAAAACGGAATAAAAGCAGACTATGAAGTTTACCATTTTGCCGATACAGAACACTCTTATCATCTTACTTGGTATCAAGATGGTTTTCGTTATGAATTAATCTATTCAATCCCTGAAGGGGAAACTGTTCCACATAATGACATTTTTTTCAACATCGCAAATTCGTTTAAAACTGTCTATCCTTGATATCTCTATTCATTCTATTGAATAACGATATACATGACCCTCTTTCCCGTAAAACTCTTCTGAATCAACAAATCCGAAACTTCTATATAATTGTTTTGCTATCAAATTATCTGGTTTCACTACCAATCGAATTTCTTTACACTGTTTAAAGCAAGTTTGAATATAGTTTACGATTTTGGAAAACGCTGCTTTTCCATATCCTCGCCCTTGATACTTTTCATCAATGAAAAAACCATCAATCCAATACATGTTATGAGAATCTTCCTCATAGGCATGCATCACAAAACCTACTATCTGATCATGATGATAGATAGCAAATGGAAGATAGGTAACATTATCTCCATCGGGTTTAATAGACACCTTTGCTAGCGAAACAGCAACAGGTGTTACAAAACCTTTTTGTTCCTCCTTCATCTTTAAGACAAGTACTTTTTCCCAATTATCCCGTGTAACTGGTTGTAATGTAATGTCTACCATTTTCTCTCTCTTTTCCGCCTTGATGGCATTATTAATGCACCCATAAAAAGAACCCCCATATAATCTACATCCTATGTAGTTATGGGGGTTCTATATGTTCTATTATTGTTGGAAGTTTTCTAGTTCTTGTAGAGTGTTGTTAATCCCCTGGATCGTTTGGATCAACTCATTGTTTTGTAAGAGTTGTTGTGGGTTAAAAGTCCCGTCTTGGAAACCCTTTTCATACGAGTCGATTGCACCGATCATTTGAACATTGGCATCTTCAATCTGTTGGTGAATCTCTTGAATGGACTCAGGTGGAGTTAAGCTATTAAACTCCTCCATCCCTTGTTTCAATTGGGTAAGCCGGTTCATCAGCTCTTGTGCAGCAGCTGGATCTTGTACTGCTTGGTCGAAAAGATTCGGACCTTCATTCGAAAAAGCTGTCATCATATTAATATATTCACTAGCTTCGTCAATGTAATCTACTGTATTTGTGACATCCGATATGAGTCCACACCCACTGAGAGCAAACATCAACACTAGACTGATAATCCATATGGAACGTTTCTTCATGTATCAATAACCCTCACTTTCCTATATCACCCTAACTATACAGGAGCATCGGGTTTAGGGCAAGAAGAGGAGATAACGTAAGTAAATGTAAAGATGAGCCATCCCTAATGCTAAGAGAGTAAACGGAGCACCGACCTTCAGGAATTTCCAATAGGTGATGGGATAACCAGAGCGAGCGGCCATATTGGCCACCACCACATTAGCTGAAGCTCCAATTAGCGTTCCATTACCACCGAGACAAGCGCCTAATGCAAGTGACCACCAAAGAGCATCCATCTGAGGAGAATCGATGGCATAACCCATACCTACCGCCAGATCTTGAATCAGAGGTATCATAGTTGCTACAAATGGGATGTTATCAATTATGGCAGAGGCAATCCCTGATCCCCATAGAACATAGATCGCAGTGTCGGCTATATCACCGTTGGTTGCATTAAGTAAGAGCGTTGCCAAGTATTTAATAACCCCTACCTCTTGGAGTGCTCCAACCATCGTAAACAATCCTACGAAGAAAAAGATAGTAGTCCATTCAATCTGTTGAAAAGTTTCCTCGATATATTTTTCTTCCACTGCAATTAGCATTAGGATCGTCGCACCACCAATTGCGATCACCGAAGCTTCTAGGTGTAGAATGGAATGGAGCATAAAACCAACTATCGTGAGTCCGAGTACGGTCAATGCTTTTCGTAATAGCACTGGATCGTGGATATATTCTTTTTCATCCAATGCCATCAATTTTTGTACTTTTTCAGGATCACTTTTCAATTGGTTACGATAAAGGAAATAAAATAACGATACCGTTACTCCTAAAATAATGAAAGCAATCGGAGCAAGGTTGATTAAAAATTGATTGAAGGTCAGGTGTTTTACTGCAGAGCCGATCATAATATTCGGTGGATCTCCGATTAGCGTCGCCGTTCCACCTATATTGGAAGCGATAATCTGAGAGATTAAATATGGATAAGGATTGACTCCCAACATTTGCGTGATAGAGAGCGTTAGTGGAACAACTAGCAGGACTGTCGTCACATTATCAAGAAATGCAGATAATAGCGCTGTCAATAATGATAGAATGACTAGTATCTGAACAGGATTTCCCTTGACTAGCTTAGCAGCTCGAACAGCCAAATACTGAAAAACGCCCGTCTGATTGGTGATTCCAACCAAAATCATCATTCCAATCAACAGGGTAATCGTGTTCCACTCTATGTAATGAGTGAAGGCTTTATGGACATCCAAAACGTCGGCTACGATCATCAACACGGCGCCTAACAAGGCTAATACCGCTCGATTTCCTTTTTCTGTAATAATAAATGCGTACGTAACTAGAAAGATTACCAAAGCAATTGTTGTCATGAATATCCCCTTTCTCTCCCTTCACTGAGTATAAGGCAAAATGAACCTTATATGTACAACCATCTGAAAAGGAGCGACATGATGCGTATTTACCAGAACTTAACCCTTGGTACATTTGATCTACATATGCACAGTACGTTTTCCGATGGCAAATTCACCCCAGAAGAACTAGTTGAAATGGCAAAAAATCTGAATCTGTCGACCATCGCATTAACCGATCATGATACATTAGCTGGATACCCAAGAATGAAGCAGGCAGCAGAAGCAATAGGGATTCGAGTAATTCCTGGAGTTGAGATCAGTACCAGCTGGAAAGAGAAAAATGTTGATGTATTAGGATACGAAATCCAAGATGTATCTTGGTTAGATTCCCAATTAGCAGTCTTTCGAGAAGCCAGACTCAATCGAGCGGGTCAAATAATAGAAAAGCTTGGACAAATGGGCATGTCCATCACGCTTGAAGATGTAAAGCGTTATGCCAAAGAAGGAGTAATAGCACGACCTCACATTGCTAGGGCTCTTGTAGAAAAAGGATATGCTTTCTCTGTACAAGAAGTCTTCGAACATTATTTGGGAGACGGTCTAGCAGCAGATGTCCCTAAAAAACAGCTTCCACTTCAAGAGGGCATAGAACTTATTCGCAAAGCAGGCGGTATAGCAGTCTTAGCCCACCCAATCTATTTAGAAAAGATGGTTGATGAAATTTTAACAGAATCGTGGGATGGAATCGAGGTTTGGCACCGAAATCATACTCCCGCCGATGCAAAACGCTTTGCAGAAATGGCGGAAAAACATGGGCTCATCATGACTGGTGGATCGGATTACCACGATACCAATCACCAGATGGGAAAATTTTCCTAACAAGGAGCACTGACATCATAAACTCAAGTCTTTCTGCTTCCACCTGTTGGGGGATTTTCGGATATTTCTGATAGCAAATACTCCAAAATTTTGGTTCCTGCTACTGACACTCTTGCCGAGGAGATTTCTGAGTTAGTTGGGAATCAAATTCAACTTCTCATCACGGATCGGAACCAATTGATTCAGATCATGGAAAAAAGCGTGTCCAAGGAAGCTGCTCTCAAGCGAATTTTAAACACCTTATCCATGACGAGTTCACAGTGTATTGTTTTTGGAGATGGAACGCAGTCCCAGAGTTAAAAAAATGGGCATCAACAGTGACCGCCTCTCATGACCAAGATGGAGTAGCTTTAACTTAGAAAAAAGGTTCTTAGGAATAGTCTCCTAAATACCATCTTGGGATAAACAAGTATAAGATAAATTATTTATATTTGCCCTGGACGAGTGATAAATGAGGAATTTTATGATAGACGATGTATTTCATCTCATCGAAACCGATCTGCCGATTTCTTATAAACTATTATCGCTCCACCATTTACACCATATGCCTCTGTTATATGAGTCCAACCGTATTTTTCGTAGTATCCTTCTAGATCAGTAGTTAGGTAAAGATTTTGGTATCCTTTTTTACCTATCTCTTGAATAGCGTGTTCGAGAAGTTGAGAACCAATCGCTTTTCCTCTGTGCTCTGGATTAACATATAAGCAGGCAAACCATGGGAACAAGTCCTGACGACTATTAAGATCGTTTCGAATTAAAGCATATGTTCCGATGATTGATTCATTTAATAGAGCAATATAAAACCTTGGTATTTTCTCAGTTGTTTTGCAAGAATGAAACATGCAATCGTGATAAAACTTATAGTTTTGTTCATTTCCCCAATTCTCCCAAAATACCCTAACAGCTTCGTCAAATAAATCTGTTCTTTCGCTCAATTCATGTATCTCTAACATCTTTTCTCCCTCGTCTCCTAAAATCACACTAGACCTCCATCCTTGCTAGATGGAGGTCACTTCTTATCGTTGGTACTTACCCTACTTGCTGATGCTTACGATTGGAACGCATGCTTGCCAGCAAACCAAGCGGTTATTCGATGATTGATCTGCTCTTCTCGTAGATTTGTAAACAGTCTAGCATTTACAACCATATCGTACAGCCGTTCCATTGGCTCGCGGCTGTCTTCTTTCTTCGCTTTCGCGTCGTTCTTAAGTAACTTCCATGTGTTAACAACAAAATCACGTCGGTCGACCTCTTGCTCGCGGAAAAAGAATTCCAAACGCTCTACATGGTCCAGAAAATCGCTCCCAAACCGTTTTTCCACCTCTCCTCGAAGCAGAGCAATTTCCATCTCGTACATTGGACGCTCCATGCCTTTTGTCTTACTAATCCATGGTGTTTCTAGAACAAGCGGCAAATTCCGTATTTTTTCATGATCTACGATATGTTTCATCGCATCAAATCCAATCAGTCCGGCACCTACAGGAGCATGGCGGTCTTTCCCCGCTCCGCGGAAGTTTTTACTGTCATTTAGATGGATAACAGCTAGACGATCTAAACCGATAATCTCATCAAATTGTTTGATTACACCATCAAAATCATGGACAATATCATAACCTGCTTCGTGAACATGGCATGTATCCATACATACTGTAAGTCTGTGATTATCTTCCACTTTCTCCATGATTGCCGCTATTTCCTCAAAACTACGACCCAATTCTGTTCCTTTGCCGGCCATTGTTTCTAGCGCAATATTCACTTTTGTGTCTTTGACTCCACTCAATACCCCATTTAGTCCTTCTGCAATTCTCTCAATGCCGTATTTTGCATCTTTGTCGGTAAAGGATCCTGGATGGAGTACGATGTTTTTCACACCTAGATAGTCAGTCCGCTCAATTTCTTCTTGTAGAAAGCGGACGGCGAAGTCGAACTTGTCATCTTTATAAGTGGCTAGATTCACAATATATGGCGCATGCACGACAATCTCTTTGATACCATGCTTGTCCATCACGGCTTTGCCTTCCTCAACAAATTGATCTTCAATCGGTTTGCGCCGTGTATTTTGTGGTGCCCCTGTATATACCATGAATGTACTTGATCCATATGTAATCGCTTCTTCGGCAGCATTTAGCAGTCCTCTGTTTGAGAACGATACGTGCGATCCTATTTTTAACATTGAATAAAAAACCTCCTTAATAAATTCCCAGTTTGTCTATGTGAAATCAAACAGTCTGATTTCTTCTTTCCTAGATCTAACTCAGAAGCTGTATGTAATTTTATCATGTATGCAGACCGACATCATTAAATGGGAAGAAAAGCATATGAGAACCTTAGGTAATGCATAAAGATATAGGTCCCGGTCCAAGACTCGACTTCTCGATTTCTACCATTGTAGTGTTCTATTTACTTTGCTTCTCTTCCTGTCGTTTTTGGTGACGGGCTACTTTTGTACGATTCCCGCATATCTTCATCGAACACCATTTTCGCCGATCGCTAGTATCCATAAACAATAAAACACAGTCTGGATTGTTACAACGACGAAGGTTTTTCAAATCTCCTGATGCATGTAATTGTAATGCATCGAACGCTACCAGAGAAATAATTGCATCGACTGGATGACCAACAGGGATCGGCACAAGTTTATTAGATATTAGTTTATACGTGAAAGGAGCTCGTTTATTTAGGTTTTCAAGATATGAAAGCCAATCATCACTTACTTGCTCTCCTTCAGCGATTTTCTCAAATCCACTTCGTAAAAACTGACGAAGTACTAACACAGGATACAACCCATCCGCAAGAACAGATTCTATGTCGAACTGACCATTAAATAAATTTCCAGCATTCTGCATTGTGTTGATCCAATCAACTAATTCCCCCTCGGAAATGAGTAAGTTCTGCCGAATGCCTCTTTTCACAACTTCCGTGTTTACGAGATCTAGGGATAAATGTCCAGATACTAGTGGAAAAGGCATTTGTTTCTCTCCTTTCATACTTTAAAAAAACAGCCTACCTTTACTAACCGAATTATACGTTATTGACAGGTTAATTCAATCATCACTATACTAACCATATAAAAGATGAAAAACAGTTAGTTATGAAAGGATTGTTTACTTTTGTCAAAATCTATTAAACCTCCTTTTACTTATGAGACTGCTCTAGCCAAGGTAAAAGCTGCCGAAGAAGCATGGAATACACGAAATCCAGAACTAGTAGCTCAAGCTTATACTCCAGATTCACAATGGAGAAACCGAACTGAATTTTTTGAAGGTAGGGAAGCAATAAAACAATTTTTGACGCGAAAATGGGCAAAAGAACTGGATTATCGTCTAATGAAGGAACTTTGGTGTTACACGGAAAATCGTATATCGGTTCGTTTCGAATACGAGTGGCGAGATGCCGAAACAGGTCAATGGATGAGAACACATGAAAATGAACATTGGGAATTCGATGATGATGGCCTCATGAAACGTCGGGATATGAGTGCAAATGACTATCCAATTCAAGAGTCTGAACGCCGATATCGGTAGAGTAAAAGGAGAATCCTTAGATTTTAAGATTTGCTCCCTTTCATCTACCCCATTTCAATGGGGTAGATGAAAGGGAGCATTGCTCGGTATCCCCCTTGTGGGGATGCTTAGAGCAATTTATTTTTTGCACTTTCCTCCTACTATATGTAATATAATTATCCTTATATTTTACTATATTTACCCTATTTTTGTCATACTATATGTATGAGTAAAAACACTGTAAAACACGCTAGGACTTGCGTGTATAATGTCAACTACCACATGGTATGGTCGGTGAAGTATCGTAGAGCCGTACTGGATCAAGAGATTGAAACGTATCTAAAAGTTATTTTTCAAGAGATTGCGGAGGAGAAAGGGTTTGAAGTAGCTATGATGGAGGTGGGAGAGCAAGACCACGTCCATGTCTTTGCTTCTGCTCATCCTAAAGTAGCTCCATCATACATTGTGAAAATGTTGAAAGGTATTTCCGCTAGGAAGTTATTTCTAAAGTTCCCGAGGCTAAGAAATAAGTTATGGGGTGGTCATCTTTGGAATAGCAGCTTCTACATGGAAACCATTGGCTCTATTTCGGAAGAAACGATTCGTAAGTACATTGAAAAGAAAATCAAATGATGAAGTCGTACAAATTCAAGATAGAACCTAATCGGGTACAAATGGAACGAATCGAAACTACCTTGAATTTGTGTCAACACACTCGACAGGGAAACAAGTCGGTGTTGATCTTGGTGTTAGACATCTTGCTATTACATCTGATGGCGAATTTTTCGAACACCCTAAGTATTTTAGAAAGTCAGAACGCAAACTAAAACGACTTCAGCGCATAGTATCTAAACGTAAGAAAGGTTCCAATCGTCGTAGAAAGGCTGTAGCTTTGCTTGCAAAGCTACATGAGTACATAGCAAATCAAAGAAAAGACATTGCCCATAAAATTAGTAGGTATCTAGTAGATCGCTATGATCTAATTGCCTTTGAAGATCTGAATATCAAAGGAATGGTCTTGAATCACAAATTAGCCAAAAGTATTGTGGATGCTGGATGGAATCAACTTGTACAGTTCACTTCCTACAAAGCAGAATATGCTGGTAAGCAAGTAATACAAGTTGACTCATACAACACGTCTCAGACTTGCTCAAAATGTGGTCAGATCGTAAAAAAAGAACGAAAAGATAGAGTCCATAGTTGCTCTTGCGGTTATACAGAAGATAGAGATGTAAATGCGGCAAGAAACATACTACATAAAGCAGTTGGACATGTTCCAACGCTAAAATGCGGACAGTTAGAACTAAACCTAATATAGGCATGGAACGTGCCTTCGTGGAGAATGCGACGTTGGTCGATTCAATGAATCGTGAACTACATCGCCATTTCAATGGCGATGTAGTTCACGATTATCTCTCCAACAAAACACAAAATGCTTGAGAAACCACATAGGGAACTCTTGTGTTTAAACATGATTCGCAGGTAAGATGTGTTGATATTCACAGTAGAAACAGGCACTATGATAAAATAGAAGTTTACCTATATTGAAAGGTAGGAATAATTTATGCTATTTGACCTTAAACCTAATAAAAATATGGATCAAATTACCGGTCTTTTGCATGCAACTGTATCAGATACATATCTTCGTCTAAAAGACTTAGTCAAGGGCATGACTCAGGGAGAAATAGAATATACAGGGCCAAATAGAGATTTAAATAGTACAGCCCAACTACTTAGACATCTTGCTGTAGTAGATTTACATTGGGTTTATCGCTTTAAGGGAGAACCTATTATGGAAGAGCATAAACAAATATATGGACCTATGTTGGATGAGAATGGACGTATTCCGTTAGTAAAAGGTGTATCATTAGAGCAACTGTTACATGAATATGATCAAGTCCAACAAATGTTTGAGGCTATCTGTATGGAATTAACTGATTCTGATTTGAACCGACGTGTATATTATGAAAATGGCGCAGAAGCTACTACACGTTGGGGTATTTGGCATATAGCGGATCATAGTCGATACCACCAAGCAAATATAAAACAGTTGAAGTTAATGTATACGAAAGAGGCAGAGCAATTGACCTAAAAAACAAAAGAACTACTAGAAAACGAAAAAGAAACCCAGTCTGAAATATTTGGGGGTTCTCTATCATCTCAGAACCAGACAACCTCCCACTTGGGAGGTTGTCTGGTTGTTTAATATTTCTTTTTTGGATATTTCTTTTTTGGAATGGTGAGACTGTTCCAGTCTGACCCACAAAACCATTTAGCCAAAAATACGATTTGTCCAACATGATAGGAGTAATGATACATTTGACGCTCAATAGCTTCCATTACGGTATGAGCCTCTTTTCGAATATAGATCGTTCGGAGTAGGTCATCTTCTGTGATTTGATCGAGAGTTTGAAAGAATGTCCTCCAGCCTAGTTCCCAAAATTCTAGTAGCTTTTCACGATCTGAGATATAGGCAATAAATTCTTGATCACGGTTACGATCAGGCTTTTCACCATCGGAATCAAAGAAATTGGTCCAACGCGAAATCATATTGCCACTCATATGTTGAACAATGACAGCAATACTATTGGATTCTTCATGTATGAGCTGAAATAGCTGTTCAGGATCGATCTGATTCATAGCCTGTTCTGCTGTCTTCTTCATCTCACCAAACCGTTTGCGTACTGTAGTCAGATACGCATGACCTATACTCATACCAGCTCCTCCTTACTTCCTCCGAAATATACTAAAATCGACTCCTGTATGATCTTCAAACGATAACTCATCTTCGTCTCGCAGACCGCGAGGGTTATGTAAGGTATCATCTACTAGTTGGCTATTGCCCTGACTAAGGAAAAAAAGATAGTCATAGGCAGATTGGTATTTTTCCGTCGGCAGCTGAGATATTAGCTCTTCTAATCTACTTTTCGTTACTTTCATCTTGGTCACCTCCACCTTATTTTAGCCTTTCTAGTGGAGAGGTTTAAGCGAAAGTTCCCTGAAAATTAGAATCAGATTTGTAACAGTCCTTCAATAGCAGCTCTCTTGAGGATTTCCTCAACTGTCTCATCAGGAGTTAGTTCCGTGGTATCTAGCCACATACCGATTTTAGGCGTATCGGTCTGCAACGTGTTATTTAACTCTGAAATACTCCATAACCCATACCCAGTTTTTTGGCGAGCCATTTCCCGTTCCGCAATCTTTTGTTCATTTGGAGTTAGTACAACAAGAAAGAGCGGTCGGCTTTTAATAAGAGAGATAAACTCTTCTAGCATAGGTCCAATTATGACGTCTTGTACAACTACATGGAAACCTGCTTCAAAATATGTATCCGCTACAGATGCAGTAAGTTGGTAGCGGATTCTTAGCTGACGCATAGCTTCACTAGATGGATTTGGGAGAAACTCTTTCCTACCTGTTACAACCATTTTTCGAAACGTATCCCCACGTACATGAACCGCTTGATCCAGTCGTTCAGCTAATAATTGAGCAACTGTCGATTTTCCGGAGGCCATAATTCCCGTAATAACAAACATACATTGGTTTTCTCTCATACATCAGGAGGATTATCATCTTTCTTACCCAAATATATCAAACATCTTGCCATAAAAGATTTTGGTATGATCGTTCATGTGGTGTTGCTTCCATTCCATCATTGGCAAATGGATTTCATTCCCGTTCTCGGTCACCATGACGAGTTTCTGTAAATTTACTTTTTTTGGGCGTACAAGACAGATGATCTGTACCTCCTCCCTCCCCTCCGTTCTCTCTATTTCGTTTACTTCATGATAGTTTTGTTGCTTGAGATTTAATGTAAAGGAAGCCAATTCCTGTTTTGTTCCTGCTAATTGCATTCGAATCATCTAATACTCTCCTTTTATTCATTTTTCCAGAATTCATACTATCTATTTACAGTTTAGCAATGTACAATAGTTGCAACAAACTTTGAAAAATTTGTCTTTTCCTGTTATTTCGGTATAAACTTTTCTGAAATTTCCGCTTATAACTCTCCCTTTTTGTGTAAATCATTCTATTTCGATGTGAATTTCAGAAATATGATGGTTTGAAAGCCTGTTTTTCTCAAAAAATTTTTTTAGGAGGATCAGATGAATCGGTGAAAAAAGAGAGAGTCTTTATCTCCCAACAACTTGCTACTGCCATTAAAAAAGCACGGTCTGAAAAAAAGCAGAGCCAGATGGAAATTGCGGCAGAATTAGACGTGTCTCCTTCGATTATCAGTAAGATTGAAAAAGGTTCCTGTCAAGATCGCAAAGAGCGTGTGTTACAACTATGCCAGATACTAGGGATTGATTATGATACCGTCAGCATGGAACACGACTCCGATACAGATCAAGTAGAACTAGATAATAAAATGCAAATCATCGAATTAGAGATGGAGGACAATCCAAAGGAAGCCTTGGAAGAACTGCGAAAATACGAGGAACAATGGAAGTTTGAAAAAGGGAAACATGATCCAATTATCGTCTACGGTGAATACTTACGCGGAAAATATGCGAGTAAAATACAGAGTTGGACAGATGCGCAGGAACACTATGAGCTAGCAATAAGAAAGCTAGAACAATTTCCAGAATTAGAACAAACTAATCTTGCAGCTGCATCTTATTCTGCATTAGGACGAATTATGAATCAACAAAACAATTTTCAGCAAGCGCTTACATATATCGATCAGGGATTTGAAGCATTCTTACCACAAGGAGAGCGATCCTATTTGTACTATCTTTTAACTTTTAATAAAGCAAATGTATTGGAAAAGTTAAATCGCGATCCAGAAGCGCTAAAAATAATTGAGGATATATGGGAGCACAAAGAATATCTTCATTTTGCAGATGAACGACTAAATATGTATCAGATTCGAGTCGAAATCCTAAACAAGCAAGGTAGATATGAGGAAGCGATTCCTCTGGCATTAGAAGGACTCGATCTGGCACGTTTAGATCGTAACAATGATCGCAAATTTGAACTCCTCTCTTCTCTAGGAGAAGCTTATGCCAAAAAAGGAAATCTACCAACAGCAAAGCTTTACTATCAAACGGCGAGTAAACTAGAGAAGAAAATCAGAAAAAAATATCTAGCGATCACAACCTATACACAATTAGGAAAAATTCATCTTCAACAAGGAGAGTTTGATCTAGCTGAAGAAACACTCTTACAAGCTATTCAACTGGGGCGAAATAAAAAAGATGATTATCGGAACTGCAAAGCCCTACTTGCTCTTGGTGAATGTTACTATCTACAGCAACGGATTAAGAAAGCTCTAGAAACTCTAGAACAGGCGTATGAATTATCACAAAAATTATCCCTTGACGAGCTTTCGCACGATGTCTTACTCTTATTAGCAGAAATATCATTTCGTTCCAAATTATCGGGATATGAAAAATACATACATTTGTTACTTCGAGCATTAGTAAAATCCCGCAAAAAAGGAGGATTTGAAGATATGTTTTTGTTTGATAGCGATCCACCTGAAGAGTAACGAAACTCAGAGAGTAGTAATAACCCAGCAACAAATTATTAGTTGCTGGGTTATATTTTTATTCCGCATTGAACCCGTTGACTTAATTCTCTGTTCTTTTTATTAAGTGTTTACCTCTGCTCTTAACTGGTAATGTGTGAGCCTGTTACACGATTGGTTGCTTATACTTTATTGATCACTTTTTTGTTTTTTAAATTATTTGATTGAGTGTTACCTGTGATCCAAAAAAGAGTTCGAATGAATACTAATCATTTAATCCTTTTCCATTAAGAATTTGCTGCATACATTTTTCAACCCTTGACTCTCGAGTTTTAGATTGTTTGGGTTGAGGAAAATAAAAAATGTATGCTTTTTGCCGTCCTGGCGTCAATGCTTCAAAAGCAGTTTTCAAGGCAGGGATTTCATCGAATTTATTTTGAAGTTCTTCAGGAATTATTAGTTCTGTATTCTTTTTAAAATCCACTTCCAAACCGGCTTTTTCAACTTCAATGGCTTCATAAATATAGGCCTTCAAGATGGTTTCCATTTCAACTATTTCTTGAACATTGGTGAACCGTACCTGGCGCGCCGCCTGTACATTCTCCGTTTGTTGGATTAGAATTCCATGGGCATCCTATAACAAGGCACCTTTGTGAAACAGAAGCGCACAATATTCTTTAAATCCGTGAATTAAAACTATGTTTTTTTCTCAAATGTGTAACAAAGATGCATCTACTTAAATTCTTCGGTCAACTTACAGTCAAGAACGATCTTTCGTAACTTCTCATATTCTTCCTTCCACTTTGTAGCTTTACTTAAAAATTCATCAACCTTAGGATTCATTCTACTATTTGTCATGCAGGAACACTCCTCTTCGATTTTTCAGCTCACAGTCAAGAATAGTCATTCTCAATCTTTCCACAATGATCGCAATTCACTCAAAATTACGATAAAACCCCTCAAAGGTTTTTAATCTATCCGAATTAAAGTGCTCCATTTAGCATTGAGGAAGGAGATAGTTAGTACCGAATGGATTATTGTTCCAACACCTTTTCAAGCTCGCCGCACCATTTACTCCAGCCATACTTAGCTCCATTTAGTGCTTGAGCATTTGAGATTCCGGTTTGTTCGAGATGAAGGTTAACCTTTCCATCCCCTAAATCTTGCAGCGTCCAGGTGACCGTGTGCTTCTCCCCTCCACTGGCCCAAGTATAGGACAACCGGTTTGGTGCGTCTACGATAAGCACTTCGCCGTCAACAATTCCATCCCAATATTCGGTCGGCTGAGTGCGAAACTGAAAACAATGTCCTACGACGGGCTTAAAATCATTTTCCATCGCCTCACCAGTGTGGATGTTGATCATCCACTTGGCAAGCTTGCTTGAATCGGTTAAGGCGGACCAAAGCTTCTCAATCGATGTCGTATACTGAAAATCCAAGGATAATGTTAAACTCATTCTTCTTCCTCCTCTAATAATTGGTTCAAGCGCAACATATTCGTACTCCAGAACTTACTGTAGAAAGCCAGCCAATCTTGAATTTCTCTGAGCGGAGAGGCGTTTAGCCTAAATCGCGTTTCTCTGCCGACTTTTCGGTCAAGTACCAGTCCGGCCTCTTTAAGGATTGTTAAATGCTTGGATACCGCTGTACGGCCCATTTGAAACTGTGCCGTTAATTCATGAAGTGGCATCTCCTCTGCCTCTGCTAACAGACGAATCAGTCGGCGTCTGGTTGGATCTGCAATCGCATCAAACACATCCCGTAACTGGTTGTTCTCACTCACAGCACTCCCTCCAAAATATTATTTTCTGTAGTAGAAATCCATTGGTGGTATGAAGGGACAGCCTTTAATTTCATCAACCTCCCTAAAGTTTGCGGCTCATCGGACGTAGCGCCCACGAGGCGATATTTAGTGCAGCATATGAAAGCGGAAGGATAATATAAAACCCGTAAGTACCATAATCGTTAGCAAACGTATGAGATAAAGCCGCACCAGTCATTAAAAAGAAGATACCAGTGTGAACCCATTCTTTAAGCCGAGGAAAACCTGGCATGACGAGAGCGATGGCTCCAAGCACTTTCCAAATCCCGAGAATGGTCAAGACATATAATGGGTAACCAAGATTCGTCACTAACTCGAGGTTTCCTCCATATTTCATCAGTTGCCCGATACCACTTAACATAACAGCTGCTGCGAGTAGTAATGTGACTGACCAATAAGCAATCATTTTTCCTCGAGGATGGGTTTCTACTTTCACGGTTGTTTCCGCACCGATAATCTTACTCATTTGTTTCCCACCTCATAATTGTTTGAAGTGAAACTTATTCAGATTCCAAACTTTCCATATGACTAACTCCTATTCGGACACCAAATGGTGTCGTTTTGATAATACGACACCATTTGGTGTCCTGTCAATAACATCTTTTAGTACCGAATGAAAACCGAAGTCAGTATATTGTCCCCTTGCTACATGCTGAAAAGCCTCGGCGTTAATGTCGAAGCTTTACGATTGTGACTCGGTTTTATTGGGAGTCAGGACTGGTTTATGAATTATTTTAGATTTATGATTAATGGATCTTAGTGATCTTGATTGGACGATTGGATTTAGTTAAAGTTTGTTTTACAGACTAGTTTGGTATTTATCATTGAATATATGCTTGATTTATAATGCTTAGACAAGAATATATCCATTCCATAGCTTACCTGTTCTTGAGATACATTGATCCATTTACCAGAACGTCATGCAATCTCTCAGCAAACACTTTATGATGAATCGTATTGTATCCCCCATGATGACTGGGAAACTCCACGATCTCTGTTCCTAGTTGTTCCGCTAATGCCACTGTACAACGAAAAGGAAATAATCCCCGTGAATCACTGCCACCAGTTGGAATTACCCGCATCGCTGAGGATTTCAGCACAGTCTTCAATGCGTCGATATCAAATGAAAGGCTACGTATCCCAGGAACTTCATACGTGATGAAATATGTTAGATTACCAACGATTCGCTCCATTTGTTCAACATTCGATTGATTACTAGAGTCTATACCTAGATTGGACGACAACTTCATGACAGCGGAAAAAACACCCTCACGACAAAGATTTTCTTGAAAGTCCTGCAACTCGCGGTGAATATTTTCTTGTAGGTCCTCCAAACTTTTCCTTGCCTGTATCTGGTCATTACCGAATAAAAGTTGTAATAAGACAGGTTCATGCGGGATTAGTATTCGTACTTGCTCAGGATGCATTATAGATAAATCAAGTCCAATGCATGCACCAGAGCTGCTACCGAATATATACGCTGGTTCATCGGTTAGATTTGCCAATAAGCGGTGAGCGTCATCACTGTGTGTCTCTAATCGGTATTCCTCCGTCCGATCAACGAGACTACTACGCGAATGACCTCGACGGTCGTAGGTAACAACTGTGTACCAGTTAGCAAGATGGTTGGCGACTCGAAGAAACTTGTCAGCGTCACCACCTCCGCCATGAATCATCAAAAGGACAGGGCCTGCTCCACGCACCTCGTAGTAGAGACTTGCTCCAGGCACTAGCAACATTCCGTTTTCTACCATGCTCATTTTAACTTTCTCCTTTGCTTTTATCTATCAAAAAAGCCATTAATCCCAATCGTGGTTGTTCTCATAAATTTCTAGCCTCCCTTTACTGTATGTGATTTACGAATTATAAAATATGCTGCAAATAACTCAGAAACAAACTCGCCATAAAAAAGCACTGATTGAAAATAATCAGTGCTTTTCCCATTATTTCGAGTAAACAATTTTTTTGATCGTTTCGATGGAAAGATAATACTCGTTTGCTAATTGATCTATAGTCTTGCCATTTTTAAATGCATTTTTAATTGTTGTATTTCGATCATGAATCCACTTTCTTGTTCCAGAACATGTACCCCAATTTTTATGGGAGTTTTTCGGTTTCGGAATATATATTGTTTCTCCTTGAACATATTTTTGAATTTCTGATATTAGCTTTTCAGGTAAAATAGCAGTTGCTTTTCGATATGCCATTTTCTCCAGCTCCTTATTCTTTTATAGCAATAAGGTGCAAAGCCGCTATATCAGAAAAGCTTACTTTAGCGATTTTTATAGAGTCCACCCCATGCAAAGTATCGCCTTCCCAATAATAGGCTTTGCATGAGTCGCTCCGATATCTAGCATTTTAATCTTACTTGCCATGTCCATCACCTCCCAAAATCAATTTTTAATCATTCGATAATACTCCGCTTTCTATTATAAAATATATAAAATTCATATAAACAAAGGGTTGTCTCCAAAATATTGAGATGAGGTATTATACGAACCTATCTTAATTCTAATATAAACTCCTCCACTTCCCCACCACGTGCATAGGAATTGCTCTGATCCTCGCCAAAAATACTGAACCCACACTTTTCTAATACTCGAATAGAACCAATGTTATCTTTAGCTACGCGAGCATACAGAGGGCGTACCTTTATCTGATTCAGAAATACTGTTAGTGCTTTTGTAGCTATTCCCCTTCCCCCATATTGCTTTCCAATCCAGTAGGCGATACTTGGTTTGCCAAACTGTTTAAAATGCACGATATTGCCAGCCACATGCCCATTAAAAAGTATCGTCTTTTTGATGATGGCTTGATTACGTAAAATCTTGCTCCAAAACGTCATAAAAGCTTCCTGATCTGTTGGATCCTTGGCTGCGAAGGCGGCCATATAATTGGCAGTTGGATCTAGCTGATGCTCAAAAATATTGGGAGATCGGCTTCTGTTACATCTCGAAGTTGGAAATGGATTGTCATATGAACACGCTCCTACAATAAGATCTATTACTGTATTCCTGATCTGCTTATGCAAATCACTACAACCAGCGAGGATCTTCTATTGACTAAACGTTTATTCAATAATAAACTGTAATTGTAAGATAATTCTATAAATATAGGAAGGGAAGCGAAAATGGATTTGTACATGAGATTCATGGTAACGGAAAGCCTGTCGTACTCCTTCATAGTGGTGGTGCTGATTTGCGGGATTGGATGTTTGTAGCACCACTTTTAGCAAAACATTACAAAGTAGTCACTTTTGATGGACGAGGAGCCGGAAAATCACCCGATCCAGTAGGAGATGTTAATTGTGTGGAAGATTTGAAAAGGCTCCTCGTCCAACTGAACATTCATAGGACCACATTGATCGGACATTCCATGGGGGGACAGATTGCAACAGACTTTTCATTGGAATATCCTGAATACGTATCAGAATTGATTTTAATAGCACCAGCATTGTCTGGGTTTCACTATTCATCGGAGTTTGTAAAATACATGAATAAGGTAAGTTCAGCCGCACCTGACATAGACAAAATGATTGAGATTTCACAAAGCGCCCCGTCGTATCGTGTTGTCCAGACTAGTCCTCACAAGAAACTAACTGAGCAAATGCTTAGGCATCATATCGAACGGACATTTCATTGGCCGGATTTTGAATTGATTTGGCCCAAACCTCCTGCAGCCGAAAGATTGGGAGAGTTGACTGCTAAAACATTATTGATGGTTGGTACGGAGGAATTACCCGATAACATTCGTGTCGCTGACTACTTTCAAAAGCACTCAGACGCTCACATCGTAGAAATCCTTGGTGCGGATCATATGGTCACGTTAACTCATCCAAAAGATTTATATCGCAATATTGTGAATTTTATAGAGGGATGAGCCATGCCAAGAACACCACAAGAAAACGAGCGCATTCGTCAGTTAGCCAAAGAGAATATTCGCAACGCTGCCTTGGAATTGTTCATTAGGAAGGGGTATCATGCGACTTCTATAAGTGACATTGCCAAACAAGCTGGTATATCGAAAGGCCTGCTTTACAATTATTTTAAAGGAAAAGAAGAACTTCTGGCGACAATGGTGAAAGCAAGAGTGGGAGAAATGATTAAAGTCATGAATCATGCAAAGGCTATTGAGACTCCGGCGGAGCAACTCAAACACATCATAGAAGGCGCTATAAATAATGTCTACCATAACCCAGAAGTATTCCGTTTCTATCTTCACCTGCAAACACAACCTGAAGCAGATCATAAGTTGATAAAATACAGTCGTTATATTATTGAAGAGAACACCAGACAGTTTGAATTTCAATGCGATATTTTTGAAAAACTAGGAACAAAAGAGCCGAGAAAACGATCGTTATACTTCTCCTCTACCCTTCAAGGAATTATGCTGATGATTTCGACTTATCCTCAGCAGTTTCCCGTTGAAGAGATAAAGGATCAGATCATCCAGGAATTTTGCAATTGATCATACAAATATCGATGTCTGGATGGACCAAATCAGAAAGGGACGGTAATTATATGAGTATCGAAAACACATGGATAACCGTAGATCACTATCTCACTAATCTTCTAATACCATCTGATCCTGTACTAGATAAAGCTCTGCAAGCCAACAAAGATGCTGGTTTACCTGAAATAGACGTTGCACCAAACCAAGGAAAGCTACTGTATCTATTAGCACGTATTCAAGGAGTACGGAGCATTCTGGAGATTGGGACACTGGGGGGATACAGTACTATTTGGCTAGCTCGTGCCCTACCACAAGATGGGCGATTAATCAGTTTAGAATTAGATCCCAAACATGCAAAAGTGGCTCAGTCTAATATAGATCGGGCAAGATTATCAGAAAAAGTAGAAATACGAGTGGGAACAGCTTTGGAATCCTTGGAAAAGTTAGCAAAAGAAGAAACAGAACCTTTTGACATGATATTTATTGATGCTGATAAACCTAATAATCCTCATTACTTTGAGTGGGCACTAAAATTATCACGTCGTGGGAGCCTGATCATCGTCGATAATGTTGTACGCAATGGTGTAGTCGCTGATGAATCTAGTACAGATCCAAGCGTTCAAGGTGTACGAAGCTTCTTGGAGATGGCTGCGGCTGAACCACGTGTTAGCGCCACGGCGATCCAGACTGTAGGCAGCAAAGGGTACGATGGCTTTTCCATTTTGCTTGTAACAGACGGACAGTAATAGATATTCGTTGCTGGTACATGGAAGTAGAACTAGACTTCCGATTTAGTTTCGTTAACAGTTGTGTAATCTGTAACAATTTTGGAAAACTCTCAATACTGGAATGAATATTCAAGAAAGCCCACTCTTTGCTGAAGAAGAGTGGGCTTTCTATGTCATTTAAAGTTAGTCTTCCAATTGGACAAACTCATCTGGGTTGATACGGATATACGTACTAATTTCGTTTTATGGTTTGTGTAACACTATTGTGATACTTTTTGAAGAGCTTCGCACGGATGTTCGAATACCCATCCAATTCCTTATCATCCAACGATTCAAGTAACTGCGTTACATCGTCACCAAGGTTATACCTTTCATCATGAGTATAACTTTTTCATATTGATATAGAAATACCCATTCTATGTGGAACAATCGTTTGCCACTCATACAGATTATTAGATTTTTTGGGAGATAGAATTTAGGAACTCTATGCTCTTTTGATTACAATGACCTGTTAGTTCAGCATGATAATGGGAGCTATTTGGATTCGTGAAACCATGTTCTGCATTCAATGTGATTACCTCTACGCTATCTTTCTTCTTTAATTGGTCAACTAAAACGGAGACTTGGAATGAAGCCTCTTGTTCTGGAAAAAACAATAAACAAGGACATACTGGATCTAGACCTATGTAATCACGTATACGAGACCCATAAAAACAAATCATTCCATCAATCATTGGTGTTTTGGAACTTGCAATCCATGCTGTCGTAGCACCTACACTAAATCCTACAATATAAAGATGTTGATAAGAACTACGGATTTGTTGTATATGATCTAGAACAATGGTTGTCGAATGTTGAAAACCGACATTTTGCATAAAGGATCCATATGCTTCTTTTTCTTGTTCTATTGGAAAAGGTGACTCTTGAGAGAGGAAATTCGGACAGTACACATCCATTCCTTGCTCAAAGAACATGTTGCAAACCGCTTCCATATGTTCATTTAACCCGTATATTTCATGTAATACTAATACCGCTGTATCTGTATATTGATGTAATTGTTGAATCATGTTCTTTCCCTTTCTACTCTGCTAAAAAACCCAGTTGCCTTTCCGTAATATTGCTTCTCTAGTTCCATCATGTAACTCCCCATCCACATCTAAATCAGCAGATCCAATCATAAAATCTATATGGATCAAGCTTTTGTTCCCTCCACAGGATATCAGCTCTTCGTCAGATAACTTGCTGCCGTTTACCAAATTAGTTGGGTAACATCCACCAATCGCAAGGTGACAGGAAGCATTCTCATCAATAAGCGTGTTATAGAAAACACGATTCAGTTTCGAGATCGGCGAGTCATGCGGTACTAATGCGATCTCACCTAGATATCTACTACCTTCATCTGTGTTTAATAAAGCAGAAAGATGTTCCATTCCTTCTGCCGCTTCATGAGCCACAATTTTTCCATTCTCAAAAGTGAATGAAAACTGATTGATCAATTGACCACTAATATTTAACGGCATCGTACTTCTTACTGTACCGTTGACTCCCGTTCGCTTAGGCATCGTGAATACTTCTTCTGTTGGCATGTTTCCCACAAATTGAACGCCTTTTTCATTCTTGTCATTTCCACCTAGCCAAACGTGTCCCACTGGTAATTCGACGGTTAGATCCGTTCCAGGAGCCGTATAATAGAGCTTCCTATATTGCTTTTGATTCAAAAATTCTATTCTGTTTTTTAATTGATGGATATGGTCTGCCCATGCTATGGTTGGACTTACTTCCTCGATTCGATTAAATTGTAAAATAGCTTCCCACATTGCCACCATCCGTTCGTTTTCAGGTAGATCGGAAAATACCTTATCCGACCAAGCTTTCGTAGGAGCGCTAATAATGCACCAGCTGATTTTATTATTCCGGATCGCTTGAAGGTACGAGTCTCTTTTCATTGCCATTGCCTTAGTAGCTCTCGATATCAATGTGGTTGAAATACCTTCCGTTAGATCTGGATTGGGTGCCATGATACTGAGTACTGCTCCGTCGTTTTCAACAAATCGTTCCCACATACCCGCTAACCAGGATGGATAATAATCAAACGAGTTATCTCGTGCTTGTTCAAATCGACTGCGAGTTATTTTGTCATCTTGCCACTCAACATGAACATATTTAGCACCTGCCTCATATGCTTTTTTCACCAAAACACGTGTAAATTCAACTGTTTCCAAAGGGGCATCGATGAGGAAATCTTGACCCGGTTGCAGGTTCACTCCTACTTTCAGAACGGTTTCTGCATATTTTTCAAGTTTACTTTGAAATACATTCATCGTTCATTACTCCTCATAGTCAAATGATTTTTATACGGTTTTCCTAACTTATGAAGCTTCATTATTTTCGCAAATAAAAGAAAGGACATGATCGAATGATCATGTGCCTACGGTATTATTTTTCCCCTAATAACAGTTCATAACTATAAAATTCTTCATCTTTCACATAACCTTGACTTTCATATAATCGTTGTGCAGACAGATTGGATTGGGCTGTTTGTAAACTAAGAGATTTCGCACCTGTAGCAATAGCATATTCTTTTGCTTTTTCCATCAGTTTTGTAGCGATGCCCTGACCTCTTGATCCTGATGATACAAACAAATCATTGAGAATCCATGTGTGTTGCATCGAAACCGAAGAAAAACTTGGATAAAGTTGGGTAAATCCAAGATATTCCCCCTCTGCTACTGCCACAAATAAGACAGAATCTTGTCTGATCAAACGCTCTAAAAGAAATTGTTGTGCACCAGGAAGATCGCTTGGCTGTTCATAGAATACTCGATACTGATCAAACAAAGGTGCTACCCCTTTCAGATCAGCTTGTGTTGCTTGGTAAACTATCATATGTTTGCCTCCTATGTACCTAATAAAATAAGCCCTAACATCAGAACTAGAACGATGATGACCACCATCAAACAAGAGAAAAATCCTTTCCAAGCAGAAAAATGATGTACTTCTGCAATCGCATGACAAAGGATCGCAACAGTCCAAATGGACAAGATCACTTCTATCACTGCTAGAAGGAAGAATACTATTCTCAGGATTGTACTACTTTCCATAGTTGGCATATCGGTAGTGAACATTTCGCTGCCAAATAGGACAAGATAAGGGATCCAGATTAATCCTAATAAAACTTTGGAGAGTGTTGCCCAGGAATATGCTTGTACTGTATTCCAATAAGAACCTTTTCCTTTTAACAACTTAGCACCGGCAAATATAACAGCAGGAATAAGAAAAACCAGGAGAAATCCACTTATCAGTCCAACTCCGATGGAATATCCTATAACTTCTCCTATTGATCTGATATCGCCCATGTTTTTCATAGAAGCACGGTCTAACGTATAAAAGACGTTCGCAATTAATGGTAAAACAAACCACCAGGCCGTCCGACGCTGCAATGCTTGATGAATGGTTTTCTTAGGTTGTAGCCAAATCGTTTTCCATGGTCGAAAAGTGGTAGATTCCAATCAGACACCTCATTTAAATTCAAAATGAAAATAACTTAGTAAATTATATCCTTTTTTCTTTTAAATTTACAGATACCATCGTTATTCAAAAAAAAATGTTGCATTTTTCATAGAGAAAACTTTCTTATTGATATAACATAAAAAACGGCAGCAAGTGATGCCACCGTTAAATCATTATCGTTTTTCTACCGTTACTCTTGCTAACATTTCTGGTACCTTTTCTTTTTGTACGTATCCTGTCTGTAACTCTAATGCATTGAGCGTACCTAATGAAGATCCATATGCTAAAACCTCCACAGGTGGTAGATTTTTTTCTAAAGCTATTGCAAATCCTGCCATAGTAGAATCTCCTGATCCAACTGGGTTGATCGTTTCTATGCTAGGTACTGTCACTCGGTAGATGTCCCCTTCTACCATAGCGATAGCTCCATCTTTTCCTAGTGAAACCACTATATAGGGAATATCATATGAAGCAATCTGATTCAGTGCGTGTATAATCTCTTCTTCTGATCGAATCATGCGGCCCACCCATGCTGATAGCTCATCTATGTTCGGCTTTATTAGAAATGGTTTTGTAGCGAGTGCGAATTCAAAGGAAGCTCCACTAGTATCTAACAAGAAACGCTTCTGATATCGATGCGCCATCTCGATTAGTTGTCCATAAAAATCGGTTGGAAGTCCTTTAGGTAAACTACCAGATGCTACTACTACCTCTACTTGTGCAAGTAGCTCTTCATATTTTCCTAGAAATGTTTCAAGTTCATCAATAGTAATGATCGGACCACTTTCCAAAATCTCCGTTTGCTTGTCATCGTGGAGAATTGCAATGCAGTTTCGAGTCTCTCCCTGAATTCCTACAAAATCATGAGTAATCTCAGATTGATCTAACTGCTGGCGAATTAGATTCCCGTTGGCCCCTCCAAGTAATCCAGTTGCAAGAGCTTTTCCATTCACGCAGTGGATTACTCTCGTGACATTGAGCCCCTTGCCACCAGCTGTTTTTTGGATTTCCTGACAACGATTTACTTGGTCTAGTTGGAAATCAGGAATGCGGTAACTCACATCAACCGCAGGATTTAGTGTAACAGTCAAGATCATAGTCAAGCTTTCCCATCACTCATGCACATACGGATCTTCTCTGCTACGACTGCTTTCATCGCTGCCTTAGCAGGTGCCATGTATTTTCGTGGATCGTTCGCTTCTGGATTCTCTACCAAGAAATTTCGGAGTGCTTCTGAAAAGGGAATCTTCAATTCCGTGGCAATATTTACTTTGGTACATCCAAGTGAAATGGACCGACGTACATCCTCCGCTGGAATTCCAGACGCTCCATGAAGTACCAATGGAAAGCCCTCCAGTTGCTCCCGAATCTCTTTCAAACGATCAAAATCTAATTTTGGCTCCGATTTGTAGAGTCCATGTGCAGTACCAATCGCGACTGCAAGTGAATCAATCCCAGTACGCTCTACAAATTCTTTTGCGGATGCTGGATCAGTAAAGAAGGAATCTTTCTCATCTACGACGAGATCATCTTCTTGACCCCCAAGTCGTCCTAGTTCTGCTTCTACAGTTGCCCCGTACTGATGAGCAAGTTCTACGACTTCCTTTACGATTGCGATGTTCTCTTCAAAGTTATGATGAGAGGCATCGATCATAACCGATTTTGCCCCAAGATCAAGAGATTCTTTGATTGCTTCTATCGTTTCATGGTGATCTAGATGTAGTGCAATAGGGATGTCGTGGCGTTTGGCTGCTACTTCCACCATAGCTTGCACATAATCACGTCCACTATAAGAGAAGGTTCCGGGAGTAGCAGCTAAGATCACAGGCGAGCGAAGTTCTGCTGCCGTTTCCACTACCACTTGCACAGTCTCTAAGTTGTGAATATTAAAAGCTGGTACCGCATAACCTTCTTGATACGCTTTAAGTAACATTTCTTTCGTGTTTACTATCTTTGGTTCTGTCACTAACATCGATTATTGCCCCCTCTGTAAGGTCGTCCCTAGTGTGATTCGTCTAAAAATGCCTACTTCGTACGCTTATAAAGGGTTATCATGTGTTTCATCATATCTTTGAGGAGCATTGCGTTCATGAGGTGATCTTGTGCGTGGATCATCAACAGACCAATCTCATTCTCTTGCCCTTGGGCTTCTGCATGCAGTAGATCCGTTTGAGCACGGTGAGCTTTTAGTAAAGCCTCTTCTGCTTCTTTCACTAACTCTTCTACTTGATCGTAATCGCCTTTTTCTGCTTCGTTTAATGCAGAAAGTAACTTGGAACGTGCATCGCCTGCAAATGCAACAATTTCAAATGCAACCATGGCAAGTTCTTCTCTATTCATCTCGTTTCTCTCCTCTAAATTGATAACATTACTCGTCTGGATATCCGCCGTTATCCCATTTTTCTAGGTACTCGTCAAACAGGTTTTCATCCCCAATTTGAGTCTCATCTATCTGAATAGCATCTATTTTGGCAATCAAGGCATCGCGTTCTGCTGTTGGCTTATACTGGGTTTCAAGGAACACATCCACAATACTCTCAATGAGACCAATCCCAGTAATTCGCCCTCCAAATGAGATAACGTTGGCATTGAGTTCTTCTTTTGCATAGCGTGCTGTCTCTACATCTCGAACTAGTGCGGCCCGAATTCCTTTTACTTTATTAGCACTATTAGAGATGCCGACTCCCGTGCCACAAAGCACAATCCCGAGGTCTGCTTCCCCTTGCACCACTTTTTCTGCTGTTTTTTTCCCAAAGATCGGATAGTGCGTTCGTTTATTGTCATACGTTCCATTATCGATTACTTCATGTCCTTTTCCTTGAAGATATCCCACCAAGTAATCTTTCAGCTCTGTTACAATGTGGTCACACCCAATCGAAATTCTCATTTCATCGCCCTCCTTGTTAGCACATTCTGTTTAACATATCGACGCGAATTTGGTGTCGTCCACCAGAATACTCTGCTTCCAAAAAGGCTTGAACGATCTTTTCTGCCAATCGATTTCCAATCAAACCGGAGCCAATCGTAATCATGGAGGAGTTATTATGGTCACGAGTCATTTGAGCTGAGTGTTCATCTGATACCTCTGCACATACGATGCCTTTGTGCTTGGCTGCTACCATGAAAGAACCTGCACCGTATTCATCAATCGCAATACCCCGATTTACTGTCCCAGACTGAACTGCTTTTGCAACGAGACTGGCTGCATCGACAAAGTCCAGCTCATCAGTCGGTGTCTGGTCGATAACTTCAAATCCTAGTTGGATGATAAAAGCTTTTAAATGTTCTTTTAACACAAAACCAGCTTGGTCTGCTCCAATCGCAACTTTCATATTTCTCCTCCTCATTAAACCGTTAGCAGTTCAGTGTATTTCGTAATCTGCGCTCCCGTAATCGTATCAGGTCTGGCATCCGAGATAAGTGCATTCACATGATGGAGAGAGTAAAAAGCGTAAAGAGCTTGTTTCCCGATCTTACTTTCATCACACAAAATATACTTAGCTAGTGCATTATCCAAGATAATTTGCTGTGCCAGACCTTCTTCCTCGTTCGCCGTCGTTACCATTCCATGATAGACTCCATTGGTTCCGATAAATGCCTTGTTCACTTTGATCTTTCGCAAAGATTCATTGGCAAAAGTCCCGATAAAGGATCCAGTTCTCTCGCGATACCTGCCGCCCATCAGAATCAACTCAAATCTCTCGTCGCCTTGAAAACGCTGGAAAACGGTAAGAGAATTGGTCACTACTGTTGCACGTCTCAGCCGAATGTAGGAATAAATTAATTCATTGGTCGTACCTGGACCAATGAAAACGGTATCATTTTCTTCGACTAAAGAGGCAGCTCGCTTAGCAATCTTACTTTTCTCTTCCATATGAAGCGTTAATTTTTCTTGGTGGGAAAGTTCTTCTATTTCTTCTTCTCCGACTCGCTGTGCCCCACCATGTACGCGATGTAACACCCCTTCTTCTTCCAATGAAGAAAGATCCCGGCGAACCGTCATCTTTGTTACACCCAATCGATCGGCTAGTTCGGCAATTTTCAGGTATCTTTCTTGTTTTAATAGCTCCAGTATGATGCGATGGCGTTCTTCCTTTAACATGAACCTCCCCCGCAAACTTGTATTTTTATGTTTAATTTTGTCGTAATTTGTTTCTTTTTGACGATACAAATGTAACATGTAAACGCTTTCTTGTAAATATGATTGAGTTTATTTTTAATATTGGAAGGAATAAATAGAAGCAAAACATAAAAACCTACTTTACTCATCGGATTTATTTGTTTATATTTATATTAAGGAATTTATTTCTAAACATTTTAGGGGAGGTACCACAGTGAATGTATTCTATTTAATTGTAAATATTGTTGTGTTCTTATTTGTCCTTCTTGGATTGTTCTATATGCAAAAAAAGCATATTTCCTTCTCTAAACGTGTTTTCACTGCTTTAGGACTAGGAATTATCCTTGGATTTGCTTTGCAATTTAGTTATGGTGCAAAATCGGAAATAATTAAATCAACCATTGATTGGTTTAATATTGTAGGAAAAGGCTATGTCAGCCTGTTGCAAATGTTGGTAATACCACTTGTCTTTATCTCCATTCTTTCTGCTTTTACTAAATCAAAACTATCTAAGAATACAGGGAAAGTCAGCGCCCTGATTATCGCTGTGTTATTAATTACCACCGCTATTTCAGCAGCTGTTGGGATTGGGGCTGCATTGGGCTTTGATCTGAAAGCAATTGACATTAGTACAACAGATGTAGAACTGGATAGAGGAAAAGAAATCCAAGAAACATTTGGTGAAATAGAGGATCAAACATTCCCACAAAAAATGTTAGAGTTACTTCCAGCTAATCCATTCTTAGACTTTACAGGGGCTCGTTCCACTTCCACTATTGCAGTCGTAATCTTTGCAGCTATTTTAGGAACTGCTTTTCTAGGAGTACAAAAGAAAAACAAAGAGCATGCTGATCTATTTGCAAAAGCGGTAGATGTACTCTACTCTATCGTCATGCGCATGGTCACGATTATCCTACGGCTTACTCCATATGGTGTATTAGCGATCATGATCAAAGCGGTCGCCACAACTGATTTGGATTCTGTCGTAAAATTAGGGAAGTTCGTCGTCGCATCCTACATTGCATTGATTGTGATGTTTATCATTCATCTGTTAATCTTGATGATCGCTGGACTAAATCCTATTACTTATATTAAAAAAATCATGCCTGTCCTTACCTTTGCCTTCACATCTCGTTCTAGTGCTGGAACCTTGCCTCTCAACGTGGATACACAAACGAAACGTTTGGGAGTTCCTGAAGGGATCGCCAACTTGGCAGGTTCACTAGGACTGTCTATCGGACAAAACGGTTGTGCTGGGATATATCCTGCTATGCTAGCCATCATGATCGCACCAACCGTTGGGATTGATCCATTAAGCCCTTCCTTCATTCTGTCTCTTATCGCAATTGTAGCGATCAGTTCATTTGGTGTCGCAGGAGTTGGGGGTGGAGCAACCTTTGCCGCGATCTTAGTCTTGTCCGCTCTAGACCTTCCTGTTGCGTTAGCTGGGTTGCTCATCTCTGTCGAACCGTTAATTGACATGGGACGTACCGCACTAAACGTAAGTGGAAGCATGGTATCAGGTGTTATTACGAGCCGTGTAACCAAAGAACTCGATGCGGATGCTTACAACGCTGAGTCTCAAGAAGTTATAGCAGAACAATCTGCAACCGTATAATTGGTTAATGAAAACAAACCCGTTATCTTGTATATGATAACGGGTTTGTTTATTAGGATGAAAAGAACATCGGCCGATTTTGAAGCTATCTCTCTAATAAATGGAAAAATGACTTGAGAACCACATGGGAATGCCACGTTTATATTTTCCTGATCGGTAATTGCCAATTTGAATACACTTCAAGGGTTTACTTATTTTGTCCGCGGCCTACGCTTTTCAAGCATGATGGAGTCGCAAGTGTTCATCTTCCTGTATAACCAATGATTTGGGTTTTCAATATATGCATCCGTAAGTCATTTTGGTGTTTATTGAACAGATCCTACCAAATTTGGCTTCGCTACCTCTCCCCCGTATGGGTTCGCCGACGGCGCCGACCGTGGACTCAGTCCCGGGACACAATTTCCAAAGCAATGGGGGCTGCCGAGTCGAGTTCGATAGCGAACCCTTTGCCCCTATCTTCATCCTCCTCGTCTGTCTCCTCCGATTGATTAACGTGGAGCACGACGAGCGTCGTATGCGGGCGGGGAAGCCAACCGATGTCCGCCAGAGGGTCGTGGTGGATGACGTCGACGACATGTACGAGCGTCTCTGGGATGCCAACGAGACAGGTGTCTCCAGGTACCAGATGTTGGGGCTCAGGATCAGTGTGGAACAGCCCCAACAACCACTCGTACGAATTCGGGTCGGTTGGGAACACCACCTGTCCGTTCCATCCGTACTTTGAGTCGGGATCGATCTCGCCCCATGGCCAGTCGATGGTCACATAGAAGCTCGAGACCTCTGCAACCAGTGCGGTGGTCGGTGGGCAAGTCACTCGCAGTACGTCCCCCACCCGATAGTCTTGTTGGGGGATCCCTTCACTAACTGCCTTTCTCTCCAAAGGCGCTCCTCCACATAGTTATTCTAATTTCAAAAAAACCTCCCTGAAAAGTCCGCAATGGCCAAAGAACGAATATCACTTTTTTGAAAGACTTTACAGCAAAAGCATTACCTTTTTTTCATAAGGCTTATCGTAGTAGCGCCCTGTCGTTAGTTGTTCAATGTAGGGGCGAATCAGATCGGCCTGAGTAGAGTGAAAGGATTCTTCACCGTATCGTTGGATCCATTTCTGCTGCAGCTCCACAATACGGATATCCTGTTTCAGTGCGATCTTGAAAAAAGGAGTAATGACCAGTTTCTTTATAAAGTTTGGAACAATTCCCCGTTTGACGGTAACGATGGCATAGATATCTTGAACCGATTCGGAAGTGAGGCGGGTGACCGCTGTGATCATCATGGATAAACCCTTTTTAGAGCGATATTCAATTTGGGCGATACCCGGCATAAAAAATCTCCCGTAACTCGTCTGGCGATCGCGTTCAAGCAGTTGGGAAATCAAGCCTGCCTGCTTTGATTCTCCGCTGTATTCAATCTCAACGCTGTCGCGGTAAGCGGTAAGTTTGGCGTTAACTTTCTGCCGGTTCTTGTCTGTGCGTATAAGTCCAGCATGGATATAGTGTGTATGCGTCGCATCCAGGAAATTTTCTACTGTGTTAAGTAGATTCCCTTTTACAGAGGTGCGCCAGATAAATGAATACAGGGAGGGATCATTTAGAAAGGACAAATCAAAAGGCTGATTGGTTTCGGAATCAGGAAGATCTTCGTCTATCACTTCTGTCGTGGCGTCGATATCTTCGGACAGTCTGACCCAAATAAAACCATCTTGTTGTCTGACCGGCACAGCCGTCGTGCTTGTATGTGTTCCATGTGTATATTCACAAAGACCCGGTACGCGTTGGCATACTCCTTCGCTGTCAAACTCCCAGCCATGGTAAGGGCAGACTAGCATATCCTCTTTCACCCAACCTGCAGATAAAGGAACATTCCGGTGCGGACAACGATCCACTAACGCATGAACTCCCTGCTCCGTTCGAAACAGAACAATCGGTTTATCGAGCACTGTAACTCCTAAAGGCTTACGTCCCAGCTCGCTATCTTGGCAGGCCACGAGCCAATGGTTTCTCATCACTTTTTTCATATGTACGTAATGGTGCTTCATAGTTGATACTTCCTCATGATTGGAGCTCCCAATTTATTTAGTAGTGAACTTAAAAATGTCCAGACCATCTTTCTGGAAGCTGGCAAATGTCTAGCATAGACAGCACTGTATTCAATCGCGGGCTTTCCGCCACGGAGTCGTTTAAAGTTGGCGGCCCCCGAGCTTAAATGAAGCAACTGGCCTCGCTCTGCTGCTTCCTGCAAAACGATTGACATTAGCATCCGGTACAGACCCATCTGCTGCGGAAGTGTTGTTTCGTAACCGACAAGCGGCACTGTTATCACATCTCCTCTGATAAAACAGCCAACAATGCCTTGTAGGATACCGTCCCCATCTCGAAGCCCTCTCATCTGGAGCAACTTTTGTTTGTGTGCGTTTTCGATATATGCCGTCGTAAACTGCGGATTTATAGGGGAGTATTTATCAATATAGAGAAGGTCGTAAAGCTCTTTGATCCTCAGATAATCATCTGGATGAATCTCATCGTGTCCGACGATAGTAAACGGGGCTTTTTCCAACAACTTGCGATCCCACACATTATTTTGTTTTCGCAAATAAGCGGGTGCTCTACCATCGAAAAAATATACTTGCCTGCTTGGGACCATCATATAATCCAAACGGAGCAAATTATGGATCATCTCCGCATTCGTCACATTATTTAATGAACGAAAAATTAGGGCATAATCCGAAAATTCTTCTGTTAAGCAGTTTGTTATATGTTCAAGTTCTTCTCTTTCAATCGGTTCATATAAATTGGTAGATAGAAGCCAGTTGTTAAGGTGAACATTTTGATCAATTTTTGCCTTTTTTAGCAATGGTGAAATTGAGCCAATTACAGCGCCCAGTCCTTTTTGCAGAAAACGGCTTCGTAACAAATACAATTCCTCAAGAGCATAGCGGATATAGGTTGAATATGGTGAACACACATATGAATTATCATACTCCGAAACATTAATGGTGATTGGTAGGAGGTGTTTGCCTGCTCGCAACAGTTGAACATCAGTCTGCACATTGCGGACATACACCTCAGCCCCTTCCCTAATAAGCGGCAAAGTATATGCTGTTTCCATCCTCCACCGATCCTCATGATGCAATGTTTGCAAATCGGGATGGTCATTTCCGATTCTTTCCATCTTCATTTTTATATCTTCTCTCCGTCCCACTCAATATTCGATGTAGCTGCATCCTTGAGGCTAACCCGTTTTGAAAAGCTGTCATACACCGTTTCAAGCAGGCTCAGGAAATGATAGATTATCACACGTGAATCGCGTCGGTCGTACAGCACATCATCCGCGTTTGCAAAATCCCTCGCCCAACGGCGTAATCCATTTACACCATGATACAAAGGACGGAGTAGCATCACATAGCCAATCATTTTCGGTTTCGGAGCCGTATGGTGGCGAATCATTGCTTCCTCCCCCGGCAAAAATGGAGAAACAAGCTCTTTTTGTGACAGAAAATGAAGCCCGCTTGTGGTACGGGGGTTGCACTCCAACACATACAGGGTTCCATCTGGCGATTTCATGAAGTCAAATGCCAAATGACCGGTAAATTGGAGCTTTTTCGCAATTTCTGAGGAAAATTGCTCCATTTCCAGATCCTTGACAGGCTGAAAATAGTAACCAGATGCCTTGCCCATTCGATATGCCGGCCGATAGCATGCATGAGCTTTTATGTTGCCATCCACAGCCAGATGATAACTGCAGTATTCCTCGCCCTGTATGTATTTCTGGGCGATCCAAGGATTGCTCGGATTGGGCTGAATCTGCCGAAGTTGGGAAAGGTCAGGTCCAAACAAGTTGTGAGCGGCAAAACGGCCGTATACTGGCTTAAATACATATTGTGCTGTAGAACCTTCAAACTGCTTCAGATCTTCTGCTGATTGCAAAAGAAACGTGGCAGGAGCTTGTACCCGGCATTCACTAGCAAGGCGCGAAAACTCCCATTTATTATGAAGGCAGTTCAGCTTTTCGAAGGAATCGCAAAAAACCTCACAATAGGTACTGAGCTTGTTCAGGCTACGCCCGATAAAGAAAATTTCTTCGCTGCTAGGCATTAACAGATCAATACGGTACTGTTGAATGATCTGAATCAATCCGTCGATGAACCCGTCGTAATTTTCTTTTGGGGATGGCAGAAGAAATGATCGAGTTACCGTGTTGGACCCCCTACAGACAGGATATCTCACACAATCTGCTACATAAACATCCCATCCTGATCGTCTAAATAGACGCGCCATCTCTAAAGCAGTATAGGATCGGGAGCCTGTAATCAGCATCCTCATCAATCATCACTCCACCTCACTAGATTATTCAACGCATCCACACAATTTTATAATAGTCATATATATTAACATTTTTCTCACTCAAGGTATTATTACAGATATACGGATATAGATTGTGGTTTGTTCAGTATTGCGGCCTGCTATAAATATATTAGCATCCTTATTGAATTCGAAGAAAGGAATTTTATGATGTACCAATAAGTTGTTTTTTTAAATATATGCAACTAGTTTCTAGTAAAAAGACTATCTACTTAATAGTAGATAGCCTTAAAATCGATTATGCTGTTTTAGCAATCTTTTTACTTAACCAGTCTTTTCCTTCCACCAAACGAGTAATCAACATACTTGTCACCGTGTTACCAGTGGAGTTGAGCATGGTCGCTGGTGGATCGATAATCGTAGAGATCGCAGCAATAATTGGTAGCGCCTCTGGTGGGAAACCATACAGCGATAGGATCAATAGCTCTCCGATCAATCCACCACTTGGAATTGCCCCCATGACCGTACCAACCAAAATCCCTACTCCTAAAGCAGTTAACCAATCTGTTGGTTGATTAAAATCCATTCCGAATACTCCAAATAAGAAAGCGATCTTTAGCACTCCACCCATTACCGATCCATCTTTGTGGATATTAGCTCCAAGTGGAACAGATGTTTCGCTAATATCGTTTGGAACGCCCATCTTGCGGGTTGCTTCTAAGTTAACGGGAATCGAAGCAGCACTACTACAAGTAGCCAATGAGGTAATGGTAGGAGAAAGAGAATTTTTCCAGAACGTGCGCACTCCCAATCCTTTTCCTGCCATAAATGCATAAAGCGTAAAGAAGACAAAGAAATAGATCAAAGAGAGTGGATAATAGATGAGCACTGCACGGAAGTAGTTCCCTAGTAAAGTAGGGCCAAACTCGCCCACCAATGCAGCAAAAAAGGCTCCTAATCCAATAGGAGCATAGTACATAACGAGAGTGACAATCTTCATCATCACTTCCGAACCGGAGGAGAGGAACTTAGCAAATGGCTTTCCCTTTTCTCCTGCCAAAGAGACCGCGACTCCTAGTAAAATGGAGAATAAGATCAACTGTAGCATATGATCTTTTGAGAATAGTGATCCGAAGTTAGAGACCGTAACGGTTTGTACTAATTGGTCAGCTAATGTAGTTTCTTCTACAGATTCTGGTTTCTCTAGCGGAATGTTTACTCCTTGTGCTGGTGGATATAGAACAACTGCTGCCAGCATCACTAAGCCAGATAAAACTCCAGTTAGAAGAAATGCTCCCATCATCCGAGACATAATCCGCCCCAGACGTTTTAAGCCACTCATTTGCGCAATAGAGGATGAAATGGTAAAGAAGACAAGTGGAATCACAACCGTAAACATCAAATTAAGAAAAATATCGCCGAATGGTTTTAAAACAGTAGCTTCTTCCCCTAGCCATATTCCTAGTAAGGCACCTATTACAATAGAAGATAGTAAAATCAATGAGAACCTATACGCTTTCAAACCTGCACCCCCTAATATCATAAAACTCAACTCATTTTACAATAATATGTATATATTTTAAAACAAAATAAACTAGTATTTGTTATTTCTTTTATAAGAGTGATTTTGTCTTAACTAGACATTCCAACTTTCATTTCCATCCATATATGTTTATATGTTTCTTGTTATCTTCCGAAAACTTGGACATTCCACTCGAAACAGGTACAATGAGAACATTATGCTTTTGTTAAGATAAAGGAGTCGAACATATGAAACGCGTTCGCAAGCTATTCCTGGCCAATATTCCGTTTTTTGTTTTCTTTGTCTCGCTTATCATTTTGAATCACTATGTTCCGTTTTTCGGGGATGATTTTCGTTATGCTACATACTATGGACTAGATTCAAACTTTAATGGTAGACCTCTCACTTTTGAGAACGTCTGGGAAAGCCAACTATATGACTATTTTCATTTTAATGGGCGTTTTTTTGTTAACTATGCAACAGTTTGGGTCCTTACTGCAGGTATCGAAGTGTGGAGAGTACTGAATCCATTTCTTCTCACGTGCCTTGCTTACGCCATCTTTTACACAGTCTATGTTCGATTTCCTAAAAAAGAGGATCTTTCTGTAACTTCTATTCTAGTATCTCTATTCTTTCTCTGTAACATCTATATCACGAGACAAACAATTCAATACGCAGTCGGATCGTTTAATTACGTATATCCGATGCTCTTTCTCTTTCTACTTATTTGTTTCTATCGAAGAAGAGATCTCAATCAACCTATGCATTTGTGGGCCATTCCACTTTGGGTACTAGTTGGATTCCTAGCTGGCTGGTCTCAAGAACAAATTGGTGCCTTAGCCATAGGATTTACAGGAGTTTGGTGGATTCGCCATCTCTGGCTCAAGCGCCCCTTTTCCTGGGCAACTTTGATCGTCGCTATCTTTTCCCTTCTTGGCGCTGCGGGACTCTTTTTCTCTCCAGGATCTGAACGACGCGCCTCTGCCAATGCTGACTTTTATCAGCTACCTATTTGGCAAAAAATCGCTACTTCCCTACCGGATGTGATACGCTTCTTTTTGTTTCAGCAGACAGTCTATCTCTTGCTATTTGGTATTTTGGCGGGTATCTTTTTCTATCAACAATCGAAACGACGCCTAGCGATTTTTCTTTGGATCGCAATTACTCCTACTTTTTTCTTTTTAGAAATGATGTCCGAAACGTCTCTTTATCAAGCCGTTTTACATCACCCAAGTTGGATGATCTCATACGGTTCTTTTTTATTTCTTTTGTTTTTCATTGTCGGCATCCTAATCGCTCGTACACACCAAAACTACATACCACTTGCTCTAACAATTGGTTTTCTCGCAGCAGACTTGATGATGACCCTAACTGCTGGAGCTACTGGAGGGAGAGTTGCTTTTCCTGCTATCCCCCTCGCAATAGCACTTCTCCTCTATCTATTCAAACACCTACGTCCTAATATAATACGCACTGGGTGGATGATATTATTTATCGGATATGCCGTCTTTCAATATGGACGATTAGTCGGAAATTATGAACTGAATGCCCATATTCATCGGGAACGCCAACAGATTCTCGAGGTCCATCGTGGCATGCAACAAGGAGTGATCCAAGTTCCTGCACTTCCCAATGCCTATTTTGCTGCCTATGAACTCGATGAACACTATTGGTTGATTCGAGCAGTACGCGATCATTACCAACTAGGACCGGGTGTTCATATCCAACTCGTGGATGGGAAGAGATAACACTTGGGTTTGTTGACAATGCGTTATATCATGGTTTAAGAGTGAGATATAAGAAGAGTTTAAGAAAGGGATATACGATGACTGCAAACTATCAAGTACTTCTTTACTACCAATACACTCATATAGAAGATCCAAAGAAACTGGTAGTAGAACAAAAAGAACTATGTCAAAAGCTCAACTTAAAAGGACGAATTTTAATCGCTGAAGAAGGGTTAAACGGAACCGTTTCTGGAACCATGGAGGAAACTACACGGTATATGGAAGAAATGCATCAACATCCTTTATTCGAAAATATGCCGTTTAAAATAGATTTACACGATGGACACGCCTTTAAAAAACTAACCGTTAAACAGCGTCCAGAGATCGTAGCTTGGCATATGAATGATCAGAAGGTCGACCCTAATCAGTTAACAGGTGTCCATCTCTCTCCAAGCCAGTGGTACCAAGCAATGACCGAAGAGGATGTTATCGTGATTGACGGTCGTAATGATTTTGAATATGATCTTGGACATTTTCGCGGGGCGATCCGACCAGATGTATCTACTACTCGAGAGTTTCCAGAGTGGATTCGTCAACATAAAGAAGACTGGAAAGACAAAAAAATCCTCACCTATTGTACAGGTGGAATTCGATGTGAAAAATTGAGTGGAGTCCTTCTTCAAGAAGGATTGGAAAAGGTATATCAGT
Source organism: Risungbinella massiliensis (assembly GCF_000942395.1). Taxonomy (GTDB): domain Bacteria; phylum Bacillota; class Bacilli; order Thermoactinomycetales; family Thermoactinomycetaceae; genus Risungbinella; species Risungbinella massiliensis. The sequence goes on from NZ_LN812102.1 coordinate 265,094, forward strand.
TAGATGGTGGTATCGTAACCTACGGCAAAGACCCAAACGTGCAAGGGGCCTTATTCGATGGTCAATGTTACGTGTTCGATGATCGGATCTCCGTGCCAATCAATCAGAAAGAACATGTTATAGTTGGCAAATGTCATCATTGTGGATCACCAGCAGAAAAATACCTCAACTGCCGATATGATCCTTGCGATCGTCGTCATCTGGTCTGCCCTGATTGCGAATCAATCCACGGGGGGTATTGTTCCAACTCCTGCCGTAGTCAAGATACAACCACATCAAACTAGATATGATTTCGCCTCGAAGTGCTAAATGCTTCAAGGCTTCTTCTTTGTTTGGAAAATAAAATTAGGTGGCATTGGTTAGAATGACACAGATTAGGTTTAGAGGAGTATAGCATCATGACCAAGTGGTATCGACCCCAACTTACCCCGACCCAGTATCTTTTATCTGGCTTTTTTCTTATTATTTGGATTGGGGCTATCTTGCTTAACCATCCGATCAGCTCATCGGATGGTAACAGCATTGGCATCTTAAATGCCTTATTTACCTCCACTTCAGCAGTTTGCCTCACTGGTCTCGCTGTAGTGGATACTGGATCCACATTTAGCTTAATTGGTCAGATCTTCCTCCTCATTTTGGTGCAAATAGGTGGATTGGGTTTTATGACATTTGCTGCTCTATTTGCTGTCCTTTTAAAGAAAAAGATCGGACTTCGTAGTAGGTTACTCATCCAACAATCAACACAATCAATCTCGTCGCAAGGAATGGTACGTTTAGTCAAAAGGATTCTTTTTGTTGCGGTTTGTCTAGAGGGTCTGGGTACTATACTTCTTACTGCTTGGTGGCTCCCAGAGTATGGACTAGCTAAAGCATTCTATCATGCGCTGTTTCATTCCATCTCTGCATTTAACAACGCAGGCTTTTCCCTTTGGAGCGACAGCATGATGGGCCATGTAGGAGATCCTGTAGTGAATCTCATTATTATGTCTCTCTTCTTCATTGGAGGTATGGGATTCCTTGTCATCTTAGATATCTGGCACAAACGAAAATGGCGACCTCTCACGCTCCAAAGTAAAATTATTTTATCAGGGTCCCTGGTATTAACCATATTGGGAGTAATCGTGGTCACAGGCCTTGAATATACGAATCCTAAAACACTAGGAAGTATGGACACATCGCATAAACTATGGGGTGGTTTTTTCCAGGGGATTACTCCCCGATCCGCAGGATTTAACTCAATAGCAATTCATGATATGAAGCCTTCTACTCAGTTTTTTCTTATTATCTTGATGTTTATTGGGGCCGGTTCCGGATCTACAGGAGGTGGGATCAAGATCAATACAGCTGCTGTCCTGCTCGTCGCTGTTTGGTCACTTATTCGAGGAAATGAAGACGTACAACTATTCAAGAGAAGAATCGGACTTCCTAATATTTTCCAAGCTTTAGCGGTGGTCGTCATCGCAGCAAGTTTGGTTCTTCTCATAACCTTTGCACTCTCCATAACAGAAAAACCAGAAACAGACTTTCTTACCATCCTATTTGAGGCTACATCAGCTGTCAGTACCGTCGGGCTTAGTATGGGATTAACAACGGAGCTCTCCCCTGCTGGTAAAGTATTGCTGATTCTTGCTATGTATATTGGTAAGCTAGGGACCTTAACTGCTGCTTATGCCCTTGCGAAAAAACAACTATCTAGTAGGTTCCGCTACCCTCAAGAAAAGGTATTGATCGGATAAATTCTTTTATTATTCTTAGCCAAGTATACTTTATGTGTATTTGGCTTTCATTTTTTATCGTACGATGGAGATAAATAGGATAGGTCGAGAAGTTTATCTGGTACAAGTAAGGATTAAATCTTCTTTGAGTTTTTTGATAGGTTTTATTGTTTGTATCTCAAACTAGTTTAAATATTATTTTCAAATTCATATATTATCTGATTCTATAACTATGTTTTTTATTTCCCTTTTCTATTCTCATAACATTTATTGCATCTTCTTAACCTTGTAATCTGTAGGAAGAACTTAAAAAATAAAATAGTATACCTTACTCTCCCCTGTTTGAAACCATTCTTGTATGGGAAACAGTAATTGGTAATAATAATAAACCCATATACAGAAAAAGGAGACCAAAATGGATACATTTCAGTACTATAACCCAACTAAATTAATCTTTGGGAGAAATACACTAGCTTCTTTAGAACAAGAAGTACCTGTTTACGGAAAGAAAGTGCTGTTGGTATACGGTGGTGGTAGTATCAAACGGAACGGGATCTATGACCGTACCGTTCAACTACTAGAAGGAAAAGGAATTCAACTGTTTGAGCTATCTGGAATTGAACCAAACCCTCGTCTCATTACTGTACATAAAGGCATTGAGATCTGCAAAACGGAAGGAATCGATTTTATCCTTGCAGTTGGTGGTGGTAGCGTTATTGATGCTACCAAAGCGATTGCAGCAGGTGCTAAATTTGATGGAGAAATCTGGGATGTCATCACTAAAAAAGAGACGATTTCAGATGCCTTACCTTTTGGAACGGTCCTCACCCTTGCTGCGACTGGTTCCGAGATGAACTCAGGTTCAGTTATTACCAACTGGGAAACCAACGAAAAAATTGGTTGGGGATCACCTCACGTCTTCCCGAAATTCAGCATTCTAGATCCTGTTCATACCTTCTCTGTTCCACGTGATCAAACAGTCTATGGAATCGTTGACATCATGTCTCATGTGTTGGAACAATACTTTAGCGTCTCACCAAACACTCCATTAAACGAGCGTTTTGCAGAGTCGATCCTCACTACCGTAATGGAAGCAGCACCACGTCTTGTAGAGAATCTCGAAGATTATCAACTTCGTGAGACCATCCTCTATTCAGGTACAATGGCCTTAAACGGAACTCTCTCGATGGGAATGATAGGAGATTGGGGTACACACAAAATTGAACATGCTGTCTCTGCTGTATACGATATTCCTCATGGTGGTGGACTTGCAATCATCTTTCCAAACTGGATTCGCTACAATCTCCCAGCAACTGCTCCTAAGATGAAGCAGTTAGCCATCCGGGTATTTGGTGTGGATCCAACTGATAAATCTGATAAAGAAATCGCAGAAGAAGGTATTGAGCGTCTACGTGAGTTTTGGTCCAGCATCGGAGCACCTGCTCATCTATCTGAATATCAAATAGATGATAGCAAAGTGGACCTGATGGCAAGTAGAGGAGTTATCAATGGGAAAGTCGGTAACGTATTTCATTTAAATGAATCTCAAGTGGCAGATATCTTACGTATGAGCTTATAACTTAAAAGCAGAGAGACTATCAGTCTCCCTGCTTTTTTCATTTTCTGTCACTTTCCTATGCTAATTTCACTATTACAATATGATTATAATAAGAACAAAGGTGGGATGATCATGATACAAATCCGAAAAGCCGTCCCGACAGACATCGACGGAATCCTTCAAATCTATCAAAAAGAAACCCCTTCCCCCTCTCCCTTTCATATAGAATCAGAGCAAGACTTCTTTATTCCTTCTCCTTCTTATAACAAAAATACTCCTTCTCCAATACAATCCATCGAGGGATGGTGGGTCGCGTTGGATCAAGAATATATCGTGGGAGTGATCGGTGGAGAACTAATTGATTACATTAATAGTGAAATCTTTGATTTAATGCTCCATCCAAATCGACGTGGAGAGGGCATTGGTACTCAACTGCTCAAAACATTAACTGAACAACATATTGCCCAAGGTGCGTGTGAGCAATGGGTTTCTATAGACAAAAATTTTGGAACAAATGCCCCCTTCTGCATTGCTCAAGGATTTGAATATGTTCCTGAAACGTTAGAAGGTGCAAAAGAATGGGGAATTGTTTACCGATATAAAAGAACCATTGGGCCGATGAAACATCCATAAACCAGTATTTACTGGAATGGATGTTTTTTATTTATAATAATCAGAAAATGTTACCTCCCGACTCATAATAACTAGTCTTTCCTAAAATTCAACTCAAGTCTTTTTTTCAGTACTTTTGGACTATGCCTCAAAACCTTTATCCTGATAAGTTTTTAATATCTTCAACAAGTACAGATAATCCATTGTGAAAAAGATGTTGATCCCCTGGAATTGGTCGAATATTTGCCTGCGGAAGTCTCTCTGCAAAGAATTCAAGATGAGAGAATGGTACAATAGAATCGTTAACGCTGTGGTAGAGAAATATTTGAGGTATTTGAACCAGTTTTGTAGCAAAATTCTCCTGAAGAACAAAATCAATTCTTTGCCAATTTTTGTCCTTTCCCCAATATGGTGCTGCAATACTAAATAACCCAGAAATAGATTCTCTGCAAAGTTCTTCAGAAAGATACTTGAATAACACTGACCCACCTAAAGAATGTCCAATAAGAATCACTCTACCGTCTAACTGCTCAAGTTCTTGTGCGAGCTCTTCTTTCCATAATGTGTACTCAGGATCTTCAGGATTCGGCATTTTAGGATATAGTACATCATAACTAGAACCTAGCGCCTCTTTTAAATATGCTATTAAGCCACTACTTCCTTGGTATGGTTTCTGAGATCCGGCACTATGAATAAATAATACTTTCTTTTTCATGATAGGCCTCCCTTTGATCACACAGTCACCTTACCTACCATTTCAGTATATAACTCCTCATAACACGTAATAACATAATAAACAAGAGATAACTTCATTTTACAGTACATTAAACGGAAACATTTCTTTTCAATTGCTTAGTGTGCGAACTATTTGTCTGTCTTCTGATATTAGGAGTACCGCCAGCGAAACGCGAATTTACAACGTTATGGTTTTGGAACAGCAAAATAGCCGATTTTCACCACGCTAAGGGTGAAACCGGCTTTATTGCTTTAATAGCCATAATGAGTCAAATGTTTTAATAAATCTTCTCGTACCTATACTCCCGAGTAGATCCGTGGCTTTTCCTAGATATATTGAGCAGCATTGACCATTTGATGATACAAGATCCCAGACGTTGCATCTGCCATTTTTGTAAGACCGAAGTTAGTTCCCATCGCCGTGAGTGTTGCCAGAACAATCGGTTTTTCTTCGGCTTTAAGAGGACGTTGGTCGAAGCATGGATAAGCCGCTCATCAAAACCAGTCCAACTTGCCACTTCTAAAAGTAGATCTGTCCGTTTCACTCTTGGCAGCACACCGTAGAGAGTGTCGCCGTTAATATTTATCTATGATTCAAAAATCCATGCCTTTTTTAAGAGCTCGACACCAAGCTCAATTTCATCACAAGAAAGATGACCAAATCCAAGTTTAATGATTGGGTTATCGGGATTATTTTTAATAAAGTAGAGTGAAGTGGGATACACTTTTACACCATGAGAAAAAGCGCGCCCAATTAACCATTCTTCTGAACGGTTCAGGTGTAATTTGATTAATAAGTATAAACCAGACTGCTCGCCAATAATAGAAATATTTTGACCGAAGTGCTTTTTTAATTCAGAAACTAAGTGCAGCATTTTCCTCTTATAAACAAGACGCATTCGTTTAACATGGCGATTCCATTCTCCCAACTCCATAAATTTTGCCATTGTGAGTTGGCTTAAAAGCGAAGTGGGACTCTCAAAATGAGTAAAATGCTTTTTATAACGAATTAAAACTAACTCTGGCAACACCATATAAGATAAACGGATTCCCGGAAGAAATGATTTTGAGAAATTCCCTAAATAAATGACTCTTGCTGAATCAATGGAGGCAAGAGCAGGAAATGGTTTTTGTGTATAGCGAAATTCACTATCATAATCGTCTTCGATAATATATCCACACATCTTGTTAACCCAATGAATAAGCATTTGCCGTTGTTGAATAGACATGCTTACTCCAATTGGACTTTGATGGGAAGGGGTTACATAGATTAATCTTGATTTCATTTGTTCTAATTGTGAAAGATCAGCACCTGTTTCATAAACCGGCAAAGTTTCAAACATAAAACGATGGAATTGAAAAGCTTCCCTAGCACCGTCGTAACCAGGGTCTTCCACTATAATACTCTGGAATTCATCCTTCAGTATATGTCCAAGATATACAAGCATTTGTTGGGTACTACTTCCGATAATAATTGCATTTGCATTTGTTTTCACTCCACGTGATTGGAATAAATATGTGGAGATTTGTTCGCGCAGGCATTCTTCCCCAAACGGTTCTCCGTATCGAAAGCTATCCTGTAATGTTAATACTTGATTGGCAATTCTCCTCCAAATCTTCAGTGGGAAATGTGTTTGATCAACGGCATCTGCCATGAAATTAACTATCGGAGGTTTCTTGAACTCTGTTTGCTTTTTATTATGAGAGATTAATGCCTCCTGAAATATTAGGGGTTCTAACTCATTTGCAAAGTAACCTTTTCGGCCCTCTCCACGAATATACCCTTCCGCAACCAGTTGTTCATATGCCATTAAAGTTGTATTACGGCTTACATGTAAGGAATCTGCAAGTTGACGAATGGAGGGCAATGGCTCATTCGCCAAAATGTCTCCTTGTTCTATAAATGATTTAAATTTATCGTATATTTGTTTGTATTTCGGGGAGTTGTCTTTGAAGGTAAAAATGGTATTTTTCATTTATATCCCCTCTGACATGTATATTTATTTGTTATTGTACCTTTTTTTATGTCAGTTTGAATTATATCATACCGTGTAAAGGATATCTGTTGTATGTCAAAAATAGGATGGAGGAGAGTTCAAATGTATATCCCAGAGCATTTTACGATGAAAGAAGTAACTGCTGCCTACAATGTCATACAGGAGAACAGTTTTGCAACATTGTTTTCCATTCATCAAGGAATGCCCTTGGCTACACATTTACCACTGATATTGAATAAGGAAAAAACTTATTTGTACGGTCATTTTGCCCGTCCGAATCCGCAGTGGAAGGATATTCAAAACCAGACAGTCTTAACCGTTTTCCATGGTCCTCATTGTTATATCTCTCCTTCTTCGTATGAGACCAATAAAGCAGTGCCAACGTGGAATTATGTGACGGTTCATGTTTATGGAGAAGTTGAGCTAATTGAGGATGAACACGAGTTAATGAGTTCCTTGAATGATATGGTATTGAAGTATGAAGCTCCTGACAGTTCTTACAGATTGCAAGATGTAGATACTGAATTTCTCGTTGGTATGAACAGGGGCGTTCAAGGATTCAAAATAAAAATCGATAGGATTGAAGGGAAAGAAAAGGTAAGTCAAAATCATTCTTTACACAGACAAGAGCTCGTTATAAAACAGTTGGAACAGATTCCATTTCCAAACGAGCAACAAATTGCCTCCTTGATGAAAGCGAACCTTAAAAATAAAGTGTAACCTTGCTTTCATCAATCAAGGAGGAGAGCGATTAAATCATGTGCAAAAATACAACAAGGAGTTGCATTTTATGGAGTTTTCAACTATTTGGCTATTTGTAATTGCTGCTGCTACATTGTTAATAATACCTGGACCAGCTGTGTTCTATATTATGGCAAGAAGTATAGATCAAGGGAAGAAAGCGGGCCTGGTATCAGTCTTTGGTGTATCTCTTGGTGGTTCTGTTCACGTTTTAGCTGGAGCAATTGGAGTTTCTGCGATCCTTATGACATCAGCAACAGCCTTTAATATCGTTAAATACTTGGGTACTGCTTATCTTATCTATCTGGGGTGTAAGACTTTATTATCTACATCTGATAGAACGACTTCAGCAATTCCAAAAGCCCCTCGCAAAAAATTACAAAAGATTTTTTACGAATCAGCGTTCGTAGAAGTCATGAATCCTAAGACAGCACTCTTTTTTTTAGCCTTCTTTCCACAATTCATATCACCTTCTGCTGGATCAGTCACAGTACAATTTTTGCTTTTAGGAACTATATTTATTATCCTAGCTTTTATTAGTGATGGTCTGTATGCAGTTCTTGCAGCAAGTATTAGAAAGCGTATTAAAGTGAGTTCAAATTTACAGAATCGGATAACTGGTTATTTATATATTGTTCTAGGGGTATTCTCCGCCTTTGCGAGCCCCTCCAAAACATAAGAGTGTTATGATGAAATTTATCGTGTTGTGACACAACAAATAGAGATTCTACCAAGACAATACGTAAAATGAAATGGAGAGATATTTTATGCCTAGATTTATCATTGAAGATGATTTTTGGTCGTTATTCCCTCATGCAAAAATAGGCACCGTTATTTGCCAGGGGATTGATAATTCAATAAGGGCTGTTGAAATCTATGAGAAGCTACTGCAGGAGGCAGAGAAAGAAGCACATAAATTCTTAAGTCTGGAGGAATTCAGTAGTAATCCAGTCATATCCGTTTGGCGAGAAGCTTTTCAGAAATTCAAGACAAAGAAAGGGGCAAGGTGTTCCATTGAAGCTTTATTAAAGAGAGTGAAAAATGGCAATCATATCGGAACAATAAACCCACTTGTTGACATCTATAATTCAATTTCATTGCGTTATGGGCTTCCGTGTGGTGGAGAAGATATCGACACTTTTGGAGGCGATATTCGGCTAACGCAGGCAAATGGTAACGAACCGTTTATCCCATTGGGAAATAATGAAAATGCTTCGCCATATGAAGGTGAGATTGTTTATAAAGATGATGACGGCGCAATATGCAGATGCTGGAATTGGCGTGAAGCTCGGAGGACGATGCTAACAGAAAATACGAAAAATGCATTCCTTTGTATTGAATTAATAGATGAAACAAGAAGCGATGACTTTCATATGGCTCTTAAAGCATTGTCTGATTTAGTGTTACATAATCTTGGTGGTATCGTGAAGATGGAAGTGTTAGATATTAACAATAAGGAAATTACAATCTTTGGTTAAGGTCAAATAATGTATCTTCTTGAATCCAACAATGAATCGTGTTTCTTCATAATGATTAAGAGTAGAAAAAGCAGATTTCTTAAATTATAACCTTTATTCAACTGAGTACCTCTGTCGCAGAAACTATCCCCCTAACTAGATGATTGGGATAGTTTTTGGTTTTCAGTTTGAATCGCAAACTAGTTTAAAATATCAAACGATAATACTAATCATATTTGATGACATAACGTTTTACTAGTTATATCATTTCTTCAACTAACTTTGCTAGACGCTTGATTCCCTCTTCCATTCGGCCCTTTGGCTCATAACAAAATGAGAGACGCAAGTGATTTCGATCATCTGGTTGATATATGTATCCTGGATGAAGTAATACCTTTTGCGTTAGTGCTTTGGAAAATAAATGATGTATGGAAATTTTAGTGTGAAACCGAAGCCAAATGTAATAGCCGCCGGACGGGTTATTCCATGTAGCATATGGTTTTAGGTAGTTCTCTAGTAATTGAATTAAAAATTCTTTTCGCTCTCGTAGTTTAGCACGTAGTACTTGAAGATGAGGTATATGATATTTACGTCCAAACCATTCCTTAGCCACCCATTGCGATAAAATACTAGAACCATAATCAGTCTGCATTTTCAAATCAGCAAGACGATCTATTACCGTTTTAGCTCCGACTACCCACCCAATCCGTAGTCCTGGACTCACTGTTTTGGAAAGAGTTCCTATGTATAGGACATTACCACTATTAGGGCGAGCTTTAAGTGATAGTGGAGGTGGAGTCTCCCAATATAACTCTTGATAAGCTCCATCTTCGATGATAGGAAGTTGATGAAGTCGAGAAAATGCTAGAATTTCTTCTCTTCTCTGCTCTGGTAAAATGGCTCCCGTAGGGTTTTGATAGGTTGGAATGGTATACAGAAATCCCCTTCTCTTGCTAATGTCATTTGGGATTCGAACACCCAGTTCATCCAACTCCCATCCCACCATATGAACTCCCGCCGAACGAAAAATAGGAAGTGTATAGAGATAAGAGCTCTTTTCTGAGAATAGTGTCCACCCTGATTGGACAAGCCCTTGTGAAATTAGCTGAAAAGCTTGCAGAGCACCTGATACGATGAGAATGGAATCTGTTGATACATTGATCCCCAGTTCTTGAAGATATAATCGTATTTCCTCTCTTAAAAGAGACAAACCTTTCGGTTCGCCATAGCCAAAGGTGGACACATTTTCTCCTAATTCCTGAAATATTTTTTGAAACTGTTCCTTTGGAAATAGCGTAGAAGCCATCTCCCCTGTACCGAGTCGAATCATATTAGAGTCGGCTTCCATTTGATTGATCTTTTGAATGGTTGGGATATTGGGCTCCCATACTCCTGCTGAGGAATACTGTTGCCAATCTAGTACCGATTTCTGCTTATTCCAAGCATTCTGTGCCACTTTGGTTCCTCGACGACCATCTCCTTCTAGATAACCATCTGCGATTAGCTCCTCCACTGCTGTCACAACCGTACTCCGGTTCACTTGCCAGGAAGCCGCTAAATCTCTTTGGGTGGGAATCGTACTGCCTTCCGCCCATTCACCATTACTAATCTTTTCCTGAATATGTTGCTTGATTTGTCTATAAAGCGGAGTGGATTTTTTGCGATCAGGTTTCCAATTCATCCTTACTTCTGCCTTTCTCGTTTGGTTGGGTATAAAAGTTTCCCTTTGGTTGGAGACATCCAAAACTCTTCTTGTTAGGATAGTACACACTAAGGAGGAACAACAATGGAAGCATTTATAACTGGAATAATCTTAGCTTTTGGGCTTATTTTACCGTTAGGAGTACAGAATGTCTTTATCCTCAATCAAGGATTTCTTCATTCACGATTTGTCTCGGCATTACCAGCAATCTTAACTGCATGTCTGTGTGATACCATTTTAATCTTATTAGCTGTTTTGGGACTCTCTCTACTATTATTACATAACGTTTGGTTTGAACTAATCCTCACGATCGTTGGCGTTTGCTTTTTAGTTTTCATTGGATGGACAACTTGGCGGAGCAAGCCAGAAGATTTAGATTCAAAAGAACCTAAAAAGTTCACCGTCTCCAAGCAAATCATGTTTGCAGCCTCTGTCTCCTTACTCAATCCACATGCCATCTTAGATACGATTGCAGTAATAGGTACTACTTCTCTTCACTATCAGGAAGAAGAGCGTATTCTCTTTTCATCTGCTACCATACTTGTCTCTTGGATTTGGTTCTTTAGTCTTGCAATTGCAGGTCGCATCATGGGGAAATCCCCTAAAAAGAATACCTTTTTCCAAATGATTCAGAAGCTATCTGCGCTATTTATTTGGGGAACTGCTTTATATCTAAGTGTTACAATGGTAGAAAAATATATATAGAGAGGAGCATAATCGAGTTGAACGAATCTACTATCACAACTTATAGCTCTCGTTCTCAGGAATGGTGGAATGGATGGAGAGCAGGCTTCCCCATTGCAATTGGATATCTGCCTATTGCTTTTGCCTTTGGTCTTCTTGCTAAATCATCAGGTGTTCCAGCAATGTTAGCAGTATTACTATCACTTTTGGTCTTTGCAGGAGCTAGCCAATTTATTGCAATCAATCTCTTAGCGGTTGGCACAGCCATCGGAGAAATAATCCTTACTACCTTTATATTGAATTTGCGTCATTTCTTAATGACTACCTCCCTCTCCACTCGGCTCGAAGGAGATCTTTCTCGTTGGTGGCGGTCCCTTATCTCTTTTGGAGTAACGGATGAGAATTATTCTGTTGCCTCCTTAAGTCAGCATAATCCCCTCTCCAAATACTATCTGTTAGCGCTCCAATTGATCTCTTTTCTTGCTTGGAATATCGGGACTTGGATCGGACTCCTTTTTGGATCAGTCGTCAGCGAGAATGTTAGTAATAGTATGGGAATTGCCCTTTATGCCATGTTTATTGCCTTGCTTGTCCCAGCCATGCGAAACTCCCTACCGATTACCCTAGTAGCACTAGTAGCGATCGCAATACATAGCTTTCTAGTTTGGTTTCCAGTTACAGCTACTCTCTCTACAGGTTGGCGGATTGTCCTTTGTGCATTGGTAGCCTCTGCTTTAGGAGCCTTGTTTTTTCCACAAAAGGAGGAACACCATGATGAATCTTGAATTACTTTTACTTGTAATAGGGATGGCAATCGTTACCTACCTCCCACGTATGTTGCCATTAGTATTTTTGCATCAACTTTCCTATCCACCCTTTTTACAAAACATGCTACGCTATATGCCCTATGCCATCTTAGGAGCCCTTATCTTTCCAGGTATTCTCTCCTCTACAGGAGAAGAGAACATCTTCCCTGCTCTCCTAGCTGGAATTGGTTGTTGTCTTTTAGCGTGGTATCGAGTACCTACTATTTGGGTTGTGTTAGCTGGAATTTTGATTGTCTATATTCAAACACTCTAGCAAGTGATAATGAGAATGGGGAGTGAGAAAGGTTGTTGGAACCTGCAAACCTACAGATACGAATTGAGCCTTGGACAGATACCGATCTTGCCTTGCTACATCGTCTGAATGCACCAGAAATGATGAAGCACCTTGGAGGGCCGGAGAGCGAAGAACAGATCATCAAGCGTCACAATCGGTACAAGAATATGGGAGATACAGGTTGTATGTTTAGCATTATCCTACATCCAGGGCTCGAAGCGGTCGGCTCTGTGGGGTACTGGGAACGCCTTTGGCAGGAAAAAACCGTGTATGAAATTGGATGGGCTGTCCTGCCATCATTCCAAGGCAAGGGAATAGCAGGTAAGGCAGTAGCAGCAGCTATAGCCAATGCCAGTGACCAGCAGAAGCATAGGTACATACATGCGTTCCCATCGATCCACAACGCTGCATCAAACGCGATTTGTCGGAAACTGAACTTTTCTTTCATTGCCGAATGCCCATTCGAATATCCACTTGGAAGCATCATGCAATGTAACGATTGGTGTTTCGATCTTAAGTCGCTCCAACTTGAATAATGTCAATGTCATTCGGGAGGATGGAGAAATTCACGAAGGAAAAAGTACAAAGATAGGCAGGACTTGTGAGAGGGTAGAAACCCTCCCTTGTCCGACGCAGATTCATCTCCCACTTTCGCTACGCTTAGAAGTGGGAGTATTTTCCGCTATAATAGATAAAAATTGACTAGCATTTAACCTAGCAGAATTTTTCCCCTTAACCTGCTTCAACGTCGATACTATAAGAAAGCTAACAATCACTAATAAGAGCCATGAACTCACCTTTCCTAAATGAACGAGACTCCATGCATCGGTTTGGTTTGGATATTCCCAAGCTCCAAAGAACGTTGCGATATTTTCGGCTATCCATATAAAAAATCCGATGAGCACAAACGAAAATGCGAGTGGCATACGGTAACGAGATCCACCAACCTCATATGTGACCCATGATTGCCAAAATACGATTATGACAAGTCCAGATAACCACCAACGAACATCCATCCAATAATGGTGGGTGAAAAAATTCAAATAGATCGCAGCTGCAAGAGGTACTACTACCCAAAACGGAGGCCACTTAACCAGTTCAACCTTTAACCGCCTCCACGCTTGGCAAAGATAACTCGCAACACTCGCGTACATGAATCCGCTATACAAAGGCACTCCAAAAATTTTGGAACCTTCCTCTGGGTAAGACCAGGAGCCCATATGTACCTTGAAAAGTTCAAGAGCAAGACCAATAAGGTGGAACAATGTGATAACCTTAAGCTCATCCCGTGTTTCAAGCCCAGAACGCACCATCCACCACTGCATCAGAAGGCAGATGATGAGTAGCCAATCATAACGTGGTAGGAAGGGAAATGGCATGAATTGTGTAAAAGCCAAAGAGGCAAAAATAACAACAGGAAACAAACATGATAGGGCCTGTTCCCAACCAAAACGAACGAGTTGTTTTAGTGCTCTCATAATTTGTGCCTCCAATTTTGAATGGTTAAATTCATGAGTAACTCCCCTTTTATGACATAACGGACTACTTTATTAATCTTTGGTATCTTCATCACTTTGGTATTCTAAAATATCTCCGGGTTGACATTCTAACGCTTTACAAATCGCCTCTAAAGTTGAAAGCCTAATTGCTTTTGCCTTTCCATTTTTCAATATAGAAAGGTTAGCCATTGTTATTCCAACCCTCTCCGAAAGTTCTGTTACGCTCATTTTCCTTTTAGCCAGCATCACATCAATATTGATTATAATTGCCATGTTTTTCACCTCAGACCGTTAAGTCATTTTCTGATTTTATATCTATGGCATTTTTTAGTAGCTTTTGAAGAACAGCCGCAAAGACAGCAACCACCACGCAACCAAAAATAATGACCATTCCGATTAATATAATACCTGGGGCATCGTCTACCTCTGCCATGAGATATAAGAGTGGCATAAATACCACAAATAGGGCACTGATGGTGATAGCACAGTATTTGATATTCTTTAAAGAATATACAGATAATTCAGAAAACGCCTGTTTCTTGTCAATATAGCTTAAAAGTTTTAAAGTCTGGTACAATGCAACGAAAAATACTAACGCTGTTACATACAAGCCGATCAAAAACGGATATTGCAAAAAAGCTAACTTTGGATTTAATTCTGCAAAAAATTCAGCTATCCTAGGTAACAAAAATATACACAAAGCAAGAACAGGGAGTCCCATGAGAACAACAACGAACTTTAAAAAGAAGGTTTCTCGTTTCATAAAAAAGCACCTCACTTATTTATTGTCAATTTGAATTTAACACACGTTTTATCGTTTTACAATAAATAATTACTGATTATGATTACATTTTTATCGATATGTTAATATCTCTTTAATTTTAGACAAAGATAAAAAAGCATTCCTCATTACAAAGAAATGCTCTATAACTTAAATATTCATGGTTTTAATCAGTCCCACAACAAAATAATCTATAACTCCTATACTCGCTAAAATGAAAAAGCACTTTTATAGCTGGTTTATGTTATCTGTTACTCTAAAAATTCTCCAAAAGGTCTAGGACTCTCTACTAGCTTAGAAGATTAAAGATGACATCACCAACCCTGTGGAGTCTCCATCATGACTCAACCATCTCCCCACCATTTACATGTAAAATTTGACCTGACACATAGGCAGAATCATCCGAAGCTAAGTATACGTAAGCAGGCGCCAATTCAAATGGTTGCCCAGCTCGCTTCATCGGTGTTTCTGTACCAAAAGTCTTGACTCGTTCTTTAGAAAAAGTGGCTGGAATTAGTGGTGTCCAAATAGGTCCAGGCGCTACTCCATTTACTCGAATTCCTTTTTCTATCAAGGAAAGCGACAAAGAACGAGTAAAGGAGACGATCGCACCCTTTGTAGAGGAATAGTCGATTAGTTCTCTCTCTCCTCTATACGCAGCGACAGAGGTAGTGTTGATAATCGAACTTCCCTTTCGTAAGTAAGGTAGAACAGCTTTTGTCATGTAAAAAAAGGAGAGGATATTAGTCTGAAACGTATTTTGTAACTGCTTCGCTGTAATATCTAAGATGCTCTTTTGGGGAAATTGGACAGCATGATTATTCACCAGTGTATCAATCCGTCCAAACTTTTTGATAGCCTTTTTCACAACATAAATACATGAATCCTCTTTTCTCAAATCGGCTGCAATAATTTTACAACATCGCCCAAGCTCTTTTATTCTTTGTTTCGTCTCCCTAGCATCCCGATGTTCGTCCAAGTAGGCGATCACCACATCAGCACCTTCTTTTGCAAAAGCGATCGCAACAGCTCTCCCGATTCCACTATCTCCTCCTGTAACAATTGCTACTTTGTTTTTCAGCTTTTGACTCCCCATATATTTAGGGTTCTCTACAATAGGACGTGGTTCCATAAGATACTCAAAACCAGGTTGTCGATCTTGATGTTGTGGAGGAAACGAAATGGGAATATTATCGCATTGTACTTCCCAACCGATATATGGATATGTAGGGTACATAAATACTCCCCTCTCTGATCACTTAATGGCATTCTATTCCGTTTGTATACACAGGTGCCCATCGATCATTAGTAGGGATTGAATTAACGATAAATCTAAATCAGAGGGGGCTTCCTTTTCAATTTAATGACTCTAACAAAAACGTAGAAAAGCAGCCCAATAACTAGGATTGCTTTTCTACGTTTTTATGGATTTTATGATAGATTAATCTCTAAATTCCGCTGAATTATTCTCTTCCCTATAGTCAAAATATTCAAGCTGAATGTATGGCGAATCTCTAACGCTTAGTATCAGTTAAATGAACTATCAAATTAATCTAACGATGCTTCAACCTCTTCTAATTCCTCAGTAGTCTCCATCAGCTCTTCTCCAATGGTTCCCAATAGTTGTACATTATATATTTGATTTAATGGCAACAGAGCAACAGGATCTTTCTCCTTATCTAGAACAACTAGATTTCCATCTTGTAATGTAAATTGACTTAATCCAGACCACCAAAGCATATATTCCTCAAAATAGAGACCATCCTGATCTATCTCAACCAAGCCAAAAGAGACTCGTTCTCCTGCTTGAAGTTTGGACACTACCTCTTCCAAATAATAACTTGCTAACATCGCATCCAAAAGATTCCCTAATTCTTCCAAACTAGGCAACTGATCATCTCGTAATGTTATCTTTTCATCTGTTAAAAGTTCCACTCTAAACTCTGTGACTACCTTCTTTACTTTACTGGCACTTGCATTGGTAATCTGATAAAAATTCCAACTAACACCACGCATCTCAGAAAATAACATAATACGCTCGTTATTTCCATGCTGTATCGATAACGCATTTTCATAGAGATTTACTGCAATCCAACGATTCTGATAACGTTTTACTGCATAGTAATTTGCGTAAAGCCAACTTACAACCAAAATCGCTAGTACTACATAAGCTAAGATGGAAATCGATTTTCCTTGACTAATTGGTTCTTGAACACTTGTAACCAAGACAAACAAAACTGCCAAGTTAGCGGCTCCAAATATCGCTACTATTCTCCACCCCATACTCATAAGCGGAAACTGCTGAATCAACTTTCCTTGTTCCGTTTCAACCTCCACAGCATCTCTCATTTTTTATAACTCCTCTCTTCTTTTTCTACCATTTTGCGAAACAATGGATCAACCAATACCACAAATAGAAAACCGATCGCATAGATGATTAATATTGGTATCGTTACGATCAACCCCAGAGTTGGGTTCGACTGAAATGCAAAGCCACAAATGAAGAGAAAAAACACAGTAGCAGGGAATATGAGCTCAATTTTTTTACCGAAACGCTGTATCCAAAAACTAATCTTCCACAACAGCCCTATTCCTTTTTTGCGTGCTCCGATTGCTGCCGCAAAATGTTTTCGTAGCATTTCATCAGTAGGGTTTAGACGTACTGCCTCAAGTAAGGAAGGATATGCTTTTTCTGCATCTTGAACATACTGCATGGTAAAGATTCCTTTGGCATAATGTGTGTCATATGCTTCTGGGTCTAGTGATACTGCCTGTTCGATTGCTTGTTCTGCTTCTTTAATTCTTCCAAGTTTTGCAAGCGTCAAACCAAGTAACGTGTAACAGGAGGCATCAAGAGGAGCTTGTTCTAATGCCTTCTCTAGATGAAAGAGTGTTTGCTGGTAATCCTCTTTCTCTTCCCATAAAAAACTAGCATACCAGTAATGGGCTAAAAAGTTATCTGGTTCTAGCGTTAGAGCATATCGAAAAGATTGCTCTGCCTCTTTTCTACTAAACTCATTGGATAGTAGCAAGCCATAATATGCATAAGCATCCGCATTCTCCGGATCAAGGGTAAGTGCTTGTTGCATTGACTCTACAGCTTGTAACTGTTGTCCTTGTTGATGATAGGCTTGTGCCAACAACTGATATAGATCGCTTTCTTGCGGATAGTTCTGTAATTGCTCCATCGTGAGCTGGATGGCGAGCTCTGGACGACGAAGCTCCAAAGCCCGCTCAATGCGCTCTAGTTGTGGGAGCAAAGGCAGATCGTGAACACGTTCCATCTTGGAAAGCTCCTTTATTTCTTTAGATACTGAAGAATCTCATCATATACTCCAGACTCATTACTGTAAGTTGCATAATTTTTTGCGGTAGATAGCCACTCGGTTGTACTTGGCTTGATCTTTTTGAGTGCATCCAATAAATGCTTTGTCTGGATCAATACCTTCTTACCGGACTTCATCACTTCCTGCAATACTAAATCTGTTGCAGCATTACACACCCCACGGATATCTGCCCCAGAGAATTTTTCCATCTTTTTGGCCACTTTTACATAATCAATCGATTCCGTTGGTTTGTCCTTCAAGCAAATCTGGAGAATTTCTACACGAGCCTCTAGATCTGGTGGTGACACAAAGAGAACTCGATCAAATCTACCAGGACGACGTAACGCACTATCGACAAACCAAGGAGTATTCGTAGCACCCAGAACGAGAATATTTTTGTTCTGTGAATGCACCCCATCTAATTCGCTTAATAGTTGGTTGGTAAGAGAGCGTGAGTGAGAAGAAGTTGCCTTTTGTCGGCTTCCACCTAAAGCATCTAACTCATCGATAAAGATAATAGTAGGGCTATTGCGGCGTGCTGTCTCGAAAATGCTGTGTAGATTACGTTCGCTCTGCCCGATATACATGTCTAAAATGTCGTGAATATTAATACTAATAAAATTGGCATTGCATTCTCCTGCTGTTGCTCGGGCAATATGTGTCTTTCCACATCCTGGAGGTCCATATAGGAGTAGTCCACCGCCTACCTGCTTGCCATAAGAGCGAAAAAGGTCTGGATTTTGTAATGGATACAAAATTTGCATCCGAATATTCTCCTTCAATTCCTCCAAACCTCCGATACTTTCAAACGTAATCGTCGGCCGCTCCAAGAGATCATCATCTTCTGTATCTTCTTTTTTACGGAAATCAAGTACTTTGAGCTTTGGCTTCTCCTCTACCATAAAAGGTGCTAACTCACGCTGATACTCTTCATCGATCAACAAACGATCCAACTCTTGTGCTTTTTCGTAATAGCGAACAGCTTCCGTATACTCCCCTAAATGATAGTGAGATTTGGATAATAGAACATGCTGTGTAGCAGAAAGCGAGGATCCCTCTCCTTGTAGTAGTTCTTTGGCTTTATCAAATTGAGTCATCTGATAATAGACTTCTGCTAATTTTCCTTTGTTATCTAAATCAGTTGGGTCCTCTTGGAGAAGCTCCTCTAGATACTTCTTCGCTTCTTCCAATCTGCCTGCTTTTTGTAGAAGCGATGCAGCATATTGTTTTAATGGCTTGTTCTCTGGGCTTAGTTTTAATGCTTCTAAAATTGGTTGAATTTCGGCTTCATGATTCACAACATTTCTCCTCCTGTTGAAGAATTCTCTCTACTCTTTTTGATTCATTCCATGAACTAATCTTTGATTCTCATCAATTCCCTTTGAGGAACTGACCAAAAAGTTGTATACTACCCTGTAGGACTTTTATGTAGAAAGCAGGGAGTACGATGAATACAGAAAAACTTTATCGTGTTCTTCTATATTATAAATATGTAGACATTAAAAACCCAGAAGAAGTGACACAAGAACACAAAGAAGTATGTACAAAGATCGGTTTGAAAGGGAGAATTCACATCTCCAAAGAAGGAATTAACGGTACTTGTTCGGGTACGGTCGAGCAAACGGACCAGTACATTGAGTATATGCGAAATCATCCTTTGTTCCATGACATTTTCTTTAAAATCGATGAACATGATGGCCATGCTTTTAAAAAGCTACACGTACGCCATCGGCCTGAGATCGTAACTTGGAGACTAGGTAAAGAATTGAAGCCTCATGAAAAAACAGGTACCCATCTATCTCCCAAAGAATTTAATGAGCTACTCAAAAAAGAGGACGTTATCGTACTAGATGGACGCAATGATTATGAATATGACCTTGGTCATTTTCGTGGTGCCATTCGTCCAGAAGTCGAAACAACCAAGGATTTTCCAAAGTGGATCCAAGAGAACCTTGGACAGTATAAAGACAAAAAAATTATCACCTATTGTACAGGTGGAATCCGGTGCGAGATGTTGACTGCATATATGCTCGAAGAAGGTTTCCAAGACGTTTCGCAGCTAGATGGTGGAATTGTCACCTACGGAAAAGATCCAGAGGTAAAAGGAGAACTCTTCGATGGGAAATTGTATGTATTTGATGAGCGGATCTCTGTTCCAGTTAACCAAGTAGAAGAAGTGGTTGTTGGAAAGTGCTACCATTGTGGAACTCCTGCTGAAAAATATATTAACTGTAAATATGATATTTGCCATCATCAGCATATTGTTTGTCCCGAGTGCGACGAACAACATCATGGTTATTGTAAACCAGAATGCGAAGAAAAAGATCGAGAACTTCAAGCCAGCAAAAACAATAACTAAAGGAAAAATTCTAGCTTCAAACAAAAGTCCTAGATGCACAAACACATCTAGGACTTTTGTTACCATTCATAATTATGAAATGAGATTAGCACAAGTATTTTCTTAGAATTTATAAAATATAAAAACATAGAGCAAGCTTGACAACGAAGAAAGGAGTACACCACTCCATGGAACCCTTGTTTTCTAGGAAATTACCACCCAGCGTCAATCGAATCATCGCCAAATTTCCCGAAGAGGTGCAAGAATACTTTTGGGAGATGATTAGTGCAGAACGATCTCTACTCACCATCTCCAACTACGCCTATGATTTCTCTCTTTTCTTTGAATTCCTTGAAAAGAGAGGGCAAGGATTAGAGCAAGCCAATGCCAGGACGATCAAACAATTTTTCCGTATGCTAGAAAATGGATACGAACGAACCGTACACGTTCCAATCCGACACATAAACGAACAAACAGGCGAAATTCGAGAAGAATGGATCGAGCGCAAACACTTTCGAGAAAATAGTAGAAGTGGGAAACAGCGCAAACAGGCATCCTTACGTTCGTTATTTCGATTTCTCGTGAAAGCTCGTATTCTAGACAAAGACCCAATGGAAGAATATGAGGATGTCAGCCTAAAAGCCCGTAATCGAAAAAAGGTCCCTGTTTTCTTAACCAAAGAAGAAGCTACCCGACTCATTCAGACCGTCGCCCAAGCCACACGTGACACCAATAGAAGCCGCTGGCTCAAAGTACGAGACTTGGCTATCCTGTTACTGTTACTCAACACAGGCATGCGTGTCTCTGAATGTGTGGGGCTGAATCAAAACAGTCTTCAGACCGACGGAGAGATCTATCGCCTTATCGTACTTGGTAAAGGCGGAAAAGAACGTATGCTGAAACTAAATCAGACTGCGACCAATGCTCTATTAGCATATCTTGAGGTGAAACCAGATACAGAGTTAGATGCTTTATTTCTAAATAAAAACAGAGGGCGCATCAGTCGCAAAGCTATCTCCGAAATCGTGCACAAGTATGTTCGAGCTGCCAATTTACCACCAAAAGCTGCTAAAATCTCTCCGCACAAACTGCGTCACACCCTTGCCACCTTACTGCTCAGCAACGGGGAGAATATCCGTGTAGTACAGGAAATCTTAGGACACTCTAGCATCCAGACTACTCAGATTTATACACATGTTATCAATACAGAAAAAGATGAAGCATTGGATCGCTTAGATTTTTCCTTATAATGCTTGTTGCTCTACCAGTTATTGAACCCACAAAGGATTTCAATAATTGGCATTGTATAACAAGCTTTTCTTTTGTTCTCAGAAAATAACGAAGATCATATTGCTAATTTAGTATATATTCTGTTTATAATAAGGTATATTCTGTTTATATAACATAAAAAAAGCGGAGGAATCCAAATGAAATACAAAACATTTGTCTACAAGGTAAAAGGATTACTAGCAGTAAACCTAGAGCTAGTATGGGAAGTAGATAGCGCTGTTACCATGCATAAAGGAAATGCCTTTCGCAAAAATGGTGTTCTTCAAGGATACATTAACAACATTGATTATGAAATAGATGATACCGGAACAGAACCGATCTTCTTGATCAAGTATTATCTCAACTAGAAAGATCGAGATAGTACTTGATCGGTTCTATATCAATAAACCACGAGAAGTTCGTGTTCATAATGAAAATATTATTTAAACTCATCTTTAGCCATTATTCCTCATCCATTCCGAGAGTGGGATGATTCCGCCACTCGGATTCGATTTCCCCGGCAACTTCGCAATAAACTCCAATGAATTACCATCTGGATCTTGAAAATAAATAGAAGCACTAGGCATCCAGCAATGCACAGAAGGTTCATTTGTCGTTTCGCGAAAATGATTCTGAAACTGTACTCCCTTCTCGCTATACTTCTCAATTATTTTGGGCAAATCTTCGAAATCAACTTGGAATGCAAAATGACGTACCGAAATCGGTGACACATCTGTTTCCCAAACTCCCAACATGTGCTCCCCAGGTTCTCCAATCCAATAAAATCGAACGCCACGCGAACTTGCAAGTGCTACTTCTAGCTCTAACACCTGTTCATAAAAGGCTGTTGCCTTCTCCAAACAGTTGGTTTCAATATGAGTTTCGAATAAGGATATTTTCATTCATTTGACTCCGATCTGCATGTCATAAATGATAGCTATTATCACTAAAATTCATTTGATTTTTTCCCCTTTCTTACCCCTTCCAATCATTTTGGGAAGATTACTTTTATTCACATATATAACGAACTTACGTTTGTTCTTTTTCTTTTCATCCTGTATACTATTGCTAGATATAGACTTGGTCGGTATTAGAGAAAAAGGGAGATGAGAACATGAACAAACTCTCACAAAGGCAGCAATTAATCTTAGATTACATAAAAAAAGAAGTCCAAGCCAAAGGCTATCCACCCTCTGTTAGAGAGATTGGCGAAGCAGTTGGTTTAGCTTCTAGCTCCACCGTACATGGACATCTATCTCGTTTGGAAAAAAAGGGATATATTCGTCGGGACCCTACGAAACCAAGAGCAATTGAACTACTATTCAAAGAATCTGGCATCGAAGAGAACAAGGGACAACATCCCCAAGACACGATGATGGTTCCAATCTTAGGAAAAGTAACCGCAGGTGAACCAATTACTGCAATCGAAAACATCGAGGAATATTATCCACTTCCGAAGCGTATGGTAGGAAATCATGATACGGTTTTTCTTCTCGCAATCCAAGGGGAAAGTATGATCAACGCTGGTATAATGAATGGTGATTATGTTGTGGTACGCAAACAAAACAATGCAGATAATGGTGACATTGTCGTTGCCATGACTCACGAAGGAGAAGCTACTGTAAAACGCTTTTACAAAGAAAAAGATCATATCCGCTTACAACCTGAAAATGATCAAATGACTCCCATTCGTCTACCCCAAGTAACCGTATTAGGCAAAGTAGTCAGCCTAATTCGTGAAATTGTCTAGTTGACCGATTTTATATCTAGAATTTATAGATGTAGGAGTTTTATATGGCTAGAAAAAAAGCGCTCGTATTAGGTGCCACTGGTCTCATTGGGAAACATTTAGTGGAGTTCCTCCTCTACAATCCCATCTATGACACTGTACGAGTATTGACCCGCAAACCGTTAGAACTAGATCATCCTCAGCTAGAACAACACATTATTTCTTTTGATCAGCTCGCAGATCATGCTGATTACTTCCAAGTGGATGAAGTTTTTTGCTGTCTAGGAACTACCATGAAGAAAGCACAATCCAAACAAAATTTTCGGAAGGTAGACTACCACTATCCTCTGGAAGCTGCCAAAATCGCAAAGCAACAGGAGTGCACGCAATTTGTAGTTGTCACTTCAATGGGTGCAAATCCCAAAAGCTTCTTTTTCTATAGCAAAGTAAAAGGTGAGCTAGAGCAAGCCCTGCAACAGCTCTCCTTTCCCATGCTCCATATCTTCCGTCCCTCCCTACTGTTAGGTGAACGTGAAGAGTTCCGAATGGGAGAGCAATCGGCTGAGTTCCTGAGTAGGTTTACCTCTTTCCTATTACAAGGAATGCTTCGAAAATACCATCCGATTGAAGCAAAAGTAGTTGCAGAAGCAATGTCTAAAATTGCAAGTTTCAATATAAAAGGAACCTATATCTACTCCTCTGATGAAATTGAACGGATTGTAGAAGAAAACTATAAACCCACTGAAAAACCTGCTATCAAGTGATAGCAGGTTTTTGGTTGTACTTTTTTGTTGAAATAAAACTCACTATTAATACTCTAACACTACAAATTCATTATTTTGCATGCCTACCTTATATAATCTATCAAAACCCTCTCCATAACTAGGTGGCTCTAACTTCTTTAGTGTACTCTTAATGCCAACTAGCGGAATATTGGCTTTGCCCATTCTTTTGCTATTTCGTTCCACTGACCCATGAAAATCAGGCTCAAAATAGTAACCGATCACTTGAAACTCATGTTCTCTCGATAGATCAATATATTTCTTGCGATCCTCTATTGTCACATTGGTATTGTCTATTACGACGGCTTGTTTGGCAGTTAGACAAGCATGAAACAAAAGCTTTTCACGGTGTCTAGTCTTTAGCATATCTAGATTAATCCGTATATGAGTTTGAAAAAACTGTTTTTGATAGAAGGTCGACTTACCTGATGCTTGAATTCCTACAAAAATGACTGTCTCTATTGGTTTCACCTACTCTGAAAAACTTCGATTTACAAACCGGTCAATGTACTCTCTCTTTTTAGAGAAAATGGGAGTTTCGTGATCTACTATCCATTTTTTACGAACTACTTCATTTTTTATGTACTCCTGTTTTACAATACAAACTCCTCTTTTTTTCCAGATAGGTAGGTCATTCCAATTCAATTGCTTTTCTAGCATCAGTTTATCTTGTAGCTGTTTTCCATTTAATCCTGCCAAATCTCGATGAGTGAACTGGCTTTGCGCTAACATCGAGATACTATTTTTCGTTGCATCCAACTGTCGCCATAGAAAGTAATTGGTAACCTCATCTTGTGGTAATACCCAAGCACGACAATCGAACGTGGCAAGAAGTTGATCTGGAATCTGCTGTCTCATTAGTTCATTAAACTTAGCAGTAGCTAACGAGGTTGCAACTGATACAATCTTCTGCAAATTATTTTGAAACCATGCCTCTGTTGTCAGCTTATCATCATTGGTTAATAAGATGGATATTTCATCACTCTGATGATAAACCAACTTACAGCCCATGATCTCTTTGGCAAGGAACTTACCCGTTTCCCAGAATACTTGAGCTAACCTCTGATCAAAAGGTTTATCTAACCTTTTTGTATAAGTATGAAAATGACAACCATCGATCCTTATGATCACTGGCAATCTTCTGGGAAGATGGGTTCGGAAAGCATTTTCATACGTTTTCATCCGATCTCCAAAACGATCACTTTTTTTCATTGTGGATCCCCTTTTCGCCATCCCATTATAAAAATCAAATATTCTTATAGAATATTATTCTCTTACAAACATTGTTTGTCTAGGTTAGGTAATTCTAAACTAAAGAACCTCCTTTTCAATTAAATAGTCTAGTTATGTTTGGCTATAATGAAGGAGAGAGTCAATTCATGTGAGTATTGAACCACTTACCTAAGGAGTGTAATCGTGAGTTTACCATACACGATTGACATCGAAGCACCAATTGAGATCGCATTTCATTGTGTAAATGATATAGAAAAGATAAAGATTTGGATGCCAGAATTAGTCCGTACTGATTATATAGGAGATTATGATAAAGAAAATCCAGTAGGAACAAAATTCACCCAAAAATTAAAAGAAGGGGGACGAGTAGTGGGCTATGCGGGAGAAATCCTAGCATACGATAAACCGCGCTTATTAGGGATTAGGATTGGCAACACTATGTTTCAAGTGGAGGTATATTACCGATTTGAGCCTATCACGACAGGAACAAGACTTTGTTACGAATGTAACCTCTTCTATCAAAATTGGTTAGCTCAAACCATCGGTAAACTATTTGAATGGCTTAACCGAAGAATTCTTACAAAACAGTTGAACGCTTTGAAGCAATTAGCTGAAAAGGAAAGTAAGTCTATTATATAAAGCACTATTTTTTTACATAACAAGAAATTGCTATCTATTCAAATGAAATGACATTCGATAAGATATAGTAGACTTCATTCGTTTTTTTGACAAAATTATAGGAGGGATAAAATGAGTGAAGCAGTAAAATCTGAAAAAGGCCAAAACAAGATTTTAGGATTTTTACAAACATTAGGTCGTTCCTTAATGTTACCGATTGCGGTATTACCTGCAGCGGGTATTTTACTTCGTGTTGGGGATCTATTATCTAATAAAAGTTATTTTGATCCTAGTAGTGTCTGGTATATTTTAGGGCAAATTTTCGCAAAAGGTGCCGGTGCTATTTTTGATAATCTAGATCTCTTATTTGCCGTAGGGGTGGCCCTTGGACTAACAGCGAATGCAGGAGCTGCAGGGCTTGCAGCAGTAGTAGGTTTGTTAGTTCTAAAAAATATTTTAACTTTATCTGAAACATTAGCAGTTACTGGAGAACCACTAGAATTAAACACAGGTGTACTTGGTGGAATCGTCATTGGTGCTGTTGCTGCCGCTCTGTATAAAAAATACCACGATATTAAATTGCCTGATTGGTTACAGTTCTTTGGAGGCAAACGTTTCGTCCCTTTGATCACTTCTTTGGTAACCGTTTTCATCGGAGTTATCTTCTTATTTATTTGGGGATTTGTCCAAGAGGCAATTCAAGCTGGTGGGAATTGGATCGTCGCACAAGGTGGTATTGGTTACTTCATTTATGGAGTAGCAAACCGTCTCTTAATTCCATTCGGATTACATCACATCATTAATACGTTTGTGTGGTTCAACCTAGGTGAGTTTATTACTGAAACTGGTAGTGTTGTCACTGGAGATATCACTCGTTTCTTAAATGGTGACCCAACAGCTGGGGTTTTCCAAACCGGTTTCTTCCCAATCCTCATGTTTGGTCTGCCTGCTGCATGTCTTGCAATGATTCACGAAGCGAAGCCAGAAAACCGCAAAGCAATTAGTGGAGTATTGATCAGTGCGGCTCTGACAGCATTCTTGACTGGGATCACCGAGCCTATTGAGTTCTCCTTTATGTTCCTGGCACCAGTCTTATACTTAATTCATGCTGTCTTGACTGGAATCTCCATGGCTTTAGTAAATGCGTTAGGAATCCACCATGGATTCGCCTTTTCGGCTGGATTCATCGACTTTGCGCTAAATGCTCCATTAGCACAGAAGCTTCCATTACTTATTGGAATTGGTCTTGCCTTTGCGGTCATTTATTACTTCCTGTTCCGTTTCTTCATCCGAATCATGAACCTAAAAACACCAGGACGTGAAGATACCGTAGAAACAGAAGGAGAAAAAGAAGAGACAAAAGAAACCAAAATAACGGATTCCGCTGAGAGCCATCCGCAACAAGTGCTTGATGCAGTTGGTGGGAAAGAAAACATTGTAACGTTAGATGCTTGTACGACTAGGTTGCGTTTGACCGTCAAAGATGGCTCAAAAGTGAATGAGAAAAAGTTAAAAGATCTTGGTGCATTTGGTGTCATTAAGATAGGAGAAGGAAACTACCAAGCGGTCTTTGGAGCAAAGGCAGAACTTCTAAAAGATCAAATGTCCAAACTTCTCTAAGTAGATATTTAATAAAACAAAACCAGCGTCTTTAACCAGAAACGGTAGACGCTGGTTTTTCTTTAGAGTAGATCTAAAACTCCATACAAAGATAACTTAATGTCCCCAAGTCATAATCACGGTATATCACTTCAGGGGTGTCTTTTCTTCCACTTCCCATTGCGATAAATAGAGGCACAAAATGTTCAGCTCTTGGAACTGCTGTTGTAGCATGTGGAGCGAACTTTTGATATTGGAAGAGAGCTTCCTGGTTCTTGTTTTGAATCTGCTCCATTAACCAATCATCAAATTCCACTGCCCATGGTTCAGGTGTTTTTTGTCCCCAATGAATCATTCGCAAGTTATGAACGGTAACTCCACTTCCGATGACTAAAATGTCATCTTCTCCTAGCCCTTGAAGAACTTCCCCAATTTGAAACTGCTCTTTAGGAGATAAAAAAGGATTTACGGAGAGCTGAATAACAGGGATCTCCCCATCAGGATACATATGCTTCAATAGTGTCCATGATCCGTGATCCAATCCTCTCGTAAAATCTTGTTTTATAGCGATTCCGTATTGCTCAAATTTCTGCTGAAGCTTTGAGGCTATGGAACTAGAACCTTTGGCTGGATATTGCACCTGATATAACTCTTCAGGAAATCCATAAAAATCGTATATCGTTTCGTAGACCTCATCAGAAGAGCTAATAGTTAAGATCTCACTTTCCCAATGGGCTGTAAAAATAACAATCGCTTTTGGTTGTATTCTCTTCCCTAACTGACTCAAAAACTCCGTGTATTCATTATCTTCGATCGCAGTCATAGGTGATCCATGAGCCAAAAACAAAGAGGGAACCATCTCTACTCCTCCAAATGAATATATTTTCTAAAACCATAAATTTATTATACAAAAAGTTAGCTACTAACTGTTAGTTAGTATTTTATTTCTACTCTCTATTTCTTCACTCTAGGTATATCACCCGAATAAGATAGACGAATACCATATGGAAGGGTGACCAGGGCTTGTACCAGAATCCCTATAAAGCTTGGAAGCGACAAACCTCACCACCAGCCAGAAATCAATATTCTGTTATAGACCAAAAAGTAGGCGATGTAACAGGAGATCACGTACCAGATATTGTTTCCTTAATCGGAACATCCAGTCCCTCTGGCCCATTCATACAAAACGTGACAATTATCGTTCAAGATGGAAGAACACGGCAATCATACCCGATACATCTTCCAACCAACTCAGGTTATGGGCCCACTCTATTTCTAGGTGACTTTACAGGAGATCGAGTGAACGATATTCTCGTTCGAATGGATTCGGGAGGGTCAGGTGGATTCACCTATGATTATATTTTTTCGTTTGTCAATCACCAGACTAAAATGCTATTTAATTATGAACAGTTTAATAAAGAAACTTCCTATGAGGTAGATTATCTCGATCACTATCGAGTAAGGGTTCGTAATATAACCAAAAACCAATCGTTAGTATTAGATATCACTTGGAAAGGACCTGAATATTTATCTGAGATATACAACCAAAATGGAACACTCAAAGCACCGATCAAGGGATGGGTGAATGCGTTAGGTGGTCTCTATCCAGTAGATTATAATCGGGATGGTATAAATGAGCTGTTAGCTTATCAGCGAGTCGTCGGAAGGTATAACGCAGATGGTCTAGGCGACTTACTTACCGTTTTGAATTGGAATAAGTCGCAATTTGTTCCCGCTAGACAAGAAATCGCAGTGCCTTTTGGGAGTTAGAATATCAAAAGTAGGTCACATCCTTTGCGATAAGACCTACTTTTGTCCTTTTTGATCATCCATTACTAAGTTCTTCGAATAAAAAACGATAAAATAAACGCAATCACCGTCAGCCATGTAGCTACCATAAATGCATCATTAATCCCCATCACAGCCCCTGCATTAATTGCAATTGGTAACTGCGTCTTGTCTGTAGGAAGTATATGGTGTTCCATCAATATTTCCTGGAGATGTTGGTTTCCTCTATTTGTCATGATCGATACAAAAAAAGCCATCCCAACGGCTCCTGCGATCATCCGTAAGGTATTTACCATGGCAGTCCCATATTTATTTTGACTTAGGTCCAGTTCGTTTAACCCTGCAGTAAAAATCGGCATCATCACTAACGATATTCCAAACATCCGAAAGGTGAACACTGCTAATACATAGTTAAACGATGTATCTACCTCTAATCGAGTAAGCCCAAATGTTGTAAGAATGACGATCGCCAATCCAATCACTGCTAACCACTTTGCTCCATACTTATCAAATAATTTCCCCGTAATAGGTGACATGATTCCCATGACAATCCCACCTGGTAACAACAATAATCCTGACTGCAATGGAGAAAAACCATGAATATTTTGCATGTATATCGGTATTAAAATCATTCCAGAAAACATGGCCATAGTCACAATGACGTTGATGATCGTAGTCAATGTAAAAATGGGATAGCGAAAGATCCGAAACTCCAGAATGGGATGTTTTACGACCAATTGGCGCCAAACAAAAAGGAAAAGACTAATTCCTCCGATGATAAACATGCTAACAACTTCCTTACTCCCCCACCCTGAAGTTCCTGCTGTAGTAAAACCATAGAGTAACCCTCCAAATCCAATGGTAGACAATATAACACCTAACACATCTAATTTAGGGCGGCTCGTTTCGGTAACATTTTTGACTAGAAAAATAGCAATCAAAAAATCTAGGAAAGCGATCGGGAAAATAATTAAGAATAACACTCTCCAAGAATAATGCTGAATAATCCAACCTGCTAATGTTGGTCCGACAGCTGGGGCAAAATTCATCGCTACACCAAAGATCCCCATAGCAAAACCACGTCGTTCTGGTGGAAATAATGTAAAAATGACATTTGTAATAACAGGAAACAAGATCCCAGCACCAATCGCTTGAATTACACGACCAACTAAAATGATAGAGAATTCAGGTGCAATACCACAAATTAGAGTCCCGATCGCAAAAAAGCCCATGGAAGTAAGGTATAACGATTTAGTCGGGAATCGCTCCATTAAAAAGGCAGTGATCGGAATAACGATTCCATTTACTAACATAAAGATAGTGGTTAACCAGTTTGCTGTTGTCGCAGTAATGTGAAAATAGTTCATCATTTGCGGCAAGGCAACATTGATCAGTGTTTGATTTAAAAATGCGACCATTGCCCCCGCAATCATGACAATAAACATAGAACGTGTACGAACCGGAAGGTTGAATGTGGTCTGAGTACTCATGAAACTATACCTCCCGAAATAACTATTGACTCTATATATACAGCTACTAGTATGAGACTCTATGCAGAATTTAATCGACCTATCTATATTGTTGCTTAGATTAAGACAAAAAAACCAGGTCTTATCAAGGAGCATAAGACCTAATCTTTATAGATTTACCTAATCAAAACCTACTGTCCTCTCACTTCCGATACGATCTCAAAGGACCGCAAACGTGCGTGATGATCATAGATCTGAGCATTCACGATGATTTCATCCGCTCGTGTTCTATCTAAGAACAACTGTAGTTTTTCTTTTACACGATCATGATCTCCAATAATCGAAGCACCTAACTGACGGTCAATCAGAGCCTTTTCATATTCACTCCATAACTCCTCCATGTTTTCAACAGGAGGTTGCAACTTCGCAGGCTTATTGCGGATTAAGTTCAAAAATTGTTGCTCCATCGAAGTTGCTAACCATTGAGCTTCCTTCTCACTATCTGCTGCAATAACATTTACCCCTACCATTGCATATGGTTGTTCGAGTACGTTAGATGGACGGAAATGTCGTCGATACACATCTAAGGCTATCATCGTATTTTCAGGAGAAAAATGGCTAGCAAAAGAAAAAGGTAATCCCAATTGTCCAGCTAGACGTGCACTAAAGTCACTTGACCCTAATAACCAAATCGGAACATTTAGCCCCTCACCTGGGATTGCCCTCACACGATTGCCGATAGAAGACAATGTGGGATCAAAGTAACTACGTAGTTCCTCCAGCAATTCAGGAAAATCCTGTCCATTACTTCTTACGTCCCGTCGCAAGGCACGTATGGTCAGTCGATCAGTCCCAGGGGCTCGACCAAGACCCAAATCAATACGCCCAGGAAATAGAGATTCGAGAGTTCCGAACTGTTCCGCTATGATCAGTGGTGCATGATTGGGAAGCATGATTCCACCAGACCCCACGCGAATTCTAGAAGTACCTGCTGCCACATGACCTATTACAACAGAAGTTGCAGAGCTAGCGATTCCTGGCATATTATGATGTTCAGCTAACCAATACCGGTTATAACCCCACTTTTCTGCATGCTGGGCTAGATCCAGCGTATTTTGCAAAGAATCGCTTACTGTTCCACCTTCCACAATAGGAGAAAGGTCTAATACTGAAAATGGAATATCTCGTATTTGTTTTGTTGTATTATGTTCCATCATACCTTCACCTTCTTTTCTTAAATGAATACTGAATCATTTGTTTTATCATTTAGACATGGTTTCGTCTCCTTATATTTTCTAAAAGAAGACCCCTCCATGCTTCCCGACTGAAACGGATATATGTATGGATCAATTCATCTATATATCGATAAATACCGATATTAGATTTAAGAAAAAGGACTGAGATGCTACCCAATACCGAATACCGATCTCAGTCTATAATTCGTGTTTTATACTATCTACTATTTGACGAATTGCTTCTTCATTTCTCTTGTAATGGGTCCATTGTCCTACTCGGGTCGCTGTTACTAGCCCTACTCTCTGCAACATCGCAAGGTATTGGGAGACAGTCGACTGAGATAGCCCAGCTTTTTTTTGGATATGGCCCACACATACCCCTATCTTTTGGTAATCACCACTTTCTTGGGATGAGAAATGAACTTCAGGCTCTTTTAACCATTGCAGAATTTGCAATCTCGTACGATTCGATAGTGCTTTAAAAATCTCCACATGATCCATAGCTACATTATATCGTTTTTTTTCGATATGTCTATTAATCAAAAAGTAAGTTTGTCAAGACCGCTATTCTCATAACCAAAAAAGGGAAGGCATTTCCTAACGTTAATAGAAATATATAAATAAAGAATAAATTGGAGGGTTATTATCCATGAATGAGCTGAATTCTTTATTTCGCAAACGAATCGGTATTTCAGAAAGCGAAAATATTACATTTGAAATATTGGAGAACGTTCTCGAAAAAACAGCAAAAAACATTCCTTTTGAAAATTTATGCATTATTGAAAAGAAAACCAGAGATATTACGAAAGAGAACTTAATTGATAAAATCCTAGTAAGAAAAGAAGGTGGTCTTTGCTATGAGTTAAATTCCCTTTTCTATCTCTTCTTGATCGAAAATGGTTTTAAAGCAGTCTTAGCACGTGGAATTGTTTACAATCAAGCTACTCAAGAGTTCCCAACATTCGGAAGAACTCATGTGACGATTATTCTTATGCCACAAGAGGAACAAACATATTTAATAGATACAGGATTTGGTGGAAATTTACCATTAAAACCTGTTCCTTTAAGTGGGGAAACCGTAATGTCTCCCAACGGAGAATTCCGGATCAAACAAGTGGATATTCCGCAAGGAAACTACATTCTTGAAATGAAATTGAAACACAAAGATACAGATTGGAAAATAGGGTATGCATTCGATTCGAAAACAACTATAACTGACGTATCGGAATTTAATGAGACCCAAACCATTATCGTTGAACACCCAGATTCTCCATTTAACAAAACTCCTTTAATCACAAGACTTACCAATGAAGGAAATGTAACATTAACGGATACCTCCGTCACGCAATGGATAAATGGAGTAGTTATAAAAGAGAAAATTGACACTGTAAAATTCAAAGAGTTGTTGAAACATCATTTCGAGATAGTGTGATAGATAAAAGATCCGAATTTATACTACTAAAAATATCCCTAACATTGTTAATAGGGTTATATGGTGAAATTATTTTGAAAAACGCTTCCTCCCCTTCATACTTGATTGGGGAGAATAGCTATTTTTCGTTTTCTCATTCAACAGAGTTTGATTACTAGCGAAATTGGGCTCCTAGCTCTCTCGCACGCTCCGCTGCACGCAACACTGCGGAAGCAACCCCCTGCTGAAAATCATATGACTCTAGTACTTCCAGACCAGCCTGAGTGGTACCACTGGGGCTTGTAATCTTTTTTCTCAGAACTTCAGGCTCTTCGTGGGAATTTGACAGCATTTGGGCAGCACCGAGCAGCGTCTGTACAGTGAGCTGACGAGCCATTTCTCGAGAGAGTCCTGCTTTTGCTCCGGCTTCTTCCATTGCTTCTACCATATAATAGATATAAGCGGGACCGCTACCAGATAAACCAGTAACCACATCAAGCTCCGCTTCTGGTACGACAAACACCCTGCCGATTGACTCAAATAAGCCCATCGCCAACTGTAAATGATCATCATTAGCGAAACGGCCTTTGGCAATACCTGTTGCAGATAAACCAATGGCGGAAGAAGTGTTTGGCATGGTACGAATAATCGGATAGTCGATTTGTAGCCATTTCCGTATTAGTTCAGTGGACACACCAGCAATTACCGAGATAACCAACTGATCGGGACGAACCATTCCACGCATACCATGGCAAGCTTCCATGACATCTTTTGGTTTCATAGCGAGAATCAGAATATCTACGTTATCGATCACTTCTTGCAAATCTCGCGTAGAACGAATTCCAAAACGACTGCCAAGTTCTCTTAACCGTTCATCGTCTGAGCGATTGGTCACATATATATTTTGTGGCAAAAGCAGATTTTGCTTGGTAATTCCTCTCAGCATTGCTTCTGCAATGGATCCTGCTCCAAGGAAGCCAATGCGAAGCACCATTTTTTCTAGGTTTGTTTCCATCTGCATCTGAATTCCTCCTTCTTACTCAAAATCAACGAACCTGTCCATTTCCTGTAACTACATATTTCGAAGAGGTTAGAGCAACCAATCCCATCGGTCCTCTGGCATGCAACTTTTGAGTACTTATGCCAATTTCTGCTCCAAAACCAAATTCTCCGCCGTCCGTAAAACGTGTTGAGCTGTTATGATAGACAGCTGCTGCATCGACTTCATTTAAAAAGCGTTGGGCAACCTGATCATCATGTGTAATGATCGCTTCGGAGTGACCTGTCCCATATTGGTTAATATGCCGCATCGCCTCATCTGGCCCATTTACCGTGCGGACAGCCAAAATAAGATCAAGGTACTCTGTATGCCAATCGTCTTCGCTGGCTTGTTGGAAGGATGTTGTAAGTTCTGGATGATTTCGAGCAGTTTTGGTACAGACACGTAGTTGAACGCCCGCTTGTAACAACCGATTCAATAAAGACTTTTGATATTCAACTGGCCACTCTTCATCAATTAATAACGTTTCCGCAGCATTACAAACCGCTGGTCGGCTAGTCTTGGCATTGATTACGATCGCTTCCGCCATAGAATAGTCCCCATTTTTCTCTACAAAGATGTGGCAGTTACCTACTCCAGTTTCCAGTACCGGCACGGTAGAAGTACGAACAACACGCTTGATCAGTTCCGCTCCCCCACGAGGAATAATCACATCAATCAACCCATTTAAGGTACAGAGTGTATCTACAGCTTCTCGATCTGCCACTGTTAGGTATTGTACTGCTTGTTCCGCAAGTCCAACCGATTTTAGAGCTTGTTGAATACTTTTTGTCAAAGCTGTGTTGGAATGCAGAGCAGAACGGCTACCACGAAGGACAATCCCATTTCCTGTTTTTAAGGCAATTGCAGCTGCATCGACTGTGACATTAGGCCTTGCCTCATATATCATTCCAATCACACCGATAGGCACACGCGTTTGCGCTATCTTTAAACCATTAGGCTGCGTCCAGCTCGTTACCACATCACCAACTGGATCTGGAAGAGAGGCAATATTTCTTACACTATTGATGAGTTCAATGATTCTTACTGGAGAAAGCAACAGCCGATCTAGATAGCTATCCGGCATACCTGCTTGCTTCGCTAACTCCATATCCCTTTGATTCTCATCCAAGAGAATAGATTCGTCTTGCATCAGCTGATCGGCGATTGCCAACAATGCGTTATCTTTACTTTCTCTGGACAAACTGGCCCACTTCTTCGCTGCAGACTTTGCTTCGCTTGCTTGTTCTCTAACTTGATTACGGACCGTTTCTACACTCATTTCAATGCACCTCACTATAGCTTTCTGCCAGTTTCTCAAAGGCTACCCAATTATCCCGATGAATCACTTCATCCATCAGTTGAGGATGGTCAGAATACAAGGTAGTTCTTAATAACTCTGCGTCATGGCGGGTAATCCCTCGCCCAATCAATTGTTGATCGTAGAATACCTCAATCACTTCCCCTTGCCGGAAGGTGCCATCCACCCTTTTGACACCAGCAATCAATAAGCTTCGTTTTTCTCGCAAGATGGCTTCGGCAGCTCCGCTATCCACATAGATTCGACCAGAAATGGGAGAGTGCAAGGCAATCCACTGTTTACGTGTCGAAATATTGCTTTTTGCGTCTGAAACGATCGATGGACTCACATACGTTCCGTCTCCATTTCCACCAAGAATTTGTATTAGACCATCTTCACCGGTGTATTGCCCAATGAAACAGGGAATTCCCAATTTTTGAACAGTCTGCGCAGCATTCAATTTGGAACGCATCCCTCCTGTCCCCAATGTGGAAGCGTTTCCTGCTGCATCTTCCAGTTCGGTCGTTATGGTGGTGAGGAATGGAATTCTCTGTGCGTCTCTGTATTTGCGTGGGTCTTTATCATAAAGACCATTAATATCGGTCAACATCATATATAGATCAGCGTGTACCAAACCTGCCACCAGAGCGCCCAGCATGTCATTATCGCCAAATGTCAACTCGCTAACAGATACCGTATCATTCTCATTAATGATTGGTAATATCCCACGTTTTAACAATAGTGAGAGTGTTTCAAAAGCATGGCGATAACGTTCTTGATCGGAAAAATCACTACGTGTAAGCAAAATCTGTGCAACGGTCTGTTCATGTTTTGAAAAGAGATCTGTATACTGGCGCATCAACATACTTTGCCCAATCGCGGCGGCAGCTTGTTTCGCGACCAGAGTACGGGGGCGCTGCTGATAACCTAGCGAACGATATCCACTGGCCACCGCACCTGATGATACAAGACAAACCTCGTGCCCACTCGCTCGCAAACGACCGATCGCTGTGACTAGCGATTCCATTTTAGCTAGATCGCATCCCCCTTGAGGAGAAGCGAGCGAACTACTTCCCACCTTTACCACAATCCGCTTTTTTGTTTCAGTCACTCTTCGTCACCTCTATTAGAAAAAAATAAAAAACCCTTTCGTCCTAGATATAAGGACGAAAGGGTATAATTCTTCCGCGGTACCACCTTACTTGATGACCTGTAATGGAGTTCAAAAAAGGCATGTCGAACCATTTATGTGATGTCATCCAGCTTTCTTTTCTTGATAACAGGTGAAAGAAACCTGGCTGGGTTAATCCCCAGCTGCTCTGGGATGGGTTCGAACCGATTCAAGGGCGAAATCTCTCAGCCGCTGAATTTCGCTCTCTGGACCTGAAGGACGGATCTACTATTTCCCTTCAACGCAACGTATCGATTTATGATTTTCACTATTATGCTTTGATCTAGATAAGAATGTCAAGTGGTCATCTTTACATTTTACTTGTAAATAAGGAATTTTATAAACTGCAAATTAGTAAACAAGTGATAAAAAAGCCTATATTCCAGTGAAATATAGGCTAAAAAAATCAATCGGTTATTAATCTTGAATACATATGGAGATCGATAAACTTTCCCTTTGATCTTTCAGATTGTCTTAGTGTTCCCTCAAACGTAAAATTCAACTTTTGCAAAACTTTAATGGAATTCACGTTATCAGGTTCCACTTTTGCTTCAATCCGATTTAGTTTCAAATCAGAGAATCCATAATCTAACAAAGACTGGATCGCTTCTGAAGCATATCCTCTCCCCCAATATGCTTTTGCAATATCGTATCCAATTTCTGCTTTTGCATTTTCAAAGTCCAAGGAATTGTAACCACAAGAACCAATAATTTCATTGCATTCTTGTTCAAGAATAGCAAAACGAATAGCTTTGTGATCCTGAGCCAGTTCGTCAAGTAATGTGATCATATCTTTTGCCTGATTTTCATCAGTAAAATGACTGATATTCATGAACCTAGTAACATCTGGATCCGACCAAATTTGAAACAAGCTAGACGAGTCAGACACTTCCATCTTTCGCAAATATAACCTTTTAGTATTCAACTCTGTAATCAATACTTTTACCTCCATTTATGTTTGGATCGTCGAGTTAAAAATATTGATATCTGCGCATAATTCAGTCCCTTCATTTTTCCAGATAGTTCTATTATACAAGATCAAAGAACAGATTGGTTCACAACACGTCATATTAAAAGAATAGATTCAGCTTTAAATCGTTTCCTGAACTGTCTGTGGGGCTTTTTTCCCAAATGATACAAAATAGAGAATTGCGCTTGCTACAACAACCAAACTCAAAATGAGAATGAGATTACCGTACACGTATGCCTGTGCATTTGAAATGGCGGGATGGAATGGAAAATCCAGTAGCTCTTGCTCCATCAATTTGGCAACTAGTGCGGTCACCACTGCCCCAGAAATGGTCGATATCATATTAAACAGACCCATCCCAACGCCAATTTGGTGAGTAGGCAATATTTGCGTTACACTTTCGGTTAATGCTGTCTGAACAAAGGAAAATCCAATGTACATCATAATCAGGGCTATTCCAATGTACCATACCCAAAGTCCGATGGATGACGATTGCAACAGAAGACTAATAGCGACCAAGGCCAACCCTACATATACGACAAAATGACTTCCTCGTTTTACAGTCATGTTACCAGCAACTTTTCCAAATACGACTGCACTAATTGCTCCAGGAAACATAATGAGTCCGATATTCTCTGTATTCAGAGCGTACATTTTATTTAACATAAGCGGAATGACAAACATAATAGACATAACAGTCCCAAAGATAAGAAAGCCGATCATTAACCCACTTCGATATAATGGGTTTGTAAAAAGAGCTGGATCGACAAACGGTTCCTTCGCTCTGCGGATATGAACGAGAAACAGGAAAAGAGCAATAAAAGATACAAGCAAATAAAGGAAGTGTTCTTCTGTTGTAAACAAAATGAGTGTCGAAACTACCATACCAAGCAGCACCGCTCCCATGATATCCAATTTACCAGCTCTACGTTGTTCGTTTGGCAATATTTTTTGAAAGAACGGGATAGCCAGAAATACAGGAAGCGGAACGAGAAACAAATAGGACCAGTGGAACGAGCCTGCAATATAACCACCAAGTACCGGACCGATTCCGACCGCAAAAGAAGCTATGGATGTGATGATTCCAAACATTTTCCCCCGTTCTTCTACCGTAAAAAATCGAGCCACCATCACGAAGACCAATGCGGGAATGGCAGACCCTCCAACTCCTTGAATAGCCCTAGCTAAAATGATAGCAGGGTACCAAGATTGCAGGACAAATCCCACGATAGATCCAATGCTGTAGAGTATAATTCCAATCGTAATCAGCTTTTTGATGCTATACATATCAGAAAGCTTTCCGAAAATAACCATTCCCATGCCAAACAAAATAAAAAAAATCGTCACTACCCAACTTACACCTGAAGCTTCCAGATCGAATTGTTTCGCAATACTTGGAGTGGATACGTTGAATACCGATTCGTTCAATACAGCAAAAAAGATAACATAATAAATCCAAGGTACACTTTTCTTAATATCGGATGATTCTGAATTTGATTTCGTTTTATTCTCTGTTATTTTCATTTCACTAAAACTCCTTTCCTAACGAGCTGACAATAGTAATAAACTCCACTAAACTCCTGTATAATCTTGATTCACTTTCTTTTCCGTTCGTGTGAATCGTCTGAAAGGCTTTCTTTTAATACCGATCAGCACGAGAATACAAAACATCACAGATGGTATTATAACTTCCCATACCTGCCCTAGGACAAGCGTCGTTATAATAGCACCAATCATGATCGATGAAAGTAAAATCGCACCATAACGTGAGGAAGTCCGTAATAACAAGGCGATCCCCCCAATAATTTCAAACAAACCGATCATTAAACGAAACCACTCAGGAAAACCGAGCTGATGAAAACCAGCTACTGTCCTAGGCTCTCCAGCTAGCTTTAATACTCCCGCTTGCAGAAAAATCAATGTAATCAAGATCAGTCCAATCCATTTTGCAATCTTTAACCATTGATTCATATCTGCTCACTTCCTCACAGTCATTATCCATATATTCCCTATTTTATAACATTAGAGAGGTAGTAGTTTCTTATCGATTGCTGTGTTAACCGAACTCTCACCCGAAATTCACATTAAAAAGGGGAATACAAGAAAACATCCTGCACTCCCCCTTTTCTATATCATTCTTTGCAATCTGTTACAATATTGTAGGTTACTCCATACTTGTCTGTTACATTCCCAAAAGCAGAACTAAAAGATGTTTCTTCTAGCGGACAATTCACTTTCCCCTCTTGCTGCAAGGTATTAAAAATCTGTTTTGATTTCTCCACATCATGAGTTGAAATGCAGATGGTTACCACCTGATTTTCCAAGTGAAAGGACTGTTCGCTTTGAATTGGCGTATCGGAGATCATCAGATCTGAATCTCCCACTTTTAGCAATGCATGTGCTACCAATTGCTTTACCTCTTCTGAAAAAGGCATATCGGGGTTGTCCGGCATATCTCCATAAGTTGCGATAGATTGAACTTTAGCATCCAATACATTCTCATAAAATTGGATTGCTTCCTTTGCGCTTCCATTTAGGATTATGTAAGGGGTTAAACGCAACGTCACATAAACCAACTCCTTGTATTTTTTATAATAGATCAGAATAATAAAAATTTTATCATGAAGTAAATGATGCCATTTCTTATCGATTGCTGTTTTGGCTAACTCTACTCAGAAAATTATTCATCAATAACGGAAGGGAGATCAAAATGGGGGGATCGTCCAGGTGAGGTGGATGGAGCATTACTCGCTGATAAGGAATGGAAGAATTGGGCCTAACAATGATTGGTTCCTTCGATCGGGTACGTAATGTCATGTGTGGCAACAGAAAATCCTTCGCTTGCATTCCCCACGAAACAGATGTAGCCATCAAGTAATAGATGCCCGGTTTTACGCCCGTAAAACAAAAATCTCCCAAAGAAGAAAGCAGTGTTCCATATAAGGGCAGCCCTTCTGGTATTGGTTTGGCAAACAAGCCGATCATAATAACACCCTCAAATGGAATAGATGATCCAATGGTCCCTTCCATTCTGCCATGTAAATCTACAATTGGGTGTGCCATAGACCAATCGTCTAATTTTTGCAAGGAGCGAAAGTAGTTCTCCGCTTGCATAGTGGAGTTTCGAAATTCAGACGGTGACACACCTACCCTGTCGGTAAATCGAGTAGTAAATGTT
The DNA here is from genome assembly GCF_000942395.1 of Risungbinella massiliensis. GTDB lineage: Bacteria > Bacillota > Bacilli > Thermoactinomycetales > Thermoactinomycetaceae > Risungbinella > Risungbinella massiliensis. The sequence continues at coordinate 306,131 of NZ_LN812102.1, forward strand.
CCTAAACTCTGTTGTCCAATCATAAGTCCAATATCGCGAACGCTCCAATTCGTATGCATTAGCAAATCTTTCGCCTTTTGCAATCGGAGAGAAGAGACATAATATAGAGGTGATAGACCGATTCTTTGTTTAAATATGCGAGTAAAATGGTATGGACTATAAGCTACATGATTCGCCAATTGAGAAAGTGTGATCGGTTCGTCCATATGTTGATGAATATAAGAAATCACCTCATCTATTTCAGAATATTGATTTGTCAAATGCCATTCTCCCCCTTGCCCGATCAAATGCCAAAATCTAAAATGATCCAATAATCGAAATATAGCTAGTTGCATAAATCAAAGTTAGACATAGGCGAGCCGCCGGTTTTCCCGCTTCTGATCTGCTCTGGCTCCCTACCGCTCATAGTCGCATCTCAAAAGGGGAAAACCTCTGGATTTAGACTAAATATGCAACATGCTCTATATATTTTACATCTATATGGGACTAACCTTTATTTGATACTATACTTAATTTCTGACGGGTAACATTTTGCGTTACTCTTATTCAGTTACTTTTCGAGAAAGTTAAAATAATATTGTGTAAGAGTACACTGATAGATATAAGAGTAAAGACATTTTAAATAATATGACTAACATATGATCATTTATAATGAAATAAAGAGAACTCGTTATATCGCAAAATAAACATACTGGGAATGTGATAAGGATATGGTTAAGGCAACTGAGTAGACCTCCTAAAATGAGAATGCAATAATTTTAGGAGGTTATGAAAAATGATTTTTCATCCGATTGATATGGATCACTGGAGTAGAAAACCCTACTTTGAACATTATTTACACCATGTCAGATGCACTTACAGCATGACAGCAAATATTGATATTACCCTACTGCTAGAACAACTTAAGAGAAAAGAGATAAAGCTCTACCCAGCATTGATCTACATGATCACAACAGTAGTAAACCGCCACAGTGAATTTCGTACTTGTTTTGATTCAGAAGGTAAGTTAGGTTATTGGGACAGTATGTCTTCTAACTTCACCATTTTTCATGAAGACGATAAGACATTTTCCAACATCTGGACTCCATACACTGAAGATTTCCAGGAGTTCTACAGTCACTATCTAGATGATTTAGAAAAGTACGGACATATCAAACAATTCACCTCTAAAATAAACGAGCCACCAAACACCTTCCCCATTTCGTGTATTCCATGGGTCAGCTTCACAGGCTTTAACCTAAACATCTATACAGAGGGAACCTACCTCCTGCCCATCTTTACGATCGGAAAATTTTTTAAGCAGGACGAACAAATACAGTTGCCCTTATCTGTACAGCTCCACCATGCTGTGTGCGACGGCTACCATACCAGTGTGTTGTTTCATGAGCTGCAAGTATTGGCTGATCACTGTGAGAAATGGTTGCCAAATAAATAAATGTCCATATTTAAAATATAATTAGGAACCAGTCTAAATCATAAATCATGTTTTAGACTGGTCTTTGCTATATACTAATTGACACAGTTTTATTAAGTAGTTTACGGTTTGTGCCCCTTATTCAATGTTAAAATAGCATTCTTTAATGCAAAAAATAAGAGGTGCAACGATAATGAAAAGTAAAACTACTGAAGAGATGATACAGCTATATAAGAAAATGATAAGTGATGCAACACGCAACTTACAACGATCAGCACTTCCAGATTACGATAAAGCGGAGCTAAATATGAAGATAGACATTTTCTCAAAAGGAATTAAGAGATTAGAGAAAGAAGCTCTTCAACCTAGAATCGAGACAGTAGATATAGCAGCTGAGTTGGAAAAACTGCGAATTTTGGCAAAACAGGAACAAGAGTCTATACCAGTTATAATCTAAATCAAGGAGCACTGAGGGAGGATCAATACCTTTTGATACTCCCTTTCTTGGAATTTCTTATAAAGAATGGAAAGGATTTATATTTTCCTCTGAGTTATTTCGTGGGCTACCTATTACCTTGGATACAGGATATGCTTCCATCAAATCCGAAGAATACGAGGTCAGAAGACTTTTCAGATAAACGGAGTCTTCTAACCTCGTATCTAACCAGATTGCTTCGTGCTCTGGATCGAAAATAACCGGCATCCGATTATGAATCGGTTCCATCAAATTATTAGCATTGGTTGTAATGATGGTACAAGTATGTAGAACAACCCCTTCTCTATCCCACGTATCCCAAAGACCAGCAAAGGAAAAAAGGCCCCTTATTTCATTCGAATGAAATAAGGTTGCTTTGTTTCTCCTTCTTTTGCCCATTCAAAAAAACCAGTCGCTGGGATCAGACATCGCTTCCTAGATAACAAACGTTTAAAGGAAGGTTTTTCATTTACTGTTTGAGCTCGGGCATTGATCATCTTACTCCCTATACTCTTGTCCTTTGCCAAAAAGGAATCAAACCCCAACGAAACAGTTTGGGTACTCTCTCTCCTTCTTCTTCCCTCACTACTAAGACATTTTGAGTAGGTGCGATATGTAGCTTGCTTTAATAGGAAAACCTAGATGAAGTTGAAATCTCTCTTCCAGCTCTTTTTCCTCTGCAAATAGTGAGAATCTACCACACATAGCAATCACCTCTACTAAATCTAAGAAAAGCTCTTTCTATTCTTTAGTAAGTTATATCTAATATCATAGAGTTTTATCTGTTCAATCAGTAGCTAAAATATTACGTAAAAAGACGTAATTAATTTACTTACCAGTCTCTCCATTGGTCTGTTATATCTCCGTCTGAATCTAAGCCAGCATATTGTGCAGTCACTTGAACACTTCCCCACCTACGCTAACGCTAAGAGGTAGGGGATTCTTGGGTAATCCCATCTACCAATAGGAAATGCACCAAGCTCAAACCGTAGTTCCTACGGCAAGAAGTCTTAGACCTTCTTTTACTATATTTTGAGCAGCATTGAGGTCTCGATCATGTTCTACCCGACACTGATGGCATGTCCAACTTCGAAGATTTTGGTTTTTCACTCTTTATTTTGATAGTTTCCTTAGTAGGGTAGATCCGAAACTGAAAGGCCTTATGCATTGGAATTCATCTCCCTATAAGCAGTTAAAAGTATTTTACAACCTTTCAGAATAATGTCCATGACGATCGGGAGGATCAAGAAAAATCATGAAGGAAAAAGCACCAAAATGGGTCGGACTTGTGAGAGGGTAGAAACCCTCCCTCGTCCGACGCAGATTCATCTCCCACTTTCACTACGCTGAGAAGTGGGAGTATTCTCCGCTATAATAGATAAATAAAAAACCCAAATATACCTTTACAGGAATATTCCTTTTGGGTTATATTATAAAGGAAAGGAGAAACATTTATATGGGCGTCAATATCATAACAACTTTGAATGCACTCGCCGAGCCCAATCGATTGAACATTGTGGAACTTTTACGTCATGGTCCCCTCACTGTAGGAGAAATTACCGAACGATTGGGTCTTCGCCAGCCACAGACTTCCAAACATCTTCGCGTACTTAGTGAGGCTGGGCTCGTCGAGGTACAAGCGATTACGAACAAGCGAATTTATCGGCTCCAATCCGAACCGTTCCAAGCACTAGACACTTGGCTAGAATCCTACCGCATTGTTTGGGAGGAACGTTTTGACAATCTGGAGAAATACTTGCAGAAGCTTCAATCCCAAAAAAATCAAAGCGAAAGTTAAATCTTAGGAGGTTTCTTCATGACAAATAAAATGATTTCGAAGGTAGAGGGGAAAGAACTAATTCTGGAGCGTGTTTTTGATGCACCCCGTGAGCTAGTATTTAAAGCATTCTCTGAAGCGGAGCACCTGAAACACTGGTGGGGTCCTCGCGGATGGACTCTTACAGTTTGCAATATAGATTTTCGTCCAGGCGGAATCTGGCATTACTGCATGAAGTGCATCGATCAGAATCAAGGCGATTTTTATGGATTCGAATCTTGGGGAAAAGGAGTCTACCAAGAAATCGTAGAGTCCGAAAAAATTGTATACATCGACTATTTCTCTGATGCCAAAGGCAATGAAGCGGAGGGAATGCCCGCAACGAAAGTAACATTGACTTTTGTAGAGCACGATGGGAAAACAAAGCTGATCAATCGAGCTATATATGATTCCCCCGAAGCTCTCCAAACCGTATTGGATATGGGAATGGAGCAAGGAATTACCGAAACTTGGGATCGTCTCGCCGAGCATCTACAGTCCATTCAGTAACCTCTTCTTTTTCCATTGGCTTAAACAGATAAGTAGTTTTGTTTGCAAACGATCTTGTCCCCACTCGAACTAAAAATCAACGCACATGAAATAAGCCAACAAGAAAGGTTGGGTAAATCTAGATCCCCGCTTTTTCTTGTTGGCTTATATTTATGGCAATATGAATGGATTTTGATGAAGATATTCTACCCTCTGTTCTACAGAGGCATATTTTTAGTTTCCTCCGCTTTGCGATTGCTTCGATACCACATACCAACTGGTATTAATAGTAGGGACAGAAATCCTCCTACAAGTGATAGGGTTGCGAAACTAGAATGTGCTACCACCATACCAGAAAACGCTCCACCCGATGCTCCAGCTAACGCAATAGAGACATCAATGGTACCCTGAGTTTTTGCCCGAGTGGTTGGGTGTGTTGCATCCACAATAAGAGCTGTGCCACTAATTAAGCCAAAGTTCCAACCAACCCCTAGTAATGCGAGAGCAATGATAAGGAATAGCATCGAATCGGCAGGTGCAATAGCAGCTAGAATCCCTGCAGTAAGTAGAATGGCACCAGAAGCAAATGACATGATCGTTCGTCCGATCTTGTCCACTAGAATGCCGGTTACGAGTGACGGCAGGTACATGGAGCCGACATGAATCCCAATTACCAGACCCACCGCGTCTAAACCATGACCATGGTGCTTCATGTGAATGGGAGTCATGGTCATAATGGCGATCATGACGATTTGAGTTAATATCATGACTGTTGCACCCACTATAATGCCTCGGTTATTTTTTGTTGATATTTTGGAATGCAAGTTCGGTGCAGAGTCGCTCTGATCCTTTTGTTGCGCTTCCAAGATTTCTTTTGCCACTACAAATGGATCTGGCCGTAAGAAAATAAAAAGTACTAGACCAGCTAGAATAAAGGCTGCAGCTGCAAGAATAAACGGACCAGCTAATGCCGGAATGCCGAGTGACGTAGCGAATTGGCCCATTTCATCTACTAAGTTCGGTCCCATAACCGCACCGAAAGTAGTGGATACCATCGCAATACTCACTGCTGTAGCCCGCTGAGTCGGCTTTGCTAAATCTGCCTGCATAGCGAGCTTGTAAGTTGGTAGCAGTACCTGCACCATAAATAAGCAAGGAAGCAAACAGAAGATAAATATTTTCATTCATTGCAGCAATTACTACTCCAATTGCACCAATTCCACCCGCCAAGAAACCTGTTGATAATCCTAAACGACGTCCAAAACGTTGAGATAGTCGCCCCACAAGCAGTGCGGATCCAGCTGAACCCAATGTAAATAACGCAACTGGAACACCTGACAAACTATCTGTTCCTAACATATCTTGGGCAAGAAGGGCTCCAACTGTTATTCCTGCTGCCAGTCCTGCACCACCGAAAATTTGGGAAATAACAATAATGAGTAAGGTTCGTTTATATAGCTGACTTTGTATTTCTGGAGAAACTAGGTATTTTTCTAACCCAGATTTAGGACTTTCGTTTACATTAAAATCATCAGGTTTATTCAGCATTTCAGGACCCCCTTTTTTTAGATGTTTATTGTAGATTCACGTTTTCCCTAGCAATACCCCTTAAAGATAGAAAACACCTTTCCTTTTGAATTCCGTTAATATAAAAGTTAAATACAAATAGACCTTGAGGAATAATCAAATGTTAGCTAATTTTTATGTAAATCTATCTTAGATCTTACCTAGATTACAATAAAGAGAGGAATAACTCCCTCCCTACTAGCAAGTGAAACTCACACTTAGTTCATTTTAGATGCTATTTTCCTTGTAATGCATCTTGCCGATCTTGTAGATGTTCTAGATATCTTTGTTCTAAATTTTTCCCCATAGAGATACTTTTCCAATATTGTTGTTTCAGCTGATTGATATCTTCCCTGGTATATTCACTAAGATAAAGTAATTTAGGTAGATCCACAGGGATTTTTAAACTATGTTCTTTCCCCATATGATCTATTGCAACGAAGTCAAGTTCCATTTCCTCTTCGTATCCTAACATCAGTAGGTAATCTAGTATGACATACTCTACCCTTATCTTTTCACCTGACAGTAATGTTTTCCCCTTCATTTCTATAATGTTGTTCTCTTCACTTGGGATCTCTTCTCTCTTTTTTCCCAAACCACAAAAAAGGCCTGCAGATAAGATTGTAACAGGGTTCGATCCAGTATTCGTAGTTTCTATTTCGAACAGAGTACCATAGTCATTACAAAAAAAGCTTAACTTTGGTTGTATACTTTCTCTTGCTTCTTTCGCCTGATTCAATGCTACCTGGATAGGTTACAGTTTATTGGACAGAAAAAATAAGGTCAATTACACTTGTTTCAAAGGGACATGAAACGAGGAGAATTGATTATGACAAGAAGAAAAAGACGTACTTTTACCGAGGAGTTTAAACACCAAATTGTTCAATTGCATCAAAGTGGGAAACCAAGAAGTGAAATTATCAAAGAGTATGATCTTACTCCATCTGCTGTAGATAAGTGGATCAGGCAGAGTCAGAACAGTTGCTCCTTTAAAGAAAAGGACAACCGAACAACCGAAGAAGCTGAATTAATTCAGCTTCGGAAAGAGCTTCAACGTTTACGAATGGAAAACGATATTTTAAAGCAAGCCGCGCTGATCATGGGACGAAAGTAAATGTGATCCGAAATAATCGTCACAAATACTCAGTATCAGCAATGTGCGAAGTCCTACAACTCCCTAGAAGCACTTACTATTATGAAAAAAAGAATAGAAAGTCCTTGAAGGATACGATCACGTCTGTGATCGTAGACATCTTTCAAAAAAGCCGTCTAACCTATGGTACACGAAAAATTAAAGTGGAATTAAAAAAACGGGGATGGATCATTTCTAGAAGACGAATCGGACGAATCATGAACCAACAAGGGCTTATTTCAAAGTACACCATCGCCCAGTTCAAAAAGAGCCGAAGTACCTGTAACGAGTCAAATCATGCAAATTTGTTGGATCGAAAGTTTCATCAAGATGAAGCATTAAAAGTGATTGTAAGCGATTTAACGTATGTACGAGTGAAGCAAACATGGCATTATATCTGTGTTTTTGTTGATCTTTTCAATCGGGAGATTATTGGATATAGTGCTGGTCCTAAGAAAGACGCACAGCTAGTGTATCGTGCTCTTTCTTCTATTAAACAAGACCTATGAAAAGTCCAACTTTTCCATACTGATAGAGGAAATGAGTTTAAAAACAAATTAATGGATGAAGCACTCAAAACCTTCCAGATCCAACGCTCGTTGAGCCTAAAAGGCTCACCATATGATAATGCAGTAGCAGAAGCTATGTTTAAGATAATGAAAACAGAGTTTGTTAAGAATGCTCGTTTTAAAAGCCTGGAACAACTAGAGTTAGAATTATTTGACTACGTAAACTGGTTTAACAATGTTCGTATTCACAGTACCTTAGACTATCTAACCCCTATGGAGTACAAGTTGATACACCTTAAAAAAACTGTCTAGTTTACTGTTGACAGTCCAACCTTTACCGCCCAAAAAGTAGCAATTGCTCCTGCCACTTGTCCAATAGCGGCTACCGCATCCCAATTAATAACCAATAGAACTACTCCCTTTAATACTTGTGAACTACATCGCCATTGAAATGGCGAGCTTCTCGATTCATTGAATCGACCAACGTCGCATTCTCCACGAAGGCACGTTCCATGCCTATATTAGGTTTAGTTCTAACTGTCCGCATTTTAGCGTTGGAACATGTTCAACTGCTTTATGTAGTATGTTTCTTGCCGCATTTACATCTCTATCTTCTGTATATCCGCAAGAGCAACTATGGACTCTATCTTTTCGTTCTTTTTTTACGATCTGACCACATTTTGAGCAAGCCTGAGACGTGTTGTATGGGTCCACTTGTATTACTTGCTTACCAGCATATTCTGCTTTGTAGGAAGTGAACTGTACAAGTTGATTCCATCCAGCATCCACAATACTTTTGGCTAATTTGTGATTCAAGACCATTCCTTTGATATTCAGATCTTCAAAGGCAATTAGATCATAGCGATCTACTAGATACCTACTAATTTTATGGGCAATGTCTTTTCTTTGATTTGCTATGTACTCATGTAGCTTTGCAAGCAAAGCTACAGCCTTTCTACGACGATTGGAACCTTTCTTACGTTTAGATACTATGCGCTGAAGTCGTTTTAGTTTGCGCTCTGACTTTCTGAAATACTTAGGGTGTTCGAAAAATTCGCCATCAGATGTAATAGCAAGATGTCTAACACCAAGATCAACACCGACTTGTTTCCCTGTCGAGTGTGTTATGGTTTCGATTTCACAGGAAAAACAAGCATAGTACTTTCCGTTTTTTCGGATGATGGTACAGGTCTTGATCTTTCCTTCTACTTGTCTGTGGCATTTGATGCGAACATTACCGATCTTAGACAGTTTCAGATATTTCCCATCCAGAGAAAACCCACTTTGTGGGTATGTGAAGCTATCATAACGGTTTTTACCTTGAAAGCGTGGGTATCCTGCTTTCTCTCCCGCTTTGATTCTACGAAAAAACCCTTTAAATGCTTTATCTAAACGACGTAGAATGTCCTGTAACACTTGCGATTGTACCTGCTTGAACTCTGGAAACTCTTTCTTTAGTCGTGGTAATTCATTCTGTTGCATGTTGTAGTTAACGGAAATACCACGTTTTTCATAAGAAAACTTTCGTTGTTCCAAAGCTGTATTGTATAGCCAGCGACACAAATTCAAGGTAGTTTCGATTCGTTCCATTTGTACCCGATTAGGTTCTATCTTGAATTTGTACGACTTCATCATTTGATTTTCCCCCTTTCTTTTTCTGATTTTCAATGTACTTACGAATCGTTTCTTCCGAAATAGAGCCAATGGTTTCCATGTAGAAGCTGCTATTCCAAAGATGACCATCCCATAACTTATTTCTTAGCCTCGGGAACTTTAGAAATAACTTCCTAGCGGAAATACCTTTCAACATTTTCACAATGTATGATGGAGCTACTTTAGGATGAGCAGAAGCAAAGACATGGACGTGGTCTTGCTCTCCCACCTCCATCATAGCTACTTCAAACCCTTTCTCCTCCGCAATCTCTTGAAAAATAACTTTTAGATACGTTTCAATCTCTTGATCCAGTACGGCTCTACGATACTTCACCGACCATACCATGTGGTAGTTGACATTATACACGCAAGTCCTAGCGTGTTTTACAGTGTTTTTACTCATACATATAGTATGACAAAAATAGGGTAAATATAGTAACATATAAGGATAATTATATTACATATAGTAGGAGGAAAGTGCAAAAAATAAATTGCTCTAAGCATCCCCACAAGGGGGATACCGAGCAATGCTCCCTTTCATCTACCCCATTGAAATGGGGTAGATGAAAGGGAGCAAATCTTAAAAATGATTCCGCAAAGAATTTTGCTATTTCCATACCTTAAATGAGCCACTTGAAGGTAATTAAACCCCTTCGAATAATAAGAAATTTAGATTTACTTTAATCGTAAGCATAAACTCTTCAATATCTATAGTCAATCAACTTGATTTTTTCCATTAACATTCAGACCCTGTCCTCCAATAAATTTCATGCCCCCACCTGCACTAACTCTTAAAGGTGGGGGCATTTAAGGAAAACAACCTTCCCATCCTTTATAATAGATTGAGAGGAAGTTTGTTATAATAACTCAGACATTATTTTTTGACAGCATGGATATAATGAATCGTTTCGAATGCAGATAAATAATCCGACCGATTATGAAAGAAACGGTCATTGATCATAGCTGGCGATAGATGCTCATAAATTAGCAAACCTGCTTTTTCTAACATTTTCTCGATTTCATCATAAGGAAAACACGATTTCATTGGTTCACCACTTGCTGCTGCCATTTTTACCATATTTTCCACTCTATTCGACATCCCTTTTTCTTCAAAAAGTCCTTCGTCTGCATAATCAAATACGATTGAACTTCCAGATGGGGCATTGGCAAATAAATGATTTATCAAGCTTGCATTTTCTTCTTTCGTTAAATAATACGAAACACCCAAAAGGCTAAAGAACGTTTTTTTGTCATCAAGCATTTCGTCGATTCGCTTTTGATTCGTTAGCTTATTGGTAAAGTCCATCGATACAAAATGAAGGTTTCTCGGGAGTTCAAAATTGGCTTGCTCGAGCCTTTTCTTTTTCCATTCCTGTGTAGCTGGATGGTCCATTTCAAATACTTCCAATTTATTACTCAATTCTGGATGCCGAAAACAAAAAGTATCTAACCCAGCTCCCAATATGACATACTGTTGTAACCCTAATATTACCTCGTTCATTAATACTTTTTCGCAATACGCAGCACGTGCTAAGGGGGTTGGAGAAAGCTGGACTTGGGTGATCCATTTTAAAATTTCATCTGGATCGTCTTGATACCTTTTCGCAATATCTTGGTTAAAAAACGGTATTCCTTGAATCATATTCTCTCTGATGTCGGCAAACTCTTTTGGAGAAATGAGATCTTTGGCAATAAAATCATCAAAAATTTTGGGTGTGTCATATTGACTGTGATATGCACGACCAAAAGCAGATATTAAGGAAGTTAAACTCGACTCATTTTGTTTCAATAAAATGAACCCCCATATAAACAATAATAGATTCCCCTGGCCAGGAGAATCTTATTATACAAATAACAATTTTAATTTTCAATTATAGCATAAATAAATTATTTTGTCAATAAAAAATACCGAATCAAATCTACTTTCTTGTATCTTTTCTTGTAAAATCTTCGTAAGGTCCAGTTCATTCTTACCTACTATCATGCAGGACATTTGGTCCGTTATTCGTTCTTCTCTCGTTGGTATGTCACCCACCCACTCATCGAATCAAATACTTTTGATTCGATGAGTTTTAGATGCAGTTTGTACTAGTCCAACGCTTAGAAAAGGCAATTTTCATTGTGTTCTCTAATTTTGTGCTGTGAACTTTCCGGTTATCAAGAAATGGGGTGTCATGTTGAAATCGATTAATGGAATTAATTTTGTTAACGAGTTATCCAAAGTAAAAGAATATTGGTCTCCTAAAGTGATTGGTCAAGTTAATAATCAATATATCAAGGTTGCGAAATTAAAAGGACAATTCCTTTGGCACAAACACGACCATGAAGATGAAATGTTTTTTGTGGTTTATGGTACATTACGAATCGAACTTCAGGATGGAGTGGTAACCCTTGAAGAAGGAGAATTTTTTGTGGTGCCAAAAAATACAATGCATAACCCTATTGCTGACGAAGAATGTGGAATTGTTTTGATCGAAACAGAATCCACCTTACATACAGGGAATGTAGACTCTCCTCTTACAAAAACAATTGAAGAACAACTTTCTAACTAAATGACAGAATGTAATACCATTCATCTCGTTATTTTATGACGGTTAGTTAATCATACACACCCTACTATGCCGCTATTTACTTATTTGAAAAATTGCTGTCCAGTACAAAAGGAGACACATATGAATGTTCCAATAATAATAGCAGCCACAGGGGTTGCTTTTTATGTAATTGCTTATGGTCTTATTATACAAAAATCCAAAGAAACTCCTAAAAATTCTTACTTCATTCATTATCTAAGCCCTTTGATTTTCTTAATCCTTGGTTTCTTCCTGTTTTCCACTGGATTGAGTCTTAATTACTAATAAACTAAGGCTGTATTAATAACAGATACTCCCTCTGCTCCTAAAAACTAAGGGATTATCAAATATTATTCTTATCAATTTTCCTTAACGTCACGTACTAACCAATTAACTTTGAATTAATCGCTTGTTTAACTCGTGTTAAGTTATAATATTTACAATATTTATTAAAGGAGGAATGACATGAGCAAAACAAGAAAAATCCTATCTCTTGTGTTGATCACTAGTCTAACAGTTTCATCTCTGTTCTTCGGAAGTACAGGATCTATAGAAGCAAAGACCAAATCGGAAGAGTCAAACTGGACAAAATGGCTCCAAAAAAATGCATATAAGATTAAACAACTTAGCCCATCCGAAAACGATACATATCAAGATTTGCGTTTTCTAAAAAAAGTACTGAAGGACAAGCAGATCGTACTATTAGGTGAAAGTTCTCATGGAGCAGCTGAATTTAATTCGTCTAAAGTGCGATTAATCCAGTATTTACACAAAGAACTAGATTATGATGTAGTCGCTTTTGAATCTGGGCTTGGTGAGGCCTATGCTACTGATCTAAACGTCAAGAAACAAACTCCATTACAAACAATGCAGGACTCAATTTTTTCAATATGGCATGCCCAAGAAACACTACCACTATTTGATTACATCCAGAGAGAAAGACAAACGAACGATCCGCTTTCCCTATCTGGATTTGATATGCAACCAACCAATACTTCTTACTCCCACTTTTTAAAAAGTTGGTTTGAAAAAGTGGATCCATCAATGGGTGAAAAGGCGTATCAGTCCGAGATGGAATTTCTCTACTATTTTTCTGGTTTAAAGACTATCGATCAATTTCAACAGGACAAAGCACGCATGATCGCTAATTACCAATCTCTCTTAACATTCCTAAAAGAACACCAAGATGAGTTGACCAAACTAGATCCCGAACATCCTGAACGGGTTAAAGTGACACAACATGTACTGGAAGATCGAATTAACAGCATAGATAAAATTGTAGAAAAGATATTGTTAATAGCGAAGTACTCTGAGGAAAACCCCGTAGAAGCATTAAAATATTATGATGAGTTGTCTGTATTACGAGATGAAGCAATGGCAAAAAATCTTACTTGGCTAGCAGAAGAACTATATCCAAACAAAAAGATCATCGTATGGGCCCATAATATTCACATTCGAAAAGTGAATACTCAGACAGAGAACCCTAACAGAACGAATGTAGTAACGATGGGACAACTAATGCCTGACCGTCTCAAAAAGAAATCGTATGTTATAGGGCTATACATGAACAAAGGAGTTTCCGCACTAAATAATCAACAACCTGCTCCTGTTCGCTATCCTCATCCTGAGGGAAATATCGAGTCCATTCTGAGTAAATCGAAACACCCGAACCTCTTTGTTGATCTCCAACATCAGAAAAACAAAAAAGGAACCTCTTGGATGTTCACTCGACGCCAAGCGATGGACTGGGGTCTATGGGATGAACAATTGGTTCCACGAGACCAATACGACGGCATCTTATTTATCGACGAAGTCCATATCCCAACGTATATTAATCCAATTGGGCAGTCAATCCAATCAAAGAAACAACCAGATATACAATCTATCATTCGAGACAGACTAAATAACCCGCCTATTTATTCCCAAAAGTAGATATGTTAGGCGATAGATTATTCTGTCGCCTTCTTTGTCGTCTTACAGACGTTAGAAAGTATGCCATAATCGTCAATAAAAAACACCTCCATAGATATACACGATCCGATGGTGGTGACTTATATCTCACAGTTACATTGTTCATTACTTTAAATTGTTATGGAAGTAATTGTTGTGCAAGTTGTTGAATTTGCTGTAATTGTTGAGCAGCAGTTCTTTCTCTTAGCTAATCCTTGCAAATTCATCTGCATACCCATCTGTGCTCCATTTTGTCCTAAGGTCAGCGAGTTACAAATAAGAAGAGAAGGAGACACCTTACTCTCCTTCTCTTTGTAACGAGTACATATTTAATTACGATGCATTTTCTTTATCAGATACATACTCTTTCTCCCAATAATCGGCATTTTGGATCCCTAGTTCTTTCGGGTTAAATACAGGATCGAAACCTTGTTTTTTCTGTCTTTCATAATCTTTTAAAGCAACTAATGCCGGTTTAGCAAGTAATACGATCGCGATCACATTTAGCCACACCATAATTCCTAAACCAGCATCGCCTAATGCCCATGCAAGTTTGGCTGTTTTCACTGCTCCATAGAAAGTTGCAGCCATGATCACTAGTTTTAAGACAAACATTGCTGGTTTTCTATTCTTTCCACGAATTAGATATGCGATATTTGTTTCTGCTATATAGTAGTATGCCATAATCGTAGTAAAGGCGAAGAAAAACAAGGAAATTGCAACAAATCCTGCTCCAAAGCCAGGTATGATGCTATCAATGGCAGCCTGTGTAAAACCTGGTCCTGCCTCTACTCCTTGCAGATTATTTACAATAAATGATCCATCTTCAGCTTGTGTATTATACATTCCAGTGAAAAGGATCATAAAAGCGGTCGCAGAACAGACAAACAAAGTATCAATATATACAGAGAATGCTTGAACAAGTCCTTGTTTAGCAGGGTGAGATACTTCCGCTGCTGCAGCTGGATGTGGTCCTGTACCTTGTCCAGCCTCATTGGAATAAATCCCTCGTTTTACTCCCCAAGAGATCGCCATCCCGATCAATCCACCAAATGCTGAATCTAAGGCAAAAGCACTTTTAAATATGAGAGTTAAAACTCCTGGTAACTCCTTAATATTCACTAGAACTATGATAACGGATAACAAAATATAGCCAAGCGCCATAAACGGAACAATGATTTGAGCTGCATTAGCAATACGTTTTACTCCACCAAAAATAATAAAACCTAATAAAAGAACAATTACGATACCTGTAATCGCTGGATTAAGTCCAAATGCGTTTTCAACGCCTAACGCAATGGAGTTAGATTGCACACCTGGCATCAAAATTGCCATGGCGATCAAAGCAGCAATAGCAAAAAGGATAGCAAACCATTTCCAACCAAGTCCTTTTTCAATATAAAAAGCTGGCCCCCCACGATATTGTCCATCTTGTTTTACCTTATAAATCTGCGCTAAAGTAGATTCAATATATGCGCTGGATGCACCGATAAATGCAATCGTCCACATCCAAAAAACAGCTCCTGGTCCACCAAATGCAATCGCAGTAGCCACACCGGCAATATTTCCGGTTCCTACGCGACCCGAAAGCGCAATGGACAAAGCCTGAAAAGAGGAAACACCTGCTTCCGAACTCTTCCCTTGGAACATGAGCATGATCATATCCTTAATATGCCTAACTTGTAGGAAACGGGTAAGTATTGAGAATACTAGACCAACACCTAACAGGATATAAATTACTGGGTCACTCCACAAAATCTCGTTTAATTTTGTAACAAAGTTTTCCATGGACAGCCTCCCTTGTATATATCTAATATTCTACCTATTTCAAAGAGGAGCACCCTTCCCCTTATCCTCTTTCTGCAATTATAACAGTATTTTTATATTATTAAACTAATAAATTTAATAAAATAGACATAAATTACAATACAGCTCTGATATATCTGTTTATATTGAATAAGAGAAGCTGCCACATTGAATTGAACTTTTTATTTTTGATCGGATACGCCTTAAATTTTTTATAACAGTTGATGTAGTTTCCTAGTAAAATTCTCGATGTATTTTGTTTAATTTAATCTGATAGCATTATAAGGCTCTTCTATAAAAAGTGATCATTCCCACTGATCCCAAAGTATCGTAGGATCTACTGAGGATGTTTTTTGATTGATCTCCGTACATGCTCTACAATTCGCATAACTTTTGGTAAAAGAGCTACCATAAAAATAGATTATCCCCACAGTAAATGAAACTAATAATAAAAGTCCCAGCACCTTGTTCCATCTCATATATTTTCCCTCCTTATATCTTTCGCTGATAGCTCTGTTCCATTTCGGACCAATCTTTCTCTCGGGATAAAAAATCTAAGCCCTCTTCTAACTGATATATATCAGGTTCAGAAAGAGCCTGTGCATATTTGACTATATTCTCTTGGTCTAATAACCGATGTGTAGGAATCCAATCCATTCCATATCGAGCTCCTAAAATCGACCCAGCAATGGCAGCAACCGTATCGGTATCGAAACCCTGTCGGATAATATCAAGTAGTAATTCTTCTGGTTCTTTATCCGATCGTAGAGAGACTAGAAGAGCATGTAATCCTCCAAGTAACACAAACCCTTGATTGGGATGAGCTCGAGTAAATCCCGCTTGGAGATGTGGTCGAGCTAGTAAGGAGATTTCTTCTCTCATCTTATCAAGGGGTACGAATGGAAGATCGCGAGATCCTTGCATTGTCTTGGAAAGGAGTTGACTCTCTGCATTCTCTACCTTCCAACCTTTGGCTACAAGCTTTTTCGAATATAACTCTGCTTCTTCTGTAAATGCAGATAAGTCAGACAGTATCTGGTGAATTGATTTTTGCTCAATCATGCAAGAAACGGTATAGGCTACCATAGCTGCAAAGACCGCAGCACGTTGATCCGAATGAGTGACAAGGGTACTCTCTATCGCCACTTGAAGGAATTCGTCTGGCTTACCTGCAAACCATGCACCAATAGGACCAATTCTCATCGCTGCACCGATTCCTGCCGAGGAACTGCCAGAACTATGATAGGATCCACCTTTTCTCAATCGATGCAAGGAGGCGACAAAATTTCGACCAATTCCTCGCCAAGTGCCTATTTGTTGCCCTTGCAAAAGTAAATCTGCCCAAGCTTTTGGGGACCAACCTCCTGACAAAACATTCAATAAAGCCATAGCTTGTTGAGTGTCATCAGAGTGCAATCCCAACGGTCGCAGCTTCCGCTTCCGTTTGATCGAAATTTTCGATAGCTCATACTTAGTCGGTAGATTAGAGTATTCTCCATATACTTCTCGTATTTCGTTATCTCGCCATCCCTCCACAGGACAACCTAGCACATCTCCCCAAGCTAATCCGAGGAGAGAACCAGCTTTTCTTTTCCTTGTCTCCAATTAGCTACCTCCTAGTTGTTCTATTAGCGAATTTCGATAATTTGATATTGATAGTATTCACAATACGGAAACATAACGGAAACAGGATCGCACCTGCAAAAAACGCAATCCACCATTCTTTTATGTTTGCTAAAATAGCCAGTGCTAGAAATAAAAACGTTGCGATAAAATAAAAAACTACCGCAGATCGATAAAAAAAATAAACCATTTTATCTTCTTTATACGGTTTGCCAAATAACCACTGAATATAGCATTTCATATAAACATTCCTTTAATCATTTTTTAAAATTTATTCAGATTATTATATGCTTATTTTATACCAATCTAAAATGAATAGATACAAAACATCCTTTTGGGATTTCACTCTTGGTTATCTATTTCCTTCTAAAAAAGCCTGTTCATCTCCTTTTCCAAGGAATGAACAGGCAAGCTTTCATACTACTCTTCTAAATACCTTTATTTTTTGGATAGTTCAATATGTGCTGATTTACCATTTTTTGCGACTTTTTTCAATGTAAACTGTAGATTATACTTGGGCAAAATCTTACCGATGGTATCTACACCCTTCAATGTATAGTCATTTCCATCATAAAAGGTAGATACGCCTGGCAAGCTTGGATAATGCATTGAGCCAAATGTTACATAGTTATTGATATGAATCTCCGATGTTTTCTTGAAGTTGAACGCTGCATCTACCAATTGGTAACGTTCTGTTGCTGGTGTGGACGGATCATTATTCCAATAGTGAATTCGTTGATGGGAATCGATTACCCCAACCATTCCCTCACCTGGATGAAGGCTTGTGTTGTTATCAAGATAACGGCCATCATAATACCATACCACCATACCCGCATCACTACTGATAAAACTGCTACCCCGACGTAAGTTGGCTAGTCCTTGATCCATACCGTTATGGGTGCGCCATTCGATTAGATAGTAGTTTGGATATACTTTCCCTTTTCCATCAAAATGGATAAATCCAGCAAGGGTAAATTTAGGGGTGCCTTCTCCATCATCTTCAAACAATTTCGTTGCGTCTGCTGTAACAGCGATGTTGTCTACATAGAATCCTTCTTGTACCCAACCACCATCGGTCACATAGTTAAATTCTACTTTGATCTTTTTGTTTGCAAAGGAGGAGAGATCAATTGTCTCTTTCACCCAGCCCTTTGTGACATCATCATATGCTTTAAGCGTTTTCTTTTCATTCGTTGCTACATCGATAATATTGATATAGAGATAATCATAACCTGTTTCGATATCTCTCCAAGAATCAAAGCTCAAACTAGCATTGGTCACACCTGTTAAGTCAATCTCTGGTGAGGTCATTTTTGTGTTGACATTGTCTCCTAGGTCAGAAAAATAAGCAAATTTTCCAGTTGCCGGTTGGGTAGGAGGTTGCTTTTCCACACCAGGCAGATTTACTTTTAATACTTTATTTTGTGGTTTTAAGTTAACTGCTTCATTTAATTTATAGACAGAGCCTTTTTTGGTCAAGCTCTTATGATCGATTTCGACAGGATCAATCCACTTTCCACCAAAAGTAGCCTGTAGATACATTTTAGACCATGGATCAAAACCACTTGGCTCCGCTCCTGCAATTTTACCGCTCCAAGAGCCACCAGACATGAGAGACCAAGTACCGACAGGAGAACCAAAGCCTTCTCCTGTTGTATCATAAAGGTCAGGTAATCCCAAGTTATGACCATATTCATGGGAGAATACACCAACAGCTCCATCTTCCGGTTGAATCATATAGTCAAATGCCTTTAAGTTAGTACCGGGAATAGTGGTAGGTTGTCTCAGTGTCCAACGATGAGACCAAATCGCATCTTCTTTTAGATCACCGCCACCTGCTTCTTCCCCTACACCAGAGTGAACTAGCATTAAGTTGTCTAGCATACCATCTGGTTCCATTACATTACCATCTTGATCTAAATCGTATGGATCACGCTGGTCATATAGCGCTTCTTTTCCTTTGATGGATTGTCCAACTTGGGTTAATGTTTCGACAACTAGACCACGGGGATCTTGGTCATTTTGTGCTGCTGTTCGTTTTGATTGCATCCATGGAGTTACCACCCCATCCACAGTCCAAGTTCCACCAGATTGTTGTAGATAATACTGTGCCATAGTTGTTAGCTTTAAGCCTTCTGGGGTTTGATATTCCTTTTGATTGAAGAGCATTTTATGATAATGTTGCGGATTAAAATCTTTGGTATATAAATAACCCTCTTCAGGTTGAATACGATTATGACTATAGTCCGGGAACTCGACCAAAGCCATCACAATCATATCTTTATGAGCTTTCTCCGGCTTTAGTTTTTTGCCGTTTGCCTTTTGTGTTCCGCTCTTTTGGACACCTTTCAACCCTTTGTTTACTTTTTTACCAAAAGGAGTAGAGGTATCAATGCCGCTTTGGACACTATTTTTCACTACATAGTCTACGACTGCTTTATTGACTTCTTCCTCAGAAGCTTTTTGATCAATCAGTCCACGCTCTTTTAACGATTTAGCCAAACGATCATAATCTACGGTTGCCCAATCCACATGCTTTTCATGTTGAGCAGGAACTTTTTGCTGGACAGGAGACTTTTGCTGGGCAGAAGTTAGTGGTGCACCAGTAGCCACTACCCCTAATAAAAGGGCAGAAGATAACACACAAGCAATCGATTTTCTGAACCTCAATACTGTCACCCTTTTCCGGATTGGACTTTTACAATAATTCCGACTTTGGAGGAAAGTTACAGTATGTATTAGAACTCAGACGAAACGTATGTAAGCGCTTACTATGAATCTATCTTTTATGATGTCGAAATATTGTAACTCTATTATAATGAACTTTAAAAATCTTTTCTATCAAATTGTTCGAAATTCTATCACATCTATACAAAAAAAGCTTTAAGAGAGTCTCCCCTCTTAAAGCTCATCCATGTTTATGCATCTTGTTTTTCAAAAAATTTCTCTAGACGATCCAATGCCTTCTCCAACTGCATTTTAGAAGTAGCATACGAAATACGAATATGTCGATCAGAGCCAAATGCAGAGCCTGGTACCACTGCTACTAGCTCTTCTTCGAGCAATGCTTTGGATAATTCATCGGAATTCTCAAAGTTTCCACCCGATGCTGTTAAGAGCTTTTCAATATTAAGAAAAGCATAAAAAGCACCATTTGGTCGTACACAGGAAATAGCAGGCATATTCTTTAAACGTTCCATTACATAATCACGACGTTCCCGGAAAGCAGCAATCATCTCATAAACAGGCTCCTGAGTACCAGACAAAGCTGCAATCGCAGCATATTGCGCCACAGATGTTGGGTTCGATGTACTATGGCTATCCAGATCAATCATGGAACGGATAATAGAAGCTGGACCAGCTGCATATCCAATTCTCCATCCGGTCATCGCATATGTCTTGGAAACACCGTTGATAACGATTGTCCGAGCATATAGTTCTGGACTGAGGCTGGCGATGCTAACATGGTCAATTGGATCATAAATCAAGTGTTCGTAGATCTCATCGGAGACAATAAGAAGATCCTTATCTACTGCTACCTTTCCTAAAACATCTAACTCTTCTTTTGGATAAAGCACACCAGTCGGATTGGAAGGGCTATTGAGAATAAATGCTTTCGTTTTCTCCGTTACTGCAGCTTCCAGTTGTGCTGGAGTGATACGAAACTGATTTTCTTCAGCTCCCTCAACCACTACAGGCACTCCACCAGCTAGTTTAATCTGTTCGATGTAACTGACCCAGTATGGAGCTGGGACAATCACCTCATCACCAGGATCAAGGATCACTTGAAATAAATTATAAAGCGCACCTTTCGCTCCTACAGTGACCGTGATCTCCGTTTTTGGATCATACGTTAGTTGGTTATCACGTTCTAGCTTCTCTGCGATTGCTTCTTTCAGCTCCAAAATCCCACCGGAAGCAGTGTACTTCGTATATCCCTTTTCCATTGCATCGATTGCTTCATCTAGGATATGTCGGGGGGTATTAAAATCTGGCTCCCCAGCTCCAAGTCCGATTACATCCAAGCCTTGTTTTTTCATCGCATTCGCCTTGGCAGTAATGGCTAGTGTAGTAGATGGGGCTAACTGTTGAACACGTTGGGAAAGTTTCATTCTGTTTTGTTTCCTTTCCAATATGTAGTGAGCATTCCCCTTATTTTATCATCTACTCGATTCCGCCGACTAGGTGTTTTGCATCTCGGGCAATCATTAACTCTTCATTGGTTGGAACAACTAGAACGTCCATTTTGGAGTTAGGAGTGCTAATTCGGCGTACGTCTTTGCTACGTATCGCATTCAGTTCTGAATCTATTTCAACACCAAAGAAAGACAAGTTTTGACAAACTACCTCTCGGACATCAGCAGCATTCTCCCCCACTCCTGCTGTAAATAGAAGCACATCTGCTCCATTCATCGCAGCAAAATAGGATCCAATTACTTTGCGAAGTTTATATACGTACATCTCATAAGCTAGACGAGCCTGATCATTGTTATTATGCATTGCTTCTGTTACTTCGCGCATATCTCCCGACAAACCTGATACTCCAAGAAGTCCACTATGTTTGTTTAGCATTGATTGTGCTTCTGCGAGGGTCAGATCCTCTTTGGAAATGACATAAGGGACAATCGCTGGGTCGATATCTCCAGACCGGGTTCCCATCATTAAGCCTTCTAACGGAGTCATCCCCATACTGGTGTCAACTGATTTACCGCCTTCAATCGCAGTCACACTACCACCATTTCCAACGTGACAAGAAATAATTTTGAGATCTTCTACGTTACGTCCTAAAAATTCCGCTGTCTTTTGGGATACATATTTGTGAGAAGTTCCATGGAATCCATAACGACGAACTTTGTATTTTTGATAAAGAACACGTGGTAAAGCATACATATATGCATAATCTGGCATGGTTTGATGGAATGCAGTATCAAAGACAGCTACGTGAGTGGCATCTGGTAATGCTGCTTGAGCTGCATCAATCCCCAACAAGTTAGGTGGATTATGTAGTGGTGCAAGATCAATTGTTCGGCGAATCGCTTGGCGTACATCACTATCAATAATCGCAGAGGAAGAGAAGAACTCGCCACCATGGACAACACGGTGACCTACAGCAGTCACTTCATCTGCGCTCTGAATCACACCATGGTCTGTGGATTGTAATAGGTTCAGTACTTTCGTCAAACCTACTCGGTGATCCAAAATTTCACTTGTCTCCAGGTATTCTTCTTTCCCTGTTACTTTGTGAGTGATGATCGCAGCGTCTGTCCCGATTTTTTCTACTAGGCCTTTCGCTAACACGGACTCATCTGTCATATCGAATAACTCATATTTAATAGAAGAACTACCACAGTTAATTACTAAAACCTTCATTATTCAATCGCCCCTTTCCCCGTCAAACGGTCCCCTTCCTTGTTGTAACGAAAAATCCCTTCCCCTGTTTTCATCCCAAGATGGCCTGCACGAACCATCTTTTTCAAGATCGGAGCAGGACGGAACTTGGTATCACCAAACTCACGGAAAAGACGCTCCAAAGCTGCCAAAACAGAATCTAATCCAAAACGATCTGCCATCTCCAGTGGTCCTGTGTGGAAATGATAGCCAACTTTCATAGCCCGATCGATTTCTTCTGCTGTAGCAACTCCTTCTGTTAATGTATAGAGTGCTTCGTTGACGAGGAGCATCATAAGACGAGTGGTCACAAAACCAGGAGATTCATATACTTCCACGCTTTCTAGTTGTAACAGAGGAAGCAATTCCTTCACCTTACTCATGGTTTCTTCTGACGTTTTGAGCCCACGCACGATTTCCACTACAGGTCGTTTGGTAACTGGATAAACAAAATGCAAACCGATCACTTGCTCGGCACGATTCGTCGAAGCAGCGATCTCTGTCAAGCTGAGGGTAGAAGTATTGCTTGCGAACAGTACTTCTGGTCGACAAATCTGATCACAGTAAGCAAATAGATCTTTCTTTAGTTCTAGATCCTCCGATACTGTTTCAATCACAAAATCTGCTTCAGCAAGCAGAGACTTATCCGTAGAAAAACGAATTCGTGACAGCGTCGATTTTCTCTCAGCTGGAGTGATTCCCCATTTTGCTAATTTCCGATCTAAGCTACGCTCGATTTCTTGACGAGCAGCTGCAATGTTCATTTCAGTTGTTTCAATCAGTGTTGCATCAAATCCTTTGGAAGCGACCAATTCGGTAATACCTTGTCCCATGGTTCCGCCACCTAAGATTACAATATGTTGAATGCTAGACAAATGGTTGTTCCCCTTTCCTTAAGTTGCCTCGTCTATTGTACCAATTTTTTTCTGTTTTTGCTGTAACAACTTACGAAAACCTTCTCCAGACAAGCGTTCTTCTGTTAATAAAATATCCAACGATTCTTGAAACACATCTGAAAACGCTCTCAGTTTTGCCAAAGTTTCCTCATATTGCTTTGCTAGAATCGTATGCATCTCTGCTTGAATTTGGTCTTTTGGCGCCAAATTAGGATCAATAATTCCTAGTGTGGACAAACCTGTTTCCACCATTGCTTTGGCAAGAGAATTGGCTTGATCATAATCATTTTTCGCACCAGTTGATTTCTCTTCGTAATATAGCTCTTCTGCCGCAGCACCTGCCAAACAGACTTGAATTCTTCTCTCAAGGTCTTTTTTGGTATGCAAATGACGATCTTCCGGTTCATGATGACGAACGTAGCCAAGTGCCTGACCCCTAGGTGTCAAAGCTACCTGTGCAACAGATCCCGATTGATTAAGTTCCGCGATAATAGCATGCCCGAGCTCATGTACTGCCACCCGTTCTTTCTCTTCTTGATTGCTTTCTCGATCACTCTGTTCGCCCATCAATACTTTGTCGATTGCATTGGACAAATGAGTATCGGTAATCTGTTCTGATCGATCTCGCATCGCATAGATCGCTGCTTCATTAGTGACACTTTCTAACTGTGCACCAGATAATCCAAATGTTTGTTGAGCCAGCTTATCCAATTGGACGGAAGGATGAAGTGGTTTATTTTGAAGATGAAGTGTCAATATCTTTTCTCTCGCTTGTCGATCTGGTAAATCAACAGCAATCCGTCGATCAAAGCGTCCCGGACGAAGAAGCGCAGGATCCAGTATGTCTATCCGGTTGGTAGCAGCGATTACAAGAAGATCGATCTCCGATTTCGTAATCCCATCCATTTCTGTCAATAATTGATTGAGCGTCTGATCATACTCTTTGTGTTGTGATCCTTGCCGCTTACCGCCGATCACGTCGATCTCATCTATAAAGATAATTGCGCTTTTGGTTTGTTTTTTCTTTGCTAATGTAAACGCTTGTTGAAATAATTCTCGAATTCGCTGTGCCCCAACTCCTACATACATCTCGATAAACTCGCTCCCCGACGCTGCCAGAAACACCGATTGGGTATAGTTAGCAGCGGCTTTAGCCATCAACGTCTTACCTGTACCAGGTGGACCATAGAGCAAGATTCCTTTTAATGGGCGAATACCGTATGTATCTCTTTGTTCCTCAAAAATCAAGAAGTCTAATGCCTCTTTTAATTCTCGCTTGGCTCGCTCTTGTCCCCCGATCTCTTCAAAGCGAATATCAGGAACAGAGCCTGTAACACGAGCTTCTTTTTTGGATTTCCCTAGTTTTAGCTTTCCTCCACTATCTTGAGAGAACCATAAAAACAAACCAATTAAAACCAAAGCTCCCACAAAGGGCAGCACATCTACACCTAAAAAAAGGAGGAACAGGAGTAATCCCGTTCCAATCCCAATGGCAACATAATATTTTGTACTCATTCTTGTACGCCTTTCTCTGATTGGTCGAGCGGAAGGACACGATATAAGGTATGATCATGATCTTGCAAAGATATATAGAGATATTGATCATCGATCCGGACTTTTGATTGTGTCAGTTCGAAGGAACTTGCTTTCATAGCAATCTTTTCTTCTATTAACGTGTAACGTTTCAATGCCAAACCTTCCTGAATTGCCAGCTCCGACTCATTCCAAACTTGTTTTAATTTTGCGTTAGGTCGGTCTTGAATCTGTATATCAAGCTCTCGATTCCCAGCTTTTTGTTCCACTTCTTGAATAAAAATGGGGTATTTCTCTGCAAAATCAAATCCTTTGGCAAAGGTTACCGTCATCTCTACTTTATCTGGAGTTACTCGTTGGCTGATTACTTGAATGCCAGAAATGTTGGTTGCTTGTTCTTTTATAGGCTGTGCAACTGCGTACGTTTGATACAACATAAATCCGGAAAAAAGCAATGTAATCGTAAATATGAACGCATACACTCCAAAACGTAATGATTTCTTCATAAAACAACCTCCTCGATATACTGTCATGGCCATATATAGAGTATATCAACTTATGCAACAGGTTGCGAAAGGAACTTCTGGAAATAAAAAAGAGGACCTCCAAAAAAAGGTCCGTTGTGAAATGTTGTTAATCATATTGAAGGCACAAGAGGAGACAATAACTATATCACCAAGGGGGTGAACCGATGTCTTCCAATTGGATTCACCAATTGTTGCAGGCTCACCTTTCAGAAGAAGAATACCTGAAGTTAAAACCACAACTTGACGCTGAATCTTGGGCATCCCCCTCCGCCCAAAAACGCATGTGGTCTACTTCAGAAGAACTCCCTTTGCGCTTTCATCTAGAAATTGACATTCAGGTTTAAGTAATTATATTATACCTACTTTTTTCCTACCTATTCTTTCCGCCTATATCAGTTTTTGGTCTCGCCTGCTCTTTGCCCCAAGAGCAGGCACTTTTTTCCACATTGACAATCCAACTTACTTCTACCTCACATTATTTCGCTAGTTCTTTCCAAGCAAGCTGTGCTTCATAGATCACCTTTTCTTTATCGATCGTTAGCACTTCGCGATCACGCATAAGCTGTTTTCCTGCTACAAAAACATCGCGTATATCACTTTTACTTGCAGAATAGACGATATGGGAAACTTCATCATGGAGTGGTTGAAAATGCGTAACAGTCGAGTCAAACGTAATGAAATCTGCTTGTTTGCCAATTTCCAATGTCCCGATTTGCTCAGACCAAAATAGGGCCTCTGCTCCATATTTGGTACCCATAGCAAGTGCGGTTGCTGCAGGTACTGCTAGCGGATCTTGATTTGCTCCTTTATGAATCATCGCAGCAACATGCACTTCCTCTAACATATCTAGGTTATTATTACTTGCAGCACCATCTGTAGCAAGAGCTGGACGCATGCCTTTTTGGAGCATATCCGGAATTCGAGCAATGCCGCTTCCTAACTTTAAGTTACTCTCAGGGTTATGAGCAACTTTGACATCAAATTGAGCCAACATCTCAAGTTCTTCATCCGTCAAATGAACGGCATGAGCTACAAGCGATGGTAAGTTAAAAAAGCCTAATTTCCGCAAATGCTCTACTGGGCGAACGCCATAATCCCGTACATTCTGTTCTACTTCAGCCAATGTTTCAGACATATGTGTATGAACTGGAATATTCAACTCCACTGCCTTTTCGATAAATGCTGTGATATAAGCTGGATCACATGTATAGGGAGAGTGTGGTGACATCATGGTTCGGATTCGTCCTTCTCCTTCACCATTCCAATCTTTCGCAAATTGGTATGCTTCTTGGAGCTTTGCTGTACGTATCTCATCCGATCCAAATCCGATACACCCACGCATTAGCCGAGCCCGTAAACCAGACTGGAGTGTTACTTCTCCCACTGCATCCATGTTGTCATACATATCAAGGAAAGTAGTTGTTCCTGATTCAATCATTTCTAGTGCCGCCAAAGCAGACCCAGCACGAACCGATTCTCGTGTCATTTTAGCTTCTAGAGGCCACATCTCCTCTTCTAGCCAACGTTTCAATGGCAAATCATCAGCATATCCTCGTAAGAGAGTCATTGCAGTATGTCCATGTGCATTTACCAGTCCTGGCATAACAATCTTACCTTGGTAATCCATTACTTGATCATATGTATCGAGTTCCTCTTCTGTTGGCACTGAACCAATATAACAAATCTGATCCCGATCCCAACCGATGGCGCTATTGCGTATTGGATTGGCTCCATCTACGAGCGTTAAAATGGTAGTATTAATAGCGATCTTTCTCAATTTCGTTCCTCCTCCCAATCTAACCTAACATATCGCAAAAAAGCGTGGAAAACAATAGAACTGATACATGATTGCAGTACTCAAGAAGAGGAGTTCAAAACATCAAATATCGGATCTAATGAATAAGTATGATTCTGATAAAAAACTTGAAACAGATCTCCTTTTTGTTGTAAACGATCCGGCATGTTCAATAGTGTAAAATCCGTTGGATGAATTCCTTTTCCTAACTCTTCCCATGTAACAGGAGCAGAGACAGTTGCCATTGCAGTAGCTCTTGGTGAATATGGGGCAATCAGCGTTTTACTACGATAATGCTGTAGGTAGTCAAAATAAACCTTATCTCCTCTGTCCTTTACTCTTCGTTCGATCGAGACCAGCTTAGGATACTTCTGTGCCAAGTAACTCCCAATAAAATGATTGATCTTACGTGTTTCCTCAAATGTCCATTTTGCCTCAATAGGTACATAAATCTGAATCCCACTAGCTCCTGACGTCTTAGCAATTCCATCTAACCCAATAGATTTCAGTACCTCACGAGTTGCCGAAGCTACTTCGATCACCTTCTCAAAGTCTGGTACCGATGGATCCAGATCAAAAACTAGCTCTCGAGGGTAATCTGGACGGCTTAATTGATGAAAAGAAACATGGTACTCCAAACTCGCCAAATTAAGTAGCCAAACATATGTCGCCGTACTATCTAACTCAATATATTGAATATCCTCGTCTGTATGAACAGACACAAAATCAGGCGCATATGCAGGTACATTTTTTTGATAAAAGGACTTCTTTCCTACCCCATCTGGATAACGAATCGTAGTAAGAGATCGGTTTTTACTAAACGATAGCAATGCTGGTGCTAGAGTGAGAGCCTGAATCATCATCTCCCACTTAGTCAGTCCAATCTCAGGAAATAACACTTTATCTGGGTTTGAAAAACGAATCTCTTTCCCTTCAATCTGTACTATTCTGCTCTTTTTCAATTGTTCACCGCCCAAATTCCTTTTCCCTAAGCGCAAGTCATCTGTGTTGGACATAAGCTGAAGTAAACGCAACAAGGTGGGGCTAATATACAATCGAATCAATCTTGGAAAAACGATTCAACAACGATTGATCCATCCATTACATCCTTTTATTCGACTTATCATACATCCACTCCGCCTATTTTTACTCCTTATGCCCCTTGTGTTCCCTTTTTCCGTATCTATCCCTTCTACTATGGTCCAATTTATCCATACCGTAATTTTTTCTAGGAGGTAATGTTCATGGACAAAAGTGAAGTAAAAATCCAAGTAGATCAACCGATTCCAGTTCAGCCAATGGAAGAAGCAGAAACAAATCAGTATTACGATCGTAGACGACGCCGTCGTAGAAGAAGACGTTTTAGAAGACCTATTTTTATCATTCCATTCCGCCCATTCTATCCTTACTACGATGACTACTACTACAATGACTATTATGATGACTACTACCCTTGCTACTAGTCTCCTTACCTTGTTACATTAAACCCGCTTCTTGGCGGGTTTTTCTTATATTCCAAAACGAATAATAGAAGGTGATCGCAAATGCCCGTCTGGTGACCATTCCATAAAACGGATGGTCGCCTTCATCGTTGGCGGAAACCAGCGTATCTCTTCCTCGCGAAACTTGGGTAACCCAGTAATCCGCTTGGGATGAGACACTGCCAACTCTTTACTATACTTTGTCAAGAGCTGGATCTCAGACTGGCTAAGCCCTGATGAAACACGACCAATGTAAGAAAAATCATTCTCTTCTTGCTTTCCTAATAAAAGAGAGTAAACCTTTCCTCCTTTTAAGGTAACACCCAAAATGGTAGCGTCGATCTCATGAAAATGCTTCACCTTTTTCCAAGTTACATTCTTCTCGTTCGGAGTGTAGATTCCGTTCTTTTCCTTGGCTACAATCCCTTCCCAGCCATGTTCATTCGTCCAGTCAAAGAGCATCTGCCCATCTTCCGCTGATGGAGTGATTTGAATTTGTTCATCCGTTATAATCACTTGTTCCAGTAGCTCTAAACGTTTGCTAAGTGGTTTGTCCCATAACCATTGACCCTGCCAATGTAAAATATCAAATACCATATAAGTCACAGGAATCCGATTTTGTGCTGATATGATTTTTTGGCTGTCGCGCATTCGATCACGCTTTACTACTTGAAAAAAATCAGGTTTCCTCTCATGAAAGGAGATCATTTCTCCATCTAATACTATTGTTTGTTCAGCAAACTTATTTGAGATATTTTTTGTTATTTCAGGGTAAATCGACTCACGGGGCTTTTGATGTCGTGTGTACAAGCGGACTTCACCAGACTCCACCATCGCTACTATACGTACTCCGTCCCATTTGATCTGGTGGAGAAAGTTCTTACCGGTAGGAATCGCTTCAGCTAACACTGGCTCCATCGGACGAAACGGCTGTAACAAAAACTCCACGCTCCTAGTTTTGATACCGTTAGTTTGTCTCAGGGTCTTTTGGATTACACGAACGTATTAAGGACTTCTTATAAAAAAATCGAGACCAAATTAACAAGAAAACTCAAAAAACAGTTTCAGAAGAAACTATATAAAAAAATCGAAGCCTGTTTTAAATGTGCGACTATAACTAATTAACTAACAAAAAAGAAGCTTTATGGTAGTAGCACAAATTTATAATAATAAACTACAAACAAAAAGAGGAGTAGTTCTGTGTATGTTTATTCATATCCACATTCTAAAGGCTTAATAATTTCCGGTAAGGTATTACAGATGTTCTCATAGGTAGAGAATTTAGTATTGTTCGTAAGAACAACAATGCTATCTCCGTCATAACCTATCCAAAAGACACATACATCTTTATCAATTTTTACGACTACTGAATCCCTAATCTTACCTTCCAAAATACCTTGCCATGGACGTTTTTCAACACGAAAAACATCTTGTGTTGACCATACGACGAGATCATTACTACTACCAATTGACAAAAAAATAGGTAAAATTTCTCGTAATTGATTTATGTTTTCGATGTCAGTAACGGATACGATCAATTTATGATTAGTTAAAAGATATTTATATTCAATATTTGATTTATTACATAACTCCTCATAATCTTCTTTCCAATATAGAGGAATTTCAGAACAAAAATAGATTGGAAATGCTTCTATTTGTTCCATCCATAAAGGTAAAAAATTCTCGTCACTTTCAGGTAAATAAAAACCGTCCATTGAGAAGACATATTGCGGATTCCCGTCGATAGCAAATGGAAAGTAACCACCCGAATCGGGATTTAAATTAAAATAATGTTTGGGAATATAACCGATTTCAATATCCAACTTGGGTACTCCTTCATATCTTGTTATAGTTGATTATATTAAGCCCCTGCGAATCATCTAGATTGCAATGTGGATCATAATAATTTTTGTTTAGTAAACACGAAATAAAAAAAACTCAGACCCTTTATCTATTATCGTAGGCCCGAATGTGGATTATTCCTAGTCATAATAGAAAAGTCACAATTCATGAAAGAAGCCATTTTGAATATATATCCAAAATGGCTTCTTTCATGTAGTTAAAATATTTAACTTGGAAGGTTAAGTTGCCATGAAACACCAAACTTATCCTCAATCCAAGCAAACTTTTTGCTAAATCCATAATCGTCTAATGGCATTAAAAGTTTACCACCATCAGATAACTTCCCATATAATCGATCAAGCTCCTCTTCCCCATCACATGTTAAAAAGATTGAAAAGGACGGCGTAAAGGTAAATTTATGCTTCACATTACTGTCAATACACATAAACTCTTGTCCCTTTAAGGAAAATGTTGCTTGCATAACACTTCCTTCATCTCCAACTTCATTTACTCCATACCGATTTATACTCGTTATTTCTGACCCTTCGATCAAAGAAGTATAATAATTCATTGCTTCTTCAGCATTTCCTTGAAACATTAGAAATGGGGTGACCTTTTTCATAATCAGTTCTCCTTAAAGTTAATTCTTATCTTACTTTTTCTTACTACACATGAAACCTCCTTTAATAGAACAAACAAAATCGTCGAGAATATTATCTATTCGAGCTTCGTTATACGCTTTCCATCATTTGCTTGTCGAGATGCTCTAGTACAAACGGCCAAGCCTCATTATGCTGATCTCTCGACTTTACATCTGGGAAACCTGCATGGATAAGACGTAGTTTCGTACCTTTCCCAGAAGATTCGAGTTCCACTGTGACAATTGTCTCAGCCCCCATCGTTCCCCCTTCCCCAGTTACCCAAGTCATCTCCACAAGGAGATTACGTTCTAGTCTCAAGAATCGTCCATAGTGAGGATGACGCTGTACCTCACTATCGGTCTCAAATTGGTGGATCGTCTCAAAGAAAAAGACCGTATTGACTTCCCCCTCCATTAATACGGTTCCTGGCGCTGCAAACCAACGATCAAATTGCTTTGTCCAAGCTTGAAATAGTACGCTTGGTGATGATTCCATCATCCGTTCGACCTTTAAGTGAAATGGTCTTAATGAAATATCAGGTATTGTAATAGGCAATATCATTTATTTCTCCGCCCTTCCGTAGTAGTCAATTTAATATAATGATCGCCAACCAATAACATCTAACATTACATCTTTAATATGAAGATAACCATACAATGAGTTGAAGTGATTCAATAACCAACGCTATGGTTTAATAACTGCTATGTTCTTTCATAAAAGTAGCCTGAGGTCATCTCCTCAGGCTCTTCCTATATGAATCTTAGCGTCGATGTTCAATTAAATCGATAGCCCCTAAAACGATATGAGCTAAACCAAATCCAATAATCGAACCAGCGATCAACGGTCTCATGTTTCTCATATTACGTATTGCAATCCCTGTAGACGTTACAGCTGTTCCTAAAACTGTAGGGATTAGTCCTTCTCGTACGTATGCCATCAAAACATTCCCCCCGTCATATACTAAGATTCATTTCTTATCTTTTGAATTAATGGTTAGGTTATACCTTTGTTTTTAACTTATGTTTGGCTTACCATTTGTGACTTCAATCAATTTGATCGTTTTTGAACGAAAATGAATTATATTGATTGATAAAACGCTTTCATTCATGTATTATAAAAATACACCATTCGGAGGTGAGTAAATACGATTACTCAACAACGACATCAACATATATTGGAGTTATTAAAAAAACAGGGAGTCGTCAAACTGCAGGATCTCGTTCAAGTGTTAGAAACTTCGGAATCTACCATACGACGTGATCTGATTGAACTAGAAAAACACAACTTGCTCAAACGTGTCCATGGTGGAGCAACTCTACTTCATGCTAAAGGAACCGAACTTAGTATTAAAGAGAAATCCTCCAAAAACCTTCAGCAAAAAAGAGAGATTGCCATCTTTGCCGCTTCACTCGTCGAGCAAGGAGACTGCCTCTTCCTTGATGCTGGTAGTACCACATTGGAAATGATTCCACATCTTGCGAATAAAAACATTACGGTAGTAACCAATGGTCTCACTCATTTAGAAATCCTAATGGAGCAAGACATTCGTTCCTATATTCTCGGGGGGATGATGAAGCCTAGCACTAGAGCTATCGTCGGAAGTAAAGCAGTAGAATCTTTACTTCAGTACCGTTTTGATAAGTGTTTTTTAGGCACGAATGGAATTCATCTGGAGCTGGGATATACTACTCCTGATCCTGATGAAGCACTTATCAAGCGAACTGCACTTTCATTGTCTAGTCAAGCTTACGTAGTAGCGGACCACAGCAAATTTTCAGAGGTCTCCTTTAGCAAAATTGCCGAGATCCACGAATCACATCTAATAACAGATCATCTTCCAGAAGAACACCGGGAATCATATCGAACGAAAACCATTGTAATTGAGGTAGAAAACGGATGATTTATACTGTCACACTAAACCCATCTATCGATCTAATAGTACATGTAGAAGATTTACAACTAAATAAACTAAATCGGATGCAAAAAGAACAAAAATTCCCTGGTGGTAAGGGAATTAACGTTTCTCGAATCTTACAGAGAATTGGTGTAGATACCACTCCACTTGGATTCATTGGTGGATTTACTGGTCAATTTATTATGGATGCTCTTTCAAACGAAAACATCACACATGATTTTGTCCAGGTAGAGGGCGATTCGCGAATTAACCTCAAGCTAAAATCACTTGCAGGTGAAACCGAAATCAACGGCCAAGGGCCAGTCATTACTCCAAATCAATACGAGCAATTCCTGCAAAAACTAACGAAGTTAAAAAGCGGGGACACACTTGTACTTGCTGGTAGTATACCTAAAACGATACCTGTCGAACTGTATAAGGAACTCTTGCTGTCATACACACAACTCGGTGTCCGTGTGGTGGTCGACACAAGTGGTGAAGCATTGAAACGAGTGATCGATCATCGTCCCTTTTTGATCAAGCCGAATCATCATGAACTTGGGGAGCTATTTCAAACAACCTTTCATTCTATAGAAGAAATTATCCCATATGGAAAGCGCTTACAAGAAAAAGGAGTCGCCCATCTCATCGTTTCCATGGCGGATAAAGGGGCACTCCTATTTACCCAAAACGGCATCTATCAATCCAACGTCCCACAAGGTAAGGTAGTTAACTCTGTAGGCGCAGGAGATTCAGTAGTTGCTGGTTTTATAGGTCGACTCCAACAAACAAATGATGTAATCGAGGCATTCCGCTTTGGAATAGCAACAGGTAGTGCTACTGCCTTTTCACCAGACTTAGCATCAAAAGAGAAAATAGCAGAACTATATCCGCAAGTAGAGATTAAGAAGATAGGAGGAGAAATTATATGAGAATTACAGACTTACTAAAAAAAGATACGATTATTATGGATCTCAAGGCAAAAACCAAAGCGGAAGTGATCGATGAATTAGTTGATCAACTAGCTTCTGCAGATCGATTACATGATCGGGAAGAATTTAAAGAAGCAATCTTGGCACGTGAAGGTACAGGTACCACTGGAATTGGGGATGGGATCGCCATTCCTCATGCCAAAACGAAAGCAGTCAAAACACCATCTATCTGTTTTGCCAAGAGCGAACAAGGAATTGACTATGAAGCTCTCGATGGCAAACCAGTTCACTTTTTCTTTATGATTGCTGCTAGTGAAAGTGCCAATGACG
This sequence comes from Risungbinella massiliensis, assembly GCF_000942395.1. GTDB lineage: Bacteria > Bacillota > Bacilli > Thermoactinomycetales > Thermoactinomycetaceae > Risungbinella > Risungbinella massiliensis. The sequence continues at coordinate 340,393 of NZ_LN812102.1, forward strand.
ATCACTTGGAAACACTCTCTGCTCTTTCCATGATGTTGCTCGATTCAGGGTTTCGCCAAAAATTAGAACAAGTGAAGACCGTAGAGGAATTCCTGGCTTTGATCAATGCGCAGGAACAAATAGAGGATGAAGAAGAACAGCACAAAGCAACCATAGACGAACCACAAACAGGAGAACTGATTCTTGCTGTTACCGCTTGTCCAACTGGGATTGCCCATACGTATATGGCTGCGGATGCCCTAAAGGCCAAAGCAGAGGAAATGGGGGTAACCCTAAAAGTTGAAACAAATGGTTCCACAGGAGTAAAAAATCAATTGACCGAAGAGGAAATTGAACGTGCAACTGCAATCATTGTGGCAGCGGACAAGCAGGTAGAAATGAATCGTTTTAAGGGCAAACACGTACTCCAAGTCCCCGTATCCCATGGAATTCGCAAAGCAGAAGAGCTAATCAACCGTGCACGAAATCAAGATGCACCTCGTTTCACTGGAAATGGCGAAACAGACAAAGAGAGTCCTAAGCAAGGTACAGGATTCTATAAGCATCTGATGAATGGTGTTAGCAACATGCTACCGTTTGTTGTCGGTGGTGGAATTTTAATCGCACTCGCTTTTGCCTTTGGCGGTATTGATGCTGAAGGACCGATTGCCGAAACATTGATGACAATTGGTGGCGATGGTGCATTCCATTTCTTAGTTCCTATTTTAGCTGGGTTTATTGCTATGAGCATTGCGGATCGACCTGGTTTGGCACCTGGTATCGTAGGAGGTTTTCTCGCCGCCGATGCTGGAGCAGGCTTTTTAGGTGGTCTGATTGCAGGTTTCTTGGCTGGATATATTATGGTTGGCTTGAAAAAAGTATTTCATGTTTTACCTCAGCAATTAGAAGGGATTAAACCAGTACTTCTCTACCCTGTTTTTGGTATCTTGATCACTGGTGTTTTAATGATCACCGTAATCAATGGTCCGGCCGTAGCGATAAATGAGGGGTTAATTGCCTGGTTGAATGGTTTAAGCGGAACCAATGCGATGATCTTAGGATTAATTCTAGGTGGAATGATGGCAGTCGATCTTGGTGGTCCTATTAACAAAGCAGCCTTTACATTTGGAATTGCTGCGATTGAAGCAGGGAATCTAGCTCCCCATGCTGCGGTCATGGCTGGCGGGATGATTCCACCACTTGGCATTGCACTTGCCACTACTATTTTTAAACGTAAGTTTACTGATCAAGAACGCAAATCGGGTCTAACAAATTATATTATGGGAGCTTCCTTTATTACAGAAGGTGCTATTCCTTTTGCAGCAGCGGATCCATTACGTGTTATAACCAGTTGTATCATTGGTTCCGCAATCGGTGGAGCACTCGTTATGTCATTTGGTGTTACGTTGCCTGCACCACATGGTGGGATCTTTGTTATTCCGCTTGTAAATCACCCATTACAATACATTGCCTCTATCGTAATCGGTTCTATTATTACCGCACTAGTTCTTGGATTATGGAAAAAACCGCTTAAGAAAGCAAAATAACGGAGACTTAGATCGTCATTAGAAAAAAACCAACTCAGTGATTTAACTGGGTTGGTTTTTTTCTTTAGAATCATTTTGATTTTGAGTTCTAAACCCATTCCAAAATTTTATATTTTCCCTTGTTATCACTATTTTGGTCTCTATTTAAAAACTGCAATCCCATCTCCCCATGTTTAATATCAAATTCTGGCTAAATGTTCAAGTTAATCATACTTATTCATACAGCTTATGACTTGTATACTATTCTTCTGTAATTTAATAATTCGAAAAAATGACAATATTATAATTCATAAGCTGAGTTATGATAATAGAGTAAATTTTTATTCATGTGATTTGATAGGAGGAGATAGAATGCAAAGATTTCTACAAAAGGCGTTTGCTACAACTGTAATGTTCTCACTGCTTGTACTTCCAACAACAGTAAGTGCTACAAGTATACACTCTGTTTCAATAAAATCAAAATCAGAACAAGTAAAAGCACTAACAAGTACCGAAATTTGTAATGCTCCAGTATCAACTATTCACTCTGAAACAAATATCGTGAAAAAAATACATAATAATCTATTCAAAAGAAAAGTAGAAACTGAAGAAAACTACCAAGCAGTACAAAAAGGAGCATGGGTAGTCGTATATAAAAATGGACAGCGCATTTATCATACAAAAGGTACTAAGCAAATCGGAAAGTTGCAAGACCTCTTCATTCTTCATAATGGAGCAGGTCCAAACTTTGAAGATGCACTTATTGCGGTCAAAAATCCACTAGTAAAAGATGAATACAAAGTTTTTAGTGATCTATGGGAAAAGTTTGATGACGGTACATATGATCAAAATAATGTGGATGCATATGATTCTGGTGTAATCAAGTTGGCTCCACAAAATAAAATTAGAAGCAAAACAGGTCATCACTATGCTTGCCAAGTTGGGAATAAAGTCGAGGTCTATTCTTTAAATAATTATGATGATATGAATAGCGGCTTTCATATGTCATATAGTGTAGAAGGCACTCTCCGCGGATTAATTATTCACAATTGTTGTCCATATGCAGTTGTTCAAAAAGCGAATGGTCAACTAGCTGTATTTGGCTTTGAACATCGCGCTCCTAACCCTGAAGTTCCTGTGTTTGATGAGATTACCGTAATCGATAATATAAAATAATTATCGAAAACAGAAAACCAGTAGAGGTTATACAAAATCCACCTCTGTTGGTCTTCTGTTATAGTCCTTTTTACCATCTTCCTTATTTATTTGATCTTACAACCCTCTAACTGCTAAAAAAGCAGGCAGTTCTTTGAGTCGAGTCGGTCGATATCCAGGACCACCACAACCACAAGACTGAAATCGAATTCCATAGTTATACAAAATCTCAATCACTTTCCATTGCTCTATATCTTTTTGTTTTGGGGCTTTAAAATCTAAGCCCATTGCATGTAAAGGGTTCCTACAGTCTGGACATAATGTAGCTTGATGATAGCGAAAGCATTTTCTACACTGAAAACAAGCATAGTGTTCTTTATAAGGTCCATACATCGCGTACCTACACATAAAAGACATTAATCACTCCTGTTTCGTTTCGAATAAAACTAAAAGTTTTCCATCATTCGAATAGACGTTACCTAGACTTGAACTTCTAAAAAATAACGTTTGGTCTTCTGGAGGAAACTGATCCACTTTCCTCTTAAAACTCATAACCAAAATACTACTATTCAAACATTTTTCTTTAGGGGAATAAATGTCTACCCCTAAAGAAACCTTCCTCGCCCGACGCAGATTCATCTCCCACTTTCGCTACGCTGAGAAGTGGGAGTATTCTCCGCTATAATAGATAAAAAATATTATTTCTGAGCCTCATCTTCAGTATCTAACTGTTTTACCCATACATTCATATCCTCAAAATCTCCTGCAATCTGGCTATTCTGGATCAATCGTCCACCATAATCATACCCATGTCGAGAGATCGCAATATTCATCCCTGGCGAAACCGCACGAGTAAGAGAAAATAAGTTTGGTACGTTTTCCTCCTCCATACGTTGCTCCAAATCAAAAATAATCGCACTAAGTAACCCTTTGCCGCGATGGTCTGGATCAGTGGCACAGTCTGTGATTTCCGCTGCTTTTTTTTCAGGAAACACATCCGCAGAAGCAGAGCTGACAATCTTACCATCTGCAGTCTCCACAATAGTGAAAAACACATGATCACGCATACATTTACGAATAAACTCAGGATCAAATATCGGAGTTGGATATGTAGAAAAAACTCTCTTATAAAGGGCACTCATTTCTTCAGCATCTTCGTCCTGAGCATGACGCAAATGGTAGCCAGGGGGTAACTTTGGTGCCTTTTTCCATTCTTCTTGTTTTAGAGCCTTATCTACAATATTATCTTTCTCTTGTTGCTTTTGTAAATTAGCTCGAGATTCTTCTAGAAAACGAGTGTATATGTATGCATCAGTCCCTTGGTGAAACCCCTGAATTACTGCTTCTAGATGAAAACCTCGTTGTTCTAGCAACTTTTGGTCTTCCTCTTTCGCATATATGCTCAATTTCCCAAGTTCATGTTCCTCAGCTAGCTCTTCCATTTCCGTTAACATGTCAGCAAGCTCCGAAGAAACATAGCTAATAATCTTTACTCTGCTATTATGTAGATCGATTTCAAGATTCTTTTGTGATTGATTAGACATGGATTCGCCTCCTTTAGCTTATCTCTATCCATATACCCAATAACGTAACAAAATATTCTTGATACCCTATACACTCTCTATTACTTGAAACATCCCATCAAAAAAGCAATAAAAAAACTGATCTCCTTTCATTGACCGAAAAGAGATCAGAAATCTGTTCCTACTCTTGTTCCAAGCTATTTACGGCTATATCACAATGTTCCATAGCAGATGCGATCGATAACAATGATTGCTCAATCAGTGCCTTGTTCTCTTGTTTTTCCACCGTATTAAGAGCGTTTTGCAAATTGTTTTTTGCTTGATTCAATGCATTTTGAGCATCTTGGCTATATCCACGTGCATTTTTTTGCATTGGAACACCTCCTTTGTGTTGGTACTCTAGTAGTATGTTAATTGCTTTTGGAATTATAGGTAGCAATATCTACTTGTTCTGCTTGCCCCAATGTTGATCGAGAAAATCGCGTATCTCGAGAACCGCTTTTCCTGCTTCTGGTAATACCCCACCTGTGATATGCCAGACATGCCACATCCCCTGCCAAATTCGAAGTTGCACATCTCCTTTAGCTTGCTCTATTTTTTTTGCTAATGTTACTGCATCATCAAGGAGAATTTCATCACTTCCTACCTGAATGAGTACAGGTGGAAGACCTTGCAGATCTGCATAAATAGGGGAAACATATGGATTGCGAAGATTGGACGGGTCGGTATACTGTAGGGCTGCTTCTTTGGCATCATCTGTTATCAACAATGGATCTAGTCTTGCGTTGTTTTGATGAGAAGCTCCAGAATGCAGTAAATCCACCCAAGGCGAGATACATGCTATAGAAGCTGGTAATGGGATCTGCCGGTCTCGTAACATCAAAGCAGTCGAAATACAAAGACCTCCCCCTGCAGAATCGCCAGCAAGAGCAATCTGTTTTGATGGAATTCCTTGATTAAGTAGCCACTGGTATGCATCGACTGCATCTTCTAAAGCTGCAGGAAAAGGATGTTCTGGTGCCAAACGATATTCCAGAAACAACAAACGCCTATCTGTTTTCTTGGTAATAGTGGCACACAAAGCACGATGTGTGAAAACCGAACCTGTTATATAGGCTCCACCGTGAAGATACAAAATAGTAGATTGTTTCTGCTCTGCATTCGATGATGGGATAAGCCATTCCGCATTTTTCCCATTGATCGAGACGGATTGCATTTCCACATCGCGTGTAACGGGAATCCGTTTCGCCATTTGGTCCAGTTTCGTTCGATATAATTTGATATTACGAGGGGTTCGCTTTTTCCATAAGGTTACCGACGCTTTTAAAGCTCGTTTGATAAGTCGCCCACGAAAACTAAGCATAGTCCACCTCTCATTCATTATCTTTAAGGTATCTTCTCCTTCAGCAACTATTCCAATCTACAACTAGAACATTTTGAATACGGTATAATAATTATTCATATTATTCCTTTTGAAAAAAGGGGGAACTAAATTGATCCCAAAAAAACTTCAGATAGGTGATCAGATTCGTGTAGTCGCTCCATCTCGAAGTCTATCTATTATGGAGGAAGAGAACAGATCACGAGCGATTGACGTCTTAGAGTCTTTCGGATTCAATGTCACATTCGGGAAACATGTGATGGAGAGTGATATGATGACTTCCTCCTCAATTGCCTCTCGAATAGAAGATCTTCATGATGCGTTTAGAGATCCTGATGTCCAAGCAATCTTAACAGTCATAGGGGGATATAATTGCAATCAATTACTCCCTTATCTCGATTATGATTTAATCCGGCAAAATCCCAAAATTCTATGTGGTTATTCCGATATTACCGCTTTATCCAACGCCATCTATGCTAAAACTGGACTTATCACCTACTCTGGTCCACACTTTTCTACCTTTGCGATGAAAAAAGGATTGGACTATACTCTAGAGTTCTTTCAAAAATGTCTAACCAGCACAGAACCGATTACTATCACCCCTGCTGATTTTTGGAGTGATGATCCTTGGTATCGCGAACAAGAGCAACGTACCTTTTATCCCAATCAAGGTTGGCACATACTTCAAGAGGGGAAAGCAGAAGGAACCATTATTGGAGGTAACCTTTGTACTCTAAATCTATTACAAGGTACACCTTTCATGCCGTCACTACGAGACAGTATCTTGTTCCTTGAGGACGATAGCTTGGTTTTTCCAGAGATTTGGGATCGTGACCTTCAATCTCTCTTGCAGCAACCAGACTTTAACGAAGTACGAGGAATCGTGATCGGTCGTTTTCAAAAAGAATCGCAAATGACGCGAGAAAAATTAGCGTATATTATACAAACCAAGCTGGAGTTATGTGGTATTCCCATTGTGGCAGATTTAGATTTTGGCCATACCACTCCCATATTTACTTTTCCAATTGGGGGGCAAGTCAAGCTTCATGCAGAAAATAGGAAAATTTATTTGGAAATTATATAACCAAACTATCCCTAGTCTAGCTTTCTAGGGATAGTTCCGATTATCTATAGGGAATAACTCAATAAAGGTAGCGTTCTACCCATAATAGACTGGGATGGCACTTCTTCCTTGTATTTAGCCCCCATACGTAGATAAAACGACTTCGCAAATGGGTCACTCTCTATTTCTATCTCCAGAATACCCAAATCTTGTGCCATCTTTGTCATGTGGTCCCAGAGCTGTTTGCCATACCCCTTTCCTATGTATGTAGGATCTACAAACAAATCTGTCAGTAAAGCACGAGTTGGATTGTTATCCAAGCCATAAAAACCGATAAACTGTTCATCTGAGGTAACTCCCAAATAAATAATATGATCTCGAATCACTTCTGGTGTTATGGTCAAAGCTTCACTACATTGCTCCATAAACTGCATACTATAGCCCCAATGTGACTTTGAACGAAAAGCAAGGTGTGTTAAAGTAGCTGCATCATTAGGTAATGCTCTATAAATTCGCAATATTCCCTCTCCCTTTCTTAGCTATCTTAAAATGGAGTTCTTTGATTGCTTCGTCTCCTATAAGTCCGAAGAATCGATATTTATCCTTTTGCTTAAAATAGGAACAGTCTCATTCAAAAGGAGTCTGATCCATGAACCACTTCCAACCCAAAACGATTCAACACTCCAAAACAATCAAAACCGAAATGGTCAAACCGCCTGATACTAATCAACATGATACTCTTTTCGGTGGACGGGTTATGGCGCTAATCGATGAAGCTGCTGCGATTTGCTCTACTCGTCACTGCGGATTCCCTACCGTGACTGCTTCTTTAGATTATATTCATTTCCTCAATCCTAGCTATGTCGGTGATATATTGACCCTCGAAGCTTATGTAGTTTGGACAGGGAAAACCTCCATGGAAGTCAAAGTCAGCGTTCATTCAGAAGATAAAATAACTGGTGAAAAGAAATTGACCACTCGTTCGATGCTGACAATGGTGGCGATAGATGAACATGGTAGACCAGCAGAAGTACCTCCTGTTTTACCTGAAACAGAGGAAGAAGTAGAGTGGCAAAAGCTAGCGTATGAACTCCGAAAAGAGCGGAAAGCACAAAAGGGACGATTTTTATAATGAAGATAAAAAGACCCGCTATTCATCATCAACACAAGAGCGGGTCCAATTTATATTATTCATTTCCATTGATCACAGACTCTACTGTTTCCAAATCAAGCGCTTCCATTAAAAAGTCAATTAAATGGACCGCTCGCATCTGTTCACTCAGACCAGCACGTTCAATCCCAAGTTTCATCTGTAAGAGACAACCTGGATTACTTGTTACTAATACATCTGCTTTAGTCTGTTGGACATGTTCCATTTTGTGATCAAGTATTTGCATAGACATCTCTGGTTGAACAAGACTATAGGTTCCAGCAGATCCACAACAACGATCAGCTTCGAATAGTTCTACATAATCTGCATTAGGAATAGAACGCAATATTTTTCTCGGTTCTAACGTAACCTTCATTCCATTTCGCAAATGACAAGAGTCTTGATAGGAAATACGAACAGGCTTTTTCAACTTGAGAGGCAACTGATCCATCCGCTCGATTACTAGCTCACTTACATCTTTCACGCATTGTTGGAACCACTTGGCATCCTCTGAATACTCTATATCCTCTTTTAACATATGAGGGTATTCTATTAATTGGGCTCCACAACCACCCGCATTGGAAACAATATAATCTACTTCTGCTTCCCGAAATACTCGGATATTTTGTCTAGCCAAATCTTGGGCGATCTTCTCTTCGCCTGTATGAGCATGCATCGCTCCACAACAGTTTTGACTATCTGGAAAAACAACTTCATAACCAGCTGCCACAAGGAGATGAACCGTACTTATATTGGTCTCGGTAAACATCACATCCATGATACAGCCCCGAAACATCCCCACTCTGGCGATCGGTTTTCCTTTCGGTTTAATGGAGAAACCGGTTTGAGCGTAGGAACCTTTGGTATCAATCTTAGGAAGAATTTTCTCCATTTGACTCATATGTTCTGGAAAAACAGCGGTTAATTTTAGTGTTCGTGCTACTTTTTGGAGTCCCGATTTTTGATAAAACGAAACGAGTCGCATACTATTACGGAGTTTTTTCGGACTAGGAATCAGCTCCTTAAGCAGTACTCGACGCAACGTTTTTTCTATCAAAGATTTCGGCTTATGCTCCGTAATGGATGCACGTGTTTGTTCCAAAAGTCTTCCATAAGTAACCCCTGCTGGACAAGCTGGTTCACATGCTCTACAACCAAGGCAAAGATCCATCTGATCCCGAAAAGCCTCATCAGGAGACATGAGACCATCTTGAACCGCTTTCATTAATGCGATCCGTCCACGTGGGGAAGCTGCCTCTAGTCCTGTTTCACGGTAAGTAGGACAAGCAGGAAGACAGAATCCACACCGCATACAGTTTGTTAGTTGGTCAGAGTCTAGTGTCAACTTCATCATAGAAGTCAGGTCTTTTTCGAATTCAGGAATTTTGGAATCATCAGGTAGTGTTACCCATTTGCGTTGATCTACGGTTTGGGACATGTGACCACCACCCTAGGACGCGTCTCTTTAGCAAACATTTTATCTGGATTCAAGAGGTTATCTGGATCGAATGCCTTTTTGATCCCTCGCAAGACTTCCATTCCTGCTGCTCCTACTTTCCACTCTAAGTAAGGAGCTTTTGCCATACCAACTCCATGTTCACCCGTAATCGTCCCCCCTAACTCCAAGGCTGCTTCAAAAATCTCCTCAAATGCCTTCTCCACACGTTGAATCTCTTCTTCATTTCGAGCATCAGTCATGCAAGTTGGATGAAGATTTCCATCCCCAGCATGACCAAAGGTACAAATACGAAGCTGATATTTTTGGGCGATTTCGCGAACACGCCGAACCATCGGAGCGATCGCAGCACGAGGAACTGTCGCATCTTCTAGGATGGTGGTCGGCATAGAACGTGCTAGTGCGGACAATGCAAATCGTCTAGCGGTCAAAAGTTGAGTACCTTCTTCATCAGATTGGGCGATTTGGACATGAGCAGCCCCCATCCGACGACAAATTTCCGCCATCTTCTCGATATCTTGATTCACTAATTCATCCGGACCATCTTGTTGCATCAGTAAAATCGCTTCCTTCTCTTTGGGAAGCCCAATCTTTACAAAATCTTCCACTACCTCCATCGTTCCTTGATCCAAAAACTCTAACGTACAAGGGATAATCCGGTTTTTAATGATCTCGGAAACCGTTTGTGCGGCTGCATCGATCTCATCAAAATGTGCGACCATGACTCGTCGCATCTCAGGCTTAGGAAGTAGTTTCAAAGTTGCCTCAGTGATAATCGCAAGCGTCCCCTCCGAACCCACTAGAAGCTTTGTAAGATCATATCCTGCAACATCTTTGGTTAACTTCCCGCCTGTTCGTATGACTTCTCCATTTGGCAACACCGCTTCTAGACCTAGTACATAATCTTTGGTTGTCCCATACTTTAATCCGTGGAGACCACCTGCACACTGGGCGATATTTCCACCAAGTGTAGAGACTACCATACTACCTGGATCTGGAGGATAAAAAAGTCCTTTTGCTTCCACTGCCTCGATAAACTGTTTGGTCACCAGGCCTGGTTGTACGGTAGCAGTTAGATTATCTTCATCAATCTCCAACAAACAGTTCATTCGAGTCATATTCATCACAATTCCACCTTGAACTGGAACAGTAGATGCTGCTAGATTGCTACCTGATCCACGACTTACAATGGGGATTTGATGTTTAGTTGCAATACGCATGATTTCTTGTACTTCTTGAGTGGTGAAAGGATATACAACACCATCTGGAACTGCTTGATACATTGGGGTTGCATCATAAGAATGCACGATCAAGGTTTGATTATCCATCGCAAAACGATCTGCAAGGAGTGACTTTAACGAGGAAATTGCTTCTTGATTCAACAGACAACTCCCCTTTCTATTTCTCTTTCCCATTCAACATGTTAATACTTTTATATTAACAGGATCAACTAGTCATATTATTAAGAGTTTTTAATGATTAAGGTTTGCTATTAGACTTCTATCTGATGAGACAACAACCTAGATTCTACCTTTTCCCATGTCTTGTAACAGGTTTTTGCCCAAGTGATCCAATCTTTTTGACGAGAGGAGAGATTTTTTATTAGTCGCTTCGCCTCATCATAAGCCATCTTTACTTGCTCACTGGTTACCATTTTTTGTTGCCAAGCCTCTTGCAATTCATCTTCGTCTACTAAACGATACTCTCCTGTAGGTAACATGACAATATCCAAGTAAAGGTCCAAATACCACGGCACCCCATCCGGATCTTGCCCATGAGAATGAACGATATCTATATATTGTTGTACTATTTCACCTGAGTCGCTGAACATAGTGGTAACGGTATGCTGTTCGCCAAATGGGAAGTATTGTATATACAAAAATCCTTGATCTGCAACAGGAGTAGGTTGAGAGAAAAACGCATCCATTAGGGGCGTTTTAATCTCTTTCATGTAAAAATAATGTACAATTCCAGGATGATTTCCATCTCTCACTTCCTCTTGATAATATTTACGCACTGGAACTCGCTTCCAATCGAGGCGATCGGATCTTTTTCTTTTCATTCGTTCTCCACCTTTCGTGCATTTCGTAACCGGATACAAGACCAAGCAAGCGATGTATGCTGAACCTTTCTACATAAATCACGCAAAGAGTTACTAAATCGAACTTCTACATGGGATTGTAATAATAATTACTCTAGATCCTCCAACACAAACTGTTTTCGTGGTATTACTGATTCTTCCGATACATAATAACCTACATTATTATTGATACAACGAAACGAGCCAGATGGAAGCTCAAACAATGCAAAACGGCTGATCTCCACTTCTCTATCCAACTCTTTTCAATGTACACAATCATCTTCTGATCTGCTGTTATCCCATACCTTTCTTGATCTACAAACGTTTTATCATGTCTGATCCAATAAGCAACTCTCGGACAATCACGAGGAAAATAATATAATGGTAGCTTATTGCGGTGTATTGCCCAAACATACGGAGGCTAGGATGGCTGGGTCACAGGTATATGGGGGTGAAAAATAGAAATGTTTGGATTATCGCTAACATGATAAAATTCGCTCACTTGATTCCCTTCTTTCTTATTAATTTCATTCTAGCACCTTCAGGTCTCTCCATACATCTCTTTAGTTGCTAAGCAAAGTCGTTATATTACTATTCTAACTTTAAAAAAATAATGGAAACTATCTACCATTTCAAATAGAGTCATCCTCGATCAGTAGTATTACTCCATAAAAAAGACACTCCCTTTTAAGAAAGAGAGTGTCTTTTTTCTTACCCATTGTTTATAAGACTATTCCCAGTCCGGACCTTTATCATGGACTTTATAATTAACAAACCACTGGCTACCAGGTGTATCATTCACTAAATGAAAATAATAGTAACCATCTGTTGGAACTGTATAAGGTGACGAAGCATGAGATTCAAAATTATATACGTTGCCTACTCTGGTTTCAACTAACGTTCTATCTGCAGAATAGAGCTCAATCCGGATATCAATCCATTCAAAATCGGTTAAGTTATCATTATCAAAAGTAATTTCCCCTGCTTTTACAAAGAAAGCATCTGTATCATGTACAGACGTCACGATTTCTTTTCCTTTAGTGAAGGTTTTCGCCATAGCTACATTTGTAGATAGACTAAATGCAAATAAAAACACTATGAAACCGATTACAATTTTTTTCATGTGGATCTTTTCCTTTCTATCCATTTTTGAATTAGAGGATATTTTACAGTACATATAGACATACTATTATGCAATTTCACAATATAACAACTTATAAAACTTGTCAATTAATGATAACGATGAAAGAGATCTAGATATTGTTCCAAACTCTATAGAGGCATTTCACCTTCTGTGAATAATAAGCTACATCTAGATTACGGGCATGATGATTTTTACATAATGTAATTTTAGCATGATTCTCTCGTTAATAGGCTAGATGAGTTCTAACTAAAAAACCCCACTGCTAAATAGCAGTGGGGTGCATCATATTCTCTGAAAACGAAAGGTGAGAGTAACATAGCCGGGTAAGACATTCGAATTTGTATCATGAAAGATACTCCATAGAAAGGAGGTGATCCATCCCCACCTTCCGGTAGGGATACCTTGTTACGACTTCACCCCAATCATCTGCCCCACCTTCGGCGGCTGAGTCCGTAAGGTTCTCTCACCGACTTCGGGTGTGACAAACTCTCGTGGTGTGACGGGCGGTGTGTACAAGGCCCGGGAACGGATTCACCGCGGCATGCTGATCCGCGATTACTAGCGATTCCAGCTTCACGTAGGCGAGTTGCAGCCTACGATCCGAACTGAGACCAGCTTTATGAGATTAGCTCCCCCTCGCGGGTTCGCAACCCTTTGTACTGGCCATTGTAGCACGTGTGTAGCCCAAGACATAAGGGGCATGATGATTTGACGTCATCCCCACCTTCCTCCGGCTTTCACCGGCTGTCTCGTTAGAGTGCCCAACTAAATGCTGGCAACTAACGATAAGGGTTGCGCTCGTTGCGGGACTGAACCCAACATCTCACGACACGAGCTGACGACAACCATGCACCACCTGTCACCGTTGCCCCGAAGGGAAGGGGTATCTCTACCCCGGTCAACGGGATGTCAAGCCTTGGTAAGGTTCTTCGCGTTGCTTCGAATTAAACCACATGCTCCACCGCTTGTGCGGGCCCCCGTCAATTCCTTTGAGTNGTTTCGTGCCGCCTTGTCGCGGCGACAAGAAATAATATATCATGCTAGGTTAATAGAGTCAACACTTTTTTAATAAAATAAAGAGGAAAACAATCAAGGAATACCCGATCATAAGTATCCCTTGATTTATGTCTTAATTTTAATTGTTTTGATTTCTTCCCTTCTGTAAATATGAATCGATTCCAACACCTTCATAAGGTTTTAGAACAAATAATAGATTGAGCGCGATTAAAGCAAGGTCTAGTTCATACCCAGCACCCTTTCCATCACCCATTAATCCTGCTGACAACTTAACACTAAAAATCGCTCCAATCATCGTGAGAATCATGAAAATAGCTACATATCGAGAACCTAATCCTACAATTAGGGCTATTCCACCTAACACTTCGATTAAAATCACAAGATAAGCCAAAGATGTTGGTAACCCAATACTGCCGAACCAAGCAGATACGTTGTCAACTCCCATTTGCAGTTTTGCTATACCATGCATCAAGAAAATGAATCCTGTTATAGCTCGAATAAAGGTAATTCCCCATTGATACATTATGATATCCCCTCTCAAAGTTTTGTTATAAGAAACAATTATTACTTACATTAATATAGTACCTTCCCAATCGGAAGTCAAGAAAAATTTCACTTATATGTTACAATGTTTGATATTGCTTAAACTACAGGGGGATCGAAAAAATGAATGTAGGACATGTCATTCGCGACATACGTAAGCAAAAAAGAATTACCATCGCAGAGCTTTGCCAAGCAACTGGTTTGTCTAAAGGTTTTATGAGTCAGATTGAAAATAACAAAACTTCTCCATCACTTAGTACTTTGCACACCATTGCGGTTTATTTAAATGTACCTTTATCCTATTTTTTATTAGATGAATGCGAACGGATGGAAATAGTGAGAAAAGACAAACGAACGATCACTTACTCTGGAACAAATCAAAATAAGATCGAACAACTTACAACAAAAGGTCCTTTACGTGTCATCATTGTAGACATTCCCGTCGGTGGATCTTCAGGCGACGTCCCTCATGCTCATCAAGGTAGAGAAAGCCATTTGGTTCTTAGTGGCAAACTAGAGATTCAACAAGGAGTTGATACCGCCATTGTGGAGGTTGGAGATTCATTCACATGGAATGCTTCGGTACCTCATATGGTACGCAATATTGGAGACGAAACAGGTCGTCTTCTTATTGCGGTATATACGGAAGGGCATTTCGGAGATGTATTTTCATAGATGTGTTTCTTGTTTTCGTCCCGTTGTTTATAATTGCATCTTTGTTATTAGTAATATGGAACTAATTGGATATTATTAAGATTATGTTTTCTTACATGAATATCCTTTTTCTAATACTCAAAAAACCTACCTAGGTTACAGAAGCGGCCTGTAACACCTAAGTAGGTTTTTTCAGTTGAATAGCAAGAAATTACTCTTTCTCGACTTAGACCAATTATTAGAAAATATATTACTTTCTATAGCTTGTTGCATTAATCTCAGTTAAACGTAGACACGACGCCGGTTTTCCCGCTTTTGATCTGCTCCGGCTCCCTATCGCTCATAGTCACATCTCAAAAGGAGAAAACCTCTGGCTTAGGGCTAATTATGCAACAAGGTATTTCTAGTAAACTAAAAAATGGTACATACTTATCAAAGGTCAGATGATTTTTAACATGATCAGTAAGGATTAATAAAAATCGTGGAAATACTAGTTGGTGGATCTACATGTGCACCTTACATGCTCATCAGGGAAGAGAAAACCAACTTGTTCTGAGTATCGTGGGATGAAAAACGGCAAAAATCTGTAAATATCGATAAACTAATTTACCTCTTAAAATAGTTTGAGAGACAAGATGGTTCCCCATGTTGAAATGATAAATAAATTTAGATACTAAAATGAAAAAGCGCCAACTTAGGCGCTTTAAATAGCTATTTTAGATTAGGAAAGATTTTGAAGACGCTGATAAACTTCTTCTGGAGTTAACCCATCGGCGTTTATGACAGGACAATTTTGTACTATATTTTCAATCCCCATCAAGTTTTGATCCATACCTGAAATTACGATGGCGGTATAGTTACTTTGTGCTCCTTGGTTCATATTCGAAGCATCTAAGGAATCTACTTGATATCCTTGTTGACTTAAGTAGTTTTGAAAGGTTGAAAGATTTGCTTCTACTGCTACACGTGGCATAATATGTACCTCCTTTTTCTTAGTTTGATTCAGAAGTCTTTTCTCTATTCAGTTGTTACTTATATGAAAATAATCAGCTATCTAACGTTCATAAACGAATGAAATACGAAAATTTTAATATACTAAAACCCTTCTTTTTCCTTCCTTATACGATTCAATTAATACAATAGGGATTGTTTTTTATGAAGTTACAGCGATGTAGAAACCTTGGAATATTATGAATATACTTCCCCATAGTAAACTCAAAAGTATAAAATATAATTGATTCATATTTATATTCACACTCTTTCCATGTTGGAGGCTCTTATAATCATGATAAGTAAGTTGTTAAGTCAATTAGAGACAAAGCGTTACTCCCACCGCGTGCAAATTATGGTCGACTTAGGAAGACAAATAAAAAATGGACAAGACTCCAATGCACAAAATATGATTTCGATATTAGAGCAAGGTGATTTCTATCAACGTCATCTAGCACTTATATCCTGTTACGGTAGTCACGACAAAAACCATATTTTTCAAGCTACTCTAGATCCTTCTCAATTTATCCGCTCTAAGGCTTGTAAATTAGCATCCTTTATTTGTGATGATGAGCAGATCTTGACATTGTTGAACCAAGTCTCTCCTTCTATAAGAAAAAAATTATTACATGGATTATCCAAGCGCAAACGTTATTCTGCCATTGATGCTTATTTACAACAACTAGCACAAAACAATCATCCTGATCTTATCGCCTATCTTTCCTATGGTTCGCCTTCATTCATTGAGCAACATATCGATTTACTGATGGATCTTGGAGGAGTGTATCTTTGGATTCCCATTGCAAATAGATATCCTAAGGAAACGACAACCTTTTTGTATAACTGGATAGAGCAAAAAACGAAATTCGAAAATCAGTGGCTATCGAAAATCAATATAATATTGCCTACTCTAGTCCAACGAAATCCAGAAACTTCTTTCTCACTCATCAAGCTAATAAGCAAATATTGTTCTATAACAAACTTACCACTCCAACAAATAGCAGAGCGCTTTCCCCATCAAATAGTAGATCTACTACTGGAAATAGATGAAGAAATCGACACTCCATTGACTTCCATTGCTCATAAATTAGACGAGGGTAGACTACTCGCTTTAATCCACCAACATCCCTTAACATTGCAAAAATCATCTCAATGGTTACAACGGTTAAAACCAGATCTTCGTGACCAAGTATTTCATTTCTACCAATACCAATGGCGCGACCAACATGGGTTGGTTGATACTGGCATCATTACTCTTTTACCTAAAACGCTAAGAGAACAAGAAGCTCGTCGACATCTATCTTTACCTTTTGTTACCTCAAACGAATCCGCTATGTTAAAGATTTCGTATACAGAATTTTTACCTTGGGATGAAGCCGTAACTATTATCAAACCATACCTAAACAGTCCAGACGAAACATTACGCACTCATGCTCTTTCCAAATTGATTACCACTGTCCGGTTTCATCGAGATCATCTTTCTGAAGTCCTGACTATCTTGCAAGGGAAACGTTATGAACCTGATCCAATTAAAGAAAGTATGTTTCGATCTTTATCCGAACTGCCACCTAGCATTTGGAAGTCTTCTCATCTAGATGAGCTAGATATTATTTTACAATCCGCTTTGGATGCAAAAGATCTCTCCCATGCTACTTCTCGTAATATCCAATATCTCTTTGTTCGATTTGCCCCCTTTCATCCAAAGTGGGCTTTTGATTGGATCGCACAATTATTAAATGATAGAGGAACAACTTACCTTTCTGGGCTAGATCAACGCTTCACTCCAAGTCAAATAACAGAATTAAAACCTATAATCCTACCTATTCTGAAGACGTGGCAAAAACGCGAACATTACGCACAATTGATCGATTTTGCGCGAAGTATCGGAAAACATTTAACAGTGTTTGATGAGCTTGTCGATTTACTAGTAAAGGGGCTTTATCATCCAACATCTGATTGGGAGATTAGCACTTCACTTCAGTTACTCCGAGACTATCGCCCGGATCGTTTCCAAGTTTTGATCCCAAAGTTACTTCAAAAAGATCCTAGTTGGATCACCAAACCTATCATGTACAAGTATCTGCATATAAAGCGACAAGATCTACTTACTAATTACTTAAAACCGAAAACATTTTTAGGTCGTTTTAGCAGTGGGAAAACGTATTCTGTCTTACCATTTCACCACGGTTTCCAACGTTGGACGAAAACTCAACAAACATTATATACACATCAATTAACCCAATTAATTGATGATCCTAAACGGGAACTTCCAACAGTACGAACTGCTATTCGATTGCTTTCTGCTATACCATCTACCAATTCGTCCATTTTGATGAAACTAGCGAATGATCCTAGAGAAATGATTCGTGATTGGGCTATCCAAGCACTTGGGAGATTAGATCAAGGAGAAGGGATTTCTACCTTACTGGAAGCATTGCAAGATAGCCGAGCAAGGGTAGCAATCTATGCACTTCGTCGTTCGCTGCTCAATATGCCAGTACAACAAGCAATATTGAAATTATTGGAAGTACCTACTAGCAAAATAACTGTATATAAAGAAGTGGTTCGTTTATTAGGAGACTTAAAGGATGAATTGGCGTTTCAAGAACTATCGAAAATTGCTGAAAAAGAACTTCATCGTGATGTACGTATTTCTTTACATCATGCTCTATGGAATTATCTAGAGAAGGAAGACAGCTGGAAAATTTATGAGCAGGATGCCTTTTCTAACGATCCATATATTGCCCGATCCATTACCCGAATGCCAATTAGTTATATGTCATCTGATCATCGAGTTCAATTTTTGAGCCTCTTAAATCAAATATTACGGCACAGCGAAGTAAACGTGCGAATTAGTGCATTAAATGCATATATTTTTCTTGCTAATATGAACCAAGTGAATGATCCTAACCAAGAGTTTCTCCCTTCTCTTCTTGACTGCTTACAATCTACTAACTCGACAGAGGCAAAATTAGCAGCTAAAGCAATTTATCATATTTATAAAGAATCACCATCTACCACGATGGAGCATGTTTTTACTAACATTCTTCCAAAACGTCATGTACTAAAAACAGCTCTAGACACTTTATTCGAATATACAGGAAGATCATGGAACAGAGGAGTACAACGCAAGGAGTTAGAAGAAATTGCACGAAATGTCCTCCATGTGTTAAAAGTTGATCCACATACCATCTTATTTCGTTTGCCACTTGCTATTCAAATACTACCTTGGTCAGAATTAATGGAATATCTAGAACAAATGGTAGGTGAAGAGCAACTCACAGCCGAAGCATTGATGGTGGCAGTTCATACATTGGAAAACATCACTTCCATACGGAACATAAAGGGAATAGAGGAATTGGAGCAAACATTAAGCTCTAGCTCACATGAATTTTTACGCAGATTAGGCTTAGCGACTCTCATTTCTCAAGCAAAACAAAACAGTTGGCAAGAATGTTATATAGAAAGATTAAAAGAGTACCGTCAAGATCCATCTATTTTGGTAGCAGCTGCTGCTCAATTTATCAAGACTGATGTATAGATATCAACTATTTAAGTACCATTTTTACGCTAAAACTCTCTTATCATGATCACGATGGAGAGTTTTTGTTTTTTTAAATAAAATTCATAATATGCAAACTCTTATCTTAACATATAAAAGAATACAACTTTAAACTTGAATATCAATCACAACAAAAAAACCACTTAGGCTACCGAAGTAGCAACTAAGTGGTTTTTGGTTTGCCTGGCAATGACCTACTCTCCCAGGACCCTGCGGTCCAAGTACCATCGGCGCTAGAGGGCTTAACGATCGTGTTCGGGATGGGAACGAGTGGAACCCCTCCGCCATTATCACCAGACAGTCAGTGTCAAGACATATGAAATATGTCACACCCTGAAAATTAGAACAGAAGGCCAAGTATGTTGCAAATCGAAAAGTAAGACATGTGAGGAAAAGCCCTCGACCGATTCGTATCTGTCAGCTACACATGTTACCATGCTTCCNGGGGTTTCACGTGTCCCGCCGTACTCAGGGTCCGTCTCGGAGGGAAGCAAGTTTTCCATACAGGGCTGTTACCTGCTATGGCGGGTCTTTCCAGAACCACTTCTGGTACCTGCTTCCTTGATAACTCCTAGTGAGACGCCCTACAACCCCAAATATCAAAGATATTTGGTTTGGGCTAATCCCGTTTCGCTCGCCGCTACTCAGGGAATCGCGTTTGCTTTCTCTTCCTCGGGGTACTTAGATGTTTCAGTTCCCCCGGTCTGCCTCTTACCACCCTATGGATTCAGGTGGCAGTACTTGCTCTTCAAGCAAGTGGGTTGCCCCATTCGGAAATCTCCGGATCAAAGCTCACTTACAGCTCCCCGAAGCATATCGGTGTTCGTCCCGTCCTTCATCGGCTCCTGGCGCCAAGGCATCCACCGTGTGCCCTTAGTAGCTTTACCTCGGTCATTACTTTTCGGTGATTGCAACAAAACGTATAAGACTTCCACGATATTTGATGTCGTAGGAAAACTTTATTACGTTTTCTTACTTGGCTTTCTGTATCTAATTTTCAAGGTGCGCTATATTTAGTGTCGCTCGCGGCGACAAGAAATAATATATCACGCTGAAATAAGAAGGTCAACACTTTTTTATAAAATATCCTACATCTAATCTAAAACTCTAAGCTAACCTTTATTATGGGACTAAGAAGTATTGTTATCGTTCATTATATGTTCTAAATGACCATGCAAAAAAGGACAGCCTTACCAACACTAAGGCTCCATATGAGTAAATAAATTGGTGACTCGTAGAACAAGTTAAGCAATACGATATTGGCTATAATCGGAAGGAAGAAAATCGAGCTAAGAAGCGCAGTTTTTCAATTAAAAAAAATTCATACTGGTCTCCCTATCTTTCCAAAATCAATTTCCACAATAGCACTCGAAGTTAAACACTTGCTTAACAGTAGCAAATAGTGGAACGATACGGACTATAACCAAAATCAGCATTTTGTCATTCTCATGAACTTCATCAACTATGATATTATTAGTGTTGTGATCAAAAAACCGACTCTTCTTCATCTTTAAAAGAGACTTACTAAAAAGAGAACTATTACTAATGTAGAGGGAGTATCGAGATGAAAAAACCAGTAAGCCAAACATGGGATCTAGATTCCATTTTCCCAGGTGGCAGTTCTTCTTCTGAATTCGCTGACTTCTTACAACGATGCAAGGAAAACATTGCCCATTTCCAAAAACAAATAAAAGAATTACAAGCTCCGATGAGTGTAGAAGATACCAATTCATTGGTACAAACAATTGATGTAATGCAAAAAATAGAAGCTAGTTTGGTTGAATCTATGGCTTTTGTTGAATGTTTAACTGCTCAAAATACCAAAGATGAAAAGGCTCAACTATTATTTGGTCAAGTTACGGAGTATTTTGCTAATTATCAAGCAGCACTAATTGATTTAGATCGTTTATTTTTAGAAATTCCTCAAACAACATGGGAACAATTTCTCGAATTAGACTCATGCAAATCCATTGCTTTCCCTTTAAATGAACGTAGACAAAATGCTTTGGAGAAAATGTCTCCTGAACAAGAAGTTCTAGCCAATGATTTAGCTACGAGCGGTTATCATGCTTGGTCTGAGTTATACAGCAAAGTAGTTGGTCGGATCTCTATTCCAATGGAAAAAAACGGCCAAATCCAACAACTCTCTGTTGGGCAAGCATATAATCTTTTTAGCAATGAAGATCGTTCTGTTCGTAAAGAGATCTATGAAAAATGGTTAGAAGCTTGGGAAAAAGAATCTGATTTTTTCGCCCATACCTTAAATCATTTAGGTGGGTTTCGCTTGAATTTATATAGACATCGCGGTTGGGAGTCTGTATTAAAAGAACCGTTAGATATTAATAGAATGTCAGAAGAGACCCTCCAGACGATGTGGCAAGTCATTGACCAAAACAAGGACTTATTAATTCAGTATCTCAATCGAAAAGCCAAATTACTACATGTGCCAAAGTTAGACTGGTATGACCTTTCTGCCCCAGTTGGAAAAGATGGAATGAAGATCAGTTACGACGAAGCAGCGGACATGATTGTAGAGCAATTTAGACGTTTTAGCCCTAAAATGGCTGATTTTGCAGTGAAGGCGTTTGAAGAACGTTGGATCGAAGCAGAAGATCGTCAAGGAAAACGACCTGGTGGTTTTTGTACTGGATTCTCAGTCAGTGAACAATCTCGTATCTTTATGACCTACTCTGATACAATGGACAATGCCTCCACTCTGGCACATGAACTAGGTCATGCTTACCACAGTTATGTCATGAACGACATGCCCGAATTGGCGAAAAATTATGCTATGAACGTAGCAGAAACGGCTTCTACTTTTGCTGAAAAGATCGTAGCAGATGCTGCAGTTCAACAAGCAGAAAGTAAAGAAGAAAAAATTGCGCTTCTTGATAATAACGCTCAGAGTGCCGTAGCCTTTTTGATGAACATTCATGCGCGTTTCCTATTTGAAACAGAGTTTTATGAAAGAAGAAAACAAGGTGCACTTAGTGTAGAAGAGCTAAAAGAACTCACACTGAAATCCCAAAAACAAGCGTATCGTGACGCTCTTGGTTCTTATGAACCGTACTTCTGGGCATCCAAATTACATTTCTATATTACAGAAGTTCCATTCTACAACTACCCATATACGTTCGGTTATTTGTTTAGTTGTGGAGTTTACGCTCGTGCACTAGAAGAAGGCACTTCTTTTGAAGATAAATATATCGCCCTTCTTCGTGATACAGCCAGTATGACAGTCGAAGATCTCGCCCAAAAACACCTGGGAGTAGATCTAACACATCCAGATTTTTGGCAAAGTGCGGTTGATCTCGCTTTAGTAGATGTACAAGAGTTTTTGAATTTAACTGAGTAATCAACTGAAATATAACCAGGCCGGTCTATCTAGAGAGCTGGCTTGGTTTTTTTAATAAATCAATTAAAATATGTAGTTCAAAAATAGTGACTATACTCACATGGAAATAGTGAGTTTAAGCTTATGGATGGATCTCATCTATAAATTGCGATAAAGCGTACAAGCTCACTTTTGTATTTCCGTTTGTCTTCGAAGCTTATACTCTACGACTAATTTTAGTAGTCTTGTGTTAAATGCTCTTCCCAATTGGAAAATGGTTGTATCATCGCATACTGAGGATATCCTTTCCTCAGGAGAGAAAGTGTTCAATTAATACAAATTATAAACTCTGTAAATAACGAATAAATTTATTTAGACTTTGTGGTTGCTGTTTTCTGTGTTTTATTACAAAATCTATCTTGATTGTTTCAGACAGTTCCTGAAATTGAACTGTTTGTATTATTCCTTTTCGACTATTTGCAACATCCGCCGGTATTATACTGATACCAAGTCCATCATTAACACCTTGTACAATAGATTCGAGCGAATCAAATTCCATAATAGTTGGATGTTTAAAATTACTTTTGCTAGCGAATTCTAACAGTATATTTCTATAAATACAATCTGAGTCACTATTAATAAGTAAAGTTTGATCATGGTGCTCTTCTAACTGATTATGCTTAGGTGAAATCAGCATGACTTTTTCAAAATAACTATAAACGGTTTCGAACTGTGAGTAATTATACATACCACTTATAAAAACACCATCAAGTTCTCCATAGGAAAGCATTTCTTGTAACTTTTGTTTATTACTTGTCCTTACTTTTACATCAATATTTTTATTTTTTGTCAAAAAAGTAGACAATAGCTGAGGTATCTTAACTGCAGAAATTGTTTGGGGTGCCCCAATTACAAAAGATTCCCTCCACTTTTCAGGGTTAATTTTTGATTTGGCTTTGTCCATTAAAGATATAATTTGATTTGTATACTCTAATAAAATGTTTCCCTCCTTGGTCAATGTTACCCCTCTATTATTACGCATAAATAATCTGACACCTAGTTCATCTTCCAAAACCTTTATTCGTTGACTGACATTAGGTTGTACATAGCCCAATTTTTCAGCAGCTTTAGAAATTGATTTCAGTTCTGCAACGTGTTTAAAAATTCGCAAATCATGACTTTCCAAGAATTCATTCCTCCGCTGGTATCATTTAAAATGATATCTTCCTCATTAATCAGTATTATACCCTTCATATACATAAAAGTATAATTGAACATATATTGAATCAAATATAACAAGGATGATTTAAAATGAAATTAACAGATAAAGTAGTCATTGTAACTGGTGGTGCCACTGGTGTTGGAAAAGCAACGGCTTTGAAATTAGCAAATGCAGGTGCAAAAGTTGTTATTAACTATAGCCGATCAAAACAAGACGCTATAGAAGTTGTGAATAAGATTACACAGACAGGAGGCTCAGCTTTCGCATTTAAAGCAAATGTTGCGATTGAAAAAGAAGTGAACGATATGATCTCCCAAACAGTTACATCATTTGGGACAGTGGATGGTTTAGTAAACAATGCGAGCATTACAGCTCAAATAGCTATGGGTGACTTAGATAACGTAACAGATGAAGTGTGGGATTCCGTTTTCAATGTAAATGTGAAAGGAATGTTTCATTGCATAAAAGCTGTTGTCCCTTATATGAAGAAGCAACAATCGGGGGTGATTGTTAATATGGGCAGCGTGGCAGGAATGACCGGAATAGGTTCATCCATCCCGTATGCAGCAACAAAATCAGCAATTCACACCATGACAAGGTCGTTAGCTATCGCATTAGCACCTTATATCAGAGTGAATAGTATATCCCCAGGTGCAGTTGATACAAGGTGGTGGTCAGGTAATGAAGAAAAGATGTATCAACTTGCTGGCAACTTACCACTTAAGAGAATTTCAACACCAGATGATATTGCAGAGGCGATTCTTTTTCAATTGACTCAAGAATCTGTCACAGGCCAAGTTTTTACAATTGATAATGGTCAAACACTTTGAAGTGTGAACTACATCGCCATTGAAATGGCGAGCTTCTCGATTCATTGAATCGACCAACGTCGCATTCTCCACGAAGGCACGTTCCATGCCTATATTAGGTTTAGTTCTAACTGTCCGCATTTTAGCGTTGGAACATGTCCAACTGCTTTATGTAGTATGTTTCTTGCCGCATTTACATCTCTATCTTCTGTATAACCGCAAGAGCAACTATGGACTCTATCTTTTCGTTCTTTTTTTACGATCTGACCACATTTTGAGCAAGCCTGAGACGTGTTGTATGGGTCCACTTGTATTACTTGCTTACCAGCATATTCTGCTTTGTAGGAAGTGAACTGTACAAGTTGATTCCATCCAGCATCCACAATACTTTTGGCTAATTTGTGATTCAAGACCATTCCTTTGATATTCAGATCTTCAAAGGCAATTAGATCATAGCGATCTACTAGATACCTACTAATTTTATGGGCAATGTCTTTTCTTTGATTTGCTATGTACTCATGTAGCTTTGCAAGCAAAGCTACAGCCTTTCTACGACGATTGGAACCTTTCTTACGTTTAGATACTATGCGCTGAAGTCGTTTTAGTTTGCGTTCTGACTTTCTAAAATACTTAGGGTGTTCGAAAAATTCGCCATCAGATGTAATAGCAAGATGTCTAACACCAAGATCAACACCGACTTGTTTCCCTGTCGAGTGTGTTATGGTTTCGATTTCACAGGAAAAACAAGCATAGTACTTTCCGTTTTTTCGGATGATGGTACAGGTCTTGATCTTTCCTTCTACTTGTCTGTGGCATTTGATGCGAACATTACCGATCTTAGACAGTTTCAGATATTTCCCATCAAGAGAAAACCCACTTTGTGGGTATGTGAAGCTATCATAACGGTTTTTACCTTGAAAGCGTGGGTATCCTGCTTTCTCTCCCGCTTTGATTCTACGAAAAAACCCTTTAAATGCTTTATCTAAACGACGTAGAATGTCCTGTAACACTTGCGATTGTACCTGTTTGAACTCTGGAAACTCTTTCTTTAGTCGTGGTAATTCATTCTGTTGCATGTTGTAGTTAACGGAAATACCACGTTTTTCATAAGAAAACTTTCGTTGTTCCAAAGCTGTATTGTATAGCCAGCGACACAAATTCAAGGTAGTTTCGATTCGTTCCATTTGTACCCGATTAGGTTCTATCTTGAATTTGTACGACTTCATCATTTGATTTTCCCCCTTTCTTTTTCTGATTTTCCATGTACTTACGAATCGTTTCTTCCGAAATAGAGCCAATGGTTTCCATGTAGAAGCTGCTATTCCAAAGATGACCATCCCATAACTTATTTCTTAGCCTCGGGAACTTTAGAAATAACTTCCTAGCGGAAATACCTTTCAACATTTTCACAATGTATGATGGAGCTACTTTAGGATGAGCAGAAGCAAAGACATGGACGTGGTCTTGCTCTCCCACCTCCATCATAGCTACTTCAAACCCTTTCTCCTCCGCAATCTCTTGAAAAATAACTTTTAGATACGTTTCAATCTCTTGATCCAGTACGGCTCTACGATACTTCACCGACCATACCATGTGGTAGTTGACATTATACACGCAAGTCCTAGCGTGTTTTACAGTGTTTTTACTCATACATATAGTATGACAAAAATAGGGTAAATATAGTAACATATAAGGATAATTATATTACATGTAGTAGGAGGAAAGTGCAAAAAATAAATTGCTCTAAGCATCCCCACAAGGGGGATACCGAGCAATGCTCCCTTTCATCTACCCCATTGAAATGGGGAGAATTCCCGTTCGCAAATCTTAAAATTAACCCATTTTTTTGCTTTTAAAATCTACGTTTTGCTCGATCCCCATTTAAAGGTTTATGGAGTATGACTCATCTTGCATACTGATTTAGGCACTCAATACAAGAGTTCTGCTTTCGCAGAACAAACCCAACGTTATGACATGATCCAATCCTTTAGTAAAAAAGCATGTCCATATGACAATGCATGTGTCGAATCATTTCACGCTATCTTAAAGAAAGAAGAAGTCCATCATCAACATTACCAAAACTACGAAAAAGCAAGGGCTGCCCTTTTTGAATTTATTGAAGGGTATAACCGAAAACGCATACAAGGGAGTTTGAAACTCCACAAACAGTAGAAGATAATCTTAGAAATATAGCATAGACTTAACTTTTTTGTGTCCAAGATATTGACCTAAGTCCAACACTAATCATTTGTAAACCACTTAGTAAAAACTGCTCTAATTAACTTTTCTTTTCCAGCTTCTTAAATCGTTCCATCTGAATCCCAATCTTAGGTTAGACATAATTAAAAAACCCCTCTGCTAATAGCAGAGGGATGCATCATATTCTCTGAAAACGAAAGGTGAGAGTAACATAGCCGGGTAAGACATTCGAATTTGTATCATGAAAGATACTCCATAGAAAGGAGGTGATCCATCCCCACCTTCCGGTAGGGATACCTTGTTACGACTTCACCCCAATCATCTGCCCCACCTTCGGCGGCTGAGTCCGTAAGGTTCTCTCACCGACTTCGGGTGTGACAAACTCTCGTGGTGTGACGGGCGGTGTGTACAAGGCCCGGGAACGGATTCACCGCGGCATGCTGATCCGCGATTACTAGCGATTCCAGCTTCACGTAGGCGAGTTGCAGCCTACGATCCGAACTGAGACCAGCTTTATGAGATTAGCTCCCCCTCGCGGGTTCGCAACCCTTTGTACTGGCCATTGTAGCACGTGTGTAGCCCAAGACATAAGGGGCATGATGATTTGACGTCATCCCCACCTTCCTCCGGCTTTCACCGGCTGTCTCGTTAGAGTGCCCAACTAAATGCTGGCAACTAACGATAAGGGTTGCGCTCGTTGCGGGACTGAACCCAACATCTCACGACACGAGCTGACGACAACCATGCACCACCTGTCACCGTTGCCCCGAAGGGAAGGGGTATCTCTACCCCGGTCAACGGGATGTCAAGCCTTGGTAAGGTTCTTCGCGTTGCTTCGAATTAAACCACATGCTCCACCGCTTGTGCGGGCCCCCGTCAATTCCTTTGAGTTTCAGCCTTGCGGCCGTACTCCCCAGGCGGAGTGCTTAATGCGTTAGCTGCGGCACTGAGGGCGGGAAAGCCCCCAACACCTAGCACTCATCGTTTACGGCGTGGACTACCAGGGTATCTAATCCTGTTTGCTCCCCACGCTTTCGCGCCTCAGCGTCAGTTACAGCCCAGAAAGTCGCCTTCGCCACTGGTGTTCCTCCCGATCTCTACGCATTCCACCGCTACACCGGGAATTCCACTTTCCTCTGCTGCACTCAAGCGCTCCAGTTTTGGAGGCGAACAATGGTTGAGCCATTGCCTTTAACCCCCAACTTAAAGCGCCGCCTGCGCGCGCTTTACGCCCAATAATTCCGGACAACGCTTGCCCCCTACGTATTACCGCGGCTGCTGGCACGTAGTTAGCCGGGGCTTTCTCCTTAGGTACCGTCAGAACTTCTTCCCTAAGAACAGAGTTTTACAACCCGAAGGCCGTCATCACTCACGCGGCGTTGCTCCGTCAGGCTTTCGCCCATTGCGGAAAATTCCCTACTGCTGCCTCCCGTAGGAGTCTGGGCCGTGTCTCAGTCCCAGTGTGGCCGGTCACCCTCTCAGGTCGGCTATGCATCGTCGCCTTGGTAGGCCATTACCCCACCAACAAGCTAATGCACCGCGGGCCCATCCTCAAGCGAAAAACTTTTACATTGCTCTCATGCAAGAGCAATGATTATCTGGTATTAGCACCGGTTTCCCGGAGTTATCCCAGGCTTGAGGGCAGGTTGCCCACGTGTTACTCACCCGTTCGCCGCTAGGTTCCCGAAGGAACCCCGCTCGACTTGCATGTATTAGGCACGCCGCCAGCGTTCGTCCTGAGCCAGGATCAAACTCTCCGATAAAGTTGAGTTTGAAAGCTCAATAGTAAATCATCTGGCTAAATGTGATACATCTCACTCTTTCGTTTTCAAAGAACATCATTGCTTTTNTATCCCAGGCTTGAGGGCAGGTTGCCCACGTGTTACTCACCCGTTCGCCGCTAGGTTCCCGAAGGAACCCCGCTCGACTTGCATGTATTAGGCACGCCGCCAGCGTTCGTCCTGAGCCAGGATCAAACTCTCCGATAAAGTTGAGTTTGAAAGCTCAATAATAAATCATCTGGCTAAATGTGATACATCTCACTCATTCGTTTTCAAAGAACATCATTGCTTTATTGTTTGTGCTGCCTTGTCGCAGCGACAAGAAATAATATACCATGCTGACGATTTTATTGCAACTGGTAATAAAAACCAATCAAACAAAAACAGACTCTCAAAATAAAAGTCTGCTCTACACAATACATTTTTATGATTTTTAACCGATTTTATTCATCACTCGCTTACCCTACGTTGGGTTTGGTAGGTGATTGAATGCATGTTCATTGATACCAACCTTGTTCATCGTTTTACGCAAATCCGTTACACATTGTATAAAATAATCTTTCTTGTTTTCGTTACCAGCAAATTTTCTCAGATTGTAATCATTGGTAAGGAGAGAATCCAGGTTCCGCAAATCGTCTACCAATATTTTTTTGATATCTTCTTTTGTAATAGATTGATCCATACTACATTCATTTACAAGGTTCTGTAATGTTTCTTTCCTTGCATGTTCATCATATGATGGATGAGAAAGTAAATGCTTCAAATCATATAAATCTTTAAATCTGGGACGCACAATAGTTTGATGCAGTTTCCAAGCAACTTGGATCGAAAGAGGTACGGTATAAGGAACGCTGAATTTTTCTCCCAACACCGGGCGATATTCCAACGGAACCGGTTTGCCGTCCATCTCTAGGTTGAAAGAAACATCTAGACAGAGCTCATCATTTAATATTCCCTTTTCATCATCGGTAAAATAATACTCAATATCTGTATTTACCGTTGGAAAATCCTCAGCCATCGCATAATCGATATATCTCCAAAATGAATTTTCGCGGAAACTTCTAAACTTTATTCCATCATTAAGATCCATTTCGGTGATCTGAATCATCCAATCGGTAAATGTATTGTACGCTTGATCTACGTTATGAATCTTATTCAAATACAAAAAGTCAATATCTTCAGCATCACGTATTGTCGGATCGGAGAAATATTGTCTTGTCACCAAACTACCTTTTAAGAGAAAGGGCATATTCACTAATGATGCCCTTCTTAACAATGCCTCTAAGGCAACAAGCTCTTTCAACGGATAATTTGTCTCTAGTCTTCGAATCAAATCACTCATTCTTTAATCACTCTTTTCTCGTTTCTATGAAATCCAACCGCTATCCAGTTCTTCTCTGCTATCATAAATACATAATTCGAATGCTTCTTTCAAAAATGATATCTTATTTTCTTTTACAATCGATTTAATCTTTTCCGCTCTCTTATAGAACCTATCCTTGCTTTCATAGTCTCTGATCGTAATAAATCTCACTCTTCCATTTTTATTTAACGAATTTTTGGAGATATGTCCCCCTAAGTTTTTGACTAGATTCTTTACTTTTGGTATATCATCAACTACTATTTCTATTTTTCCATGCCATTCAAAGTATGGTTTCGAATTTTTAGCTCGTAACTCATGAAAATACTTATCTTCCTTTGGAGAAATCTCTACTTTCTTTCTTATTACCTCAAATCCGCTATCACGGAATTTATTTGCAACTTTTTCGATTTCTTTGTCTACATTGATTAAATTTTCGCATTTGATTAGTCCGGTACACATTGGTTGATGGATATAATTTCCTTGATCCAAAACGATCATAACCGGTTTTACTTGTTCTGCTTCACAAACACTAATAAATTTTTCTTGATCCTGCAGTTCTAAATCATGAACGGTAAGGTGATATTCAAACTCCATTGGTTCACTCCTTAATTACTTCTATTGAACTTTAAAAAGTCAGTTAATTATAGGTAAAATAACTTTCCTCACGACATTGAGCTTCAAAACACTTTAAATTCTATCAAATATAATTCAAAAAATAAATAATTCTCACATGGTGATCCATACCTGCTCAGGAAATTGTATGAGGTTAAAAGCTGAAACTTTAGTTTCAGTTCATGATAAAAAACCACTTAGACTACTGAAGTAGCAACTAAGTGGTTTTTGGTTTGCCTGGCAATGACCTACTCTCCCAGGACCCTGCGGTCCAAGTACCATCGGCGCTGGAGGGCTTAACGATCGTGTTCGGGATGGGAACGAGTGGGACCCCTCCGCCATTATCACCAGACAGTCAGTGTCAAGACATATGAAATATGTCACACCCTGAAAATTAGAACAGAAGGCCAAGTGTATTGCAAATCGAAAAGTAAGACATGTGAGGAAAAGCCCTCGACCGATTCGTATCTGTCAGCTACACATGTTACCATGCTTCCNGATGGCCCTTCCACAAGGAACCACCGGATCACTAAGTCCGACTTTCGTCCCTGCTCGACTTGTAGGTCTCGCAGTCAAGCTCCCTTATGCCTTTGCACTCTATAGGCGCGATTTCCGACCGCGCTGAGGGAACCTTGGAGCGCCTCCGTTACATTTTAGGAGGCGACCGCCCCAGTCAAACTGCCTGCCTGACACGGTCCTCGAACCGGATGACGGTTCTGAGTTAGAACTCCGATACGACCAGAGTGGTATCCCACCGACGTCTCCTTGGAGACTGGCGTCCCCAAATCATCGACTCCCACCTATCCTGTACAAGTCGTACCCGAGATCAATATCAAGCTGCAGTAAAGCTCCACGGGGTCTTTCCGTCTTGTCGCGGGTAGCCAGCATCTTCACTGGCAGTACAATTTCACCGGGTCTCTCGTTGAGACAGCGTCCAGATCGTTACGCCTTTCGTGCGGGTCGGAACTTACCCGACAAGGAATTTCGCTACCTTAGGACCGTTATAGTTACGGCCGCCGTTTACTGGGGCTTCAGTTCAATGCTTCGCTTTAAGCTAACACATCCCCTTAACCTTCCAGCACCGGGCAGGCGTCAGCCCCTATACTTCGCCTTACGGCTTCGCAGAGACCTGTGTTTTTGCTAAACAGTCGCCTGGACCTCTTCACTGCGGCCCCCACAAGGGGGCACCCCTTCTCCCGAAGTTACGGGGTCATTTTGCCGAGTTCCTTAACGAGAGTTCTCCCGAGCACCTGAGGATTCTCTCCTCGCCTACCTGTGTCGGTTTGCGGTACGGGCACCAAGACTCTCCTAGAGGCTTTTCTTGGCAGTGTGGAATTGAGAACTTCGGTACTATAAATTTCCCTCCCCATCACAGCTCAGCCTTGATGTCTGACGGATTTGCCTATCAGACAGCCTAACTGCTTGGACGTGCACTTCCAGTCGCACGCATTCTCTATCCTCCTGCGTCCCCCCATCGTACAAACGAATCTTGGTGGTACAGGAATCTCAACCTGTTGTCCATCGCCTACGCCTTTCGGCCTCGGCTTAGGTCCCGACTAACCCTGAGAGGACGAACCTTGCTCAGGAAACCTTAGGCTTACGGTGGAGGGGATTCTCACCCCTCTTTTCGCTACTCATACCGGCATTCTCACTTCCTAACGCTCCACCACATCTCACGATGCAGCTTCGCTGCATTAGGAACGCTCCCCTACCATGACAATGTCATCCACAGCTTCGGTAAATGGTTTAGCCCCGTTACATTTTCGGCGCAGAGTCACTTGACCAGTGAGCTATTACGCACTCTTTGAATGGTGGCTGCTTCTAAGCCAACATCCTGGTTGTCTGAGCAACTCCACATCCTTTTCCACTGAACCATTATTTAGGGACCTTAGCTGGTGGTCTGGGCTGTTTCCCTCTTGACTACGGATCTTAGCACTCGCAGTCTGACTCCTAGAGATAAGTCGATGGCATTCGGAGTTTGACTGAGTTCGGTAACCCGGGAAGGGCCCCTAGCCCAATCAGTGCTCTACCTCCATGACTCTTACTCTAAGGCTAGCCCTAAAGCTATTTCGGGGAGAACCAGCTATCTCCAAGTTCGATTGGAATTTCTCCGCTACCCACAGCTCATCCTATGATTTTTCAACATCAACAGGTTCGGACCTCCATTGCGTGTTACCGCAACTTCATCCTGGCCATGGGTAGATCACTTGGTTTCGGGTCAACGACTACGTACTGCACGCCCTATTCAGACTCGCTTTCGCTGCGGCTCCAGCTTCTCGCCTTAACCTTGCACGCAACCG
This sequence comes from Risungbinella massiliensis, assembly GCF_000942395.1. Classification (GTDB taxonomy): domain Bacteria; phylum Bacillota; class Bacilli; order Thermoactinomycetales; family Thermoactinomycetaceae; genus Risungbinella; species Risungbinella massiliensis. Next base: position 373,236 of record NZ_LN812102.1, read on the forward strand.
TTACTCGCCGGTTCATTCTACAAAAGGCACGCCGTCACGGGTCAAGCCCGCTCCGACTGATTGTAAGCACACGGTTTCAGGATCTATTTCACTCCCCTCTCGGGGTGCTTTTCACCTTTCCCTCACGGTACTGGTTCACTATCGGTCGCCAGGTAGTATTTAGCCTTGGGAGGTGGTCCTCCCGGATTCCGACGGGGTTTCACGTGTCCCGCCGTACTCAGGGTCCGTCTCGGAGGGAAGCAAGTTTTCCATACAGGGCTGTTACCTGCTATGGCGGGGCTTTCCAGAACCACTTCTGGTACCTGCTTCCTTGATAACTCCTAGTGAGACGCCCTACAACCCCAAATATCAAAGATGTTTGGTTTGGGCTAATCCCGTTTCGCTCGCCGCTACTCAGGGAATCGCGTTTGCTTTCTCTTCCTCGGGGTACTTAGATGTTTCAGTTCCCCCGGTCTGCCTCTTACCACCCTATGGATTCAGGTGGCAGTACTTGCTCTTCAAGCAAGTGGGTTGCCCCATTCGGAAATCTCCGGATCAAAGCTCACTTACAGCTCCCCGAAGCATATCGGTGTTCGTCCCGTCCTTCATCGGCTCCTGGCGCCAAGGCATCCACCGTGTGCCCTTAGTAGCTTTACCTCGGTCATTACTTTTCGGTGATTGCAACAAAACGTAAAAGACTTCCACGATATTTGATGTCGTAGGAAAACTTTATTACGTTTTCTTACTTGGCTTTCTGTATCTAATTTTCAAGGTGCGCTTTATTTGGTGTCGCTCGCGGCGACAAGAAATAATATACCACGAACAAGGAGGCAAAGCAATACTTTTTTCGAATGGATTTTGTTGGTAATAGAAATCACCAAACATCTGATGTGAATATATCTTATGTCCTAAGAATAAGCAAATATAAAGCAATTAACTGGTTAAGTAAATTTTTCCAAGATTCTTATCTATTTTAGAAAAAGTACCGCTGGACACTTACAAGCACCACCACAATAAGGGCAACCATAGTTATTTAAAAGACTATCTTCATACCAGAAAAATTCTTTGATCATTATTTCTTTAAATCCATTATTCACAAGAATTCTTTCAATACAATAATCAACTGGTTTCTTCCATGCTAACGCAAAGATCCTCCTGTTTTGTAGCCTCGATATAATACTTTTTACTAACTTGTCAGCAATACCCTTATTTCTATATCCTTTATCTACAACAATTTGCTTGAAAATAGATAACTCCTTATCAAATGGCAATTTAGATATCATGTCATGATGATTTAATAATTCTTCTTCGATTTTTTCTATTTGAAGAGCTAATGCAAATCCCACTACTTTTCCATCTACTTCACAAACTAGTGCCGAATTATTACCTATATGTCGCTCTAGACTTTCCTTTTTAGCTAAACCGAATGATAAATATTGATTTAGCAGTATCACTGAATCTGTAATATCTTTCTTTGAAAGAATTCTAAAAATCATAAAATCACCACCTTAGTTTTTTATCATAAATAGGACATTAGATTTAGACTTTGCTTTAGAGATACATCCTTCTATTATCCTATTTTTGTGTATTTTCCAAGATTATAAATCTTCATTCAAAGTATGTATAAAAAAACCCTCTGCTAATAGCAGAGGGTTGTCATATTCTCTGAAAACGAAAGGTGAGAGTAACATAGCCGGGTAAGACATTCGAATTTGTATCATGAAAGATACTCCATAGAAAGGAGGTGATCCATCCCCACCTTCCGGTAGGGATACCTTGTTACGACTTCACCCCAATCATCTACCCCACCTTCGGCGGCTGAGTCCGTAAGGTTCTCTCACCGACTTCGGGTGTGACAAACTCTCGTGGTGTGACGGGCGGTGTGTACAAGGCCCGGGAACGGATTCACCGCGGCATGCTGATCCGCGATTACTAGCGATTCCAGCTTCACGTAGGCGAGTTGCAGCCTACGATCCGAACTGAGACCAGCTTTATGAGATTAGCTCCCCCTCGCGGGTTCGCAACCCTTTGTACTGGCCATTGTAGCACGTGTGTAGCCCAAGACATAAGGGGCATGATGATTTGACGTCATCCCCACCTTCCTCCGGCTTTCACCGGCTGTCTCGTTAGAGTGCCCAACTAAATGCTGGCAACTAACGATAAGGGTTGCGCTCGTTGCGGGACTGAACCCAACATCTCACGACACGAGCTGACGACAACCATGCACCACCTGTCACCGTTGCCCCGAAGGGAAGGGGTATCTCTACCCCGGTCAACGGGATGTCAAGCCTTGGTAAGGTTCTTCGCGTTGCTTCGAATTAAACCACATGCTCCACCGCTTGTGCGGGCCCCCGTCAATTCCTTTGAGTTTCAGCCTTGCGGCCGTACTCCCCAGGCGGAGTGCTTAATGCGTTAGCTGCGGCACTGAGGGCGGGAAAGCCCCCAACACCTAGCACTCATCGTTTACGGCGTGGACTACCAGGGTATCTAATCCTGTTTGCTCCCCACGCTTTCGCGCCTCAGCGTCAGTTACAGCCCAGAAAGTCGCCTTCGCCACTGGTGTTCCTCCCGATCTCTACGCATTCCACCGCTACACCGGGAATTCCACTTTCCTCTGCTGCACTCAAGCGCTCCAGTTTTGGAGGCGAACAATGGTTGAGCCATTGCCTTTAACCCCCAACTTAAAGCGCCGCCTGCGCGCGCTTTACGCCCAATAATTCCGGACAACGCTTGCCCCCTACGTATTACCGCGGCTGCTGGCACGTAGTTAGCCGGGGCTTTCTCCTTAGGTACCGTCAGAACTTCTTCCCTAAGAACAGAGTTTTACAACCCGAAGGCCGTCATCACTCACGCGGCGTTGCTCCGTCAGGCTTTCGCCCATTGCGGAAAATTCCCTACTGCTGCCTCCCGTAGGAGTCTGGGCCGTGTCTCAGTCCCAGTGTGGCCGGTCACCCTCTCAGGTCGGCTATGCATCGTCGCCTTGGTAGGCCATTACCCCACCAACAAGCTAATGCACCGCGGGCCCATCCTCAAGCGAAAAACTTTTACATTGCTCTCATGCAAGAGCAATGATTATCTGGTATTAGCACCGGTTTCCCGGAGTTATCCCAGGCTTGAGGGCAGGTTGCCCACGTGTTACTCACCCGTTCGCCGCTAGGTTCCCGAAGGAACCCCGCTCGACTTGCATGTATTAGGCACGCCGCCAGCGTTCGTCCTGAGCCAGGATCAAACTCTCCGATAAAGTTGAGTTTGAAAGCTCAATAGTAAATCATCTGGCTAAATGTGATACATCTCACTCTTTCGTTTTCAAAGAACATCATTGCTTTTTTGTTTGTGCCGCTCGTGGCGACAAAAAATAATATATCATACACAAATCTACTCGTCAACACATATTTTTATTATTTCCCTTCTATATATTAACTCCTGATGATTGTTATCTAAAAAAATATGATATTTTATAATCTAAATGAAAAAATCCACTCCTTATTAAATTTGAGTGGATTACTTGCAAAAAGTTATTCATTCGGATGTATTATTGCTAAAACTTGATGGTCTTCCCATTTGCCATTTATTTTAACACTACTCTTAGAAATCCCTTCTTTTTCAAAACCTGCCTTTTCTAAAACTCTAATCAAACCGATGTTATGTAGCATAACACCAACTTCAATTCTATTTGACACTCCACACGGCTGAAGCCGTGGGATTCTTGAATCGTTAGCGTCCGCAATCCGTTTCCGTTTTGGACAACGCTCAAGTTCAAGGGTGTGCCATCACCCCATCCCATACAGTTAGAATGTACCCGTATGGGCGGCATACCTGTCACCAGTACGCTAGGCTGCTAAACCTGAAATAGCTTTCGCTATATTGATTGCTCCATTGAGATCCGCATGGCAGGTGTACCCACATTCTTTACACCGAAACAGGAGACCGTTTCGGTTTGCTTTGGCTTGGTGTCCATTTTTGCAAGTTTGGCTGGTGTATTTTGGGTTCACTAATTCAAAACGAATGCCAACCATCTCCGCTTTGTACTTGATGAATTCTTTAAACTGATAGAATGACCAAGAATGAGGATTTCTTCCTGGATCGCTTCTCTTTGACTTAGCCGTATTGCGAATGTCCGTCAAGTCTTCCATGCGAATCACTCCAACACCGTTGGCGATAGCAAAGTGGACAATTTGACGACTGATCTTGTGGTTTTGATCTTTCATCCAGCGAGATTCTTTGTCTTTGGATTTTTTAATGGCTTGTAGCTTCTTAGCCTTGCCTAGTTTTCTTCTATTCGCTGAGAATCTTCTACGAGTATAGGCAACTGGAGAACCTTTGAAAAAGAGAGATTTTGTTCCCATACTAGCAACTGCTAAATAACGCAGACCTAAATCAGTAGAATTCGCTCTTCTTCTCCAGCTTCAAGTTTTGATTATTGAAACAACACCATATATTACGGAAAGCCTTTGCATTCTGATTTTTCTTTTGAGACTTCACTTCCCGAATGGTTTGATTCACAACAGCAGAAGGAAATGGTTTATCTGAAAACTCCTTGAAGATCGTACTTGTTGCTTTATTGACTTCTGGTTGCAACAAGAGCCAATTACCAAAGTCTGTATTGATCTCTGTCATTCGTTGATACATTTGCTGTTTGGCTCCCGTTGGATTATGTAGCTCTAAACGCAGTGTGATCGTTGGCATGCACTCACCCCCTTGTTTTTTGTGCTTCCACATAACGTTTAATGGTATCACTGGATACATTTCCTGCTGTGCTAACAAAGAAAGAACGTGTCCAAAGACTTTGCAGATGAGACAAATGTTTAAATTCTTGTCTCAGTCGCCTAGAAGTCACTCCTTTCACTCTTGCCATAACATCCGAGGGAGAATCAGTGGGGAGACAGTTCAAGAACACCTGACAATGATCAGGCATGACTTCCAATGCTATGATGATCCAATCATTCTCTTGACAAATCTCTTTTACTAACTGCTTGAATCGTTCTTCTACTTTGTTCACCAGTACCTTTCTTCGGTAGCGTGAGCAGAAAACAAAATGATAGTTGATGAGAGATACAGTCGTTTGAGTTCTTCTATATTCTTGTTCCATAGTCTGATTTTATCAGTTTAATTAATACACTACTACAAAAAGGACAAAAAAATAAAAATAAAAGATTGTTGCTCTAAGCATCCCCTACAAAGGGGATACCGAGCAACGCCGCCTTTCATCCCACGATTGAAACCGTGGGCTTTCAGTCGGCAAAGTTCTGTAATTTAAGAGTAGTTAAGAGTAGTAAATGTATGGTCTAGAACTAGTCTTAGAGTTTCCATGGCATATCCTTTACCATTATGATTCTTGCTTTGGATAGGTTACAGTTTATTGGACAGAAAAAATAAGGTCAATTACACTTGTTTCAAAGGGACATGAAACGAGGAGAATTGATTATGACAAGAAGAAAAAGACGTACTTTTACCGAGGAGTTTAAACACCAAATTGTTCAATTGCATCAAAGTGGGAAACCAAGAAGTGAAATTATCAAAGAGTATGATCTTACTCCATCTGCTGTAGATAAGTGGATCAGGCAGAGTCAGAACAGTGGCTCCTTTAAAGAAAAGGACAACCGAACAACCGAAGAAGCTGAATTAATTCAGCTTCGGAAAGAGCTTCAACGTTTACGAATGGAAAACGATATTTTAAAGCAAGCCGCGCTGATCATGGGACGAAAGTAAATGTGATCCGAAATAATCGTCACAAATACTCAGTATCAGCAATGTGCGAAGTCCTACAACTCCCTAGAAGCACTTACTATTATGAAAAAAAGAATAGAAAGTCCTTGAAGAATACGATCACGTCTGTGATCGTAGACATCTTTCAAAAAAGCCGTCTAACCTATGGTACACGAAAAATTAAAGTGGAATTAAAAAAACGGGGATGGATCATTTCTAGAAGACGAATCGGACGAATCATGAACCAACAAGGGCTTATTTCAAAGTACACCATCGCCCAGTTCAAAAAGAGCCGAAGTACCAAGCCATTTCAATGGCAATGTAGTTCACGTTACTTTCATACTATTAAGTCGTTTTAAAGGTATATCCATTTCGATCTCATACTCAAACCCTTCTCCTCGTGATGATCGTATTTCTGAAGATCGCCTACGAGAACCATTTTTCCAGCCGAAGCCTTTGCCAGTCCTATCCAGCAGAAGAACACCCTATGGAGACAAAGTGAGCAGCACTTCTCTTTAAATCTTCCGTACTGCTTTGCTCACTCCCCATAGGGCGTTTTGGACCGGACTAGAGAAACTTATGAAGGAAATAGGTCGGACTTACGAGAAGGTAGAAACCCTCTATTGTTCAACGCAAATTCATCTCTCACTTTCGCTATGCTGAGAAGTGGGAGTATTCTCATCTATAATAGATAAAATCAATAGACTAGGTGCTTTCTATATTCAACCTACTGCTTCATCCTTGGATCTAATATATCCCGCAATCCATCCCCAAACAAGTTAAAACCAAGTACTGTTATCATAATCGCCAACCCTGGGAAAATCATCGTCCATGGCGCTAACTGCATATAAGCTCTCGCATCTGCCAACATCGTACCCCACTCCGGCTCTGGCGGTTGAGCACCTAAACCTAAAAATCCTAACCCAGCCGCCTCAATCACCGCAGTAGCAAACCCAAGCGTTCCTTGTACAATAATCGGAGTCCAACAATTAGGAAGAATATGCTGAAACAAAATCCGACTATTCTTCATCCCAATCGCTCGTGCCGCTAGCACATAATCTTCTTCCTTGATCCTCAGTACTTGAGAACGCATCAATCGTCCAAAAGTTGGAACATTAATAATCGCAATCGCAATCAGCGCATTTCCCAGACCATAACCAAGCATCGCCACAATCGCAATCGCTAACAAAATCCCTGGAAAAGCGAGCAAAATGTCAAAAATACGGGAAATAATTGTATCTCTCCAGCCACTATAATAACCAGCGATTAGCCCCAGCAAACTTCCTACCATAATCGAACCAGAAATCGCTGCAAATCCAATCCAGAGGGAGATTCGAGAACCATAAACCACACGAGTGAAAATATCCCGCCCCATCTCGTCCGTACCAAACCAATGCTCTGCTGAGGGCGCCTGGAAAATATCTGGACTATGCTCCGAATAACTATAAGAAGTAATCAAAGGAGCAATTAACGCAATCAACACAAAAAAGATCACAATCAATGCACCAATTAGTGCAGAACGATGGCGGTAAACGGACCGAATAAATTCCATAAGTGGAGATTCAGTCGGCTCGACCAGTTCTGGATTTTGGTTTGGTTTCATCACAACGGGTGGCATTTCCATTTAATCTCGCTCCTTCCCGTATTCAATTCTCGGATCAATCCATGCATATAATAAGTCCACTATTAAATTAATCAGGACGAAAATGACCGCAACGACCAGAATTCCAGACTGGATTACTGTGTAATCACGTGATTCAATCGCCTCATAAATATATCTACCAACCCCCGGCCAACTGAAAATGGTCTCTGTCAGCACAGCTCCACCGAGCAAAGATCCCATCTGTAAACCAATAACTGTTAAAATCGGAATACTGGCATTTTTTAGTGTATGTTTATAAATAACCCAAAACTCAGATAATCCTTTCGCACGAGCTGTACGAATATAATCGGAACGCATCACTTCTAACATACTGGAACGGGTCATCCGCGCAATAATCGCCATCGGAATCGTCGCTAAAGCAACTGCTGGCAAAACCAGATGATTCCATACATCTATCAATATGTTCATATTTCCTCGAAGCAAAGAATCCAACAAATAGAAATTCGTAATCGGTTCAAAGACCAAACGAGAGTTAAGACGACCACTTGCTGGAAAGATATCGAGATTTTGTGCAAACAGCCACTGCTCCATCAGCCCCAACCAAAAAACAGGAATGGAAACGCCAATAAGAGCTATCATCATTGTAGTCCAATCAATCACTGTATTTTGCCGCCAGGCAGCTAAAACCCCTAAGTTAATCCCAAAAAATACGGCAATAATCATACTAGCAAAAGCAAGCTCAGTTGTTGCCGCTAAAAAAGGGATAATTTCTTTCGCAATCGGTTCATTGGTAACAAGTGAATTACCAAGATCACCCTGTAATAATCCCTTAAGATAATGAAAATATTGAATATACCAAGGATGATTAAGTCCTAGCTCTTCCTTTACTCTTTCAACCGCTTCTGGAGTGGCCTTATCCCCTAATATTGTTTGTACTGGATCTCCAGGAATAGCATGAACAATCGCAAAGGTAATGATGGATAGCCCAATCAGGACAGGGATCAACATCGAAATTCTGCGAACAATGTACGCCATCATGCTATTTCACCTACCTTGAATGGTGTATGTAAAGGGTGGCAAATCAAAATGCCACCCATATTTCCTGCTTCCATTTATCCCGTCCTAACGGGCAGTAAGACCCCCACCTCCAAACTCTAAGAAGTAAAGAGACTTAGGCGGGGGATAACTGCCCATAAGAACCCGATAAGATCAACTAACATTCAGAGGGGTATGAAAGAACTCCCCTCTGAATGAAGTTTCACTTTATAAATCACCCTTATTTTTCAAAATACACTTGGTGGAATTTGTACGTTGAGGTTGCATGCGGATAGAATCCTTTTACCTCTTTCTTAGCGGCAATCGGAACCGTTGCATGTACCAATGGTACCCATGGGGCATCTTTTTTTATAATCTCTTGTGCTTTTTCATACAATTCGGTACGTTTCTTTAGGTCGGAACTTTCCTGAGCTTCAATTAACACTTTGTGTAATTCTTCATTGACATAGAACGCAATATTTCCAGCATCAGGGGCACGAGTGTTATCTTTGTCTAAGAGTACATAAAGGAAGTTATCCGGATCTCCATTATCCCCGTTCCATCCGTAGAGAGCCATTGAATGATCGCCTTTTTTCACACGCTCTTGATGGGTTGGCCAATCAAGCGGAACCACTGTTACCTCTACGCCGATTTTTTTGAAGTCTTCTTTGATAAACTCAGCAATTTTCTTACCATTTGGCATATATGGCCGTGGGTTGGTCATGGTATATAACTCAACCTTAAATCCATCTGGATACCCTGCTTCTTTTAAAAGTTGTTTCGCTTTCTCAAGGTTAAATTCGTAATCTTTCACGTTTTGGTTGTAACCCCAGATTACATTCGGCATCGGGTTGACCGCTGGTGTTGACATTCCTGCATAGAAACTCTTGATAATTCCTTCTTTATTAACAGCATGGTTTAATGCTTGACGTACTTTTGGATTATCAAATGGTTTTTTGGTGGTATTAAAAGCGAGATAGGCAACGTTCATTCCTTCTTGTTCAAACAGTTGCAATTTTGAATTAGCCTTTACCAGTTTGACATCATCTGGGTTCATTCCATCCATGATGTCAATATCGCCGGATTGCAGCGCAGTCATTCGAGCTGAATTATCTGGAATCACACGGAAAATGAGTTTATCGAGTTTCGGATTTCCCTTTTGCCAATATTCTTTGTTTTTTACTAAAACAATGGATTCATTTTTCTTCCAGCTTTCAAATTTGAACGCACCTGTACCAACCGGGTTGGTGTTAAATTGGTCTGGTCCTTTTTTCACTGCAGTAGGGGAGGCGATTCCAAACGGCGGCATAGCAAGGTTAGCTAAGAAAGGGCCTTGTGGTCTATATAGTTCAATTTTTACCGTATACTCATCCGTTGCTGTTACGCTTTTGATTACATGCCCAGAGTCGCCTTTATATCCCCCAAACATATAGGCATAGTAACCAAAGTCTCCACCTTTGTGCTCAGGGTGATTAGGATCCATCCAACGATTAAAGTTATAGACAACAGCTTCGGCATTAAATGGAGTACCATCATGGAACTTTACACCTTTTTTTAGATGGAAAGTCCAAACTTTTCCATCTGGGCTGTTCTCCCATTTCTCTGCCAGAGAAGGGATCACTTCCGTAGTTTTATCATCATACTCCACAAGGTTGTCATAGATCGCACGAGTTACTTTTAATGATTCTCCATCTGTTACTTGAGCAGGGTCTAACTTTTTCGAATCTTGACCCCGACCATATACTAATACATTGTCAGTAGCTGCTAAATCAGAACCACCACCACAAGCCGTTAAAAATGTAGATACAGTAAATAGAAGAACAAGAGCTATAAGCCATTTTTTATTCATTGTTTACCTCCTTAATATTAAATGAGGACTTTTTAAGAAACAGGCTTTGCCCCCACCTCCTTTCATAGCATTTTCACTATAAATGGCAGGCTGCATAATGCCCTGGACGATGCTCTTTAAACTCTGGACGTACTTCTTTACATATATCCATCACATAAGGACAGCGAGTATGGAAAGCACAACCTTTTGGCGGATTCGCAGCGCTAGGGATATCTCCTTGAAGCAAGATTCGTTCCCGTTTGACTTCAGGATCAGGAATGGGCACTGCGGACAGAAGTGCCTGTGTATATGGATGTTTCGGGTTGTCATACAAATTATCTCGGTCTGCGAGCTCAATCATTCTACCCAGATACATCACACCGACCCGATCACTGATATGTCTTACCACACTAAGGTCATGGGCAATGAAGATATAGGTTAGTTGAAACTGTTCTTGCAGGTCTTCCATCAGGTTTAATACTTGCGATTGGATCGATACATCTAAGGCAGATACTGGTTCATCGGCAATAATCAGCTTTGGCTTTACTGATAAAGCACGGGCAATCCCTACTCGTTGCCGTTGCCCTCCACTGAATTGATGTGGGTACCGCTCGCCATGGTGCTTCCCAAGTCCAACAACCTTGAGTAGTTCTTGTACCTGTTCTTTTCGTTGCCGGGCACTTCCGCCGATCCCATGTACTTTTAAGGGTTCTTCTAACGTCTGAGCAATGGTTTTTCGTGGGTTAAGCGAAGCAAAAGGGTCCTGGAAAATCATTTGTAAATCTTTACGAGATTTCCTCATTTCTTCATCATGTAGCTTTGTAAGCGTTTTCCCATCAAAAATGACTTCCCCAGCAGTAGGCTCAATCAGGCGTAATATCGCTCGACCTGTCGTGGACTTCCCACAGCCACTTTCACCTACAATGCCCAGAGTTTCCCCTTGATGTACGGTAAAACTTACTTCATCGACTGCTTTTACTTCGCTTACTTTGCGACCCAAAATTGCTGCACGAATTGGAAAATATTTTTTTAGATTTCGGACTGAAAGTAGAGGTTCTTTTTGGCTCATGATGGAATCGACCCCTTTTCTTGCGTTAACCAACATCTGCTTTGATGACCATCTGTAACGGGTAGAAGTTCAGGTTGTTCGATGTGACATTGTTCCATCGCATATTCACAACGTGGAGCAAATCGACAGCCAATAGGAAAATATAGAGGGTTCGGAACTTGACCTGGAATGGAGTACAAACGCTTTTCATTCCCTGTTAATTTAGGAATTGAATTGAGTAATCCTTTGGTATAAGGATGTTGAGGGTTTTTAAATAAGGTTCTAGAATCTGTCTCTTCTACAACTTGTCCAGCATACATAACGACAATACGGTCACACATTTCGGCAACCACACCTAAATCGTGAGTAATGAGCAAAATCGCGGTTCCAAACTCTTGATTTAACGATTTCATCAGTTCCAAAATTTGCGCTTGGATCGTCACATCAAGAGCGGTGGTCGGCTCATCAGCAATTAGCAACTTTGGATTACATACCATCGCTAGCGCAATCATTACCCGCTGTCTCATCCCACCAGATAACTTGTGCGGATACTCTTTTAAAATACCTTCGCGACTAATCCCTACTTTTCGTAACATCTCTAGTGCCTTGACTTTCGCTTCTTTTTTGGTACATTTCTGATGAATCCGGATCGCCTCGACAATCTGATCACCGATCGTAAAAAGAGGGTTAAGTGAGGTCATCGGTTCTTGGAAAATCATCGCCATCTCGTTGCCACGAAGTTTACGAAGCTCTTTCGGCTTTAATTTGGTTACTTCCGTCCCCTTGAAGCGAATCGAACCACTGACAATTTTTCCTGGAGGTTGAGGGACTAAACCCATCACTGCTAAAGAGGTGACACTTTTTCCGCAGCCGGATTCTCCAACAAGCCCGACTACCTCCCCTTCTTTCACTTCCAAATTCACACCGTCAATTGCGTTGACAATTCCTTTGTCAGTAAAAAATTGTAATTTTAATTGTAAAATTTCTAATATATTTCGCAACATAGCAACACCTCTAACGCCAAAGATGCTATAACCTTTTAAAAATTCAATTTTCTAATTGAACAACAATTTTTTATCCATGGCTACTGTGCTTTTGCTTAACAGAATACAAGTATTTCTAATCGGAATTTTACAACTCCTTCAAAATATTGTTTCAAAATGTTCATATATATTATTTCTATATTGCTTTCATAATTCCTTTTCGAATTTAAATTTATAATGGTAATATTCTGAAAGGTATTGAAGTAGTTTGGTCATAGAGCCAAAACTTCTCTTTGTTACTATTGTTATCAAAGAGGCGATCTCTACCTAGGTTGGTATCGCTTATTACACATTAATCGAACGGAAAAAAAGAATATCGATGCCATGTAGTCAATATTATGAAAGAGATATATACGCTACGGAAAACAGGTGAAAAAACAGACTATTAAGCAAAAAAACATGCCGGAATACCCAACATGGTAAAAACATATGGCTGATTCAATTGGTTTAATTACTTTGGATCTTCTTCGTCTAACTCAAACTGTTGAATATTTCAAAACATTTATATATAACATCTTCTGACCATGATGGGTTAGGATTCCGACAATCCATCATTTTAATTAAATCTGGAACACAGCTTTCTGTTATGTATTCTGGCAAATATGATAATGTATCGAATGCAAACCAATGTGGAAAAGTAGGATCTGGATCTTCTGCAATTTTCACGAGATATGGAACATATCTGGAAGAAGGGTGTTCTAATGCAGATCCAAACCATAATCGACTGTATCTTCCCCAATCTTGTTTTTCTAAGCCATATCGAAAGTATGGAACAATTTCTTCTTCTACATTGTTTAACTCGCGACATTCTTTAGAAAAGAGCTTTAACACTTTTGATAATTCGATAATAGTATCTACAGAACTCGCATTTTTAAATGCATCATATCTTTCCTGATGATTTTGAATTAATCTATCTAAAAAACCAACTTTCATCGAAATCCTTTAATACGTTGTAGTCCCGTTCTCGATCTTGGTCAACGAGACAAACCGGTCTTCGTTGTTGTAGGTGAAGTTTTGCTCAGTCTTCTTGTACCTGCTTCGGTACGCATCGGTTGGGATAGGTTTCCACTCTCATAAAAAGTAAAACTGGTGGTACCTAAGAGATTCCCTTTGGTATCGTCGTACTCTTTGCGTTCGGAGATTCGGTTGTCCCCAATGTAGGAAACTCATCGTTTACCTTGCCGGTGGTCTCCCCATTGTTTTAAAAGCATTTCTACCTCTTCATAAGATTTTTTGTTCATATAAATCCCCTCCGTCCTAATGATCTGTTCATATTCTCGCTGGCCCATGTGATAGAATCCTGTTTTCCTTGTCATAGAAACCTTTACATACCCTACAAGCGGTATATAAGCTCATTTGGATTTTTTAAAATATTATTGGAACTTTTGACAAAATTCGTCTTCAGTAATACCCCCTTCGCTAATTGTAAAAAAGCTTCACTTCATAATTGTTCATCTTCTGCCCCATTCCAAGAAACCAATTTGCAGCATACCCTTCTAAAATCTTGTGACACTAAAAAAGCGCCTTGGAACCGCTAATTATTTAGATTTCTGAGGTAATAATGCAACAAGCTCTAGATGATACAAATGTTCGACCACTTCTTGATCTATAGCCAAGTAAATCAAGTTGCTTACATACATAAGCATGACTATGACCAGCATGAACTAAATCATACAAAAGCTGAATGATTTTTGATTCCTCTGGATGAATTTCCAATCGCCCATCTTCATTTTTAGTGTAGCCAATAGGAATTTTTCCACCAAAAGAAAATTTTCCTTTCTCTACTGCTGATATTTTCCCACGCATAAACCTCTTTTTAATTTGTGAGTGCTCGTATTCTGAAAGCATTGCAGAAAAAGAAAAGACTAGGTTTGATGAATCATTTTGAAAGTTTATTTCTCCATTTGGTGTTAAGATTTTAATATCATTTATGATAAATTTTTGTTTTAGATCAAGTAAATCTGCTTCAGAACGACTTAACCTATCAATATCCATACACACTACATAATCATATAAATCCAATCTATCTAACATTAAATTCAATTGCTCTCTTGAATAATCAGTTGAACTTGCTACTTCTTCATACAAATCATATTTCAAATTTTCTCTTTCACAGAGTTTAATCAATGCTCTTCTGTGGTTTGACATTAACTCTCGATCATCCAACTCTGTTTCATTTCTACTCAATCTACTATAGATTGCAGCAATACTCATAATAACTTTCTCCTCCTAAATCAGAGATATAGCAGATCTTTGTGAGGATTATATCTACGAAAAGTGAGGAGTAAACATAGTAGAAATAAAAAGAGGTTTCTATAAAATCTTACGTATTGAGGATGTTCCCCATTCCGTCATGGGTGTATTGAAGTGTCTTGCCGTTTGCTTCGACGGTCTTCAAGAACCCATTCGTCGTATAGGTGTATTTGCCTTTTACTACACCTGCATTGGTGATTTGCGAAATTTGCTCGGCGTCCGTGTAAGTGTAAGCTAAGTCTACTACCAAGGATCTTACATTGTTACGCCCTTTCATGGTAGCTACTATGATTCCAACATTGTAAACATAAATTTGATGAAAAAAGAGCAGGAACATATATAGTCCCTACTCTTAATAATGTTGAATGCCTATCTTTTCATGCTATCTTTCTGTATTACACTAAACCAGAATCTATTTAAATAGTATATATACGACATCCTCTACCGAGAAACCCAAGTCTCACAATCATGGCTGCACGTTATTGACCAAGAATAATCTAGTGGAGTAATCAAGATATCCAATGTATTCCAATTTTCTTCTGGATCATAGTTATCTTCAAGAAATTTGATCAAATCTTCTTTTCCTGTTAGGAATAACTTATCCCGATCCTTGCCTGTATGGTCTGGTACAGGATACATATAAAGCAAATAATACTGCCCAAATTCCTGTAGTCTTTCCACATGATAAACGGGTTCATCATCATTTAAATGTTTCCATTTATCCTTATTTTTTACTCCTTTTTCGTCAAACCAAGCTAGCATTTTGTTCCTTATTTCATTCATTTCATTTTTAGGTATTCGGACTCCTGGGAATATTTCCTTTTTTTTATCTGATTTTCTCCTATTAATCTAGGTAATCAAAGAAAATATGACCTTTACCTTTAACTTTATTCCCTCTGACATAACTCTCTGTATTATCTGTCCATTTTATATGCGGTAAATCTTGATGTTGAGCATGTTGTGTCCCGGTCTCTTCTGGATGAACTCTGAACTCTGTAATGTTTACCCGGCTCAGGAGCATAATTCTTGTATTTCTTAAGCCTGTTCATATTCCCCCCTTGCTTCTTTTAGTAAAGCTTTAGCTTCAGATAAAGTTTTCACTCTAAAATCAGAAGATTTTTTCCTCCACCCCGTATTGTTTAGTCTTCGTTGTTGTAGGTGTATAGTTTTGCTCGGTACGTTAGTTGGTTCCTGATTCAATCCTTACAGATTAGGATAGGTTTCCACTCTCGTTAAAGGTGAAGCTGGTAGTACCTAAAAGATTCCCGTTGGTATCGTCATACTATTTGCGCTCGGAGATCCGGTTATCCCCGATGTAGGTAAACTCATCTTTTACCTTACCGGTGGTCAGGTTCTCGGTTTTAAGGATGTTCCCCATGCGAATCTATTAGAGTAGTCTTGTCTAAGTTTTAAGTTGTTTCACTAATTTCCTAACACAAACCGATTTTAGATTTATTATTACTTGATTACTACCAAAGACCCTTAGAAAAGAATTAGTTATACCCGTGGTGCTAGTTGAAAATCTGATCACGCCATTTAGTTCCTTCTCCGTGATCTTGGATTGCCCATAAAACAAGGAGAGAATGAGCAAATAGTATAGTGTCAATAGCAAGTTCAAATCCTATCAGAGAGTTTGGCTTTAGTTGATCAATACAAAATACATCACATAGGTTGGAAAAAAGAGTTTCAATCTGCTTCCTACGGAAGCGGATAAATTTAGTAAGTTCAACAGGATGAGGATTTTTACTGTTTGCGCGCTTCATTGCAAGAAGTTGAATACCTTTACGAGCTAACTTTTGTCCAACTTTTTCGCTTACATACCCTTTGTCACCTAAAACTATGCAATGAGGAGATTGATCCAATAGTTCTTCCAATACACTTAGATCATGAGTCGAGGCACGTGAGATAACATAGCCAACTATGAATCCTGTATTGGTAATGTGAAAAGAACCCTTAAAACCATAGTAATGTTCTTTCTTGGAAGCACAATAACCTCGATCTGCATACCCTCGAAGTCGTTTCACTCGAAACGACCGAGCAGAGTGACATAAGGGCAGTGGCAAACTATCTACGATAGTATAGGGAGCTTGGGCAAGGAAACGGCGTATAAATTGATAGCGTAGAAACTTAATGATCCAAAGAAGTTGTCTGCAAATTCGATTATAACGAGAGCGTTCAGGAAAAAATTGTCCTGAGAAAAAGTTCGCTTTTGCGAACGAATGCCAAGAACGTTCAGAAGTAAATCCCATCATTTTTCCTAATAAACAAACAGAGATGATGACAAAGTCCTTTTGGTACTGCTGATGAATGTTACGCCTTTGGCGTAATTTCAGTGGAACTAGATGATTATACATATCCTGAACTTCCAAAAGAATTTTATGATATAGCTTTTGAAGTTGCGGAAGTGATTTGATAAAATGAGAGTGCTCTTGCATGAGAAATTCCTCCTGATGATAAGGTCGCACTTTCATTTTGAAGGAATTTTCTTGCAAGGGCTATTATTTTGTTACTAGCACCACGGGTTTAGTTATAAAAAATACTATCTAAATCAAATATTTTTAAACACGCAAACTGTATAGATTGACTAAAAAGTATCGAATCAACCGATACCATTTTTAATCGACCTTTCGTTTGTTTTTATCAGGTTCTAGAGAATAAATATCGTCATTTAACTCAAAACCTTCAGGTTCCCAGTTTTCTTCAGGAAATCCATTTTTTTCAAATAAATTTCTTAAATATCTTATAGCTTCTTCCCAACTTTGAAACTCTCTACATGAAAAAGGAGGTTGTCCTTCATCATTCCATATTACCCATTTCTTATTAGACATGTGGGTTGCAATCCACTTTGCATCAGGTGGAATAGTAAAAATATGAAATGAATTGTCCATCAAATCCTTCCAACTCATATATCCAAGATTTTGACTAAACCTTTCTAAATCACTGAAAAATAGTTTTCTTATTAATTTACGTATTAGATTCATTGATACTCCCCTTAGATTTTTTTAGTATTATAATACCGAGAAATATAAATATTCTATCTAAAAGTAAAGTAGTAAAAGGCCGTAAATCCGGCCAATTAACCTCATCTATCTTTTGCCTTCCATACTGTTAAACGTGAAGATGCACTTCCTCGTTTCCATTTACCTTTTCGAGTATTTATTTATTTGAAAATGGTATCCATGTCCATTATGTGGTGTATGCCATTCTAAAGATCGATATTTTTTATTTTTGCCCTTCTTTTTAGATACCATGATACCCCAATAGCCATTTCCCTTTTCATCATCGCCTTTCAGTTTTCCAATTTTTTCGATACGATACGGAAATTTCTTTTTACTGACTCCCAACCCGACTTTACTTTACGTTTACCCCAAGCCCAACTGCTTTTCACATAGGGTTGCACAAAACGCCAAACTGTTTCAACTGCTTTTTTCTTCCAAGATTCACCATCCGGATCGAACTTATTAACAGGATCATTACTTACATTACTATATCCATTCTGTGTCTTCGGATCATCTGCATCCCCAGGATCAGGATCTAATGTCAAAAATCTTCCTGTGTCTGGATTATAGTATCTAGCTTGCAAATAGTATAGTCCAGATTCTGTATCATACCGATAACCAGCATAGCGGAAAGGACTATCCACTGTTCCAGTTTGCGCTACTACATTACCAAATGCATCATATTCATAGGTAGATAAGATATTTCCATTGGCATCCGTTAATGCCGTTTCATCACCATGACCATTTAACTTAAAGTAATAGAGTTGTCCATCCCGGTTCATGGATACTGGTTGTAGTCCATTATAGGTATAGTAGGCGATCATTACATTGTTTTCATTGGTCTCATAAGAAACATTGTTGTTCTGATCATAGTGATACGTAATGGTACCTGTAGCGGGAGTTGTTTTGGTACGACCTAGTCCATCTGAGTAGTAGGTATAGGATGCGATTACAGTTCCTTGTAGGTCTTTTGCTAAGACTTTATCTCCGATCTTAATATCTTGGATTTTCTTTTGTCCTTTGTTGGTAAGAACTTTGGTATTTAAAGTGAAGCATTTTCCACACCCTTTTTTCGTTGTGGAACTTGGCTTCTGCTTGTTTACTGGTTTAGCTTTTTGTGTTGTTCGCTTACTACTTGCCTTTGTCGGCTTCTTACTACGCTTGGTTACCTTGGAAACTTTTTTCGTCCCTTTTACAACTGTCCTGCTTTTCTGGACAGATATTTTAGCTTTTCGCATTCGCTTCAGCGATTGGGCAGGGATTTTTTTGGCGATTTCTTGATCTTTTTATAGGTCTTGTAAGCTTTTACCCCAGCTTTAATTGCCTTCACACTAGAGGTGATCAGCTTTGCTCCTGGGATAAAGTTGGAGGCGATGTTGTTGACTGGATCACCTTCAGCGTAGAGGTAACGGTTTTGGGTAACAGCGTTGTCTTCTTCGCCTTCGTACGTGTCCGCAACGATAAAGCGTCCTGTATTAGGGTCGTAATCTCTCCAGCCCATGTGGTAGAGCCCAGTTTCTCCATCATAGAAGACTCCGTAGCGCCCTACATAGCGGTATGGGTTGGCATTTGCTAGCGCTTGGTCTCCAGTGATCTGAGTGATATTGCCCCATTCGTCGTAGTCATAGGTAACAACGATGTTCCCTGCGGGACCGGTAAGGTCAATGACGTCTCCACGAGCATTGAACTGGTAGTAGTATTCGATGTCATTATGGCGAAGTCCTAGTAGCTTCCCATCTCCATCTTTGAAGAAGTAGGTACGGCTCTCTTCTACTCTGTCTACCCATTTGACAATTCCAAAGATCTCATCTTTGCTATCTCGCTGATACTCGTAAAAACAAATAAGAGTAGGCACTATTAATAGTCCTACTCTCTAAATGCTCAGTTATTTAAAACAAACTAGGAGATGCTCAATTACTGGTAGTTACTCTGCAACTAATATTGTACTTTCGAAAAACTTTTTCAAGCCGTTTCATCTCAACAAGTGTTCCTTTATATAAAACTCCTGGTATATTTTTTTTAAGTCTAACCACATCACCAATTGACAAATCAAAAGTAGTACGTAGAACCTTTAGAATCTGTGCCATGTTTTTGGATTCAAAAATTTCAATTTGCCATAATCCTTTTTCTTTAATAATAATACTTCTGTAATTATCCGGCATTTCTCCCATTCCATCCTCTTCTAGCCAATACTGACATTCCTGACAAGAGAATGAAGCATGCCAGACCAATTTTTCATCTATAATGCTCTGTCCTACTTTGATTTCTAGGGGCTTACTACATTTTTCACAACTTACGTTTGGATCCATTATTACTTTTTCCAACCTCTCATACGTTCATATCTTTTAATCACTTCATAAAAACGCTCATTTTCTACATAATCATTGGAATGATGAGCAGTATTAATACCTCTTTTCCACCAACGGTGGTGTAATTCTTCATGAATTATTACATTTCTAAGATCTTCTCTTGATGAAAAGGATTTCTTCCCTAATTGCGTCCCTACTCCCCTTTTTGCAACACCCGTATTTATAAAAGGGCTATATTCTGGAACATGTGTAAATTTAATGTTAGGCATATCTTCCTTTATTATTGATTCTATCGTTTTGTTTCTCGCCTTTGAAGCCTTACCTGTTACATGGGAAATGTCATCTGTATAGAACTGTCTTTGCCCCTTATATGATTGTACATCATGTGGTGAAGACTGGTTTGGTTTTGGCTTCTGCTTATTAACTGGTTTTTTCTGCTGAGTGGCTCGTTTACTACTTGCTTTTGTTGGCTTCTTACTATGCTTGGTTACCTTCGAAACCTTTTTCGTCCCTTTTACTACTGTCCTACTCTTCTGGACAGATACTTTTGCTTTTCGCATTCGTTTGAGCGAAACAGCAGGGACTTTCTTGGCGATCTTCTTGATCTTTTTATAGGTCTTGTAAGCTTTTACCCCAGCTTTAATTGCCTTCACACTAGAGGTGATCAGCTTTGCTCCTGGGATAAAGTTGGAGGCGATGTTGTTAACTGGATCTCCTTCAGCGTAGAGATAGCGGTTTTGGGTAACAGCGTTGTCTTCTTCCCCTTCATAGGTATCCGCTACAATAAATCGTCCCGTGGTAGGGTCATAGTCTCGCCAGCCCATGTGGTAAAGTCCAGTTTCCCCATCATAGAAAACTCCATAACGCCCTACATAGTGGTATGGGTTGGCATTTGCTAGAGCCTGATCTCCCGTGATCTGAGTGATATTGCCCCACTCATCGTAGTCGTAAGTAACGACGACGTTCCCTGCAGGATCGGTAAGGGCGATAACATCTCCACGAGCATTGAACTGATAGTAGTATTCAATGTCGTTGTGACGAAGTCCTAGTAGCTTGCCATCTCCATCTTTGAAGAAGTAGGTACGGCTCTCTTCTACTCCGTCTACCCATTTGACAATTCCAAAGATCTCATCTTTGCTATCTCGCTGGAACTCATAACGGATGTGATCATCGACTGTTTGGGCTAAACGGTTGCCTTCTTGGTCGTACTCGTAGGCTACCTTTTTGGTTGTAGTCCCGTTCTCAAGCTTGGTCAACGAGACGTGTCTTTATAGTTATGAATCGTACTGGTACCGGAATGCGTTACCGTTTGTTTCATGAGACGATTGTTTGCATCGTACTCGGAGGTAGTCTCACTGTTGAGATAGCCATCTCCATCGGTATCCTTGAGTGGATCTACTGGATTATCTTTGTTGTTAAATATAATAAAGAGCAGGAACTCATGGTCCCTACTCTCTTCAAATATTTTCTAATCTCCTATCACATAAACTCGGCTTACTTCAGGATCCTTCACTTTCATAATAATGGACCTAAGCTCATCTTGATATTTACTTAAAATTCGATTTTCCATTAATTCCAACTCTTTAATAAAAAGAGCTAAACTGTCACCAACATAGTCAGCGTCAGCCATATAATAATCACGAATTTTCTTTAGTACCGTCTTTCTCCAAGGAAAGTTTGATTTAAACATCGCCTCGTGAAACTCATAAGATAATTCTAATGAGTGTATTTCTTTACCTTCCTTGTTTAAAAGTACAACATCTAATCCCAATACTAACCCCTCCTAAACAGGTTCTAGAAAGAGCCTCTTTACTCACTTAAAGTCTTTTTGTGGAAAGCCTGTAACTACTATCCCTCTCCGATCTACAACAACTCGAACTTTAGTTAAAATATCTCCATTTGCATCTACACCTAAAGGTTTATTAAACTCTTTTTCATATACCCATCTTGTGTATTTTCTTTCCCCTTGTTTTGTAATGCGATCTGGATTTCTAAGGGTCTCTTTCATAAACTTACGATACTCTCCTGGTTTTGTTGTCCATTGGCTCTTCTTGTTAAGATATTCTTCTTTTGTAGGTTTGACATGCCTGTTTTTTATATGTCCAGACCCTACCTTATTAAATTTTATATTTGATGGAGGTTTATTTCCACAATTGTGAGTAAAAATCTTTAGATCTGTTACATAGAAGGTATGGAAATCCTCTACCTAGATGTTATAGACCGTAGTCTCTTTCTTCTCTCGTTCGATATTCCATATGACTAAGATCTTGCCTTCATCATCTTCTACTTCATCACCAGACTTGAGGTCTTTCGCTTGTACCCATCCTTTTCCTTGAATCCAGAATGGATGCTCTCCAGTGGTCTCAATTACTTCTTTCCCAATGTAGAGCTTGTATACCTCTTTTACTTTCTTCTCAAATAGCCATTGGACGGCCTTGTAGGCTTGTTTGCCTGTCTTTTCGTCTTTGGCTAGGACTTTGTCTCCAATCTTGAGGTCTTGGATTTTCTTTTGTCCATCTTTCGTCAGGACTTTGGTGTTGATGGTGAAGCATTTGCAAGTGATTTTTTGTTTTGGCTTCGTTTTGTTGGTAGATTTGGTATTGCTTCGTTTGGCACTTGCCTTCGGTTTCTTACTTCTCTTCGGTACTTTGGAAGTCTTTTTGGTTCCCCATTTGGCTTGCTGTTTGACTTGTTTGGCTTGTTGATTCGAAACTTTTGTTTTCTGTTGTTTTTTCACGCTTCCAGAAGAGGAAGCTTTCTTGCTTTTGGTTCCTTTTTTGGCTTTTTTCGTTGCTTTATAGATCTTACTTAAAGCTTTGACACCTTTTATTATTTTCCCTTGCGGGAGTATTTCAGCAACTGCTATTACTTTCTCATACCATTTTGAATTGGGATTTTTAATGGTTCGAATGCTATCTCCAATTGTAAAGTTATAGACAGCTTTTCCAACTTTTTTTGCACCCTTTTTAAACTTGTTCCACCAGCTTGCAGCATGTCCTTCTGGATCGATGTTATTGATCGGATCGCCTTCGGTGTAGAGTAACAGCACTATCTTCTTCGCCTTCGTAGGTATCTGCCACAATGAATCGCCCAGTGGTAGGATCATAGTCTCGCCAGCCCATGTAGTAGAGCCCGGTCTCGCTGTCATGGAAGACTCCATATTGTCCGACATAGCGGAATGGGTTGGCACCCGCTAGTGCTTGGTCTCCCGTGATCTGGGTGATATTACCCCATTCATCGTAGTCATAGGTGACAACCACGTTCCCTACGGGATCGGTGATGGCGATAACATCTCCACGTCCGTTGAATTGGTAGTAATATTCTAGATCGTTGTGTCGCAGTCCTACTAGGTCTCCGTCTCCATCTCGGAAGAAGTAGGTTCGGCTCTCTTCTACTCCATCTACCCACATGGGTGTACTGAAGTGTCTTGCCATTTGCTTCGACGGTCTTCAAGAACCCATTGGTGGTGTAGATATATTTTCCTTTCACCACCCTGCATTGGTAATCTGGGAGATCTGCTCGGTATCTGTGTAAGTGTATGCTAGGTCTACTACTAACGCTCCGGCATTGTTTCGCCCTTTCATCGTAGCTACTTTGGTTCCACCGTTGTAGGTGAAGTCGGTAACTACTCCTGGTGCTCGGATGGTACGGATTCTTTCACTCAGATTGTAATCATAGGTGATGGTAGCACCATCGTAGTTTGGAATCTGTACCGAAGAGACGAGATCCTCTTTATTTCGAGTTACCTTAGTCTTGCCAAGTGCAGTCTGGGTGGTCTCGACATCTTCTTTGTCTTGGTAGTTGTGAATGGTACTGGTTCCAGAATGCGTCACTGTTTGTTTTATGAGACGGTTGTTGGCATCGTACTCCGAGGTGGTCTCACTGTTGAGATAACCATCTCCATCGGTATCCTTGAGCGGATCTACCGGAGTCGTCTGGTCATAGAGCATAAATATAAAAAAGAGCAGGAAACCTATGGTTCCTACTCTCTTCAAAAATTATAACAATCGTCTCATACAACTATAGATTGATGTTAAAAAGTTGAATTTCTGGCACTTTAATTTGAACCCAACTTCCTTTTTTTGCTGATGTATATCCCTTAGTTTCCAACAATACGATACTAGGCCCTATCCGAAATGCTACTATCCCGTCTTCATAAAGATGGTCTAAAATTCCTTGAAGATAATTAAATTGACCATCATAACTTATAACTTCTAAAGTCTCCCTTATTTCCTTAATATCTTTTCCCCATATCAATTCGGCAGGAATATCTAATTCGATCGCATAATTTTGTCCTGCTTCAACTTCTCCAAACCACTCTCCATAAGCTGATCCATATTTACTTGTGAATCCAACATAGATCTTTGATTTTTTTATATCTACATTTAGTGCTTTAACGATCACTTCATTTTTTCCCTTTCTTTTTCCCAATTATCGGTACACGAATCACTACATTTACTACATCCATTACATCATTTTTCTCATCATAAATCCAAGTTTCTTCATGATAATGATGTTTTGTTGGTTTACCATTCATCTCATGATTTCCGTATCTAATACTTCTTTTTCCATCTTTGGAAATAATTCGATCAAGATCAGGTTCTCCTGTTCGAGGATGTTTATTTGTATAAGGACCTTCTCCCAAAAACTCTTCCCATTTGTCTACTGCATCTTGTGGTTTAACAGGTTTTGGAGCATATGTTTCATTCTTAGGCCCTTGTTTAGTTTTTTTAGATGGTCCACAATTATGCGTGAAAACCTTCAAATCCGTTACATAGAAGGTATGGAAATCCTCTACCGAGATGTTATAGACCGTAGTCTCTTTCTTCTCTCGTTCGATATTCCATATGACTAAGATCTTGCCTTCATCGTCTTCTACTTCATCACCAGACTTGAGGTCTTTCGCTTGTACCCATCCTTTTCCTTGAATCCAGAATGGATGCTCTCCAGTGGTCTCAATTACTTCTTTCCCAATGTAGAGCTTGTATACCTCTTTTACTTTCTTCTCAAATAGCCATTGGACGGCCTTGTAGGCTTGTTTGCCTGTCTTTTCGTCTTTGGCTAGGACTTTGTCTCCAATCTTGAGGTCTTGGATTTTCTTTTGTCCATCTTTCGTCAGGACTTTGGTGTTGATGGTGAAGCATTTGCAAGTGATTTTTTGTTTTGGCTTTGGTTTCGACTGTGACTTTGGTTTAGGCGGTTGTTTCGTTTGCTTAGGTGGTCTCTTACTACTCGCCTTCGTCGGCTTCTTACTATGCTTGGTTACTTTGGAAGTCTTTTTGGTTCCCCCTTTGGCTTGCTGTTTGACTTGTTGTTTGACCACTTTTGTTTTCTGTTGCTTTTTCACGCTTCCAGAAGAGGAAGCTTTCTTGCTTTTGGTTCCTTTTTTGGCTTTTTTCGTTGCTTTATAGATCTTACTTAAAGCTTTGACACCTTTTATTATTTTCCCTTGCGGAAGTATTTCAGCAACTGCTATTACTTTTTCATACCATTTGGATTTAGGGTTTTTAATAGTTCGAATGCTATCTCCAATTGTAAAGTTATAGACAGCTTTTCCAACTTTTTTTGCACCCTTTTTAAACTTGTTCCACCAGCTTGCAGCATGTCCTTCTGCATCGATGTTATTGATCGGATCGCCTTCGGCGTAGAGGTAGCGGTTTTGGGTAACAGCACTATCTTCTTCGCCTTCGTAGGTATCTGCCACAATGAATCGCCCAGTGGTAGGATCATAGTCTCGCCAGCCCATGTAGTAGAGCCCGGTCTCGCTGTCATGGAAGACTCCATATTGTCCGACGTAGCGGAATGGGTTGGCATTGGCTAACGCTTGATCTCCCATAATCTGGGTGATATTGCCCCATTCGTCGTAATCATAGGTGACGACCACATTCCCTACAGGATCAGTGATAGCAATGACATCTCCACGTCCGTTGAATTGGTAGTAGTATTCCAGATCGTTGTGTCGGAGTCCTAGTAGGTCGCCGTCTCCATCTCGGAAGAAGTAGGTACGGCTCTCTTCTACTCCATCTACCCATTTGACAATGCCAAAGATATCATCGTTGCTGTCTCGTTGGTACTCATAACGGAGTCGATCATCTACCGTCGAGACAAGGCGGTTGCCGTCTTCGTCATACTCGTAAGCGACCTTTTTCGTTGTGGTCCCGTTCTCTAGCTTGGTGAAGGAAACGAGCATGTCTTCGTTGTTGTAGATGTAGTTTTGCTCGGTCTTCTTGTTGGTTCCTGCTTCAGTACGAATAGACTGCGAAAGACTACCACTCTCGTTAAAGACGAAGTTGGTGGTGCCTAGGAGATTCCCATTGATATCGTCGTACTCTTTACGCTCGGAGATCCGATTATCTCCGATATAGGTGAACTCGTCTTTTACCTTGCCGGTGGTCAAATTCTCGGTTTTGAGGATGTTCCCCATTCCGTCATGGGTGTACTGAAGTGTCTTGCCATTTGCTTCGACGGTCTTCAAGAACCCATTGGTTGTGTAGGTGTATTTACCTTTGACCACACCAGCATTGGTGATCTGGGAGATCTGCTCGGTATCGGTGTAAGTGTAGGCTAGGTCTACTACCAAGGATCCGGCATTGTTTCGCCCTTTCATGCTGGCGACTTTGGTTCCACCATTATAGGTGAAATCGGTGACTACTCCTGGTGCACGGATGGTGCGGATATTTCAGAGACTAAATCATCGTCGTTCCATGTCACTTTGATAGAGCTTAGTTTTAAGAACGGTCTCTACATCCTCTTTATCTTTGTAGTTATTGATAATGCTAGTTCCCGAAATGGGTGCCCGTTTGTGTTGGCGTTGTATTCATGGGTTCTGTGTTCCTCTTTTACATGTAGCCGAATGTAAAAAAAAGATATCCATTCCATGTAGTCAAGATTATGAAAGGGATATATATTACGCTACGAAAAAATAAGTACAAAAACAAACTATTCCAAACAAAATACCATGTCGGAAAACCCGACATGGTAAAAATGGATGGTTGATTCAATTGATTTAGTTACTCTGGATCTTCTTCATCTAACTCAAATTGTTGAACATATCCTACAGCAATTTTAGCGACGGTACTATTAGAATGCTTTTGCGCTTTTTTAATAAAGTTAATTGCTTCCTCCGTACCAATCCAATTCAGTGTTTCAAAATATTTATATATAACATCTTCTGACCATGATGGGTTAGGATTCCGACCATCCATCATTTTAATTAAATCTGGAACACAGCTTTCTGTTATGGATTCTGGCAAGTATGCTAATGTATCGAATGCAAGCCAATGGGGAAAAGTAGGTTCTGGATCTTCTGCAATTTTCACGAGATATGGAATATAGCTTGAAGAAGGGTGTTCTAATGCAGATCCAAACCACATTCGACTATATTTTCCCAAATCTCGTTTTTCTAAGCCATATTGAAAGTATTGAACAATTTCTTCTTCTACATTGTTTAACTCGCGGCATTCTTTTAAAAAAAGCTTTAACACTTTTGATAATTCAACAACACAATCTACAGAATTCCCCTTTTTAAATGCAGCATCAAATCTTTCCTGATGATTTTGAATTAATTTAGCTAATGAACCTATTTTCATCGCAATACCTTAACTCCTCTAATACTTAAATTAAATAACATTAATCCTCTTACACTACTTCCTAGTCCGTAACTTATCGAACCTCCTCTTTCTACTTGAAATTCTACTAGGTCATCCCCACTACGAGCCATATTGGGAAATTGATCATAAACAGAATTATGTGCTCTGCCTAATCGTTTAAGTTTTTCATAAGTTCCTTCTGCAACTGTAAATTCAATGACTCTTTCGTATTTTTTCCCCTGTTTTTTCCGTATCGAGAGATCATTCATTACGTAGTCCACGTCTTTGGTAATCTTTAGCATACTTGCTCCATCTTCTCGTTTAGTTAATCTCCCCTGATTCTTCACCAGTTTTTTATATTCTTTTTCTGACATTGCTCTATAAAATGTCTCTACTTTGCCACCACAATTATGAGTGAAAACCTTCAGATCAGATACATAGAATGTGTGATAATCTTCTACCGAGAAGTTATAGACTGTAGTCTCTTTCTTCTCTCGCTCAATCTTCCATACGACGAGCAAGTTACCTTCATCATCTTCGACTTGATCCCCAGACTTCAGGTCTTTAACTTGTATCCAGCCTTTTCCTTTAATCCAGAAAGGATGCTCATCAGTGGTTTCAATTACTTCTTTCCCGATATAGAGCTTATATACCTCTTTTACCTTTCGCTCATAGAGCCATTGGACAGCTTTGTAGGCTTGTTTACCTGTTTTCTCGTCTTTTGCGAGGACTTTGTCTCCAATCTTGATATCTTGGATGTTTTTTTGTCCCTTGTCAGTAAGGACTTTGGTGTTAATAGTAAAGCATTTGCATTCTATTTTTTGTTTTGGCTTAGTTTTGTTGGTAGATTTGGTCTGATTTCGATTCGCACTTGCCTTTGGCTTCTTACTTCTCTTTGGTACTTTCGAAACCTTTTTCGTCCCTTTTACAACTGTCCTACTCTTTTGAACGGATAGTTTGGCTTTTCGCATTCGCATTAGGGATTGGGCAGGGATTTTTTTGGCGATCTTTTTGATCTTTTTATAAGTCTTATATGCTTTTACCCCAGCTTTAATTGCTTTTACCCCAGAGGTGATGAGCTTTGCTCCTGGGATAAAGTTGGAAGCAATATCCACTGCTGCAAATACTTTTTCATACCAGCGAGAGTTCGGATTTTTTAGGGTCTTGATACTGTCTCCAATAGCAACGTTGTAGACGGTCTTGGCTGCTTTCTTGATTCCTTTCCAACCTTTTTGCAACCAGCTTCCCCAGTTGCCGTCTGGGTCGATGTTGTTGACTGGATCACCTTCGGCGTAGAGATAGCGGTTTTGGGTGACGGCACTATCTTCTTCGCCTTCGTACGTGTCCGCAACGATAAAACGTCCTGTGGTAGGGTCGTAATCTCGCCAGCCCATGTGGTAGAGTCCGGTTTCCCCGTCATAGAAGACTCCATAGCGTCCAACATAGCGGTATGGGTTGGCATTTGCTAGCGTTTGGTCTCCCGTGATTTGGGTGATATTTCCCCACTCATCGTAGTCATAGGTTACAACTACGTTCCCTGCGGGATCGGTTAGGGCAATGACATCTCCACGAGCATTGAACTGATAGTAATATTCGATGTCGTTGTGACGAAGTCCTAGTAGCTTACCGTCTCCATCTTTGAAGAAGTAGGTACGGCTTTCTTCTACCTCGTCTACCCATTTGACAATGCCAAAGATCTCATCTTTGCTATCTCGTTGGTACTCGTAGCGGATGCGATCATCGACTGTTTCCACTAATCGGTTGCCTTCTTGGTCGTACTCGTAGGCTACCTTTTTGGTCGTGGTCCCGTTCTCAAGCTTGGTCAACGAGACAAGCTGGTCTTCATTGTTGTAGGTGAAGTTTTGCTCGGTCTTCTTGTTGGTTCCAGCTTCGGTACGAATCGATTGGGATAGGTTTCCACTCTCATTAAAGGTGAAGCTGGTAGTACCTAAGAGGTTCCCGTTAGTATCGTCATACTCTTTTCGCTCGGAGATCCGGTTGTCCCCGATGTAGGTAAACTCATCTTTTACCTTGCCAGTGGTCAGATTCTCGGTTTTGAGAATGTTCCCCATTCCGTCATGGGTGTACTGAAGTGTCTTGCCATTCGCTTCGACGGTCTTCAAGAACCCATTGGTGGTGTAGGTGTATTTGCCTTTGACCACACCAGCATTGGTGATCTGGGAGATCTGCTCGGTATCGGTGTAAGTGTAGGCTAGGTCTACTACTAATGCTCCGGCATTGTTTCTCCCTTTCATGGTAGCTACTTTACTTCCACCGTTGTAGGTGAAGTCGGTCACTACTCCAGGTGCTCGGATAGTACGGATATTTTCATTTAGGTTGTAGTCGTAGGTGATGGTGGCACCATCGTAGTTTGGAATCTGGACAGCCGAGACTAGGTCGTCTTTGTTCCGGGTTACTTTGGTCGATCCTAATGCGGTCTGGATCGTCTCCACATCATCTTTGTCTTTATAGTTATGAATCGTACTGGTACCTGAATGCGTCACCGTTTGTTTCATAAGACGGTTGTTGGCATCGTATTCAGAGGTGGTCTCACTGTTGAGATAGCCATCTCCATCGGTATCCTTAAGTGGATCTACTGGAGTTGTCTGGTCATAGAGCCAGGACTTCTCTTCGTTACCATTGTTGTCGTAGAGACGATTAATCTCAGTCTTTTTGCCACCTTCACTCATCCAAACCTCTTGGACGACACGACCTAATTCATCATAGCTGATGGTTCCTTGTTTGGTGGTGACGATGTTGACACCTGTTTGTTCTTTGACATCTTTGGTTATTAGGAGTCCGATGTCGTTGTAGCCATACTCCTGGATCTGAAGCTTTGGCTCAGGAGCTCCAGACGGGGTGAGTGTTACCGTTTCTTTCTTTAGCTGACCTTCTTCGTCATATTCCCAAGTAGTCACCGTACCATTGGGGTCGACTTGTTTGGTCTTGTCCCCTACTGTATTGTAGGTGCTCATAGTAGTCTTGCCTTCTTCATCTCGGGACTCTAACAAGTTCTCATTGAGATCATAGATCTGGTAGGTAGAACCTTGCTTGTCTACCGAGACAGCGAGATTGCCCGCTCCATCGTGAAGCGCCCATGTCTCAACAATTGGATTAGAGTTTTCTTTGGTGTAGATTGGTTCATCGTCTTTATCATAGGCGAACTCTTTGACGTCTTCTTCCCCAATGACTGTCTTCACTTCTTTGTCTACGGCGTCGTAGTAGCTTTTTTCGACGATCCGATTGACATCACCCGTTCCATCCGTAAAGGCGGTCTCTCGGTTTAGTTCATCGTAGAAGTGAAGCACGGTACCACGGCTAAAGTAGGTGTTGGTCTCACTATCAAAGGCTACATCTTCTACTCTCGTTGCATTGCCGTTGGCATCATAGTCGAACTTCCGATAGTTTTTGAGTGGATCAATCGTTTTGGAGACACGACCTACTGGATCGTATTTGGTCTTGATAACAGCACCTTTGGGATCCTTTGTCGCTACTGTCTCCCAAATTCGTTGTACTCCACTACTTCCGTGATACTGATCACTTCCGATTCTAGAGGAGTACCATTGTTATATTTCTGTCTGGTCACCTTTGGATTTAGTACAAGTGTTGGACAGTTATTCTCATCATAGGAGGTCTCGACCACTTGGTTAATAGGAAAAAGCCACTTATCTCCTAGGAAAATAAGTGGCTGGTAGCTGTTATGTTAAAAACACTTTCTTCTTAATAACAGCTTAGGAATTTTTTTCTGTTTATTATACACTTTCATTTTCTTTCCATAATCCCAACATAACAGTTGCTTAAGGGATAGTCAGTACTCATAAGGAATTTTGTTACCAACTAATTTGTCTCCGTTAATAACTTAACTCTTTCAAAAAAGATAGGACTATCTTCAACCAATTCTTGTAATATCATATGCACGAATAATTTTTCTGTCTCAGTTAGTTTGGCGTAGTTTTCCTTAAAACTTGCTGTAGCTTCTATTGAATTCAAGATACGAGCCACAAAAGTTAACAGCCAATTCAACGCATGAGGATACATAGTAGGAAGCGAATGAATCAATACCCTTCCATGTAGATCTAATGCCTCAACTAAATGTAATAACCCAAACATAACATCATGACTCTCGGTATCATCTTCAAATACCGTGTAAATATCTTTAATATCCTTCTCACTAAATTTCAAAGGGTCGAACCAATTTGGTTCACTTAAAAAATCAAGAGAATTCACAAACTGATTAAATTCCTTCTCATCTTTCATATACCTGTTTTTGTAAAGGACTTTGATCTTTTCATTTACTGTCATCAATCTTTTCAATCTCCTTATTTATTAAAAAAACCGTTATAATTACGTCTATTAGATCTTATCACAGATCTAAGTCCCTCTCGTATTGTCTGATTATACAAACCGGCTTGCTGATAGATTCTTCGCATATCTTTTATATCAAATGCTTGAGCATCTCTTGGAGATAACGAAAAAAGAACCAATCGTTCGGTGGACGCCCAAAAGTAGCTGTTTCTCTATGTCTCCCTCCTGTCCCAGGATGTGGGTGTTCAACATTAATAGCAACTGCTTTTTAACACTCAATAGAACATCCTTGAGTTGTACAAAAGTAACAAGCTTTTTAATTACAGAAATTTTCTTTTATGGAACGTGATCGTTCCTTTGACTGGGTGGTCAAGGATTGACGCATATCATCTGCACTATAAGCAGTAGAGTATTTGGCTTTATTCACAATTAATTTGTAAGGAATAAAAAATAAAAAAGGACTAATAATAAAATTATCATTATCGGATTTTCGATATACTTTTTAAACAAAGTACCTTTTAATAACTTATTTACCTTCCATTTGATTTCCACCATCGATACATAAGCTAATACACAAATCATAAAAATAATATCAGTAATAAAACTTCCTTTAAACATATATATTTTCAGTAAAACGGAAACTGCTAAAAGATAGTTGACTATTGCTAGAGTAAGAATTATCTTATGGTTCCCTTCTGTCTTTTCTTTTAATTCCTCAATAATAGCTTTCATATCAAGTGCCACTCCTTAAAATTTACAGGAGCTATTATAATAGCTCCTGTATCTATTATCTATCTATATCGATAAATCCTTACTCTTTTTATAGTAAGCTTTTGATACCTATAACGATATTTATAATAACCCCATCGCCAGGAGAGTGTATAAGTTATTTGTACTCGAATACCTGCGTAATCACCATAAATATTATCTTTAAATTCATCTAACAGAAAGCTTAATGCTTGAACTGTGAAAAAACCCCCAAGCCCATAATACTTAACTCCAAGAATACTAAGTGCCCATTTTGCAGCATTAACTGTGCTGTTTAATTGCCTCTTAGTGATAGTGATAGTTTTAGTTAAATGACCGTCTGGATCTATATTAATTAAAGGATTGTTTTCAACATAAATATATTGATTCTGAGTAATAGGCAATTGACTAATACCTAAAAATGTATCCCTCGTCAAAAATCTCCCAATCTCCGAGTTATAATATCTACTCTGTAAATAATACAACTCGGTCTCCTTATCATAACGATACCCCGCATACCGATAAGGATTGTCCACTGTTCCAGTCTCTGCTATCAAGTTCCCAAATGCATCATAGTCATAGGTAGCTACTTTAGCACCATTGGCATCTGTCAATGCTACTACATCACCATGTCCATTTAGCTGGTAGTAGTAATATTGACCATTGGTCTTCATGCTCACTGGTTGGTTTTCAGCGTTATAGGTATATCTTGCAATAACGGTATTGCTGCTATTTGTCTCAAAAACGACATTTTTGTTTTCATCATAATGGAACGTGATCGTTCCTTTGGCTGGGGTGGTCATCGTCTGACGCATTCCATCTGCCCGATAGGTGTAGGATGCGATGGTGGCTCCTGCTTTGTCTTTTACAGCAGTAAGACGATTTTCTGCATCATAGGTATAGGTGCGATTTCCGTCACTAAGCAAGTTGCCGTTGTCATCATAGGTATAGGTAGTGCCTCGATACAAGCGAAAATAACTATTAACTAAAAATCAACTTGCCAATTGTGTCTATCTTAACAATCCAATAAAGAATACACAAAATATTTAGTACAAAGAGTATATAGAATCCTAATTTAACAATAAGTTTACGTCCCTTAGAAAAAAAAATATCGTCGATCAAATCAGCTGGCCAGTTTTCTGACTTATCTCCAGATATAATCCAACATACAATTACAAGTATGGTTAAGCTACACCAAATTCCTCCTTGTAGCCACTTGAAATCAGCTATATATCCAAATAAATGCAGTAATATTACCAGAGGAGATAATACACACCCAATAACCAAAGCATTTCTAGCTATTGAAAATACTCGTTGATTTTTCATTTTGAAATCTCGACTCCTTGTGTGGTTATAACTTAGTTTTAAAAATTAATTTGAATATATGGCATCACTCAGGAAAAACTATCCTACTTATAAAAATTATGTTCTTATAATTAGTTCAACAAAATAGTATTTTAAGAGTAGTGAGTGGTATTTTTCACTCAGTTAACACCACTCACTATTTTTTATTTACTCAAACAGAAGTGACTAAAAGATGTATCTACCAGATGTACCTACCAAAGGATCTGATTATTGGTCTTGCTTTTTTTATTCCAGTACGATAGCCAGATTTAAAAGCATTAACTATTTTAGGTAAAATCCTACGTAATTTTCCTGTTACACCCTTTGCATGTTTCCACATGAAAGAACCTGGAAGGAAATGAAGAGCAAAATTTACTGCCCAAGTAACCAAAAAAGAGGATCGTCCTCTGTACCAGTTCCACTTGTATGGATTAAACGATACTGTAATAAAGAAACCAATTGCTGTATGAATGAAAGAAGTTACCAATATGGCCACTACCTGCAATGGGACAATATGCCCATTAGAGTCCGTGTGCATAACTGGATTATTTGCAGTATAAGCATACTTATTAATACTCAAAGGATTTGTATCTACACCTAAAAACGTATCCCTCGTCAGAAACCTCCCAATCTCCGAGTTATAATATCTACTCTGTAAATAATACAACCCGGTCTCCTTATCATAACGATACCCCGCATACCGATAAGGATTGTCCACTGCTTCCCAGTCTCTGCTACTAAATTCCCAAATGCATCATAGTCATAGGTAGCTACTTTTGTACCGTTGGCATCGGTTAAAGCTACTACATCACCATGTCCATTCAATTATAGTAGTAATACTAACCATTGGTCTTCCATGCTCACTGGTTGGTTTTCAGAGTTATAAGTGTATCTTGCGATAACAGTATTGATACTGTTTGTCTCAAATACTACATTTTTCTTTTCATCATAATGGAACGTGATCGTTCCTTTGTCTGGGGTGGTCATGGTCTGACGCATTCCATCTTTACGATAGGTGTAGGATGCGATTTCTGTCACTTAGCAAGTTGCCGTTGTCATCATAGATAAGCATGTAGTTACCGTATCCGAGCAGTCCATACTTTGGGCAGTCACTCACGACAGTTAGGCGATTTTCTGCGTCATAGGTGGACAAATGTGGTTCATTAAGAGGCGCACTTATCTAATCCAATTAAAACGAGCATGTGAAGTAAGAAAGAGAAAAGCCATCTGGTATGAAGCAGAATGGCTCTCTCTAGCAATATTTAATATGGAATAGATAACACTCAAAAAGAAGAATACGTAAATAGCCAATATACAAAGCTTACCATAGACAACATAATCAATCCATTTCTCCATTTACCACCATTTCTTAAAATCATGTACTTTTCCGGAGGGAAATAAGATCCTTTTTCTTCGGTACGTACTAACCAACAACAAAAGATAATAAGGTGTATAATTACTCCTATTACCAATGCTGGTATAAAAAAACTATCTATATATCCAAATATAAATAAGCACAACATTATTGGTGGTACGGAATACAAAGCAAGTTCTGCATTTGCTGCAATATAACACAGCACCCTGTCTTGTTTGTTCATATTATGCCTCCTTACTTTTATACTAATATGTACTTGCCCCCTCCTAAAATTTGAAATTTAAACAGGAGAGGGCAAGTAAACTATCTAAGAATATTTCTTACTATTTGATAGACAACATAATAACTTACTGTCTTCTTTTTCAATCGATATACCGTGTGGTAAGCAGTTGAATAGAATCTTGCCCCAAGCCAAGATCCTGCTCTATTTACATGCGATTTCAAAAACTTAGGGACACCAAAACCAAAAAGTAAATTCCAAACGAACGACGACTTAAAATTACTAATAAAGGCAGATTTAGTAAACTTTCTGCCATATCTAACATTTTGATAATACATATAGGCCACTGTATATAGAAACGCACCATATGCAGCTCTAAGAACATGTCCTGCAATTATCGCATGTGGGTGATGTCCATCTCGATCAACTTTCATCACTGGATTGTTATGACCGTAGGCATATTTATTTAAACTTAGCGGCTCATCATCAAACCCATCAAACGTGTCCCGCGTCACAAATCTCCCAATCTCCGAGTTATAATATCTACTCTGTAAATAATATAACCCTGTCTCCTGATCATAACGATATCCCGCATACCGATAAGGATTGTCCACTGTTCCTGTCTCTGCTACCAAGTTGCCAAAAGCATCATAGTCATAGGTAGCTACTTTTACACCACTGGCATCGGTCAAAGCTACTACATCGCCATGTCCATTTAACTGGTAGTAATAATACTGACCATTGGTCTTCATGCTCACTGGTTGGTTTTCAGAGTTATAGGTGTATCTTGCGATAACCGTATTGCTAGCATTCGTCTCAAATACAACGTTTTTGTTTTCATCATAATGGAACGTGATCGTTCCTTTGGCTGGGGTGGTCATCGTCTGACGCATTCCATCTGCCCGATAGGTGTAGGATGCGATGGTGGCTCCTGCTTTGTCTTTTACAGCAGTGAGACGATTTTCTGCGTCATAGGTGTAGGTGCGATTTCCGTCACTTAGCAAGTTTCCATTGTCATCATAGCTATAGGTAGTACCGTTGACAGAGGTTAGTTGATCGGCATCGTCATAGGTATAGCTGGTAGTTACTGCGTTGCCATCTGTCGTTACTTTCTTGGTAAGGCGGTTGCCTACTTCATCATACGTATATTCGTAGATCGTACCATCTGGTCGAGTTTCTTTTAGTAGTTGGTCTAGTTCATCGTATACATAGGTTGTGGTTCCTGCTGTGCTAATGGCAGAGATGATATTTCCTTTATTATCGTAGTTATACTGTGAGTTGTCTATTGATGTCCCAAATTTATCCGTGGTAATCTGATGAACTAACTCTCCTGCGTCATTATATTGATACACAGTGGAGGAGCCATCTGCTATACGACGACCTGCTAGCTGATCGGACTCATTGTAGCTAAAGGAACCTACGTTGATCGTTGCATCTTCTTTTATATTGGTTAATTGGTTGAGTGAGTTGTAGGAGTTTTGGGTACTTCCGGTTCCTTCTGTCCATGTGTACTTTCGTTCTAGTACATTGCCGTTTTTGTCGTATGTGTAGTCTGTTTGGTTCCCAGGTACTTGGACGGTTTTGAGTTTGTTATCTGCATCATATTGGTAGCTAGTCACTCGATTATTGGCTACGTCTGTTTCTTTGGTAATGTTACCGTTTGGATCATACTCAAACGTATAACGATCTGTGCCATTATGAGATACAGAAGTTGGACGATTTACAGCGTTGTATCGTTGCTCTACTGTATTTCCATTAGGATAGGTGACCTTAGTCTGGTTCCCATTGAGATCATAGTCAAAGGTAGTAGATTTGTTATTTGCATCCATTACCTTTTTCACAAGATTATACTCGTTAAAGGCAAAGGTGGTTATTTTACTTTTTGCGTTGGTTACTTTGGTTTTGTTGCCATCGTTTGGCCCCGCCACTCACTATCACACAAGAAGAGCTCGACCTAGCTCTTACCAAAGTACGAAAGATTCTAGGTACAAAATAGCATAATTATCCCCTCCAAAAGGCAGTACAGTTCCTTGGAGGGGATCTCTTTTGACAAAATAGAAATACTTATTTATTATATCGACTCGTTTATTTGCCTTTAGGATCGTTGAACCATTAATCATTTAACAGTGTTAATTGGGTTGCATCCTCCACAGGCCAATGTTTAGATAAGATATGTTTCGCAAGATTATTTATTTTTTTATAGCTACTGTTTGAAAGTTCAATTAAAAATTCTTTGGTAATTTGATAAGCAGTATATTTATCAAGCACTTTAACTATTTCTACTTTTATATGAATTGGGCTATAGTTAAAAATTCTTTTTAGCCAATAAATATCATTTAATTTAGGTTTCTTGGATTTTAATATTATTCGGTCTAAGACATCATCATAATATTCTTGAGTTATCTCTTCAGCTCCTTGTTCAGCATCCTCTTCATCAAAATGAATTTCATCTACATCATATAAATCAATATTGTCAATCCATTGGAAATAATGTATTAGTTCATGACCTGCCGAGTTAATATACTCAGATATACAAGTGCTATCACTAATAGAATCGCCAGTAGCTATTTTAATATATGGAGCATCTGATTTCTTATTTGAAGCGAAAAATGTAGCACTTACATATTCACCTTTTTTCGTTTTTAGTTGTTTTTCAGGTTTTAAGTATAACGAGACTTTTGTAGGAATATGAAAATTTTTGTTTACCCATGATACATAGTCTATGAATGCTGAGTCAATAGTTTTATTTACATTCTTATGTACATACAAATTAATACCCTTCTTTTTCTTTTTCATTTTGTAATTCCTTTCTAATGTTAATTTACCCTAAAGTTTATATACTTTAGGGTAAATTTTGCTCTTCCAACAACTTGAATTACTATCTCTTTTTTTTGTATTTTCTATGACCTTTCCCTGGTGTGGTATTAGGTCAAGAAAGTAGACAGAAAAAAACGAGTCTTGTTATGCAGCAGAGCTGCATTTCTTGAAGTACATACGTTCGTAGTCAATGGGTGAGAGATACCCAATGGATGAGTGAATTCTTTTACGGTTGTAGAAAAATTCGATGTTTCAAATATATCTTGTTTCGCTTGTTTTCTAGACAGGAAGCGGGAAACACCAGTTCTTTCTTCAATTACTGTGAAAGGATTCAATGCACGCATTGTCATAGCAGTTTCCTTTACGACTCATACTTCCTTCCAATCCATACTGTTTCAGTCTTTTTTGGTATTCATGCGAAGCATATTGACTTCCACGATCAGAATGATGAAGTACTGAGTTTTTTGGCTTCTGTTGTTTGTACGCACGATCTAAAGCAGTCAAAACAAGCTCTTTAGTCATTCGGTTGTCAGCATGCCAGCCAATAATTTTACGAGAGTAGAGATCCATCACACTTGCAACATACACCCAGCCTTCCTGAGTAGGAACATAGGTAATATCTGCTACCCATACTTGATTAGGTTTTTCTGTGCTAAACCGCTGGTTTAGCGTATTTTCATGAACAGGTAGGGAATGACGAGAATTGGTAGTCGCTTTGTACTTCTTAACTGTACGAGAAACCAGTTCATGCTCTCTCATAATCCTGGCAACTGTCTTTTGAGATACGCAAATCCCTTTTGTTTTTAGCTGTCGAGTAATTTTAGGGCTACCATACAGCCTTCTGGAATC
This sequence comes from Risungbinella massiliensis, assembly GCF_000942395.1. Classification (GTDB taxonomy): domain Bacteria; phylum Bacillota; class Bacilli; order Thermoactinomycetales; family Thermoactinomycetaceae; genus Risungbinella; species Risungbinella massiliensis. Next base: position 412,285 of record NZ_LN812102.1, read on the forward strand.
AAGAAACAGATGGTGGATTTGCTTCACTAACTTTTTTCTGCGCTTCTTCTGCTCGCTTTCGGGACGGTTCAGCCATTTGTAAAAACCGCTTCTAGAAACTCCCATTACCTGACACATCTTCTGTACACGAAACTCGAAGTGGTGTTCATATATGAACTCAAAAGTTAGCCCCGGTCTTTTGCGAAGATGTGCATCGCCTTTTTTAAAATAGCATTTTCCTCTTCTAGGTCACGGATACGTTTTTGTAAGTCTCGTAAAGCCTTATCTTCAGGCTTCAGATTTCCGCTTCCGCGGAAAGCGTGATCTTTATGCATTTTGTATTGCTCAATCCAGCGATACAAAGTTTGAATAGAAACACCTAAATCCTTTGCAGTTTGAGCAACAGGTTTCCCCTGCTCCAATACTAGCTGAACTGTTTGGGTTTTAAACTCCTTGTCATACTTTGACATCACGATCACCTCGAATGATTTGGTTTTATTTTGTCATTCTCAGCTCGTCTTGTCTACTTTTTAGTCTATCATCAACATTAGGAGTAAAAGTATCTCTTATACCAAAAAATAACGTTACAAAATATTTCTCAATTCGTATATTATGATTGATATTTAACGGAAATTCAGTTAATAAATTTCTTATAAGTACCACTTTATTTAAAACTACTTACTCTTCAAATTAATCTTGATTCAGTTGTTTTATAGTTCATTAAGATTCATGAATTAACCTTTAAAAGATAAAAGAAGGTTGCTGAAAAGCTCCCTCCTGATAGCTTAGAAGATTTGTTATTTAACCTCATATTTAATTTCTATTTTTAGTAAGTAGAAAGTCTTATCTTCCCTTCTTTAAAACAAATGGAATCTATGGGAATCGTTAGGACACTTAAGCAAACACTTCTGATGACAGATTGTACTAACTATCACTCAAAATTGTTATAATCATAAATGTTGAGATAAACGAATCATATCCCTACACTGTATGCCGTTCTCCATAATCTCTTCTGGATAGTGTCTAATAAAATAATCTATATCGACACTAGATATTCTAAAACCACATTTTTGATATAGTGCTAGTTGCCCTATACTTGAGTTCCCTGTACCAACTTCCATTATTTTGTATCCTATTTTCTTCGCTGTTTGAATTGCATCCATTACTAACTTTTTTCCGATCCCTTTACCATGGTGCTCTTCTCCAACTGCAATGTTCACCAATTCGACTGTATCAGATTTTGTAGGGAGCAAAACATAGACTCCTATAATCTTCCTATCAATTTCCGCTACAAAACACTCTCCTCTATTAATATATTCTTCTACCATTTTTTGAGAAGGATCTGCTAATAACAACAAATCCATTGGTGGCTTTTCATCTAATTCTAATTTTCTAATATCCATTTCCCTCTCCCACTAGTAGGACTCACTTCATTAATAACACTAATGAATCTCCATTTTGGATTTTGATTATGTAAATCGGAGTCATAAATATAATTCGACTATATAGTTGGAGTTGTCTCGATCCTAAATCTAATCATCATAAGACCAGCTATAAAAAAAGGAAAGATTCTCTTTTGACTCATTTCCACTCCTCTTCTAAAATAGCGTAATAATACTCATCCCACCATTCCTTTCCGTATGGGATACATTTTTTGAAATAGCCTTCTCTTCTCATTCCAATCTTCTCCATAACCCGATATGAAGCAACATTCTCCGGTTGACACGTAGCAATAATCCTATGTAATTTCATTTTTGTAAAACCAAATTCTAATATAGCTTTTGCAGCTTCTGAAGCGTACCCCTTATTATAATATTTTGGGTTAAACACCCACCCAATCTCATAAGTATGCTCACCAAAATACTTAAAAAAAGCAATGTGACCAATTACCATTTTTTCATCCTTCAATACCACAGGAAACTTCTCAGCATTTTCACCAATATTGTCATTAACAAATTTCTTGGCATCTTCTTCAGTAAAAACACCTTCTGGTATATATTTCATAACATTAATATTTGATGTGTATTCATAGACATCTTGCCAATCTTCAAATTCAAATTTACGTATCACTAGCCTAGTGGTTTTTATATTCATTTAATTTCCTCCATTCCTAAAATTGAAAGTTCCCCCCTATGCTACTTTCTTGTTCACTCTAGTAGATTGTTGATTTCGAACTGTTTCTAGAAATCTCCGATAGTCTTGCAGATCTCTTGAACTAATTTTTTTAGGATGAAACTCATCATCAATTGTTTCTTGATAACTAGATTATGCAATGTTTCTTTTCATAAATAAATAGATCAGCTTCCCAACAGGAGCTGATCCGTCTAACTCTAATCTTCTATATATAGTTTCTGAGTCTCTACCCAAGCCAGATAAACGCTACTGGCTAGGTTGCCACCCTCATTGATGACATTAGATTCAATATATTCCTCCATGACTTCTAATACAGCTTTCTCGGAATTTAGAGTGATAATCAACTTCATCAATTTGCAAAAATGTAGGTCCATAGTAGGTACCTCCCACGATGTAATGGTTTGGTCAAATGACCGGTGTTGCTACCAAATCTGAACATGTCAGCTCTCGTAGCAACACCAGTCAACCCTACTGAGTTAGACAAATATTATTATACTAATTTATATATGATTAGCAAACAAAACATCATATAATTCATAATTATCGAGTTACACTGGATTGAAACGAAAGAAAATCGTTTCTGATTTAAAAAAGGCAACTTGTCACCATTTGGGGACAGCTGCCTTTTCGTTGTCTTCAGATAAAGTTGTCCTTAGTGGAAATAGTTAGTTTTATACGAAAATCTATTATCAAATCATAAATTGTCGTTCGCATGATTCATTGGTTTTTGGTCGATATAAGCAATTAAGGAGACCCTGTTATCCAGCTCTTTTGCTAATTCTTCTTCTAATTGAGAGATTTTTTCCAGAACTTCTGGATAGCTCTCTAGATTTACGATCTCAAAATCCTGTGGTTTGATTGGGACCAACTCCTTTTATAGAAGTTTTTACCGAACTAAAGTGGATTATGAGATGATTTTTGGTTGCTTCTTTTTTAAACTTTTTTTAGAAAGTCTGGGATAAATGACAAAACAGGTGAAATCGAAGCTTGTGTGCGTATTCCTGCATCATGAACTTCTTTTAAGGCTTTTAACCTTAATTTAATGCAGGTGCATACATAGCAAATATTTGCTTTATATTTTCTCGATCTGTTTCAATCCTCATGGATACAAGGACTTCACATTTCTCTTTCAATACATGGTAGTACGTTAGACAAAAAGCTGCTAAAACTATTATTTAAACTTCATTTTATACTCTGCTTGGAATGTTTCTCCTATTTCAAGCTTATTCATTCCAAACTTTTCATTCATTTTCCCAGATGTATTATATGTATCGGCGATGCCGTACCACGGCTCAATGCAAACAAATGGCGCCATTGTACCATCGGTATCCATATATTTTGACCAAATCCCAACAAACGGAAATTCTTGAAACATTACTTCTACACCATGACTCGATTGATTGGATACCAGTGTTATTGAATCAATATTACTGTAAACAAGAGCATCCTTTACAAATAGAGAATCAGTGAGCTGGATCGTTGAAATATCATTTGCAATTCCTTTCTCATGAATAAGAGAATCCTTTAACTCATATTCCATTACATTCTTATTGATAGCAGGAGTAAAGTGTAAACTATAATCCTCAATCGTTTCATTTTCTAAAAGCGGAACCTTAAATGCAGGATGCGCACCAATGGAAAAATACATTTCTTCCTTGTTTTCATTCACTATTTCCCACCGGACAATAAGGGAATCCTCTTTCAGCATATAATGAATAAACGCTTTAAATTCATACGGATACACATTAAGGAATCGTCCAGCAGAATCAACCACAAAAGAAACGTGTGTTGTTGTCTGCTCGTCCAGATCAAATATAATATCACGCAGAAAACCATGTTGTGACATCTCGTAAGTCTGACCATTAAGTTGATATCTATCTTCCTTTAAACGTCCAACTATCGGAAATAAGACCGGAGAGACGCGTCCCCAGTAAGCGTTATCCCCTGTCCACATATAATCTAGACCATTTTTCTTATGCTTCACTTTACGTACTTCTGCTCCGTTGCTCACTAACTCTACCTTTAACCAATCATTTTCAATTACAATCACCATCTTAATCCCTCATCTCTGGTACGGATTTCACATTCTTATTATACGGAAAGGCTCTCCTATGATCCTGCCTATCTTCGCACCTTTGGGGAGCCATATAGGTAATACTTGACCCATGTCTTTCAACATCGTAAGATCTCTAGTTCTTTCCCTAATTTCCGATAGACTCATTGTTTCACTTCTTCTAGAAGCTGAATATACTGATCAAACTCTTCTTTTTTCCGAAAAGCATCTGCATAAAAACGAGTCAGATTCTCGATCCACAACACCACGCAATAGGTACTAGAGAGAGACTTTTTCAAGAAGGGATTTTGTAAGAGTAATTACCGTTACAGTAAAAAAGTAAGAGCAGTCGTGCTAAACTCATGGTATCCGCCTCCGTGGGTTGGTGTTTGGTCGTACTTTCATCATAACCACGAAGGCGGATTTTTCTATTTAATTGTGAAGATAAATGCAACAGGCTCTAGAATTATAAAGCTACTGACTCGTATACAGTTAAAAACTTATCAAAAGAGCCCTCTGGTCAATTTTCCAACTGAAACTGGTTTAACAGAGTCAAAATGAATATCCCGAACATACTTAATATTAAGCCCGCCGGGTTTCACTTTTAAAAAACGCCCTAGCAATCCTAAATTCCCTTTTAAAGATTGAATCTCATCCTCCGTTGCGATCCGTTGTTCTCCAACAGTTCCTGACAATCGTACTCCTGGAGGCGTTTTGAATTTTCTAGAAAGAAACGATCGCAACAAAAACCATTTACTATTGTTAACAGATAGAATACAAACTCGATTATTATGTTCCAGGTTTTGTGTCATTTGGGAAGTGAAAATTTGAAAATATAAGCCTTTTGGCTCATCTTTGCTGAGTATTAGAGACCCAATTGGAGTAACATGTGGAGTTCCATCTGGGTTTACAGTGGCAAATGAAAATGCAAATGACCGAGAAGCAAGATCTCTCCAAGTATTCCAGTGATCGAATGGCTGCATCGTATTCCCTCTTCTCTTCATATAAAGTTATATATGGCAAAACGTTTACCCATTTGAGCGGTAAAAGTCACCTGCAACAATGTTCCATACCTTTTCACTATTGAAAAATTGAAAACCATAGAATTAATACTCAATATCGATTTTTTTCCCTTGTGGCACTTGTTGGTCTTTGGATTGTTTCTTTTCATCTTTCTTTATTTCCTGAATCGAATGGGCTATTAAAACTTGAAGTCCCAGTAATCTTTCTTTCATTGCCTTTTGAAAATGCTGTTGTGCTTCTTGAGGGATCATCTTTCCTTGGAATGTTTCACGAATCTCAAACAATTGATCAATCAAGCGATGAACTGTCTCTTTTTGAATCATGCATTCCCCTCTTTCGAAGTAGATATACGCTCACCAAAACATATACGTAATCGTTCCTCAACAAAACGTGCACTTAAAATCGGTCTTCCTGCCAACGAACGTGGCAATGTAACTTTTCTTCGATAGGCTCCCACTTGAATCGTTAGTTCATCTCCACGTTGTGTTAGATCTAAATCTTTTCCAGTAACAAAGGGGAGAGTGAGATAGAGAATAAACCCATCTTGTTCTTGCTTGACTTCCTCTACTTTTCCGACATAGAATATTTCTTCTAATTTTCTTTCTCCAAATGCAACTTCTGCTAAATCTATTAATGCTCGTAATCCTGACACATCGGAACTCATAAGGGGTACTCGTAGAATTGGAATCGGTTGAAAGGTATTGGTAATCTCTTCTTCATATTGAATATGTCTCTTTTTCCACTCTGCCAGATAACCCACATCAGCATCTTCTGGTAAGACACGATTCACAATAATGGCATCGGTATTAAACCCATATAAATTTAAATAGGTGAATGATCGTCTTGCCTCTGAAATAACCATTTTCTCGGGATTGAGAACCATTCGGACTGAGGTAATCGAGTGATCTAACAACAAACTCTGAACCTCAATGACTCGCCGGAATAATTTCTCGATACTGTCCATCACCTTGTTATCAGGAAGTTCTAATCCACCAGTTACAATCTTTGCTACTGGTCGAGCTAGTTTTACTAAGCGACGTTGGTGAGGGAATATTTTTTCCAACCACCAGGTTAAAACATTGGGATAACTTAATAGTCGAAGGGTTTCTCCAGTAGGAGCACAGTCCACAATCAAGACATCATATTTGCCGCTTTCCACGTGTTCGAGTATTTTCAAAAGACTGAATAACTCTTCCATACCAGGAAAATTTATCATTTCCTCCTTATTGACATCTTGGAGGTCCGACCATTCGATGATTCGACCAAACCACGCCTGAACGACGCTCCAGTTTCGCTCCGTCTCCAATAAGTTATCTACTTCTTGCCCCAAAGGCAATCGGAAATAGGTATAGGATCTGGTCCTAGTGGAACTTGAAACGCATCCGATAAATTATGCGCAGCATCTGTACTCATCACTAATGTTCGTAACCCTTCTGATGCCAAACGTGCCCCTGTTGCCGCAGCAATACTCGTTTTCCCTACGCCGCCTTTTCCCGTATAAATGATAATTCTCATGAATTAACCTCCTGCATGAATGGAAATTGAAAACCAATTGATTACTCGAGGAAATTAGTTCAATATCGTACTAATTCTACAAAAGAGAAACTTGGAATTTTCCAAGTTACTCATCTTCGATTTTGATGCGTTTAAATGTAGGTTGCTCTTCTTTCTGTTCCTGTTCTGTTGTTTGGACCACTTTTGCTACTTTGAGTAGCAAAACAATTAGTTGCTCCAGTTCGTCGGAAGTAAGAGCATCTTTCATTTTTTGAAGCATACGGTTCATCGTTTCAAGAATACGGTTTGCGAACTCTTCCCCATCTGCTGTTAAACGGATTCGAGTGATACGTTGATCATTTGCATCCCGATAGTGTTGAATTAGTCCACGTCTTGTTAAGCGTTGTCTGATATTGGTGAGCGTACTTTTTTGAAGTCCCATATCGGACGCTAACTGGGACATCGTTGCTTCTCCTCTTTGTTTAAGCATAAAGAGTGCAATCAATTCCGAGCGTGTCACTTTCTTCGAAATTTCATCAATCTCTTGATCAATGAGTAGTGGTTTCGTCCAATTTTTCAGAAAGAGAGATAATAACTGATCCATATGTGTCTCCAATGTACTTGAGTAATTTCCCTACTTTTATTTTAATACGATATCGTACTTTTATCAAGTGTAACTAATGGATGTATAATTATTTCATAAAATTAGTCTTCTGCGTCCATTTTGGGTTATATTTTTGTCAATTTATTATACTATTCATACATAATTAATCAGATATGGACGCATTCAAAACAAAATCGGCATTTTGTAACAACCAAAAGAACATTTCCTAGTAGATAGGGAACGCTCAGTGTGTATTACTTTACCTCAGTTGTGGTCATGGTCTCCTTCCGAAAAAACGCAGAAGAATTGGAAACAAATCAAACTCCCTAACTGTCAACTATTGTCCGGCCAATAACTTAATAATTAAGAAGAAGCTCATGATTTTCAGCAACATAATTTGTTAAACTGAACTTACATCTAATCGTGAGGTAAATTTCATATATGAATCCGTTTAAAAACTATATCGCATTTAATAGAGAGAAATGGGCTGCTTTACGCAAAAAAACTCCTTTGTTGTTATCGGAGGAAGAACTAGAGAATTTAAAAGGCATAAACGAAAAAATTTCTCTTCAAGATGTCGAAGAGATCTATTTACCATTAACTCGTTTAATTAATTTGAAAGTGAAAGCTTCGCAACAACTGCAGGGAGTAACCAACTCCTTTTTAGACTATAAAGCTAGAAAAACCCCTTATATTATTGGAATTGCAGGTAGTGTAGCAGTAGGTAAGAGTACCGTAGCCAGAGTTCTTCAAACCCTCTTATCGCGGTGGGAAAATCATAAAAAAGTAGAGTTAGTTACGACAGATGGTTTTTTATATCCAAAAGAAACCTTAGAAAGAAAAGGGCTAATGAGTAGAAAAGGATTTCCTGAAAGCTACAATACGAAAAAATTAATTGATTTTATGATCAAAGTGAAATCCGGAAAAAGGAAAGTGGAGGCACCAGTTTATTCGCACTTAACTTATGACATACTGCCCGATCAAGTAGAGGTTATTCGTAATCCAGATATTCTAATAGTGGAAGGTATTAATGTCCTTCAAGTCAACAAAAAACACCACGTATTTGCCAGTGACTTTTTCGACTTCTCCATCTATATTGATGCCGATGAAGAATATATAAAAAAATGGTATATCGAAAGATTTCTTATACTTCAAAAGACAGCTTTTCAGAATCCGATGTCATATTTTCACCGTTACACCAATTTGTCTAAGGACGAAGCTATTAAACGAGCTACTGAAATCTGGCAAGACATTAATGCAATCAATTTACATGACAATATCTTACCGACGAGACGAAGAGCTAATATTGTTTTTAAAAAAGGCCACGACCATAGATTTGAAAAGGTATACTTAAAAAGATTCTAAGATTGTTGGGCTTGTTGCTATATGAGTTATTTTCACCGAATTCACATGTGTCTTTGGTTCCATCTTGTTTCGTATATGTTGCCGTTGCGACAACCATATTGTTCTTGAATACCAGATTTTTAGCATAATTCTTATTGTTTGCATTTCCTGTGAACTACATTGCCATTGAAATGGCGATCTTCTCGATTCATTGAATCGACCAACGTCGCATTCTCCACGAAGGCACGTTCCATGCCTATATTAGGTTTAGTTCTAACTGTCCGCATTTTAGCGTTGGAACATGTCCAACTGCTTTATGTAGTATGTTTCTTGCCGCATTTACATCTCTATCTTCTGTATAACCGCAAGAGCAACTATGGACTCTATCTTTTCGTTCTTTTTTTACGATCTGACCACATTTTGAGCAAGCCTGAGACGTGTTGTATGGGTCCACTTGTATTACTTGCTTACCAGCATATTCTGCTTTGTAGGAAGTGAACTGTACAAGTTGATTCCATCCAGCATCCACAATACTTTTGGCTAATTTGTGATTCAAGACCATTCCTTTGATATTCAGATCTTCAAAGGCAATTAGATCATAGCGATCTACTAGATACCTACTAATTTTATGGGCAATGTCTTTTCTTTAATTTGCTATGTACTCATGTAGCTTTGCAAGCAAAGCTACAGCCTTTCTACGACGATTGGAACCTTTCTTACGTTTAGATACTATGCGCTGAAGTCGTTTTAGTTTTCGTTTTCCCTGTCGAGTGTGTTATGGTTTCGATTTCACAGGAAAAACAAGCATAGTACTTTCCGTTTTTTCGGATGATGGTACAGGTCTTGATCTTTCCTTCTACTTGTCTGTGGCATTTGATGCGAACATTACCGATCTTAGACAGTTTCAGATATTTCCCATCAAGAGAAAACCCACTTTGTGGGTATGTGAAGCTATCATAACGGTTTTTACCTTGAAAGCGTGGGTATCCTGCTTTCTCTCCCGCTTTGATTCTACGAAAAAACCCTTTAAATGCTTTATCTAAACGACGTAGAATGTCCTGTAACACTTGCGATTGTACCTGTTTGAACTCTGGAAACTCTTTCTTTAGTCGTGGTAATTCATTCTGTTGCATGTTGTAGTTAACGGAAATACCACGTTTTTCATAAGAAAACTTTCGTTGTTCCAAAGCTGTATTGTATAGCCAGCGACACAAATTCAAGGTAGTTTCGATTCGTTCCATTTGTACCCGATTAGGTTCTATCTTGAATTTGTACGACTTCATCATTTGATTTTCCCCCTTTCTTTTTCTGATTTTCAATGTACTTACGAATCGTTTCTTCCGAAATAGAGCCAATGGTTTCCATGTAGAAGCTGCTATTCCAAAGATGACCATCCCATAACTTATTTCTTAGCCTCGGGAACTTTAGAAATAACTTCCTAGCGGAAATACCTTTCAACATTTTCACAATGTATGATGGAGCTATTTTAGGATGAGCAGAAGCAAAGACATGGACGTGGTCTTGCTCTCCCACCTCCATCATAGCTACTTCAAACCCTTTCTCCTCCAGCATCCCCACAAGGGGGATACCGAGCAATGCTCCCTTTCATCTACCCCATTGAAATGGGGAGAATTCCCGTTCGCAAATCTTAAAAACGGTTAACTCGCCATATTTACGCCCATTTCTTCTTGTTGTTAGTCAACAATAACTAAAAAAGCGTGCTTTGAAAAAGATTGATCAAAACACGCCTTTTAATATATTCAATTGAATCGTTGCCAATTTAGTTTCCTTGTTTTATATTCGATAAAGATCCTCAAGTTTTTGAATCTCATAGGTTGATACAATATCAGTATTATTCGTTTTCATTTCGGGATTGAACCAACATGTGTCTAGTCCAGCGAGCTGTCCCCCTTTAATATCCACATTTAAGGAATCTTCAATTATTAATGCTTGTTTCACATCAAATCAGGAATTCTCGTAAATACATAGTCCATAGTATTCCTTCACTGGATTCTGAAAACCAGTGTCCTCTGACACAAAAATATCTTTAAACAATGGATGTAATCCTGAAGCTCCTAAGTGTTTATACTGGTCTTGGAAACACCATTCGTAACAATATATAAGTCGTTTGATTTTATATGTGTCCGTTATCACTTCAAGAGCTCCACTAATCTTCTAAGTAGCTACAAAACTTCATCCATCTCTTGATTATATGCCTTAAATAAAATCGAAAAGCGAGTATTTACTTCTTTTAACCTCTCGAAACCTTATCCTAATCACTTATAGAGCACATTCTTCAATTTCAAACCCAAGATCTTCAATCATTTGATGGTCTACATTGGCAGCTTGGCCTTCTGTAGTTAAATAATCCCCCACAAAAATAGCATTTGCAGGATAAAGAGACAGTGGCTGCAAATAGCGCAAATTGATTTCCCTACCACCAGAGACACGAATCTCTTTACTTGGATTAATAAAGCGCATCAGAGCCAATACCTTTAGACAATAACGAGGGTTTAATTCTTGCAGATTTTCGAGTGGAGTTCCTTTAATCGAGTTTAGGAAATTTACTGGAATCGAATCTGCATCTAGTTCTCGTAAAGCATAGGCAATCTGTACTACTTGTTCATGTGTTTCACCCATTCCCACAATACAGCCCGAACAAGGAGACATCCCAACTTCTTTTGCCTTCTCTACAGTCTGTATGCGATGATCATAAGTGTGAGTGGTAGTAATATTACTAAAATGATCCTTACTCGTATTTAAATTGTGATTATAGCGGTCCACTCCAGCCTCTTTTAGACGCTCCGCCTGATCATCTCGCAAAATTCCCAAACAAGCACAAACCTTCATTTTTAAATCTTGCTTTATCTCTTTTACCGCCTCAATAACTTCTTCTAGTTCTTTCTCTGTTGGTCCACGACCACTCGCGACAATACAATATGTACCTGCTTTTCGCGCTAGTGCTTCCTTGGCCCCCGCAACTAACACTTCTTTTTTCATCATCGTGTACTTCTCAATTGGCGCATTGGAGACAATTGACTGTGAGCAGTATCCGCAGTCTTCCGGACAGAGTCCACTCTTTGCATTAATAATCATATTCAGCTTTACTTTTTTTCCAAAATAGTGCTGACGCACACGAAAAGCTGCTTGTAATATAGGAAGCAACTGATCATCCTTGGCATATAACACAGACAGTGATTCTTCCATAGTTAACAACTCTCCGGCTAATGCCTTATCTGCGTATTTCTCCCATAATGCGGTTGCTTCGATCGTTTGTTCACTCATTTCTAATCCTCCAAACCAAAAATTGTGATTACTATATACAACTCTATTTTCTTTAGAAGACTTGCTTTCACTATTCAGATGCACAAGTCTCCTCTATCAAACCGCTACACTCTTAACGATTATGAGCAAACACCATTTACTAAAATCAAGAATTGTGTCATGATCCCCTACCTTGAACGGGCATCAGTCCTACACCTTTGCCACGTACTATGCTGGGTCAAATACATATCTTTTCAATATTGCATCATTTGTGTAGTTGGTTCTTATGTACTACTGATTGTCTCACGCATAACAATACTTCTATCAATCTCCTATCCTTCTAATTGTAAACTATAAAATATTATAGGTTTACAATAAACCCATGTTGAGTATATCAGAACTACAACAAAAACCCCAGATCCAAAACTAATAATAAAGTTCTACACTAGAAGATTCTTGATTTCTTTTTTATGACTTACAAAATCCTTATGTAAAATTACCTAAGATACCCGCAGACGACCAAAAATCTCCTTATCAATCACCCTCATAACACTCGGGATGAAGATCAGTGTTCTTGAGTCAGTTTGATCTGCGGGCATTCGATATCTATCGGGATCCGCTTGATCTCGATATTGTCCAGGCTCTCCTTAAGGAAAAACTGAGTGAGACGGTATACAGTCAGATTCAAGAGGGGGAAATCGCAGAATGTAGACCGTACTGAACCCAATTCCCTTTGATCAACCAGATGAAAACAGTTTAGGGTAACAAAAGAATAATTCATCAGAGAAGAGACTAGTCTATGAATTGTAATATAGATGATCCTGATTATTTTTGTAGGGATTATTTTTATGAACTTCTAATTGATTAATACGATGAAAAGTTAACAAAACAAGAGTTTTAAAAAAATATGCAATAAAAAACGTTTTAGTTGAACAATTATTCCCATAACTTAAAAAAGTGTGGTATATTGGTTATAAGACAGTACCATACAAGATGGTGCTGGTACCTGAAAAGAGGTTCTCATGCCCATAAAGAAGGTCATCAGGACTCTTGCAACCACGGGTTGCGGTTGCCCCTGCGACACATGCAAGCATGGCTATGGCCACTGCTTTGGTAGCATGTGTTACTGACCGGGTATCGTTCTCCCTCTTCTCAGCCTGGACAGAGCTTCTTGCACTGTCCAGGCACTACTATTATATCGACACAAGAGTCGTCCTAGAGACATGACTCTTTTTTATTTTTAGGCAAAATAGTGAACCGATTAAAATGAACTCGCCCCTGATACAAAAAAGACACTACTGAATATAGCGTCAAACACTTCTTGAATCAACATAATTCCAACCAGTTAGTCAGCGATGTTGATTTTCCTCAGCTTCAGCTTTTTTCCTTTTGCTTTGTTCCTAGGCTTGAATGCTAAACCTTGCGACTGCAACGCATTACTAAGTATAGACATTGAACTGGTCCCATACCGCGAAGGTGTAATATCTCGGTAAAGCCCAGATAGCTTTTGTAAAGTGGTGATCCCTTCATGCTTCAATGCTTGTATAGGAGGAATTGAAAACAGAGAAAAGAACCCAGTGTCCGGTTCCAGTTCTTGTTCGCAAACCGGACAGGTTGGGCAGTCGCTGCATTTGCAGTATCGGTGTACTTTGTCACAAGTCCTTTATGTATTTTGTGAGGTTGTTATTTTGAATGCCACGGACTGGGATGAAAAAAGTTTATTGCTGCCCTTGCTCTGATGCCGTACTCACTTGGAAAAACACTCCGAATTGGTCCTTTACAATTCCGTACAAGGGGCTCCAATCCGTTTTCTGCAAAGGCATAACGATTTGGCCGCCGTCAGCGAGAGCGTTAAAGATTTCTCTGGATCGCGCCTCATCGCTTGGGTGGAGAGCAATCTGAACCGAGTCGCCTTGCTGGTAGGGCATGCCGGGGAATGTATCGGAGAACATCAGATCCGAGTCACCGACTTTCAAATGCGCGTGCATGATGCGGTCTTTCATGTCATCAGTCAGCGGGTGGTTCGGATCCTCTGGCATATCTCCGAATCTCATGATTCCCATCACTTTTGCACCCAGCGCTTTCTCGTAAAAGCCGACCGCCTCTCTCGTGTTGCCGTCAAAAACCAGATAAGGATTCAAATAAATGGACATATTTCCAACAACTCCTCCGGAAATAATTGGTTATCTCGTCTATTATACACCAAAAAATAGCGTTGCAAACAATATTATGCGAACGAATGATCTCATTTTGACAGTCAGAAGATTTGTTGGTCATTCTGGTTAATAGGAGCAATAGTACATTGAACACTCCCACTACTAACTCTTATAGGTAGGTGTGGTCTTGGTAATCCCATATAGTGACAGGAAATGGACCATGATTAGACCTTAGTTCCTTCGGTAATGAGCCTAAGACCTTCTTGCAATGGGTTTCGAGACACAGCTAATATGTGCATATTTTATTTTTCTACATTTGGCTTTCTTTTCCTTCTTAGAAAAAGAAAGGTATTCTAAGCACCTCTTTAAGTGGATATCGAACACGCCCAATTCATCAGTAGTTGAAAGCATTTTACAACCTTTCATAATGTCAATGACGATCAGGAGCATCGAGAAACTCCTGAAGGAGAAAACTCCAAAATAGATCGGATTTGCGAGAGAATAGAAACCCACCTCGTCCGAGGCGGATTCATCTAAAAAGCGGGAAATGAATCCGCATAAGATAAATCTATCAAGCGTCTTCTTGAACATTGCCCCAAATTTAAGGGAATTCCAGATACGATCCCTTAAACGTTTCCGAAATGGCCAAAAAGTAATGTTATTAATCTCTTGACTATAACGTAACGTCATAGTGCATAATTTTAACTAAATTAATAAGAGGTGAAAAAATGAATATAAAAGCATTACGCTCAGATAAAATATATCGCAAAGTTTTACAAGCTCCACAAGAAGAAAAAGTTGAATTACTCAGACAAGAAATGTTTGCTCCATTTATGAAAAAATGGGAAATACAACATGTTCCTTTTAAAGCTGAGGAGCCTAATGGTTTTGATGTTATTATGTTGAACAATTTAACAAACATCTCACCTACTCAGATCACCAATGAGATTTCAACAGAATTAGAATTAATTTCGTCCGATTCCTTTTGGGATGAATGTGAAGAAGCAGTTAAGAAAAGCCTTCAGTTATTTACAGAACATGGCGTGAATCTTCGTGTATCTGATTATTTATTCACTATTCTATTAGGGAATCCAAATAACCCTTTATTAATGATAAATGAGGGATATAGTGGCGATGGGGGTATTCCTGGCTATATTTTTGGTGCACTTGTGCCAAATGAATATACCATACCTCGCATGAAGGCAGCTTTAGCTCATGAATGTAATCATAATGTCCGCTATCAATTTATTGAATGGGATCATTTTGCTGTTACATTAGGTGAATTAATTGTGAGTGAAGGGTTAGCGGAAAACTATGCTACTTCTATTTTTGGGGAGGAGCTGCTTGGACCTTGGGTATCGAAAACAGATATGGAAACTCTTAATAAGCGTATTAAACCTGTGCTCAAGGAAAAATTACAACTAAGAGGCTTTGAGAATTTGGCACCGTACCTTTACGGCGATGAATTAGCAAAACTCCAAAACTTAACACCAATCAATATGCCTTATAGTGCCGGTTATGCCTGTGGATATTATTTAATCAAATACTATTTAGAAAAAACAGGTAAAACTATTTATGAAGCTACCATTACTCCTGCGAATGATATATTACATGAAGTAAAAGGATTTTGGGATGAAGAAACAATTATTAGCAGTTAAAGACATGGTTCAAATTACAGGCATAACAAAAAGAACCTTACATTATTACGATAATATAAATTTATTGAAGCCAACTCATCTTACGGAAAATGGTTATCGACTCTATGATAGAAATAGTTTAGTAAAACTACAAACCATTTTATTTTTAAAGGAAATGGATTTTTCCCTACAAGAGATTAAGGACATTTTGGAACTTTCGAAGGAAGAACAGAAACAACTATTAAAAAAGCATAGCCAAACATTATTGATAAAAAAGCAACGATTGGAAACAATCATTACTGCATTGGACGAGTATGTATCTGGAAAAGATATCTACAATCTACATATTTTTCATGATTCATCCATTTTACCATTACAAGAACAGTATGCTCATGAAGCGAGATTCTTTTATGGAGAAACAGAAAAATACAAAGAATTTGAGAGGAAACTGGAAAAACTCTCTCCTAGTGAAAAAGCAAACTTATTCTCTGTGTTTGAGCAAAACATGGAAAGTGTATTTAGAAGAATGGCATCCTGTATAAACCAGTCTCCTTCTTCTGATGAAGTACAGCAATTAATTACAGAATGGAAAAGTAATCTAGAACAAGCTATTGTTTGTGACTCTGAGATATTAGCATGTATTGCAAATACGTATAAATTCCATAATCGATTCAAAAGTTATATCAATCAATTTAGTAATGAAGACTTATCCGAATTTTTATATGACGCTATTATGTATTATTTAAATACTCGCACGAATGAATTCGTTTGATACTTGGGTAATTCCATTTCGTGTTTTAGATAAAAAATCTCCTTCTCTAGTTGGTGTTGAGAAGGAGATTTTTTATCAATAAATGAAAAAAAATTTTTGAAGCATGAGTTGTGATGATTTCGTTTAGCTATTATTTTGGGTATATTGTTTGATCAAATCCATTGTATGGAAGAGTAAGCTCTTATCTCCCCAATCCCCATGTCCAGGTATAACTGTTTTGACATTTGGATATTTTTCGATTACCTTCTGAACGGAATCATCCCATTGTTCTACATTGGCATCAGAAAGATTTCCAAGATCTTTTGCACCTAATGCTTTGATGAAACACCCGCCGAATAATATCTTATATTGAGGAAGCCAAACAGTAATGTTATCTTTCGAATGACCTTCACCAGGATAAAAGGCTTCGATTACTGTATCACCTACTTTCATCACGGGATGAGCATCGAGTGTCGGGTTGGGCGGAGGATATCCATATTCCACAGCTAATTTTGCTGTCAGAACGGTACTACGTACATCAATCCCCTCATTCAGTAACGCCTGAATGCCTCCAATGCTATCATCATGCGCATGAGTAACCAGTGCCAGAACCACTTTTTTCTTCAAATGTTTTTTGATCATCTTTAATAACTCTTCCGTTTTTTGGTAGTCCTCTATTGTATCCCATGCTGTATCAACCAAAACTACTCCTTTGGAAGTAGAAACGATTAACCCATTGTGGGGTATAGGTGTGCCATTCCACTCATTATAGGATGTGTGTGCCCATACTTTGTCATTCAATTTCGTTAATACAATGGTCTTATCTGGATTGGTAATCTGAGTTGGAGGTGATGATTTTTTAGACTGAGCAAACGTTTGATAATGCAATGATGTCATACCAACGGATAATGTTAGTAGCAAACTAAACACAACTTTTCCGATCCATCCCTTGCTAATTTTCAACCAAATCTCACCTTTCAAATTGGATATTACTTCTGGCATCTACTACAAGTAGCGACCACAGAAAGCCTCATGGCTGACTATGTAGTATTTCGTTCTATATATCCACCGTATTGCAGTCATCATAATGGTTTTGTTCAACAGAAAACCCAGGACTAGAAATCGTAATATCTATCCACTTCTATAAACATGTTCTTTTCTAGGCATCCATTTATATATTTCTACTAGCTTACTGTTCCATCTGGAAAAAGCTCTACTCTACATCACGATCAACTCCTGTTTGAATAATCCGATAATTAAATTATAACAAAAAAAGAGCCCTAGAAAGGGCCATTGCAATACGCTCGGATGTATGAATTCCTCTTATCGAAACCAAGTTTTTTATTATCTCTCTGTGTTTTTTTCTCTTCATCAAAGAAACAATAATTCACTAACAAAATGTAGATTAACTTTTACATTCAAATATCTTTGCTTCTAAATTCAAAGAATTAACTATGGACCAATTCTTTTTCACTCAAACGAAGCGTCTGCGCTGCGGAACTATGAATCTCTTGAAAAAGCTCTGGGTTTTCCACTAGAGACACACCATAAGAAGGAATCATTTCTTTTATTTTCGGTTCCCACTCTTTAATTTGCTGTGGGAAGCATTTTTCTAATACCTCTAGCATGACGTGAACGGCAGTAGAAGCACCCGGAGAAGCGCCAAGTAGCGCAGCAATCGAGCCATCAGCCGCACTAACAACTTCTGTACCAAATTGAAGTGTTCCTTTCCCGCCTGTCTCCGTATCTTTGATCACTTGCACACGTTGGCCCGCTACCACGATACCCCAATCCTCGTTTTTTGCGTTCGGAATAAACTCGCGTAATTCTTCCATACGCTTTTCATTCGATAACAGAAGTTGCTGGATCAAGTATTTTGTCAATGCCATCTCTTTGACGCCTGCCGCCAACATCGTTAAGACATTGCTCGGTTTTACGGAACGGATCAAATCAAAAATGGATCCAGTCTTTAAGAACTTTGGTGAGAAGCCAGCAAACGGTCCAAACAGCAATGTTTTTTTGTTGTCAATATATCTTGTATCTAGATGTGGAACAGACATTGGAGGTGCGCCAACCTTTGCTTTACCATATACTTTCGCATGATGCTGCTCTACCACTTCTTGATTGTTACATACCATAAATAGACCGCTTACTGGAAATCCTCCAATATGTTTTGACTCCGGAATACCCGTTTTTTGTAGTAAAGGCAGACTGCCACCGCCACCTCCGATAAAAACGAATTTTGCAGAATGGTATTCGATGTTACCGCTCTCAATATTATGCACTTTGACTTCCCACGAACGGTCGCTCGTACGCTTAATATCCTCAACACTATGCTTATAGTTGATCTCCACGTTTTTACTCTTTAAGTGGTCAAACAAACTGCGCGTTAAAGCACCAAAGTTGACATCCGTTCCAGTGTCAATTTTGGTTGCTGCGATCGGTTCGTTGGATGTCCGGCCTTCCATAATTAGCGGAATCCATTCCTTTAGTTTTTCAGGGTCATCGGAGAATTCCATTCCTTGAAACAGGTGATTTTTTGAAAGCGCTTCAAAACGTTTCTTCAAAAAGGTTACATCTTTTTCCCCTTGTACGAAACTCATATGAGGTAATGGCATGATAAAGTCCTGCGGATTACGAATCAGATTGCTTTTTACAAGATAAGACCAAAATTGACAGGAAAGCTGAAATTGTTCATTCACTTTTATCGCTTTGCTAATATCTATAGATCCGTCCGCTTTCTCGGATGTATAGTTTAGCTCACACAGTGCAGAATGGCCCGTACCTGCATTGTTCCATTCGTTAGAGCTTTCTTCTCCTGCATTTTCAAGTTTCTCAAACACTTTGATTTCCCATTCAGGGACTAACTCTTTCAGTAATGATCCCAAAGTCGCGCTCATGATTCCGGCGCCAATTAAGATAACGTCTGTTTTTTTCTGTATGTTGCTCATTATAATCTTCTCCTAAAATAGTTTCGTTCCAAGTCAGATAAACACTCAAACCAATATGTAAATCGAAACAAATCTTATAAGTTTGAAGCTATGGACAAAGAATAAAACATAAAATATATAAAAAACGGAGAACAAGAGAGATGAAATTACATGTTCATTATACAGTAGAAATCAACAAAAATGTGGACGAGCTAAATCAATCTATGGATGACAGTCTGAAGAAAAAACACTGCTTTTCTTATCTACCCCTTTTAGAACATACAAAATCCCGACTTTCATCCTTAACAGATTAAAAGTCGGGACGTATTATTTGATCGCTTAACGGGGAAATAATGTTTCGGGGAAAAATATTACCAAATCCGGTATGACTAAACTCGTTGGTTCAAAGCCATATAAAAAAATAACAATCAGGAATGTAAATACAACCCGCAAAATATACGAACTTATGCAAGCAGCAGAGGCGTGAAACATGATATTAGCAAGAACAAAGAAATCAATTGCCTGATGTAACCATCGAAAATTAAAGAATCCACATAGCATCACTGAAATAGGCGGTTCTTGATGAAGCAGAAACACTCATGCATCAGATTTATCAGGTGTTACCTCAAATTAAGCTGACGGATCTGTTAGTTGAGGTTGACCGATGGACTCGTTTTACGCAACATTTTATTCATCTTCATTCTGATTTTTGTAGGAGAAATCGGCTTGTTTTCACATGTTAGCTCTTTTTTACTGTACAATTTATAATATTTGTATTAAGGAGGCTGATTGATATCTCTGCATCTTCTATAATTTTAGGTGGTAGTCTGTTCTTCGTTTTTCTCTATATTGTCATTATCATTGTTGTAATAAAGCATGCGCGTGATTCGGGGAAAGATCCAAAATTGACATTAATAATCTTAATTGTAGTCTTAGTAGTAGCAGTAATATTTTCATACAATAAATATACAACTATAGTTGAACTTGAAACGAAACAGCATCCCCTTAATCCAACGGATTCCTTTGTAAGCAATCATCATTAATTAATCATCAAAAACAAGAAGCCCAGGGAAACAACAAGAACATATCGCTTTCTTCTATAAGAGTTGTCAAAGCACAATTAAGAAAAAATGCGTTTCCTATAATCGAATATAAATCAAGGACCTCAAATAAGGTCCTTGATTTATATTCTTATTGATGTAAAAACACCACATGCAGTGTTAATGATATATTGGTGGGTATCAAACCTTCTTTTCTTGATAAATTAAAGAACGTAGGAACCCATTACGTTTATAAGGAGTATGGTCAGAATGACAAATTTATTCAACATGTATTTCACCTTGATATAAGAAAAGATGAGGCAGTAAAACTCACTAAAGAACAAATAGAGTTTTTTTGCCAATTTGTTGACTAGTCATGTGAGTATCCCGAAAATTCAGTTTATTATATAACATATTAAAAATAACGGACGTTAACGACATTTATTTACACCTCAAATTAATCAAAGATTAATTTGTTTTGATACAGATATACATGGCATTTCTTTATTCCTGAATTTTTTGAAATGACTTATCAATCCGGTAGACAAGACTCTCCAATCCATTCGCGTCTCGTCGCGATCCTGACAGCACTCCACCAATCTTTTCCACGGCCCGTTGAGAGCGGAAATTGTTCCGTCCGATCAAGAAGATCACGTTGCTGACGAACTTGAACGCATGTTGTAGCATAAGCCGTTTTAGTTCCTGATTGTACGTACCGCCCCAGTGTGACCTGGCAAGGAACGTCCACCCGATCTCGATCTCATCCCGCTCTTCGTTGTAACCGTGATATCGCGATGACCCAATCAGGCGGTCTTCTTTGTTGTCAATCACTGCCAACGCACCTTTGGAATTAAGTGCATCGAGAAAAAAGGCCTTAAATTCTTCTTCCTCGTGCCGATTTTTGTTCGGGTGTTGCGTCCAAATCAGTGGATCTGACGCCACTGTATAGAGCTCTGTGAAGTCCTCTGCCCTTAGCGGCCGGATCTCGATGAGTTCACTCCCCAGCTGTGGTTGGAAATCGAAGGTTTCAGAATTAACGGATCCTACGAGTAAGCACCTAACTAGATCTACTTTCTCTTTGCTATCCAATTTTCATTGTCTCCTTTACATAAAGATATTTTTTTCAATGTCTGAGAGAGAACACGGTTTCCTGTTAAATCTGCTGATCAACATCCGCATATGCTATTTTTTAATTGCTCACGCAATTGTTTGTTGTCGCTTTCAAATTTCTAAATGTGACGTTCTAACGAAGCGATTATGGCATTTTTGTTTGTTATCGTCCATTTCACGTTCGATCTTTTTGGAAGTAGAAGTACACTCTTGGTTACTTTTGTAATCCCTCAATAACACTCTCGTATTGCAAGATGGTTGTACAGTGAGTCTTTCGATTTGCCATCTTTTCTTGCCATATTGAAGTCGATTCTTTCAGAGGTTTGTAAGAGCTGATAAGCAAAGAAACCCATACTACCGGCTTTTTTCTAATCAAACCAAATAATATTGTCCTTAGCTATTTTAACTAGTTTCCGTACTTGCTTTTCCGTTATTCTGTCTACAGACAAAGGAGGTAAACTCTCCAAGTCAAAAAAACCAACGTCACTTGTTTCAATACTTGCTTGAGGAGCACCTCCTAAAAAATCACATAGTACAAATATTTTATATATAGAGTAAGGATTCGGAGTATGTCCGTGCCGATCCCGATCTAGAATAGCTAACACTCTGGTTGCCTGAACATTATAACCCGATTCTTCTTTCACTTCCTTCACCACATTTTCAGAAAGAGAGTATCCTGGTTCAGCCCATCCGCCTGGTAGGGTCCACTTCTGATCACTTTTTTCTTGAACAAGAAGAAGTTTATTCCCCTGAAAAACTACTGCTCGTATATCTATCTTCGGTGTTTGGTAACCTGTTTCATTCAGAAACAGATCTCTTATCTTTTCAAAGGGTACATCCGTATGTTTTTCCACTATTTCTGCGCTAATTGTTCGCAACTCATGAAAACGCTCTATATCAAAAGGGTCCTTACTGTACGCTAAACCAGCCTGGGCAATTGACTGAATTCGTTTAGCCCATTCCAACCAAGTGTGTTTCATCTATCATCACCTCACATTATCATTATAAATTACTTATTCAATATTTCGATTTTCTAACAAAAAATGGGGCTAAACATTTAAAATATGTATTGACAGATAAAGTATCAATGATGTAATCTTAATCCAATCAATTACTTGCATTTTACAAGTGAATAAAAATCCAAACACAACGAATAGGTGGTGAAATGGTGCAAAGTACTCGAGAATTATTTCAGATCATGACTCGTCGTTTTGGCTTCTTAAATAAAAATTGTTGTAGTATAGGAGACTCTGCAATTTCACTGGTACAAAGCCATATCCTTTACGAAATTGATCGCCAACACCAACCTTCGATGCAACACATTGCAGAAACACTAGGGATCGACATCACGACCTTTAGTAGACAAATACAATCTCTAATCAAAATGAACCTAGTGAAAAAAACTCCCTCTCCAGAAGATCGCAGAGTAAGTATTTTGTCGCTATCCACGGAAGGTAAATTTATCGCAACGACGATTGACCAACGAATGAACCAATACCTAGATGAGGTTTTTGGATATATGAGTGACACGGAAAAAGAGATGGTATTACGATCTATTGAGCTATTAAATTCCTGTATGGCAAAATCAAAAGAGTGTTGTAATCCGATGGGGTCTTAACCCCATTATTTCCAGATTAATACTTGCAAAATACAAGTTTATGAGTATGGAAAACAACTTAAAAAATAGGAGTGTTTGTTATGTTAGACGTTATCATTATTGGATCTGGACCTTATGGAATTTCGTTAGCTGCTCATGGCGTGGCAAACCAATTAGATTATAAACTATTAGGTTACCCAATGGATTTTTGGAAGAACCAAATGCCACAGGATATGTTTATCCGTACTCCCCATGATTTCGTAAGTTTTTCCGATGCACGAGATGAACTAACCATTCATCAATTTGCTCAAGAAACGGGAACCGAATTGGTTACCCCTCTTCCCCGTCCCATCTTTGTAAAATATGCCATGTGGTTTGCGAGAAAATCAGGAGTTGAGTTTACTCCAGAATTAGTTACCTCCGTCCAATCTCATGGAGAACACTATGAAGTGATCACCGAAAGCGGGCAAACGTTCACTACCAAAAATGTGATCATTGCAACAGGAGTCGAACACTACAAATACATACCTGAAATGTTCAAAAACCTTCCAAGTTCCTTAGTGTCGCATACATCGGGATATCTAAACTTTACACAGTTTAGCGGAAAAACAGTTGCAGTGATCGGTAGTGGACAAAGTGCGTGGGAAGCAGCAGGTCTCTTATACCGTAAAGGCGCTAATGTGGAGTTGATCTATCGACGAGAGTCAGCCAATTATGCGGGCGGAATCGCAGATGAAATTGCTCTTCGAGATTTGGGAGATGTATTTTATCAATTGCCAATCCAAGAAAAAGAACCAGAGTGGGGGCAATCTCCAGAGAGTGTAGCACATTTTCTCAAACCATATGTAGATGGCATTGTGCCTGTAACAGGTGACACGACAATTCTAAAAGCGGAAGAAACAGAAGAAGGAAAGCTACGGTTGCACTTGTCTAACGGCTCCCAACGAGAAGTAGATCATGTTATATCAGCTAGTGGTTTCAAGATCAATGTAGAGAAAGTTCCCTTCTTTCAACAAGATCTTTTAGAGAGAATTACACGAGAACAGGGATATGACCAATTCCCTCTACTAAATGAAACCTTTGAATCTAGTGTACCTGGACTCTACTTTGCTGGACCTCTATCCTCACATAGCCATGGACCTACATTCCGGTTCATCCTAGGTTTAAGAAAAACAGCATTTACCATCATACCAGCGATCTTGAACAAAATAATTGCTACTAAATAAAAAGGTGGTACAACCCATGTTTTGGACTGTCTTACAAGATTTTTTCTCCATTGCACTAGAACTTACTCTTTTGTTTATTGGAATCTCGTTTCTTATCAGTCTCATTCAAGGATTCATCCCTTATCATAAAATCCAGAAGTTTTTACAAGAGAAAAATAAAGGACTGGGCATTCTAGCTGCCCTCCTCCTTGCTTTCATCACTCCCTTTTGTTCTTGCTCTACCATTCCTGTCGTTGTCAACCTACTAAATAAAAAGATCCCTTTTGGAATTGTGATGGTCTTTCTCTTTTCCTCTCCAGTATTAGACCCGACCATTATTACCTTGATGGGAGCTATGTTAGGAGTAAAAGTTGCTGTAGCTTATACCATCATTACCTCCATCCTTTCCGTTGCCATCGGTCTTATTTTAGAAAGATTAGGATTTGAAAAACATGTGAAGAAAGTCGTGATGTCTGGATACCAAGAGAAAGAAACCAAGTTTAGTTTAAAAGGTGCTTTCTTGGATACAGTCGATTTAATGAAAAGCGTCTACCCATACCTTTTGATTGGAGCAGCGATTGGTTCTGTCATCCATGGTTATGTACCAGAAGAGTGGATCGCTTCTGTATTTGGTGGAGATAATTGGTGGCTCGTTCCAGTGGCAGCCATTATCGGAATCCCTCTATATATTCGACTATCTACCATGATCCCTCTATCACAAATTTTAGTTGCCAAAGGAATGGCAATGGCTCCTGTCATGGCACTTATGATTAGTTCCGCAGGTGCGAGTTTACCAGAGATCACGCTACTCAATTCAATTTTCCGTAAGAAGTTGGTAATTGCATTTATCGTGTCCGTGATTAGCATGGCGACTCTATCTGGATTCTTGTTCTACTTCATTTAAAGGAGGTGAAAAAGATGTCTTTGTTCAAAAGCCTATTTGCTAAAAAACAAGAGGAACAATCTTGCTGCAATATTCAAATTGAAGAGATTCAAGTAGATGAAAAAGAATGTTGCGAAAAAGAAGAAGCTACTACCTGCTGTTCGAAGTAATAATGAAAATGCCCTCATAAATCTCAAATGAGGGCTCTTCCTGTAAGGAATATAAGAAAAAGGAGCTACTCGTATATGGAGAAAGTGTTTGACTGTGTTGTGATAGGAGCAGGACAGGCGGGATTAGCAACTGCTTATCATTTACAAAAACAGCAACTAGAGTATCTTGTTTTAGAGGCAAGTGATCAAACTGCTGGTTCTTGGCCTAGTTATTATGACAGTCTCACCTTATTTTCTCCGGCACGTTATTCTTCCCTTCCGGAATTTCGATTTCCAGGAGATCCAGATCATTATCCTACCAAACAAGAAGTTGTTTCCTATCTTACCGAGTATGCTACCCATTTCCAATTTCCTATTCGTACTAATGAAAGAGTCATTGAAATAAAACAAGATCATCTTTTCCAAATTCATACTTCGTTAGGCAACATATTTCATGCAAAGACCGTAGTATCTGCAACGGGAGCTTTTGCTTACCCATATATACCCGATCTCAATGGAATCCACCTATATCAAGGAACGATGATCCATTCCAGTCAGTATCAAAAACCAGAATCATTTCAAGGTCAACGAATCGTTGTAGTAGGGGCTGGAAATTCGGCAGTTCAGATTGCATTCGAACTCTCTACTATGTCCAATGTCTCCCTGGCTACACGTAGTCCGATTTCCTTTATGCCACAGCGTGTCCTAGGGAAGGATGTGCACTTTTGGCTAAAAATAACGGGGATAGATTGGCTTCCCTTAAAAAAATGGCTCTCGATGACAAATGGAGTACTAGATACAGGGATTTACGAAAAAGCCATTTCTAAAAACAAACCAGATCGTAGATCTATGTTTACCTCTTTTACGGAAAATGGCGTTCTATGGGAAAGTGGCAAAGAAGAGAAAATAGATACCATTATTTTTGCAACTGGATATCGCCCGAATGTGAGCCACTTAAAGTCACTTAACACGGCGATCGACTCCATGGGTAATCCGATACAGAACAACGGAGTAAGTTCAACTGTTAGGGGTCTATATTATGTAGGATTAGAGTGGCAACGTTCTTTTTCTTCGGCGACTCTTCGAGGTGTGGGCACAGATGCAAAGTATATAGTAAAGCATATTAGACAATTCATTTAGGAGTAAATCCAAAATGGGGGAAACGAAATGGATTTATTGATTCGGAAAGCTACTTCGCATGATTTACAACAAATTTGTACGATTTACAACCAGGGAATAGAGGATCGGATCGCTACTTTAGAAGAAAACCAAATCTCTATCCTATATGGAACAATGGTTTGCAAATCATACAGAGCGATATACGGTTTTGGTTGCGGAGAGTAATGAGAAAATCTTAGGATGGGTTGCATTAAACCCTTATTCTCACCGATGTGCTTATGCGGGAGTTGGGGAACTATCTGTCTATATTGATCGATTTTCTCGTGGAAAAGGGGTAGGAACTGCTTTGCTTCAAGCTATAGAAGCACATGCTAAAGTGCATGGTTTTTATAAAATTGTTCTCTTTACTTTTCCATTTAACTCATTAGGTCAAGGTTTGTATAAGAAACAGGGATTCCGAGAAGTTGGAGTTTTTCAAAACCAAGGTAAATTAGATGGTAAATTTGTCGATATAGCGGCAATGGAAAAGTTAATTAAATAGTGCCACAAGGAGCATTGGATTATAAACCGTAATTTGTCCAATAAATAATAAGTGACTTAAGAACCAAATAGGAGCTTAAGTCACTTATTATTTATATTCAACGCATAGAATTGGCTAATTTCTTGGAGCCCAAAGCATTACACCTACACCAATTAAACAAATTACCGCACCAATCCAATCATATAAATCAGGAGTTTTTTTATCGATTCCCCAACCCCATAAAACGGAAAGGATAATAAAAACTCCTCCATAAGCTGCGTAAACTCGACCAAATGAAGGAAAGGATTGAAAAGTAGCAATTACTCCATATAAAGCTAGAGCAACCCCACCAAAAATTCCCCAGTGAAAAGGTTTACCTTCTCTTAACCATAGCCAGATAAGATACCCTCCACCTATCTCAGCCAATCCTGCAAGTAGGAACAATAAAATAGCTTGTAACAATGTTCTCGTTCTCCCTTATTTAGGGTTTTCTCTAACAAAAATCGAGTTTCTAAAGATGATTAAATCTTTCCATCTTTAGCAAACTGTTGAATTCTAGCTTCGATTTCATCCCGTACCCGACGAAATACTTCCCACTTTTCCTCATCGGTTCCTTGAGCACGTGCAGGGTCATCAAATCCCCAGTGGGCACGTTTTTTATCTGGAGGTGTCATAGGACATTTGTCATTCGCGTCTCCACACAAGGTGATGACAACATCTGCTCGGTTCAATAGCTCTGGATCAATAATGTCAGAGGTTTGATTGGAAATGTCTACTCCTTTTTCAGCCATTGCTTTTACTGCTTTTGGATTTAATCCATGTGCTTCAATGCCTGCGCTATATACCTCATAGTGATCTTGTAAATATTTCTTTCCAAATCCTTCAGCCATCTGGCTTCTGCAAGAGTTTCCAGTACATAGAAAGTAGATTATTTTTTTATCTGCCATTTGTAACGCTCCTTTAGGAAATGAGAATCAACCAAAGATAGAGACCAGTTAAGGTGATAAGTAGTGTAGGGATCGTTAATATGATTCCCATCTTAAAGTAAGTTCCCCACCCAATCTTCACTCCTTTTTGGGAGAGAACATGGAGCCATAATAAAGTAGCTAATGAACCAATCGGGGTAATTTTCGGTCCTAAATCAGAACCAATCACATTGGCATAAATGAGCGCTTCCCGCATCATCCCTGTTGTGTCTGTAGCTTGAATTGCTAACGCATCAATCATTACGGTAGGCATATTGTTCATGATAGAAGAGAGAATCGCTGCTATAAATCCAGTTCCAACCGTTGTGAAATAGAGTCCTTGTTCCGTCGTCCATGTGAGCACTTGACTCAGAGCATCGGTTAGACCAGCATTTTTTAGTCCATAAACTACGACATACATCCCGATAGAAAAGACGACGACTGTCCATGGTGCACCTTTTACCACTTGCCAGGTTGAGATTACAGGACTTCTTCGAGCCGCAATAAGAAAGATGATTGCTGC
This sequence comes from Risungbinella massiliensis, assembly GCF_000942395.1. Taxonomy (GTDB): domain Bacteria; phylum Bacillota; class Bacilli; order Thermoactinomycetales; family Thermoactinomycetaceae; genus Risungbinella; species Risungbinella massiliensis. The sequence continues at coordinate 440,764 of NZ_LN812102.1, forward strand.
GACTCCTGCTACCAGAGATACTGGAATACCTAATCTTTCACTAAATAGATAACCAGCAAGTAGCACCACCAAAATGATCCAAGTAAGTTTAAATAATTTTAAGTCTTTAATTGCTTGAATAGGAGACTGTAATTGGTTGGCATCATACTCTCTGGGGATGCTTTTACGAAAGTATAGGAAAAGAACTAATAAACTTGCTCCTAAGGCAAAAAAGTTGGGAATAATCATACGAGTGGCATACTCTACAAAACCGATCCCAAAGTAATCTGCAGAGACTATATTCACTAGATTGCTGACAACAAGAGGAAGGGAAGTAGTATCTGCAATAAATCCACTTGCCATAATGAAGGCGAAGATCATCTTTTCTTCAAATTTCAGTGCCCGTACCATTGCTAATACGATCGGTGTTAAGATAAGAGCCGCACCATCATTGGCAAAAAATGCTGCAACTGCGGCACCTAGAAGTACGACATACACAAACATCTTTCGACCGTTGCCGCCAGCTAAACGCACCATATGAAGAGCAGCCCACTCAAAGAAGCCAATCTCATCCATAATCAAGGAAATAAGGATAATGGCAACAAATGCTAATGTAGCGTTCCAAACAATTCCGGTAACGATCCACACATCAGAAATACTAACGACTCCTAAAATAAGAGCTAATATCGCTCCGCCACTGGCTGACCAACCAATTGACAATCCTTTCGGTTGCCAAATAACGAAAACTAATGTAATGACAAAAACCAAAAAAGCTAAAACAGATAAGGTAGACATCGACTCACTCCTCGAAGATTATTCGCAGATAACCTTCAAACCACTCGCTTTTAGTTTTTCAATCTGATCAGACAAATCCGGAAGAGACTTCAAGAACTCTTGAAAGAATGGATAATCCTCACCGTTTAGAGAGTAAATAACCCATTGTCCACTTCGACGTTCTTTAATCAACTTCACTTGTCTGAGCTTCCGCATATGTTGAGAAACTGCTGGTTGAGTAATTTGAAGAATCTCTACTAACTCACATACACAAAGATCTTCTACCTTTAATAGGGAAAGAATGTGTAAGCGTGTTTTGTCACCTAATGCCTTATGGCAATCGGCTATCTGTTCTAAATCGAACATGACCATCACCTCATATATATATAATCATATGCTTATATGCTTATCAAAGATGAAAGCATGTTTTTTATATCATGTACGAAACTGGATTTTTATATCGATTTTATACAACCAGTAGAAAATAAAATAAAGAGTGACCCTTTGAAAACATATTCGTGACTTATAGAGTAGAATTAGCTTTTTGGCTTCGTATAATGTATTTCTCTAACCGTTTGTGGAAGAAGGATATTTGATAATGACATTTATATGGGTTTCTACTTGCAGGTTTTGCGGAAATGGTGGCGGATTATGACAAAGGTATACTTAGCAGGAAAGATGGCCAAGAACGATTGGAGACTAATATTTTTGATCTAAGAGATTATGACTCAAATGAATATCTAAAGTAATTCCTTTAAAGCCTCCCTTCTATCATCTTATCCTTGCACGATACCAACCAAATTTATCTCTGTGATAGTGATAAGCATAGATCCATTTAAAATCAGGAGCTAGTGACAGTCCATTTAGATATTCCCAAACTAAATTTCGAACTGTTTACATATTCGTGAAAAGAACTAAGAGTGATTTGTCATGACACCAAGGGTATGTTTTAATATTGGTTTCATGTGTTATCTATACAAAGATAACATTTCAACTAGTTAGTAATAAGTGAATGGAGGATTATTAGTTGGGATTATTGGAACGATTAGTAAAAAAAGAATCTCATGAAAAAGAGGAAGGTCTCACAGAAATCTTAGATGAAATGCTGAATATCCATAATAGATTAGAACAATTAGACAACCAATTTGTTCAGCTTAAAAAGGTGGATCAACAGCTGGAAGAAGCAAATTCTATGAAGCATTCCGCCTTGATGGTCGCAAATAAGCTAGAAGAGATCTATAGAGATGTTCAACTAATTAGTCAAGCAATACGAAATGACGATAATGAATTGCGATCCTATATCCAACAACAGGTAAATAAAATCGAATTCATTGAAAAAAATTCTCTGGATGAGATAAAAAAGTATGGAGAGCAAATCAGGGCTGAGATATCTATGGACCACCAAAATAAGATGACCGATTTGAAAGAGTCCTATGACCAGCAACAATTGACTCTACAACAACTTGAAAATCAATTACAAACTTGGAATGAGAATCTACAGAAGGAACAAAAAAAACAGAAGGCTTTTCAAGAGTCCATTGATGAGCGTCAATTAGCTTTACAACAACTCGAAAATCAAATACATACTCACAATGAAAAGGTACAAGCAGAACAAAAGAAAAAGGAAGAAGAGCTAGCAGAATTAAGAAATACACTTTCACAGAAAGAAAAAATTTGGCAAAGTCAAATGAAGAGAAGAGATGTTATATTCGCTTCAGCTTTCCTATTGTTAACCTCTATTTCGCTATGGGCATTATGGAATTAACAAAAAGTTAAAATCAAAATTTCAAGGATACTTATCTTGTGTTCCAATTATCATTAAAAATACTAGCCTATCTCACTAAGAATAGGCTAGTATTTTTATATTTTGTTATCTATCTCAGCACGTCATTCATCTATTGAAAATGCCTTTAGCCACTCTTATATACCTACAGTCTCACTAAAAGAAGGTGAGTCTCAATCTCTTAATTAGTTATTCATTAAATCCCTCTTCGAAATTGTTTTATTCTATTTTGTAATGCTTTTTCATGGGACTAAGGTGTACAAATATCCGCCTTGGTAGAGAAAATAATTCTTTCTGTTTATACAAAAATCCGCTCAATGAACGTTAAAATGCACATCTGGGTACTGAACTTTTAACTTATCTAGGATAGAAACGTTCCCTTGTTTCAAATGCTTATCAAAAAAGGCAAGACTAAATTTGTTTATGATCTGGTGTACTTGTCGTGGTTGTTCATTTTTGTTGGGGAGCAATGGGGAGAATAGATGAAAATCGGTAAAACTCATATGGCTCGTATGCGGAATGATAAGAGATACTCCACCATTAGCTAATGCATTTTTCCATCTTCGTCCCATTTCATTCCAATTATTTTCATATTCTTTTCGCGTTTTTCCTGTCTGCTTGATTGCCAAGTCCACTGTTTCAAAATACTTCTTTTTGTCTACACTCTTTTCCGCATGCATTTGCATAAACGGTTTTCCAAGCCCTTTTTCTGGTATTGGGGTACCATACAGAGTACCATCCATATTAATTGCGGCTTTTACACGTGCATCTTTCCATAGCATTTGTACAGCAGTAGCCCCACCATACGAATGTCCAAACATGCCAATCCGATCTATATCGATTCTGCCAGTAAACAGCCCTTGTGGATCGTTTTGATTGATCTTGTCTACTTGATCCAGAACAAAGGATACATCATCAGTCCAAAGCTGTATATGTTCATCTAATTTAGGGAAACCAGATAAATTCGCAAATTTGATTGAAGCTACACGACCATCAGGATATACAGTTGCTGCAGCGTCAAAAGTGTGATCAATACCTATTACGATATAGCCATGACTAACCAATTCCTCTACTTGAAATGTATTTTGATTACGGAATCCTGTCAGTCCATGGGAAAAAATTAACACTGGAAAACGTTTCTCCGAATCTGACAAATTCGCATGGAGGTAAGCATGTGTTTTGACAAGTCCCAAATGACTGAAAATAGTAGGTGGAATAGACAGTGCGCGTTTTAGTCCTTCTGTGATTTCCGGAACATTTTGGATATACGGTGTTTTTGTCGTGGGATCCGGCTTGTCCGTAGGATACCAAATTTGTACCATTAACTCGCGTTTGTCATTTGGATTTTCTGTATAGTCTTCTGATCGTTTTTCATCGATCCAATGATAGCTTGTGGTTCCTACTAGGTAAGGGCCAGTCGTCTTTTCGAATTCGAATACAGGTAAGACGATGGGCAAAGTGACCGAAAGCAACAAATATACTGTTAGTAGTAATGCTTGAACCGTGCTTTTTATTCGACTTCTAACATTTTTCGTCTGTTTTTTAACAAAAGATAGCAAAGTCATTATGAGTGGTGTCAAATAGGCGGGAATCATTTGCCAGCGTCCACCTTCCACCGCTATTTGGGTTATGACCAAACTGTAGGCAACAGACAAAAATAAAATGGATAACCATCCACCTTTTCGTTTTCCGAATACAAACCAGATTAGAAAGGAAAAGTTAATAACAATTAAAGACATTTCCCAAAATCGCATAAGGTTCTCCTTTTTCAGTAAAAATATATAGATATTATAACAATAGTATTTTATTCTGAATAAATTTATTTCACTTAGCCTTCTTAAATCAAAACAGCCGGTCACACCCTAAACGTGGTGAAAACCGGTTATTTTCGTATCCAAATCTTTACCATTTTAAATTTGTGTTTTGCTGGAGGTATCCATAGGTAATATTTTGCTAACGGAGCAATTTAATTTAATCAAAAATAATTGGTAGATCAATCTAAATTAAATTGTAAATTTGTATCAATCTTCGAAAAAATAAAATGCGTCACAGTTTGAGCTAATGGACTAACAGTATCAATAAATTCCTCTGCCTTAGCAAACGTTTCAAAATGCATTTTAAGCATATAACAAGCTTTACCTGCAATTCGATAACAGAATTCTACGTTTGGAAGTTTCTCTATATACTTTTTAAAAGAGTTATAGTCGCCATTTTTAACCGTTGCTTCTATAATGCATTGAATTGGTAATCCTAATTTCTCATGATCTACTTCTAAGGTGTATTTTTTTATCAATCCAAAAGACTCCATTTGTCTTACTCGTTCCGTTACGGATGGGGAAGACAAGTTTACTCTTCTTCCAAGTTCACTCATTGTTAATCGGCAATTATGATGTAATTCATCCAAAATCTTTTTATCCATTTTATCTATTTTCATTTTTAAGCAAATCCTTCCTATATTCGTTAACTGTTTAAATCATTTCTTGTTTATTCGTTTTTGATTTAATGTTAATTAGCTATATTCCCTTTTATAATGAATATAACAAGGAGGGACTTTATATGGCAAGAATTGTGGAATCTAGTTTTGGAGAAACACCTTTTCAAAGACTATTAGGACACAACAAAGAAGTGATGGAAGCATGGTCTCACTTAGGAGGCATGTTAGAAAAAGATGCCTTACTCTCTTCCAAATTAAAGGAACAAGTAAGGCGGACATTAGCACAAAGTAATGGCTGTGAGTATTGTAAAGCAAAAGGAAAACCTGACCCTGATCAGTTTGATGAAAAAATATCTCTTGCTGTAGGATTTGCAGAAGTATTTTTGAAACAAAAGGGGGATCTATCTGATTCCATATTTAATATATTGAGAGAATCTTTCACCGAAGAGGAAATAAGTGAACTATGTGCATTTATTGCCTTTACCACTGCTTCCCAATATTTTGGTGCCATGATGAAATTAGAGGCATAAGAAGAATAGAGAGTTAGAACAGTATTAAAATACAGTTCCCTATTCTATGAGTAGTCAAAATGGGCCATTCAATGAACAAGCGAAATGGTTGAAAAATAAACCCCAATTTCTCAATGATATAAATGAGTAATTGGGGTTTTTATTGAATTTGTACGCTCCATCCTACTATATCTACCGTTAATCCGATGAAGCCTCTCCCTGGTTCTATGAAACGTATAGTAGATCTTGCTTCTACTGGTTATTCCTATTGAACCAAGTAGATAGTTTTTCTTAATTCCTAGTTGAACTAAATTCATCGTGGGCTCTAAAAGTTAATTAAGCAAAAGTTTTCGGAAAATTAACCAAATGTTTAGATTTCCCTTTTAAAATATAATTAACTGTTTTTTCAAAACACAAAATGTCTATAAGCAATTTAATGCCAAAGACGGATTTTCCTCATTATGAATTCCAACTATGTTTAAACAAAGGAGTACAACATGTGCTAAAGCGAAAAATATTGATCATTTGTTTGTTAATCAGCATTTGTACTTTCCATTCATTCACCGTTTTTGCGGAAGAGTCTATACCAAACATTCGAAATCCCCAAGAATTGCAGAAGTTTGTAGATACATTTTTTCAACAAAACCTAAAGACAAATCATGTTCCAGGAGCGGTCATTTCCATCGTAAAAGATGGGAAAATCCAGCTAATGAGAGGCTACGGTTACGCGGATCTGGAGAAGAAAATACCAGTGATTGCAGATAAAACGGTATTTCGCGTAGGTTCCATTGCCAAAAACCTTACAGCCACTGCCGTCATGCAACTGGTTGAACAAGGAAAATTAGACTTGCATAAGGATGTCAATCATTATTTAACAGATTTGAAAATGGAGAATGGTTTTCAAGAACCGATAACACTCCATCATTTGTTGACACATACAGCTGGCTTGGATGAGTGGGTCTATGACGTACAAGCGATGAATCCAAATCAACAAAAAACACTAGCAGAATACCTATCTCATTCTCAGCCACATCCCATTCGCCCTCCAGGGCAAGAAGCGCAATATAGTAACCATGGATTTGGGATTGTAGGAAGAATCTTAGAGGAAACAACAGGAAGATCATTTGAAGAATATATGCAGGAGTTTCTCCTTCAACCGCTCAATATGAAGCAGACTAGCTTTACATTGAAAGACCAACTCGTTCCATATCTCGTGAAAAGTTATCAATATATAGGAGACAAACACGAATCAATCCCATACACCTATCCCCATATTCTATCTGCCGGATTTCTCCATACGAATGCTCCCGATATGTCGAATTATATGATTGCCCATTTACAAAATGGAAAAGGGGAAGATACACGCATTTTCTCTGAACAAACAGCAAAGTGGATGCAAACAACCCACTTTACCAAACATCCGAAACTTCCTGGTATTGCATACGGATTCTTTGAATCAGAACAAAATGGAATACGAACGATTTTTCATGATGGCATAATTGAGGAATCCACTTCTATGATCTATTTGGCTCCTGACCAAAACCTGGGGATCTTTATCTCCACGAATGGTGGAGGAGGAAATTCATTAATCAACGAGTTCATCTCACAATTTTTCGATCACTATTACCCAACAAAGACCAAAATCCAACCTGCTTCATTCAAAACGAAGTTGGAAGAGCTGAAACAATTTGATGGAGCTTTTGCACCAAATCGATACCCTCACCATAGGTTTGGTAAATTTATGAAATTTATGGGAGAAGAACTTCTGGTCACTGCTCTAGATGACGGTAAAATATCAGTAAAAAACGGATCATCAGGCACAGAGAAACAATTCATAGAAATTGATTCAGGACTGTTCCAAGAAATAAATGGAGATGGCGATGGACGAATCTATCTGACGAAAACAACGGATGGAGAGAAACTATTTACCGGAGACCCTATGGCTTTTGATAAATTGGAGTGGTATGAACGGGGTTATTTAGCTAAGTATTACTTTTTTGGCGCTTCCATTTCCTTTATCCTTACAGGTCTGCTATTTATCTTTGGATGGTTGATTCGCAAGTGGCGCAAAAAGACCAGTCATTCCATCGTCTCTAAATTCCGCTGGCTAGCATGTACTATGTGTCTATTAAATGGAATTTTTATCGTTATCACGCTTCAGGCTGTGTCCAACCTAGCATTTGGGCTCCCTTCATGGTATGTCCACTTCGTTTGTTCTCTTCCGTTTGTCTTATTTATCTTAGCAATAGGGCTTTTTGGTCTTTTGTGGAAAATAATGAGATACATAGAGAGCATCTGGATTCGATCAGTTTATTGCACACTTGTTATCTTGGGTCTTACTTATCCCCCATTCTTATATTATTGGAACTTTTTAAGCATTCACTACCCTTTGTAATCAAGAATACGCTGGAGATCCAATGGATGTCCTAGGGTATTATCATTTGTATAGAGAACAAATGCAGCTAAAAAAACTCTTCGACGATGATCTATTATTTCTATCTCCTAGTACAATGGGTGAGAGAATCAACAATAAACTTTATTACAGGAAGAGAAAATTCAAGTGAAGGAAATAATATAAAAAGTACTTTGATGAAAATAAACTATGTTCCCCCTTGTCCATTGAACAAAGGAGCGCGGTCCCCAGACAAACTACCTTGATAAAACGAGTTTAGAGATCAGTCAGAGATTATATTGTAGATGGTTTGTCCCACTACTCGTACGTACGAGCGCTGGGTTTCTATTACCACAGGAGGATGAAATGAATGAATCGCCAACCAGAACCACGACTGTTTGTTGCTGTTCCGTTACCTAATTTAGTAAAACACCAGCTTGCTAAATGGATAACGAGTAAGAAATCAGAATGGAAGTTTAGTAAATGGGTGTATGAGCAAGATCTTCATCTTACTTTACATTTCTTAGGAATTACGACAGATCAGCAAATGAAAGAGATTATCCCTGCCTTACAAGAAATCGTGAAGAAACAAAATTCTTTCACACTAGAATTAGATGAACTTGGTACTTTTGGAAGAACCGAGCAACCCAGAATCTTATGGGCAGGAGTAAGAGGAGAGTTACATCAACTTAATCTTTTGCAAAAAGAGGTAGTAACAGCCCTTTCTTCCATTGGATTCCCAGCAGAAGATCGTCCATACCGCCCCCATGTCACTCTAGCGAGAAAATACCAACAAGATCATTTCCCTATTGCTCAGTTGAATCAAGATTATCTTGGGGAATTATCAGATAGGAAATGGACTGTTCAAGAGATTGTCCTGTATGAAACCAAGCTAGGACAAAAGCCGATGTACCATGTGGTCTCTTCTTTTCCATTTTCAACTTAGTCAACATAACATATAAAAGAAGCAAAGCCGATTCCTTTAGCGTTACAGGAAATCGGCTTTGCTTTATGTAGAAAAATCGCTTAGCGTATCAAATTCGCATTCTGTTAGTTAGACCCCAATTAACCTAACAGAAAGAGATAACATACTCATATTCAACCGAGCATGGTAATGACCAACATACAGTTCATCTCAAGCAACTTGCTGACTCGTCGGATATCTTCAGAAGTGAATAGCTTTATTCTAAAGTTCATATTACAATATGCAGAAAACTATGGTATTGGAGCATACGATTTGAAGATACAAATGGTATTGGAGCATGAAATTAGTAATGAACTAACAGTAAATATACAAACATTATTAGCTGAATGTTTTCTAGATAGCTATCCAAAAAGAACTTATTTTAAACAAATCCCTCATTTTAGATTTCTAACATTTAACGAGGAAAATTGCCTCGTAGGACAGGTAGGATTAGATTATAGAGTGATGAATCTTAACGGAAATCCGGTGAGAGTGCTGGGTGTGATTGACTTATGTGTTTCACAAAACTTTCGTTCAAAAGGATTAGGCTCACTGTTACTTTCGGAAATAGAAATGTTCTGTGAAGAGCGCAATGTTGATTTTTTACTTTTATTTGCAGGTAATAAATCATTGTATTTACGAAATGGTTATAAATCCGTAAAAAACAAGTGTAAGTGGTTAAAAATCGATGAAAAAAATCAGACTACTTTTGGTATAGGTCATAAAGTAATGGATGAATTGATGATGAAGGAAATTGGTCAAATAAGTTGGAATGAGGGAGACCTTGATTTCCTAGGCTACCTTTATTAACTGGTTAATGTGGTATCTATTTCGAATACTAGTAACAACATTATTACCCCAGTACTGTAAACTAACAGTGGCAAAATCCTCCCACTCCTTCTTCCCTGTGCGTAAAAAGAGCCCTAACTCTATGTTTAGAAGAGTTAGGGCTTTTTTTGTTTATTAGTTAAACGATTCGACTATTCACATGAAAAAAACTACCAGAAATCCAATTTTTTATGGAGAACTCAAAGGTCTTTTATTTTGATCGGAGTTATTCCTTGGACTCCCTACCACAATTTGATTCTAATGTCTCTCTTCACTGTTCTTCTCCCAATGAGCAACTTGTACTCTAACCCGTGGTGCCACTTCTGTACCTAATAGCTCAATGGCCTTCATGACATCTTCATGTGGCATTGATCCAACTGGGACATGCAGCATGAACCTTGTTACCCCTACATTCTTACGCAGATGAATAATTTTTTCTGCAACTGTTTCTGGATCCCCTACATAGAGTGCTCCCTCAAGACTTCGTGCCGAATCGAAACTTGTCCGGCTGTAATGCCCCCAGCCACGCTCCCGTCCAAGTTTATTCATAGCCTGCTGGGTGGAAGGGAAAAACTTATCAGCAGCTGTCTGAGTATCCTCTGCAATGAAGCCATGGGAATGGGATGCAACCTTCAGCTTGGATATATCATGTCCTGCATGTTCTGCTGCTTTTTTGTAAAGCTGTACCAGCGGAGCAAAATGTAGCGGGCTCCCCCCAATGATCGCAAGGACTAACGGTAGACCAAGCAGTCCTGCACGAACGACAGATTCCCTATTGCCCCCGCTTCCGATCCATACAGGCAATGGATTCTGCACCGGTCTTGGATACACACCCAGGTTCTGAATGGCGGGACGATGCTTGCCACTCCAAGTTACCTTCTCGGACTTTTGAAGTGTTAATAGTAAATCTAATTTCTCATCAAACAACTCATCATAATCGTTTAAATCATAGCCAAACAGTGGGAATGATTCGATGAAAGATCCCCGTCCTGCCATGATTTCTGCCCGTCCATTTGAGATTCCATCCAGTGTGGCGAAATCCTGAAAGACACGTACAGGATCATCTGATGAGAGAACTGTTACTGCACTTGTAAGGCGGATTCGCTTCGTCTGGGAGGCGGCTGCAGCCAATACGACAGCAGGAGAAGATGCTGCATAATCTTCCCGATGATGCTCCCCCACACCGAAGACATCCAAACCTACCTGATCAGCAAGGACAATCTCCTCGACTACTTCACGCAGTCGCTGTGCGTGGCTTATGACATTTCCGGTATTTACGTCTGGTGTTGTTTCTACAAAGGTGCTTATACCTATTTCCATTGACGTTTCCTCCTGCTATCTTTTTCATGACAGTTTCAAAACTGACTAGTTAATCTTTATTGAATAGTCACCTCCTATTTTAACTCAGGTGGGTTACATAAAATCCGTTTTAATTAACATATGCATAGGCCTAAGTTCATGTAAAATAGATTTCAACTCATCTTTGATCTAGAGGGTTTAATTTCTCAAAAAAGCCAGTTTCATATAACTTTTAACCGTATGTATAATATTTGTATCTGCTCCTGCTTCTAGTAAAAGATAAACCATTTCTACCTGTTTGGAGCTAGTATAGTTTTGTGGACACATCTTAGTTAAGTCCTTACAATGGATTCCTAGGAAGGATGTGTCCAAATGGAACGGAAAAAAGCTAAATATCATGATGACTTTAAAAGCATGGTGGTTGAGCTCTATCATTCTGGACGACCAGTAAAAGAACTTAGTAGCGAATATGGCATTTCAGAAGTGACCATTTATAAATGGATTAAAAACTTATCGCCCCTTGGGGCGAGTGAAGAAGAAACCCTAACACCATCGGATCTGAAGAAGGTACAGAAAGAGATGAAGCGTCTTCGGGAGGAAAATGAGATTCTAAAAAAGGCTATGGCCATATTCGCCAAAAAATAAAGGATCAGGACCTCATTTTCTTTATGGCAGAACATCGTGATCAATACGCTGTTTCTATCATGAGCAAGGTACTAGAAATACCACGAAGTTCTTACTATCAGTCGTTCTATAAAAAAGAAACGAAACGAGCGTATGAAACCAAAGAGATTTGCAAGCAGATTTTAGAGATACACAAAGCAAGCAAACAACGTTATGATGCTCCTAAAATCCATCAAGTCCTGAAGAAAAAAGGGATTATTATTAGCTTAAAACGCGTGCAACGTCTCATGAGAAAACTAGGAGTTTTCTCTATCACCATCAAGAAATACAAACCTTTCTCTTCCAAACAACCTGTAACAGAACGAGAAAATCTGTTAGAACAAGATTTTTCCACAACAAGGATTCTCCAAAAATGGGTCACAGATATTACCTACATTCATACCATCCAAGATGGTTGGTGCTACTTAGCTTCGGTTCTAGATCTACATTCTAAGAAGATTGTTGGTTATTCATTTTCAAAGAAAATGACGAAAACTTGGTAATGAAAGCATTAGAAAACGCTTACGATACTCAAAAACCTCCAAAGGGATCTTGCATACTGATTTGGGCACTCAATACACGAGTTCTGCTTTCGCAGAACAAACCCAACGTTATGGAATGATCCAATCCTTTAGTAAAAAAGCATGTCCATATGACAATGCATGTATCGAATCATTTCACGCTATCTTAAAGAAAGAAGAAGTCCATCATCAACATTACCAAAACTACGAAAAAGCAAGGGCTGCCCTTTTTGAATTTATTGAAGGGTGGTATAACCGAAAACGCATACATGGGAGTTTGAATTTTCAAACACACAAGCAGTAGAAGATAATCTTAGAAATATAGCATAGACTTAACTTTTTTGTGTCCAAGATATTGACCTAAGTCCAAGGATCATATCCCATTGTTAATATAGTGACATCTTGCGCTTCTCCAAGAGCTGGTACAAATCCTGCAAGAAGACCTGCGGTTCCCCTCTTAGATTGTGTAGAACCATCATGTACTTGAATGCAACTTGGTGGCTTACAATTTGATTTTGACTGGGTTGCTACTTTCCTAACAGTAGCCGACGACACTACTTTAGGCTTGGTTTGAGATCGTTTAAAAGTATAGTATTTCGTCTTTGCATTTCGCACTACTTTCTTTAGTGCTTTTTTCCCCTGTCCACCCATCTTATAGTAGCGCCCTGTATTTGCAACATAGGCTTTTACCGGATCGCGATACATTCCTCCATTTTCCAACGGGATATGTCCATCCAGATCGGAGAAGCTGATTGGGTTACCACCAGTAAAGTTGTACAGGTTGTTGGTCATGGAATCCATGACGAGTCCTTTATTGGATACAGAATCATTGTACGAGTCTGGGGATAGGAACCCCCTACACTTGGGAAATAGCTTCGGAATCCAAGATCGTACGATTGCGTTTGGGGATCCCACGATTTACCGCTGTAGCGATAGGAGTTATACATCTCTTGGTCTGGATTAGTCACAGTAAGCTTGTCCACACCAGTGAATTGATCTGGATCATTTTCTCCATACGGCGTATATCCATAGGTACTACGAACAATGGAGAGTCTTTCACCCCATGGTGCATAGGTGTAGGACTTCGTGATTTGACCGGCTATTTCTTCGGAAACAACTTGCTCGGTCATTCCTAAATAGTTGAAGTTGGTCGTCTTTTCTTCTGTTGTGCCTACTTGGCTTTGGAATTTTGCTGATCAATGGCTTACCAACCACATCATATGTAAAGGTACTGGTTTTGCCCATTGCATTTGTAACTGCTAAAATTTGCCATATCAATTATAGGAAACAAGTACTTCTTTCCCGATATAAAGCCTATGGATACGATCATCTATTATCGAAACATGGTTGTAACATGTAAAAGAGTAGGAACAAAACAATCCCTACTCTTTTTAAGAAACTATTCTTTATTTGATTTAGGAAACTTGTAATACTTTCTATTTTGAAACATAGGTTTCACAGTCATGATTACACATAACTAACCAAGAAAAATCCAATGGTGAACTAACACAGATCCTCTTTTATCAATAAATGGGATAGATTTTTTCGGAAATTAGTTATTTCCCAGCCCTTCGTTTTAAGATAATACTTTCTTGCAACAATTAAAGCGACTTCAACCCCTTATTTATTAATGGCTTAATTTCATCTTCAATCATCTCGATATCCCATGTTCCACCTTCAAAAAAATTCCACGCTCCTAATTTAGAGATATCACCTAATCTAAGTAAAAACGCTTCTTTAAAATACAATATAACAATCAATCTTGAGTCTTTGGTAAGTTGCAATACTCCAATCAAGTAGCGTAACATTTCTTCAACAGATTTACCATTTCGTGCTAGTTGCCGTAAATGATCAATTATTTCTGCATCCAATTTCTCAATCATACTTTATCATTCCAATCTTTATTTTAGAGGAAATTGTTAACACCTTCTTATTTTATAAAAATAATAGGTGTATTTTAGTATAGTTACCTACACTATATCTGCTTGACTACCACTCGTTTGGAGACCATCTCTACGATTTGTTTTAGTCTGAGTAAAAAGAAACCTTGAAAGGCAAATAGCCAATCAAGGTTTTTGTAATTATACTGTGTCAACAGCAATGGTATTGCATACAACTTCTACATGTAAGGGCGACATTAAAATTTTACATTTTAATAAGTCCTGCCCATCTATCTGAATCTCACTAACTTCAACATCTTGAATAAAATAAGGAATTTGGGCTTTAGTTAACTCTTTTAGAGGTTTCATTCTATCATCAGCACTTGTGACGAATGAGAATTTTGAACAACCAGTAAAAGATAGCTTTACATTGTAATCTGTATCTTCAAATACAATTGTTATTTCGTCTCCAAAAAAATTGGAGTCCAATTGCAGTACTCGTGCATCCCAATAATGCATATCTTCAATTTCCCTTTGAATCTGCTGTGCTTTCAATTAATTACCTCACTTCTTATACGGAATATGAGCATCCGCACTTTTTCTATCAACAATGTTCAGATTTACATCTAGTGGATTACCTTTTTGATCATATAAATGAACATGGTCATACTTTGTAACTTTGTCAGGAGGATCAATTCTCATTCGAATGTTTCCAATATCATCTCTAATATGAACAAAACCATTGTTTTCAGTGTATTTCCAGTTACTTGGTAAGCCATCGAAGATTTCTTGTTTAGACATGTTGGGAATATTGTCAGCATTAATTTTTCCTGCAAAACGGTTTGAAAAGGCTTGCAGATTCATTCTTAAAGATCCGCTACTTCTTTGAACAGTAGATCTACTAGTACTTTTAAGCCCATCAGCAATGATTTTTACAGATGTCGCACCAACAACTGGTACAAAAACGAATAATCCCCAAGCTCTAGACATTTTTTTATTAGAAATAGGATCGTATCCCAATGTTAATATAGTCGCATCTTGGGCTTCTCCAAGAACTGGTATAAATCCTGTAACGATACCTGCGGTTCCCTTCTTAGATTGTGTAGAACCATCATGTACTTGAATACAGCTTGGTGGCTTACAATTCGATTTTGACTGGGTTGCTACTTTCCTAACGGAAGCCGAAGACCTTACTTTAGGCTTGGTTTGAGATCGTTTAAAAGAGTAGTATGTCTTCTGTGCGTTCTTTACTACCTTCTTCGGAGCCTTCTTACCTACCTTCCCACCCATTCGGTAATAGCGCCCTGTATTTGCAACATAGGCTTTTACCGGATCGTGATACATACCTCCATTTTCCAGCGGAATATGTCCATCCAGATCAGAGAAGCTGATTGGGTTACCACCAGTAAAGTTGTACAGATTATTGGTCATGGAATCCATAACGAGTCCTTTATTGGATACGGAATCGTTATACGAGTCTGGGGATAGGAATCTCCCTACACTTGGGAAATAGCTTCTAAAGCCCAAATCGTACGATTGCGTTTGGGGATCCCATGATTTACCGCTGTAGCGATAGGAGTTATACATCTCTTGGTCTGGATTGGTCGCAGTAAGCTTGTCCACACCAGTAAATTGATCTGGATCATTTTCTCCATATGGCGTATATCCATAGGTACTACGAACATTTCCGTTTTCGTCCGTGAGCATCTCTACATCTACATCGGTGTTGTACTGGTAGTACGAGACTTCTCCGCTGTCTTGTTTCAACATGGAGAGTCTTTCACCCCATGGTGCATAGGTGTAGGACTTGGTGATTTGACCCGCTATCTCTTCAGAAACAACTTGTTCGGTCATTCCTAGATAGTGGAAGTTAGTGGTTTTTTCTTCGGTTGTGCCTACTTGCTGCGTTTTGCTTATGGTACGATCCATTGGATCATACGTATAGTTCGTTTTGACTTTGCTTCCATCGTCTTTTGTCTTCTCATATGCTATCGTGCGATCAAACGGGTCGTAGGTGAAATCTTCTACTACTTGGCGGTTTGCCGTTACCTGATCTACTCGTCCCATTGGATCATAGCGATACGTCGATGTTTTTCCATCTGCGGTTTGGGAGATAAGGCGATTTTTATCGTATTGGAAGCTGATCTGTTTGCCGTTTTGTATTTTTTGGACGATGTTGCTGTTGGCATCCAATACATAGCTTTCACTTGCAGTTTTTGTTCCGGTCTTTTGGTAACCTACTAGACGATTTTTCGAATCGTATTGATAGTTGTATACACTTGATATTGCTTGATTTTCTGCATCCAATCCTGTGTAAGTGTCTTTGGTTAGAGCACCATTGAGATCATATTCCAACACATGTTTCTGGATGGAGGTGCCATCTGCTTTTTTCGTTTCTAGTTGCTGAAGTTTTCCATCTGCATAATAGGTGTAGTTGGTTTTATTTCCATTTGGTTTGGTGATCTGATTCGTCTGACCGTTTACGGTATACGTATACGAATGGACTTGCGGTGTTGGATCGGTCGCATTCTTTTTGTGCGTCATCGTATTTACTTGATCCAGACCGTTATAGCTAAGGTCCACTATTCCCTGAGAGTATACTTGTTGTAAAGGATTGCCATGAATATCGTAAGTATATTTGGTCGTTTGCTTGATTTGTCCACTCACCAGTTGGTCTAGCTGAGCTACTTGGTTTAACGGAGTATACGTTGTCTGGTACGTATCGAAAATCGCTCCGGTACTGGTATCTTTCGTTTCGATGAGGTTCCCGTTCGGATCGTAGCGATACGAGAATTCTTTTTTCACACTATCTGCTTGACTGCCACTCGCTTGAAGACCATCGTCTACCATTTGTTTTAGTCTTCCGTTAAGATAGAACGCCCAGCTCATCTTGCGTTGGACAGAACCATCTGATCCTGTAATAATCCGCTGTGTCTGAGCTCCCTCTTCGTTGTACTGATATTCCGTTTTGATATTCCATGGATCCGTACTACTCTTTATCCAGCCATTATCATAATAGCTAAAGGTCGTTACGAGTCTGTCGGTTTGACCTTCGGATGGTGGCGTGCTAACCGAAATCTGATTGCCTACAGCGTCGTACTCATAGATCATCTTATGTTGGATGCGATCACGAGGATCAGTACTGTTTGGATCAACTGAATAAATAATCTCTTTTACTCGCCCTAGTTTGTCGTATACTGTCTTCTCTGTAAAATCATCTACGGTTAAGGTGGCGACACCTTTTGGTGATTCTACTCCTATGACATTCCCCATATTGTCATGTTGATAGCGAGTTTTTAGTAGGACACCTGCTTGACGTTCATAGCTTTCGTCTGTTAGAAAACTACGATTGTCGTAGGTCTTTGTAACAATATGTCCTTCTTTGTCTTTCGTTTGAATTACATTCCCGTCAGCATCATAACTGTTCTCTACTGCTTTTCCATCGGTATCAATTACTTTGATGACTCGATGATTTTTGTCGTATACAGTGGTTTGTACATAATCATTTGGGTTGTCTGGAGTGAGATTTCCTTTAGGCGAAGTCACTTTTACTTGGTTGCCTACGTCGTCATACTCATAGGTGATCGCATCGCCTTGACTATTGGTTACTTTACTTAATCTATTTAACTTATCGTATTCATATTTTGTCGTGTAATCATCTGGATCCGTTGTGAGATTCCCTTTTGGTTCGGTTTCTTGAATCAAGTTCCCTAGTACATCATACTGATAGGTCCACTTAATCTCAGGATCTGTTGTATTATCTTTTGGTAAGATTTTTTCGATAAGCTGATCATTTTTATCATATTTAAAGTATGTTTTTGCTCCAGTTGGACTTGTACTTTCCAGAACGTTGTCGTTCCCATCATATACAGGGGCTGGAGTTACAATATATTCATTCTGCGCAGCATCTTTAGGAGTTTTGCTTGTCAACGGTCTACCAAATACGTCATACGTAAAGGTACTTACTTTACCTAATCCATTGGTAACAGTTAAAATTTGCCCATATTGATTGTAGGTAATTTTAGTTACATTCCCTAGTGCATCTTTTATAACTTTTGGCTGTCCGGTCGAATGATAACCATAATCTGGAGCATTTGGATCTCCGTAGGTAGTCACATTGCCATTTTTATCTGTCGAGGTGTGGATAAGACCTGTTGTTCCATGATAAGTAATTGTATTTTTGTTATTAGCAGCATCTTGTTCTGTAAGGACATTTCCTCTCGTATCGTATGTGTACGTAATAGAGCGCTCTTCCGGAGTCGTCTTCTTGATTAATTCGGACACATAATTATTTAACGAATATTGATACTCATACTTCATCGATTTGCGTTGTGACACATCTGCGATCGCGTTGTTCTCAGCATCTGTAACAGTCAAAATGTTCCCTATGGAATCATAAGTCCAAGTGGTTACTGCACCATTGGCTTCTTCCTGGCGAATCAGGTTGTAATCACTATCATATTGGAACTTGGTAGTTTCGTTATTTGCATTTGTAATGGATAATGGGTTTCCGTTGTCGTCCATTACATATTTTGTTTGATTTCCTTTAGCATCAGTAGCAATTTTCTCATTTTTACTGATGTTTGTATAAGTAATTGTCTCATCTTTTCGGTTTGTTACTTTTTGTACTTTCTTTTTATCTACTCCATCTACGTAGTACTCATATGTCGTCAGATTCCCATTTGGATCTTTGATCACTGTCAGGATATTATCTAACAAGAGGTGATACGTAAATTCATATGTTTTCGCTTCTGTGTGTCCGAAACCATCTACGAACTTAACTAATTTTCCAGTTGGATCATAAGTAAATTTTACGATTCTACCAGATGCATCTGTAATCTGATCTACTTTGTTAGTTGATGTGTAATCAATCGTTAAGGTCTTTCTTCCGTCTTTGTCTTCAATATATTTGAGCAGTTTCTGTGGTTGATTATTGATTGTTTTTTCTTCGTATATATACTTCAAAAAGTTACCGTTATTATCTTTTACCTCTCGAATATACCCCTTTTTATCAAATACGTATTGGGTACGCTCTGGGTCGGTAATAACCCATTTCCGATACTCGTCAGTTCCACTGATGTACTCTAGGTGCATATTGGTACCTGGTCCATCTACAAACTGTTTTTTAATTGAGTCATATACGAATTTGTGTGTCGTACCATCATCATCGATTAAAAATACTTCCCCTGATACGATCTGGTCACTGCTATTTACTTTAGCAGTATTTTGGGAAGGAGAACCAATACGCATCAGACTAGATGCATTTAAGGACCACCCTATACCCAAACTTGAATCCGTTGTATCTAAACTGTTGTACGTGATATCTACAGCAGTCTTAAATCCATGGGATGGGTTATCAAAGACATCGTAAGTAAAAGTAGCATTTCCTCGAAATAGGTTAACACTAGAAGCACTACCTGTTCCGGTATCCGAATCGATAGTCGTGTTATGTCCATCGATTCCGAGATCTCGACTTCCAGAAGACTCCACTCTAATGTACTGATTCAAAGTAGGTACCGGATCTGTACTTTTGGAGAGCCATGTTCCAGATTGATTGAGATCCCAACGTAAGATAAGGCCTTCTCGTAATACCTGAGAAGCAAGGTCAGGTGCCTTTACTTGTGCCTTAATGGTGATGGTTTGCCCTGGTGCAACATCTACCGGAGTCGAAGCAGGGGTTCCGGTACTATCTATTGGCTTTAATTCCGTCATGATTTGATTAGCGGAATCTAATGCAATATCGGTGCCATCTGGATTAGACCAGTGATAGGAAAGTTTATCGGTTGCTCCTACCCATGTTTTATTAGTGGCATTCGTGAGTGTTATCTCGGCTTCATATGTCTGTCCACTACTCATCGTGGAAACAGTTTTTGGTGCATAATATGAATTCGCAGCAGACTTATCAATATATAAGACACTTAGTTTCGGTCTTAGCTGAGGTGCAGATGTCAAATCACTGTTGGTATATATGACACGCTCGCCTTGTGTGGTACTTGCTTCATCACGATGTTTGACCATCAACCCAAAGTTAGTTGCTCCGTTGATCCAAGACTGTACTGCGCTAGTCACATTCCAAGTCTGCCATTTCGGGTCATTAGTAATGTTGGTAACGGAACTTAATACGGTACTATTAAAACTGGTTGCATGGGAACCCCATGTTACGGTGGTATCCGTAAAGGCTTTAGTAAGAGTGTGTGTAGTGTAAGTAGAAGCGGTTCCAGCTGATCGAGACATATACCATGCCCATAAATCTAACTTCGCATCTACTACTTTTGCATTAGCTGGAATGGACGTAGTATCAAAGCGGAAAAGCGCTCTACTTTTCCCATATGTACCACTATTATTTCCCGTCATAACCCAAGGTTCGCCATCTAGCATGTCTAGATTCGTAGTAGGTTTGGAACTTGAGATGGTAGCATCTTCACCATTTTGGAGGATCTGCAACGTGTAACCAGATTTCGGCAACCGGGTTAATTGCGTTCGAGATGGGATCACTTTTCCATCTGTTGTTTTTACCGCAACCATGTAAAAATAGGCTTGCCCAACTACGATGGAAGCGAGCTAGTATTTTCATCCGATGAAATTGGGCGTTATCACTTGTACTTGATGAATGCAGACGGAACCAACAAGAGACAAGTAACAGGAGATCCTAGTAACGAAACCTCTGAATATGGTGCTTCGTATTCTCCAGATGGAAAAACAATTGCCTACAGTCGATCTTCTGATGTTTATACCATGAATCCTGATGGAACAAATCAAATAAACCGGACAAGTCATATTTCAGATCATGTCGTCTTTTCCATTTGGTCTCCAAATAGCAAGAAAATTATGTTTCATAATGGGTTAAGTACTGGTACTCCAAACAAAATGTATATCATGAATGTTGATGGATCGAACCTACAAATATTTGACAATGGCAAGCTAATGAACAATCCTATTGCTTGGATTCGATAATTTGAACACAATCTATATCACTTCCAGGATTCTCAATTAAACTTTTGCGACCCACATATAGATACTATAGAAACTCACTATTATTATCTTGTCTCAAAACAAAAAGGCAGCGGTCTATAAATATACCGCTGCCTTTTTGTTTGAATTTGTAACTCCATAAAGTAGATAAGAGTTATATTCAAGTAACTAATTTATTTTTAGTTAGTATATATTAATTATAATGATATTAAAAAACTACTTTCACGAAATAAGTTGAGTTAAAATGAAGTAATATTCTAAAAAAGGAGGAGTTACATGGATAAAGAAATATGGACGTGGATACTCCATCACATTCCAGATGAACAACTAGTCCACATCTCGAAAAAACTAAAAATCAAAATTCCAGGGTTTAGAGAAAGTAATTATCAAAAAAATATGGCTTTAATTAAAGACAGATTGATTCAACAAGCAACCACAACGAAGAATATACTAAAAATAAAGGGTGAAATAAATCAATGGTGTAACGAACAGGACCAATGGCTTATATACAGGAACAAAAAGATCGATTTTCTATATGAATATGTTTCAATAGAAAAATCGAAAACAGTAGCTGTTCTAGCTTCTTTACTTTCCAGCTCCTATCATGATCAATACCTTGCAGGAGTTGCACTGTATGATCAGTTAAAACAATCGAACATGTTACCTGAACTAGGACAAGCATTCCTCTCTTTTGAAAACACCGAGGATAAGATCAAAATGTTAGAAGAAAAGATTAGCAAATACGTATCTAGTTTAGAAGAAAAGACTCAGACACTAGAAAGCAAAGAAAAGAGAATCCACTCCTTAACAGAGCTTCAGAAAAGTCAAAAGCAGTCCTTAGAAAAGCTGCAACAAGAACTTGATGATGTTAAGCAAATGTTAGATGTGACGATGAAAGCATCATCCCAGAAAGATACGATCATCGACGACAAGCAGAGTGTAATAAGTACGCTCGAAGAAGAAAACAGCAAGCTAAAGGATCAATTAGAACTGGCCAAAGCGACTCTCCTTTCTTACAAAGAAGCAGCATCCTCTTTGTCTCCTCCTTTACCAAACCAAAACCAAGAAAAAAAATCCATTCTTTTAATCGGAAATAGGCCAAGAAAAGTAATAGACAAGTTACAATCACATGGATTTAGCGTTACGATATGTAATGACTTATCCAGTATCAAAACAAATTGTGATTGTGATTATATCTGGCTGATAGAATATCAAGTATCCTTTAAATTAAAGCGTGATATTCAAAAGATTCTTGGTTTCGAAAAAATGATTTGCATTCAAGATCACAATGAATTAGTTAAATTAACCGACGAACTATTAGAGAGGAAAATCTAAATGCAAAAAATATGGGATATGGATGTAGTAGGAGTTCTAGCTGATGATGATTATGTACGAGAGAAAACAGGAAGAGAAGCTGTATTCATTAATAAACAAAGAGCAATCCAATTTTATATACGAATTATCTCCCAAACTCCCGAAAGTTTCCCCAATGAAAATTTAGTATGGTGCTATTCTACTTATCTGGAGGAATGGGATTTTGAAGATAATCCCTTCCTCTCGGATGGAGAACGAATTCAAGAACTGAAGGATTATCTGAGTAAGTATTTTATTATTTTTGGATTGCAACGAAAAGTGACTGCTGATGGAAATACCATTTGCCAAGCAACGAATGTCAAGTTAAAAGCGAAATTCGAAAGTTACGTTGATAACATGTTTTTCCAACCTGTCCCTGTTTTTAGTGAAGGAAAACATCATACCAACTTCGATGAGTTTGTCCATAAATTAACGCAGCGAAAGCATATAGGAAAAATCAGCCGTTTTTCCAACGAACCAGCTGATACTCCAACATACGTTTTATGGCGACATAACGATGGACGATATACTATATTTGGGGAATTTGATAAACATCAATACGCACATGGCGGCTTCCAATTATTTTATGACAATCTTCTCAAACAAGAGGACATGCCCGAAGAATGGTTAGAGCGCATCATTGAAGTTCCTCGAAATGAAGATGTTCTATTTATCGATTTGGATAGCTATTACATATTCGAAGACTTATTAAAAGATGCTGCCCCCGTGAAGATTGTTACAGTGGAGGCAGAGGAACCAGACATCAGTCATTCTGATTCAAGTATTGAAGTGGAGGAAGATAACGAGAGTCATTTTATTAATCATTTCTATAAAATCACCCAAGAACATGGACTGCTTTACGATAAAAAGGACATTATCAACTTCCACACTGCAATGAAATCTTCTAACCTAGTGATCTTATCTGGGATGAGTGGAACAGGGAAATCAAAGCTAGTAGAGATGTACGGAAAAGCTTGGGGAATGGATGATCAACAATTAAACATCATCTCCGTACGCCCTTCATGGACTGATGATGCCGATTTGATCGGTTATGTCGATTCGGTTCACATGGTATACCGTCCTGGAGATTCTCAATTAATTAATACCCTTGTCCATGCTTCCAAGGAAGAAAACAGCAATAAGCTCTATATTATCTGTTTTGATGAGATGAACTTAGCACGAGTAGAGCATTATTTCTCGCAATTTTTGTCTGTATTAGAGTTGGATCCTCCTAGACGCCAGTTAAATTTATATAACGAAGAACTAGAGTCTCGTTTATATAATGCTAGTAAATATAAACCGTCCATTGTGTTAGGCGATAATATCCTATTTGTTGGAACAGTCAATGTCGATGAGTCTACCTATCATTTTTCCGATAAAGTACTAGATCGTGCTAACGTGATTACATTAAACACCCAAATGTCGTTCCGGAATCTCAATTGGGGCAAACCCAAAAAAGGAATCTTAGAAAAAAAACAATTTACAGCAAACGACTTCCGAGAGTTCCGGAAGAAATTAGATACCGCTCCTTGCCTAACTACCGACGAGATTACAATTCTCGAAAATATTCATCAAGCTTTACAGTCCTCTAATAAGCAGTATGGCATTGGTTTTCGTATCGTAAAGCAGATGGACTTGTATTTGCGTAACCTTCCTGCTGGTGATGAACTAACGAGACAAGAGGCGTTTGATCTTCAGTTAGTACAACGTGTCCTTACCAAACTACGTGGTCCAGAAGAGCTCTTGGGGAACATAGTTGGGACTTTTAATAGAGAATCAAATGAGGTAGAAGCAAGCTTTTTATTGAACCTCTTCAACCAATATCCTCAAGTATCCAACTTTACAGAAAGTAGAAATGTCGTAATGAGTAAAGCAAAGGAGCTCACTATTAATGGATACACAAGTTAATAGTTACCCTTTTGAATTAATCTTCTATCAAGCCGGTCGAAGGATCCCTGTAACTGCTATGGAAACAGATGAACACTTTTTTGATGAAAATACGGTTGTTATGAAAGAAAACACAGAACTAAGTTTATTGTTCAACTGCCCCGATCCGAACGCAAAACTATATATAGCGGGATTTGAGATCTTGGAGATTGCGAAAATAGATGCAGATGGTAATAGCTATCTGCATCCTTCTGATGAAACAAGACTCTTATTTCAGAACTATGATACCCACTATCCCTTGATCCCTGGTTTTTATCCTATTAAAGTAGTGGCCTATCAAAAGAGTTACTTTTCTACTTTGCATATTGAACCAAAACAGATTACGCAGTCTCAATGGGAATACATGAAAGATGAATTAGAAAAAGAGCTAAAGGGATTAGCACAAGACTTTATCCAAAACCAATTTGGCTTAGGTCGCTCCAATATACGTGCGATCCCTGTAAAGCTACTGTATCAATTTGAACTGATACTGAAGAGTTATAGTAAAGTGATGATTTCATTAAACGATATTGCGCTAAAACCAAGATATAAAATAAAGAAAGAATACAAACTAACTTGGTTAAGTAGAGCGAAATATATAGATGAACATAGCTTGAGGTATCAGTTAACGCATCCAGATAAGAAAGAATTGATTCCCGCTCCAATTAACATGATTGATTACGATTTATTGGAAAATAGATGGATCCAAAAGATCGTAAAGACGTTTATCCATCTGCTAGATCAATTTATGGAAGCAATTGATGGATCCATTCTTGGTTTTGAAGAAGAGTGTAAAGAGCTAGAGAAATTTCTTCGATATCAAAAAAACACACAGATTAAGTATCGAGAAAAGAAAAAAGCGATTCAAACTCTACACGAGTATAGAGAGAAAAGCCGTTCTATGAAACGAAACTTCGAGAGATTTTTCCAATCCCCTTGGTTAAAGGACGTATCCAAATCTACCGGAAATTCGTACTCGAATGTTTTAAATCTCGATTCTCGGTATCGGATCATATACCAGCTATATAGAAAAATCGTCTCCGATCAGTTTCATATTAGTATTGAAAGCAGTTTTGCTTCTCAATGGAAAAAAACAGATCTTCTATATGAAATATGGGGATATATGCATATTTGCAAAACGCTAATAAGCCTTGATTATCAACCAAAGCAAGGATGGCTCTATAGTTATACAAAAAATTTCTTTGTCCCTACTTTACAATCTGGAACCAGGGTTACGTTCGAGAAAGACGATCTCACTCTTCATCTCATTTATGATCAATCCATTCCAAGGTCGGAAGAAAAAACAGATTTAGAAACAAACCCCTTATACACTGTGTCCTCTCATAATTGTCCCGATGGACGTATCGATGTTTATAAGGAAGGAATCTATATTGGTAGTCTCATTTTTGACTTTAAGTATAGGCAGTTAGATAGTATATGGAACCACTATACGGGTCAGAAAGTAATTAACCAATTAACGGATTACCAAGCCAAAACATCTTCTCCTTATATATATGGGGATTTAGTATCGAAAAGGATGAAAGAGCGTCACTATAAACCTGCTTCTGTTGTGTGGGGGCTCTATCCGAGCAGAGACTTAAATTCAGAAAAAAGAAGCCAAAAACACTGGAATGGAATCGTGCATTTGCTGCGGTTATGTCCTGGAGATGACACGAGTTTCATTGAGGATGAATTAGAGGATGTTATTGATAATATGCTACAGGACTATCTAGAGGTTTCAGAAAGACATACGGAACAGAAGACTAGATAAACCTGTAGAGGTGGGAGTTTCTTACCAGTACCGAGAATTCATAGTCACCTTGTCTTGGATCGTTGTGCTCATAGAACATTACCTTTAGTTCTGGATCGGTAGTACTGTACTTTTAAGGTACTAACAGATTCATCACGAAAATAACCTTCGAATAATAAACCATTAGATGCAGTACCTTTTTTCTAACATTAATTGTCCAAGATGATTATCTAGTGAGGTTTGGGTGCAATACAAAAGAATCCTTTATTATGAGGAGCATTCCATCCATAATGAGGCGATAAGTGCTTGTATGCTTTATTTCAACAAACCTGCTCTTAACAATGCTAATAGCACACTTTTCTGTCCTAGAAAAAGTGTGCTATTTGTGTTCTTATCTAATCGCTATGTGGTTAGATCTTATCAGATCAGGAAAATCTATCATTTATATAACACGACTACGATTACGATGTTAATTTATTCTTCAAAATACCAAGTGACTAAGTGATCAAGTCCCCAAAATACTAGTCCTAAAACCACAAAACGGATTGCTTCATAGCCTTCTGCATCAAGAAAACGAACATATGTCCAAAAGCTATCAACAAAGTAATACAACGTAACATATAGGAACCTTTGTAGCCATTTCATGTACCCCAAAGTAAACTGCAACAATACCCTTTCGATACACTAATGTACTGAAACTCATTATGCTCTATACTGGATCTTTTGATTAAATCCCCTCTATATTTCGTCATCTTCTCACAAAATCCAATGGATTGAGCGGAATATTGTTTCTCCTAATTTCAAAATGTAGATGTGGTCCAGTTGATCGCCCTGTGTTCCCTACATATCCAATGACCTGTCCTTGGCGTACTACTTGCCCAGTATGAACAGTGACAGATTGCAAGTGCCCATATAATGAGGTATATCCATTTTCATGTTCAATGACGATGTAGTTTCCATACCCTCCTGAATCATAGCGGACCGTGATAATACCACTAGCCGAGGCATGTAAAGGGGCACCTAGCGCATTCGGTCCTGATATATCGATACCACGGTGTTCTTTTTTGTTACCATTGATTGGATCAGTACGAACTCCAAAAGGAGAAGTGATATTAGATAAAGTAGGAACTGGCCAATGAAATATCCCTGTAAAAGGACTGTGACTAGAGTTGCCCGCATCGACTGGCACACTGAACTCAGATGCTTTTTGGATAACAGATTGTACATAACTATCACTATGATTATAGGCTCGGATTGCGCTTTCAATCTCGCCATTTGCTGCTCCATTTTTAGCAAGATACTGAGCAGTGGCATAGATTGCATCCACCTCGTTCCATGGATCGCACAGTCCATCCCCATTTCCATCTGTTCCATAGCCATTATATTTTTGGATCATCTTGCAATCCGTTATCGCAATTGGATAGGTATCTGGTATATCCCCTACTCGGGTCGCAACTCCAGGATGATCATTTCGCCAGCTCCATCCAATCCAAGTAAGATCCATAAAGTAGAGTAAGCACCCAGCGCCTTACCGTCTTTCGACGGTAGGTTTCCAAGCACTCCTCTCCGAACCGTACGTACACCTCTCGATGTATACGGCTCTCCATCTATCAATCTAGCTTCCCTGCATGAAGGTCTACATGGCACTTTGTACAAAGTGCCAACGTTTTTCTTCTTCTGGCAATCATGAATTTTTCCCATTCTTTCTTGCCTTTCAGGTCTTTTAGCTTCTTTACGTGGTGCATCTCTAAAGGTACGTTTTCTGATCCACACCATTCACATTTTGTAGCTAAAAGTCTCTCCATCAAACTAGTTCGGGTTCCTCTGATTTTGAGGGCATTTGGTTCATTATCGACTGTAGGATCGTTTTCGATCTTATATCTTTGCCGTTTCAAACCTTGGTCATAAAAGAATCGAGTTTTTGTTCCTGATTTAGTGCTATATTTCACTCCGAATTTACCGTTAATTTGGTATTTGGCAATTATTTTCTTAACGCTCGATTTATACTTGTTAGCATACGTTTTGTACATGGAGTACTCCATGTAATACTTAAACGTGCTAATAGAATGCGAGACATTCGTTGCTAGTTTGTAGTAGTTATACATACCTCTAATTTCGGAGTTATATGTTTCTAGTATTTCTAAGTCATCATTGAAAACCAGTGGTATCCTGTGTGCCGATCGCCATTTATTGGTGTTCGGTATCATCTTGATTGCTTGATACTGGAAGAGTTTGTCAACCCAGACCTTTTGCGGAACAAGTAAGGTACATATCATTCCATACCTTTGAGAGATTCCGTTGCTGTTGTACTTGATCATTGGACTTCTTGGTACGACAAGGTCGTACCCTAGGAATTGTGCCTTTTTAGAACTATGAGTGATGAGCGTTTTTTCTTGAGATAGTTCTAAACTTAGGTGTTTCATCAGAAAGTTAGTTAGATCTTGTTTGATTTTCTGACAGTCTTCCTTACTTCCTATCACTCCAATGACAAAGTCGTCAGCATACCTTACATAATGCATCCTGCGGAAGCTTTTATCCATTGGTTCAAAATACGGAATTTCCATCAGTTCTTTCTTGGCTTTTTTTATTTCTCTAACGGCGATTGATTTCTGGTCTTCGGAGAGTGTGTTCCATATCTTGTTGTAACTCTTTCGGAGTTTATAGTTCTTATGCTCTTTGCTTCTATAAACTTTGTTTCTTCTACTCCATCTTGTGCCTTTATCAAACCGCTGTTTGTATTCCTCAATATATTGATCTAGTTCATTCAAGTAAATATTCGCCAAAATCGGACTGATAATTCCACCTTGAGGGGTTCCACTATAGGTCTTCTGGAACTTCCAGTCTTCGATGTACCCTGCTCTTAAGAATTTCCATATTAGGTCGATGAACTTTTCATCGTTAATATTCTTCTTAAGAATATTAATAAGTACATGATGATTGATGTTATCAAAGAAACCTTTGATGTCACCCTCGACGAACCATTTGACTCCTGTGAAGCACTTCTGTGCTTGATGGAGTGCTGTGTGACAGCTTTTATTCTTCCGGAATCCATGACTGAAGTCCGAAAACTTCTTTTCATAGATAGATTCTAGAATGCTTCTGATTACCTCTTGGACAAGTTTGTCCTCAAAGGAAGGTATACCTAATGGTCTGGTTTTTCCGTCTTTCTTGGGTATGTGTACTCTTCTAACTGGTTTTGGTTGATAACTTAGATCTTTTATTTTCTCGATGATCTTTTCGATTCTTTTAAGACTCATACCATCAATGGTTTCGTCATCCGTACCTTCTGTCATGTTTCCTTCCTTTGCATACAACTTGTTGTATGCTTGAAGGTAAAACTCGACATTGTAAAGATTCCGATACAACCTCTGGTATTTGTACCCAACTTGTGTTGATTTCGAGGCTAGATTGTCTAACACTACTATTGGACTTCTCATAGAGCCTCACGCTCCTTCCCAATTTGGTATTAGACTAGATAAACTGTTCTCCTTCGCCATGTGGTAAGCTTTCCCTACCTCGGACTACTACGAGAACTCCGTCACCGTAGCGGATATTCAGACCCTATTGGTCATAGCCTTTCGGCGTTCCGCCTTAGGTGATCCACGTTTAGACACTAAAAGACATAGCGGATAGTAGTGTCGGATGCGACGTTCGTCCTTTTCCTTTTACAAAGGCTGGGCAACCAAGAGTCGCGTTAGTATCAGCTTTCAGACATCTGATACTACTTTTATGACTTCGATACACAGTTAATCGAGTCAACCTGGTTGTACGGCGTTTCTAGCTACCTTTCGCTGTAGGCGGACCTACTCCCCCTCGGACTGTCATTCAAGCAGTTTAGCCTTCATCCTCATCTACTAATTCTCGTCTTGCCACTCAGTCGTGGTTTGGTAACTAACCAACTTGTGACTTTCCCAACATGCTACACTCCCCGTTTAGTTTCCCTCCCGGATAAGTTGGGTGACGACAGGTTCTGATTACGACTTATAACCTGCACCTTTGCCAAAGGTGATTCTTTTAGCGCCCTTACGTGCGCACCTGCGTCGGTCCGATCGCACCAACTGAGCTGGTCATTTCTTTTCGTATCGGATCAGTAGGAGCCGTCGTACGACCAAAGTTCGTCTCTTTCCAATGAATCGCGGCAAGAAATTGCCAGGGTACACGAGCCTTCTTCCCTGCCGCTTGGTAGATTGGAAAAAGATCTGCTGGGATTTGTTGCTTGCCAAGTTCGGAAATGGTACTGTCCATCTCCAACTCAGGAACTTTCTCCTGATCAAGTTGTGCCACTAACGCAGCCAATAAGTAAAGACTGATAAAAAGCCCACTGATCAAAAGAAGAAGAGCACCCATCGCTCGAAGGAAATCATGGGTAAGTCGTAACGAAACAGGGGTATCCGGCTGCATCTAAATGGCCTCCTGTCGTACGACCTTCCATTTCCCATCCGTACTTTTCTTCAGAGAATACCAATAATCGGATTCCCACTTGTCTGTTGACACAACCACCACATGATACGTAATACCTCCTGCAATATACGAAGGCTCTACAAGGGAAGAGGTCATCTCTTTGATCTGAATAGGAGGAAGTAGTTTCTGACTGCTTTTGAGCTTATTTAAATACTCTTCCGTCGTATAATCCTTCAGCTGGTCTGCTAATTCTGTTGGGCCCGTCTGAGTGCTGGTCAGATAAATTCGCAAAAAGGATTCAATTACTTTTTTTGACTCGGTCCGATCTTGTTCCGATAAACTTACAGGCTCAGACGGAATGATTACAGCTGGCGGACTTGGCACAGGCGGTGTAGGTGTAGGTTGCATTGGAACAGGCGGAACAACCGGGTTCGGAAACGGTTGTACTGGATTAGGTGACGGCTGCACCGGATTTGGCTGAATAACAACTGGTTGTTCTGTTGGATTTGGTATAGGAGTTGCTTTTGGCTTACCAGATGGAGAGTCTGAAAAATCGTATTGTGTAAAGTACCAAGTCGTACATACACCCGCCCAGATCACAGCGAAAATCATTCGTATCATCCAGGATTTTTTCATTTTTTTCTCCTCCAAGTAAACCACTTCGATGCTTTCTTCTGTTCGGTAACCACTTCCTCATATACCTCGTCGATTTCTTCTTGAATCTCTTTTCGTTTTGCTAGATCGCTCTCCACTGTTTCCTTTTTCGGATCCTCACTTGATTCGACTAATCCTACCTGATCATCTATTTCCACTCGATTTTCTACTGATGGGTCTTTTTGTTCCTCGCCTAATGACTCTCGTATTCGTGACTCTGGTTCCGCACTAGTTACAACAGCAGTTCTGCGAGAAGTGTCTGGCTCAGTAGATACGAAAGATTTTCGATTTCTCGTCATCTTCATTTGTGTAGGAGATTCAGATCGGGTTGGTTTGATCCGATTCCGATAGCTCTCTGTCCGTTGCCATGCACCAGTGGTGGTTTGCATTGCAAAGGTTCCAGGCATTCGGAGGAACGTTGGCAATGATTTACGGAAGAAATAAAGGGTAAACAAAATGATCATCTGGGTAAACATCGTAAAGCCCCAGCCCCACGAGGTGGCATTTCCGGTATAGTAGAGCATTCCTTGGAAAAATAGAAGACCTGCTAATAGTAGAGAGATGATGATCTTGTAAATTCCTGCGATCACAGCTAATTGGAACCACCGAAAGAGCATCACTTCTCCCCATGCAGGGATAAAGACAAGCAAGAAGAGAAATGGAGCAAAGATTGCTAGAATCAAGAGAAACAAGTGACAAGCTAAGGATGCACCTGCTATCGCTAATAAAAAGAGACCATAACAGGAACCTAGAACGAACGTAAGGAGAGTAATAAATACACGAGAGCCCATCCCCGCCTCGGTCATCGAAGTATATTTAGGTCGAATGTTCGGATCGATGGTTTCAGGGACTGTACCGCTACTCATCTCTTTGCTATACGAGCCTTGGGTGTAGAGTGTTGCCTGCTTTTTTCTTTCTAAGCGTTGCATTGCATCTAATGGGTTTCGAGATAAAAAGTAGTTTGCATCCTCTTGAACCGTAGTAGGGCTTGTCCCACTTGGAGCAACTGCCGGTCCATCGTAATAATCTCCAAACTCTGCCATTTGCCAAGGAAGATAGACGTTGTAGCGGAAAAACTGATCTCCTACATGCAGCAAAGAAGCATTAGCTGTTGAAAGGCCTTGCACTTTGGGAGCCTTTGGGTCCACCGCACCATAGACAGTAAAAACCATCTCGCCTCCAGCACGCCCAATTTTATTCAGGCTTGAAATAAGCATTGGCATATTCGCTAATAAGGTAAAAGCTAGAATCAGGCTAACCATCATGTTGAGCATCTTGCGGAAAATACCTCCATCTTTGCGAAACGAGAAGATCAATCCAAGCCCACAACAAAACAACACCAAAACAAAAAGATTCCCCACAAACAACTTTTCTCGAAGAGCTAACACGAATGCACCAATCGGTTTTACCAAGGCATCAAACGTTGTGAGATTATAACTCCATTGCAAGACATAAACCGTAAATTTAGCTGCTGCAGCAATTCCATACCAGATAAAATCGAGTAAGGAATCGAGAGCTTGGTAAAAAGGAGAATAGTGATAATCCTCACTATCTAACGAATAATTAGCTACTTCATATTGGTCGTAAATCGGTTGATAGGTACTCGACTGGATCGGTTTTTGATCTGGCAAAATACTATCTGCTGAAGATTGGGAATTGCTCACCCCTATTGTGTTGGCCGCAACAGGAGTAGAAAGAAAACAAATCATGAGAAGAAAGAAGGCTGATATAACCAGCCACTTACCCTTTTCCTTCTTAAGAAAACAAACTGCCATTCCTAACTAGCCCCCTCTTCCTAAAGTAGTAGTCTCGATGTCTTGGTATCTTGGGTTCGATATTTTCCCCATTTTTCTTCCCGCTCTTGTAGGATCTGGGGGTTACTAGTTTGAAAACACCGGTATAGCTCAGGATCGATCTGGTGAAGCGGGAATTTCACTTGTCCTACATTACCCTCAAAGTCCCTCATAAAATAGGATCCAGAAGTCATATTCCGTTTATCCATCAACCGCTCGACATTCTGGTTGGTAGAAGTGATCCCTAACAAATCACAAGCACGAATCGCTTCTTGTCGATCATCCATTCGATACACAAAGCGATTTGTTACATTACTTCGCACTTCTCCTCCACCATCATCGGCATATGATGAGGCTTCCAGTTGGATATCTCGTGCATTGTGTGTGCAAAGAATGACATTGTTACGTTTCGATCGTCCCGTACGAAGGAGCACACGGAGCAAGTTCGCCCCTTCTGGATCATCGGTGATGAAATAAGCCTCATCGATTAAAATTGTACGATACTCTCGTTCCTCGTCTGCAAATTGACGTGCCAAATCGAGAACTGCTAAAAAAACAGCTTTTTTGTTCCGATTTTCCGTAGTATCCTCTTGTGTACCTCCCCACAATCCTTGGATCTGGAGAATGGTGAGAGGATTTGTAAGATCCAATAATTCCTTCGTTCCATCATGAAACAAAAGTCGGGTTAATCCAGATGTAGCCCTCATTTGAAGCGTAGCATGAATATCTGCTGCTGCCTTTTTCGCCTCTACTTGGATACTGTCATGAAAGCCAAAATCCAGCTTGTCATCCAAAAACTCTTCCAATCGATCGATCACTTTCATTAGAGATGGCTTCGATTGGTGAATGACCTTGTCTACTGCCTTTTCTATTACTTTTTCATAAATGCTATCATTCTGTCGATTGGCTAGAAAATTGAGGATCGACTTGGCAAAAGAGATCGACGATGCATCTTGATTACCATTCGTAATACGAGCTAATGGGTCTAACTTTCCTTGATCTTCCTCTGCATCACGCAGAGTTACCATGGTCGTTACCTTTTGAAGATGAGGCAAGGCATATGGCCAATGCCAACGTTCATTTTTTGGATCAAAGATAAGTGCTTTGGCTCCGCGCATCAATTCTTGATGAATCATATAATTGGCTAGCATAGATTTTCCACTACCTGGAGCTCCTTGAATGAGCGATGATCCGGTAGCCGCTCGCTTCGAATCATCGGAACCACGACGTGGGTTCAATAAGACTGGAGTTAATTCTTGATTTCCTGTGTATCCAATGAGAAACCCGGATGGATCTCCTATTTTGGAAGTTGCCATGGGCATCGTAGCTGCTAACCATTCGGTGGTAAGCCGTAGAAAATATTGAGATCCTAATTTTTTGGGAAACCCCGGTAAGGTGTTATAAAAGAGTTGGCGTTGCATTTTTTTCGGTACTTGTAACTCATAGCTTGCTAGCGCTTTTGCAATGTGGGATCTGTTTTGATACACAATCTCAGGAGTCTCTCCCCATGTACATAGAGTGATTCTCGTACGGAACATAGGATACTCTGTTTCATTTAGATATTCTTGTAATTCTGTAGACTCGTCTATTACATGTTGTGTAAGACTCTGTACTTCGGCTGTCTTTACCCATTGCCGATTCGCATTTCCTTTGGAGATATGCTTGCTTGCCTTTAGCTTCCATTTCACTTCTTGTGTATGAATCGGCTGAAACTGAATACAGATTTCTACAGGACATGGTACTTTGTCTTGAATGGTATGAAATAAAGTCGTTTCCCCTGGGTAACTCCCTGATCCTTTTGGTAAACGAGATACGGTGAGAAACGAAAAGTAGCCCGTCTTCGGTCCTTCTGGAAATTCCTTTTCAAAGCGTAGCATTCCAGGTACAGATTTCTTATCCAACATTACATCTTGGAATGCTCGACTAATACGCACGGGATCGGAGGAGAGTAAAAAAGCCTCAGGTGATTCAAAGCCATCTACATAATCGTCTTCCGATAGATTTTGAGGATCGACTCCTCTCATCGCACACCGATTGACCAGCCAATCTGTCTCAATTGGTTCCAATCTTCGAATTGGAAAATAGGAGGAGATCAACTTATAGACGAGCTCTTCTTTTCGCTGGAATTCGTTCCATTCGCGAGAGCTAATGGTATATGGCTCTCCTGCTAAGAGATGTTCTGTCTTCTTCGTTACATCACTAATAGTCTCCCAGAAGGCTTGTACCATCTCTTCTATTAAAGATCCGGCGACTTGTTCTACAAACAGAATAAGATACGTCCGGTATTGATAGGGAATCTGAACCATATGATCCTTCATCCGTTTGATTCCGTCCTCAAAGGACTCTACTAAAACCTCGGGTGGATTGCTTCCTTTGGTGAGATCTTCTGTTGGATCATACCCAACGGGGACCATTAAAAACATACCAGAGTAGCGTAACTTGGCGATTAGGGATTCCATTTGATAAAGTAGCTGATCGTACTCATCTCGTTTTTTAAAATCAAAATGAATTGGGTTGAGTTCAAAGCAAGCAGCTGCATGATATCGACTTGCTTTTGTTACGATTAAGTTCTTCTTCCATAACACATAGGGACTCGCAAGCGTAGTCATTCCTTTTCCTCCTTCACAAACAGACGTTCTATCATCGTTCTTTCCTGGAATGGTTCAAATACATGTTCCGTAACAAAATAGGTCAATGAGAGTGCCACATATCTCCAAAAACTAAGCCCATCTCGTTTTACCAACGAAAGAAGAAACGTCGGAACAGCAATAGGGATAAAGAGATAAGGGATAAAGAACCAGTTTTCCTCCCATACCCATTGAAAAATGGGATAAAGTGGTTCCCAGTTTCCTAATAACCAGACACTGACGTATGTAATAAAAAAGAGACTAATCCAATCGATCACAAATGATTTTGCGGATGTACCAAACAATTGAAGCTCAAACGCACGCTGAAAAGAGCGAACTTGTCTTGGTGCTCTTTCTTCTGGAAGTTCTTTCATGTTATGATGTTCCTCCTATAACCAAACAAAGGAGAGCAGCTGCCCTCCATCGTTAACTAGCT
Organism: Risungbinella massiliensis; assembly: GCF_000942395.1. Lineage (GTDB taxonomy): Bacteria > Bacillota > Bacilli > Thermoactinomycetales > Thermoactinomycetaceae > Risungbinella > Risungbinella massiliensis. The sequence goes on from NZ_LN812102.1 coordinate 476,702, forward strand.
TTGGTTGGAAATCCTAATTCAAATAGTTGCGAAACAACTACGATGACGGTATCTCGAAAAGAAGCACTTCCTACAAATGCGATTGCTAGTCCTCCTGCCAAGATGATCCCAATAGTTCGCCACAAATCTCCTTCGCGAATAGATCGGAAGGCGGCAAATCCTATGTATATCAAACCTACTGCTACAACAAAATTCGAGACGACCTGAAGGATGTCCATCTCCTTCCCTCCTTATGGTGTAGTTGATTGTATGGGAATAGAAGGAGTAGTCGATTCAATTAACCACTGTCCTCCGTTTTTCTGCATTATCAGCTGTAAAACCATTAAATTTTTACTGCCTAGCAACTCTACCTGAGCAACCGCTCTGACTTTGGCTTTGGAAGCAGCCCCATCAATGGAAGTTATTTCGATAGTAGGAATCTGGTGGAGCTTCCCACTTAGTACAGCTCGTTCTTTTTGATCAACAAAGGCAAAACCTATATTTTGGGGAGTTCCTCCAACATATTGTTGGAAGAAAAATTCCACTTTTTTCTTAATTGCTTCTTGTTCGGTGATCGATAACGTATTTGCAGGCATTTCCTTTGGTTTCACTACCGCTTTCTTTGGTTCTGGTAGATAGGTAGGTAGATCCGATACTGCAAATTGGCCATTGGATTGAATCAACATCGGAACAGATAAATAGAGGTTATTTACCTTAAATGAATCAATTGGATCTTTAACGGAAACTTGCACCACCACATTCACTTGTCCTTCGTCCACAGTTCCTACATTCCATTCCTGAGCTCCAAGCACTTCACGACGTGTTCCATCTATCGAATCTTTTGGTAACTCCCAACCCGTTGCGACATACTTTTGAGCTGCCATCATGTCTCCTTGTACCCAAGCAACCGCAAAATCTTTTGCCCAGCGAAGGGCACCAGGCGCGTTGTCAACAATGGAGGACTCTTCTTTTATTGTCACAACCTGATTCGTTGAAGTAGGAACTGGTTTCGAAACTACCTCTTGTGACTTCCAATATGGTGTTTGGAAAAAGGCAAGAATCAAGAGTAGAGAAATAATCGACAACATGAGTAGATTCACCCATATTTTCGTTAATACAGTTCGTACTTTTCTTCTTCGATGCTGTTTCGTACTTTTTGATTGTTTCTTCTCATGATGTAATACTTGCTCTTCAGTCAATACAATACGTCCCTTCTTATCCGAATCTCCCAATAAGTGTCAAGAGACTAAACTAGTACAATTATTTATTAATATTATTATTAACTTTATTTTAAGTAAACAGATAATGTTTTTTTAAATGACACCCTATATAAAGTATTTTATTTCTATAAAGCTATCATTTCTCATAGGTACCTTCGCTTTTTACTACGACATCTTGACAACAAAGAAGATGTCGTAGTATTGGAAGGTTAAATAAAACTAAAAAGAATTTTCTTTTAAAATGTAATACTTATCACTATAGAGTTCATATCTATATAATCAAGGCACTTCTATATTAGACTACATAATTTCAACTAACTTTAATCCCACAGCCCCATCTCCGTTAACTTTGCTTTTACCATGTCTACTACATATTTCGCATCATCGGAGTTATTCACTACATCAATCTCGTCCATATTCACATAGATCACTTCAGAGATTCCTTGTTTCTCATAATCTTTAATCCATTCTTTGTATCCTTCCCAAAGAACTTTATAGTAAGATTTCAGAGATTCATCTACCTCAAAATCTCTCCCTCTAATGGCTATTCTCTCTAATACTGTTTCGAAAGAACCATGAAGATAGATCATAATATCCGGTGCTTTTTTGGGTAGTTCCTCTATTTCTTCCATCATGTTATCAAATAGACCCTCATAGATCTCCATTTCAAGGTCAGATATTCTTCCTAAATCATGATTGATTTTGGCAAACAATCTATCTTCAAAGATACTTCTATCTAATACATTGTATTTACCATGTAGAGCTTTCTTAATAGATTTGAATCGAGTGTCTAGAAAGTATAGTTGAAGCAAAAATGGATATCGCTTCGCTTGAATCTCTTCTTCGCTTGCTGTATAGAAAAGAGGAAGAATCTTATTATCCTCTACGCTTTCATAATATACTGCACTACCTAATTCTCTACCCAAAAGCTCCGAAACGGAGGTCTTTCCCAGGGAAATCATCCCGCCTACTGTTAACAAATAACTTCCTCCTCTTACTGTTTTCATGCTGCCCCTCACTTATCCAGATTGTCATGGATACCAATATAAAATCTTATCATTTATATAACAAAAAGAAATATATTTCTACTCTTGATTAAAAGGAATTCAAGGATTCATTTGATATTCTATTTTTCAGAATTGTGATAAGCTTGTTTCGAGGTGAAAGTATTGAAGAGTAAACCGATATATGTTGAGGTATCTATTCATTCAGATATGGATCGGGTATGGGAGGCGACTTTAACTCCCCAACAGCATGAACAGTGGGATCTTCGTTTTTCTTCTATTACGTATTTACCAAAAGAAAAAAACGCTCCTCAGGAATTCACCTATGAAACGAATATTGGCTTCGGTATCCATATAGCAGGTTGGGGAAGAAGTGTTGGAACCTACCTTGCTGAAGATGATTCTAGAACATCTTCTTTGCATTTTGGAACGGATCAGAAAATCTCTATCATTCGAGAAGGAAAAGGATATTGGAAGTATCAACCTGACGAAGAGTCGACTACCTTTCTAACTCAATACGATTATCAAGTGAATCATGGCTATCTAGGTCATCTTTTTGATCACTTTTTATTTCGTCCCCTTTTAGGATGGGCAACAGCGCTTAGTTTTGATGTATTGAAACGATGGCTTGAAAAAGGAGAAACTCCTTCTACTCAATACATTCGGTTCTTTAGCTATTGGATTATTAGCCTATTGTTCTTTTTTGTTTGGACATACCATGGGTTAGTCCCTAAATTAATTAGTATGAATCCCGAGGAGATCAACATGGTCAGTAGCTTAGTCTCCCTAAGTCCTACACAAGCATCTTGGGTTGTCATCGGGTTGGGAATCGCTGAGATCGGATTGGGAATCACTTGGCTGCTTTATACAAATAAGCGAAGATTACTAGAGATTCAGATAATCCTCTTCCCACTGCTTACATTATCGGTTATTCTTGCAGATCCTAGTTATCTTGTTCATCCTTTTAATCCATTCACCTTGAACATCTCTTTATTTGTGCTATCCGTAATAGGATTCTTCGTAAGTGAAGATGTACCAACAGCGAAATACTGTAAGCGTCAAAAGCGGGGAGTCTAACATGTCCATATATAAACAGTTTCTGGGAGAATATTTTTACAATCTCCATCCTATGCTTCAAAAAAGATATGAAATGAAAAAAAAGACACCTTTTCGAGCAAGTGGAGTAATGAAAGAGATTAAGGGTGGGCCGAAATGGCTCTATCCTCTTTTTTGGTTGGGAGTAAAGTGCAAGCTACTGTTTCCAGAACACGGAAAAGATATTCCTTTTACGATTGTAAACTTATCATGTATGGGGGCTAATGGAGAAGAGCAGGTACATTGGGAGAGAATATTTCATTTCGGACAGAAGCGTCGATATTTTAATGCACGAATGAGTTTCGATCATCAGAAGAAAATTATCAAAGATTATTTAGGTGAACCTAGTTTGTTTTACTCTGATTTATCGTTGTTTGTGACTGACGATGGTTGTTTATCTATTAAATCAAAAAAACAGCGACTCGTATTAGGAAAGATCGAAATACCTCTACCTAGAATATTACAAGGCTTAGCAAATGTAACAGAGAAATATATAGAAGAAAAGCAAGTCTTTCATATTAAAGTAGAAGTCCGTAACCCAATAATAGGAACTGTTTTTTCTTATGAAGGAGAGTTTACATCAGATGACATTTCGTAAAATCGCTCTAACACACACTATTTTGTTTTTAGTCGTAGCTTTTGTTAGTGTCTCTCCTTGGTATTATTTGATGTTAACTGCCGCTCAGCTCATTTATGTTCCTCTTGCCTTACACCTGATCATGAAAAAAGGGGACTGGTTTAATCGGTTATATCCGTATATATCTACACCGGCTTATCTTTCCATTGTGATACTTCAGGTGACTTCTCAAACTGCATGGGATGGGCTTCTAGCAACAATTTATTTCCTCTTTACCTTTTTTGTAGCTGTTTACGGTTTCACTCGTTTCTTAAATAGAGGCTTTGCTCATCTAGAAGAATGTTCTATAGATATCGGATTAATGTATCTATGGATCGGAGGGGCTTGGTTTTTGGCTCATGAAGCCAATATCGATACGGGATTCTCTCCCATTATTAGATGGCTTACAGGTATTCACTTTCACCATTCTGCATTCCTGCTACCTATTTTTGTTGGGTTTCTTGGAAGACTATCTAAATCAACTTTATATAAAGTAACTTGTAGTATTATCCTAATATCTCCTATTATTGTAGCGTTAGGGATCACCTTTTCTAGATGGTTAGAACTCATTTCTGTTATTCTCTACATCATCGGAATTTATGGTCTTATCTTTTTATCTTGGAAAGCACCCATCCATCATGTTGTAGCTAAGGTCTTGATCCGCTTCTCTTTTGCTGCTTTAGGAGTAACGATTCTATTTTCATTCCTATATGCTCTTGGAAATGTATGGCGTGAATTCACCATTACCATAGACTTCATGTTGCGGTTTCATGGATTGTTAAATGGTTTTGTCTTTGCTTTTATCGGTTTGATCGGCTGGTCCCTGTTCACTCCTTTATCTAAAATGGATCGATGGGACTTTCCAATAAGTAAGATAAGAGGAAAAAAAGTTATTGGAGAAAGAATCTTAGAGGACATTAAGGATCGGAATAAAGACACGTTTTCTTATAAAGGTCTGGTGGATAATATGCACTCGTATGAACCAGAAGTATGTTATGAATCATTATCACCAACTATCCTAGATTTTTATGAAAACACAAACAATTACCGCCTTTTTGCAGAAGTAAAATGGCGTACTTGGTTTAAACCTTTTGTCCTGATCTATCGTTTGATCAGTCGCTATGTACAACAATTAAACTTACCTCTTTCAAGCGATAAGAAAGAAATGACAGGTAACATATATCCAATTCAAGATGAAATGGATGGAAGAAATAACACAAGATCCTGGGTACGGAAAATGGAGGACGAGGTCGTATTTGTAGCTCTGTACTCCTCTCATCAAAAACAAAACCACACTTACATGAATATTGCCTTACCATTACCTTGGTCGTCCATGATTGGGATTTTAGAACTCAAACAATATGGAAAAGAGTTAATACTGACCAGCAAAAGTAACTTAGAGAAAGCAGATTCAGATTCTGGGATATATCTTGCGATACACAATTATCTTTTAAAATTACCTATTCATGAACAATTTAACCTTATGGAAATCAGAAAAGGGGTGCTCAAAGCTCAACACAACATGTGGATCTTTTCTATTCCATTTTTAACAATCGATTATTTTATTTCCCATCGTAATGCAAAAGAGCTACTCCCTTAAAAGGAGCGGCTCTTTTGATTATAGAAATTACCCATACTTCATGACCAATCTGAATTTTGCAATACTCTATATATTGAATCAAACTCTCTTTTTCACTTCTATATACGTTGAAGACCTAACTCTTTGATCACATTACTTCCTTGGGATATGATCTTGGTCTGTTTATCCTTTATATAATTCCAACCTTTGTCTATCGCGTATCTGATTAGTACTGAAGCAACACTAGGTTTATAAAAATAAACAAAATAAGTATCGTGCCATGTAAAATATATATCAAAAAAAGGTTGTCTTTGTCTTTGATGAATAGGCTCGAATTTTTATATTATCCCTTGTCCATTCATCATTTACTACATAGTAAAACCGATGACCTTCTACTGTAATTTTTTTATATATTTTTCTATATACTTTATATTTATTCACCTATGTTTATTCACCTCAGATATCCAATATCAAAAAACCCCCACTTGCACAAAGTAGCAAGTGGGGGTTGGTTTGCCTGGCAATGACCTACTCTCCCAGGACCCTGCGGTCCAAGTACCATCGGCGCTGGAGGGCTTAACGATCGTGTTCGGGATGGGAACGAGTGGGACCCCTCCGCCATTATCACCAGACAGTCAGTGTCAAGACATATGAAATATGTCACACCCTGAAAATTAGAACAGAAGGCCAAGTGTATTGCAAATCGAAAAGTAAGACATGTGAGGAAAAGCCCTCGACCGATTCGTATCTGTCAGCTACACATGTTACCATGCTTCCACCTCAGACCGATCTACCTCGTCATCTACAANTAAATTGATAGCGTAGAAACTTAATGATCCAAAGAAGTTGTCTGCAAATTCGATTATAACGAGAGCGTTCAGGAAAAAATTGTCCTGAGAAAAAGTTCGCTTTTGCGAACGAATGCCAAGAACGTTCAGAAGTAAATCCCATCATTTTTCCTAATAAACAAACAGAGATGATGACAAAGTCCTTTTGGTACTGCTGATGAATGTTACGCCTTTGGCGTAATTTCAGTGGAACTAGATGATTATACATATCCTGAACTTCCAAAAGAATTTTATGATATAGCTTTTGAAGTTGCGGAAGTGATTTGATAAAATGAGAGTGCTCTTGCATGAGAAATTCCTCCTGATGATAAGGTCGCACTTTCATTTTGAAGGAATTTTCTTGCAAGGGCTATTATTTTGTTACTAGCACCACGGGTATGGATATGTCAATTTAGTAATATAGAAAAATGTATTTAAACAAATTGGAACATTAGAACAGGAACTTTCCATAATCAGTTTGCCCATCGAAAGTATCATCATTTTGATGGTAATAAAAAAAGACCAACCCATAAGGGTCGATCGTTTTTATTCGATTAAACAAATAATCCAACAAACATTGCAGATAAAACGGATACTAGGGCTCCACCAATCATTCCTTTAAATGCAAGACTCGCAATGACTGGTCGTTTCTCTGGGGCAAACACAGCTAGTCCAGAAGTACAGATCGCAATGGAGCTGAAATTAGCAAAACCGCATAAACTTACGGCGATCATCAGTTTTGCACGTTCGGAGAGGTTGGCAACTCCTTCCGTATACTCAGAAAAGGCAACAAATTCGTTAAGTGTTAGCTTCATTCCTATGAACTTCCCAGCTTCCACAGCCTCGGTTACCGATAGACCCATCAACCAACCGATTGGGAAGAAAATCCAGCCTAAGATCTGTTCCAACGAAAGATTTACAAGACCCAAAGCTCCATTAAGAGTAGCTACGATCGCAATAATCGCAATAAGAGAAGCTCCTACTGCCAAAGCCAATTGCAGACCATCCATGGTTCCTTTACTGATCGCTTCAATAATATTGGCACTTCCGCCTTTGCGATCAATTTGTACATCATCTGTGGCCTCTTCTGTCTCTGGTAAAAGTAATTTAGACACAAGCAAAGCTCCAAATGGTACCAGTGCACAAGCTAGTAGCAGAGCTTCCATTGGAACGCCCATCGCTGAGTATCCTACTAAAATGGACCCTGATACCGAGCCCATTCCAGAGACTAGAACAACCATAATTTCCGACTTAGTCATCTTAGGTAGATACTTTCCGACTACAACAGGTGCTTCTGTTTGTCCCAAAAAGACATTGGAGACTGCAACAAAACTTTCGGATTTAGAGGTACCCAGGATTTTCCCGATAGCTCCTCCTACAACACGAATAATCAATGGTAAAAGACCGATATAGTTTAACGCACTAACTAAGGCAGAGAAGAAAATGATGACACATAAAACTTGTATTGCAAATACAAAACCGGTAGAAGCAGTACTGTCAGCTAATGTACCCCAGACAAAGGAAGTTCCCTCTTTGGCATAATTCATTACTTTTTGTACTGCATTGGAAACCTGAAATAACACTTGTTGTCCTAGTTCAATTTTCACAAAAAACAGAGCCAGAAGTACTTGTGCTATCAATGCAAAACCAACCGTCTTGTATTGAATCTGCTTTCTGTTATCTGATAATAAGTACAAGATTCCTAAAACCACTACAATTCCAAGCACTGTAATAAGCTTGTCCAATTTTTATGTCCCCCTATGATGTGGTTTGCTCTGCTCGCCTCTTCTTTTGTGTCTAATTCTAAAACGTTTCCATTTTGGATACTACCAATAAATATTCATTTGTGCAATATTTTCTATCTCGAAATACCGTATTTCGGCAAAATAAAAAAGCAGTTCCCTAATTCGCTATAGGGAACTGCTCTTCCTTAGAACCGTCCATCCCATTCCATAAAATGATCCATATAGGAATTTACCTTATGCGTTTGGTATTTTTCACTTCGTCTGCTACTCTCATAGCTACTAATCAGCTTTTCAACTGCTTGAATTGGCTCTAAGTCACGGTAAAATCCTTCCTCTACCTTGGTATAGAAAAACACTTTCTTTTTGTACAGGGTCACGTAGGTGTTAAACCCTTTGTTGCTATTGAGAAACTCCATGGCGATTTTGACTTTATACTTTTTGCCATCTTTTTCGATCTTCTTCTGAAACCACTTTGTCTCTGAAAGGGCGTCCACATTATTCCTCCTGTCTAAAAAGTTTGTTTCCTTTTACCGATCGGTTGCATTTAGGATATGATATTGTTTGTTATTCTGCTTGGGTAGAGATCTAATCTTTGAAATATGAGCAAAACGCCCCGAACAACCTCTTTCGATACTACATATTCCATTAGTACTTAAGAAAAAACCCCACCATGTTCTCTAAAAAAAGAGAACATGGTGGGGAATGAATTCTACAGATCATATCGATCCCCCGCTTAGTCTTCGAGGTCGTCGATAATAAGATCTGGATCTAGTTCATCATATTCTTCTGTCTCTTCTTCTTCTGCAAATAAAATTTCTTTGTCATCCATTTCTGCCATCTCAACTGGGTAGACAGCTACGCAGACTTTGGTTTCGCCCACCATTTCGACTGCGAATTCTTTCTCTACCCGTACATAGATAGCATCGCCACTAGGAGAAATAGTAGCTTCCACACAATTGGGTACTTGAGTACATTGTGCATTTACAACAGAAGATCCTTCTCGTGTTTGACGATCATAGTAACTAAGCGGCACTTGATCGATATAACGAACTGTCTCTTTGAGAACATCAGTCTTGGTATTTCCTTTACAAGAATACCAAATATTAATATCGTAGCTGCCACGAATCTCGATGGCCTCACCAACTCGGGTACTGTCAAATGAATGATTAATTACCCAAGCCCCCAAAATACTTTGAATTTGCTCTGGTGGTTTCACGGCATGGGTTGCTTGTGAAAACTTACGTCCTCTTCCGCATACTGCGCGGGTTAATACTTGGCGATAATCTAAGGAAGATCGTTTCATCGACACTAAAGTTCCCTCCTCTGATGGGCTTTGCTCCAATTTATGCAGGCCACCTACTATGGGTGCAAATACCTACATGATTTCTTGGGCAACGTTCTGTTTACATAGGAAATCCTATGCATCAGCCTACAAAGTGGTCACTCCTTTTGAACACTCCCTCCACCTACGCTACGCTAAGAAGTGGAGGATTCTTGGGTAATCCCATCTACCGATAGGAAATGTACCAAGCTCAAACCGTAGTTCCTACGGCAAGAAGTCTTAGACCTTCTTTTAAGATATTCTGAGCAGCATTCATGTCACGATCATGTTCTACCCGGCACTCAGGGCATGTCCAACTTCGAAGATTTAGGTTTTTCACCTCTTTATGTTGATAGCCACAAGCCGAACAAAGCTGACTAGATGGAAACGTTTTACCTACTTTCACGATGGTTCTTCCGAACCACTTTGCCTTATAGGTTAGCATGGTGACAAACACCGACCAAGAAGCATCGGTAATGGATTTGGCTAAGGAATGATTTTTCACCATGTTTTTAACTGGTAGATCTTCCAAGCAAATCGTTTGGTTTTCACGGATGAGCTTAGTAGAAAGTGGATGGAGAAAATCATGTCTCGCATTCACGATCTTTTCATGGATTTTGGCGACTCGGATTCGTGCTTTGTTCCAGTTAGAACCTCCTTTAGTACGTCTCGATAGGGTTCTTTGGGCTTTCGCTAGCTTCTGTTCATATTGTCGAAAATACCAAGGAGCTGGATCTTTTGTTCCGTTCATAGATAAAAAAGTCGTTTCTCTTAGAGAAACGACTTGAATTGAGATCACTTTCTTAGCGGCAACCGCATGGCCCACCACTTCCACATCCACTGACTATTTCTCCACCGGCCTCCACTTCAATTTTTTCAGAGATGGCATCGGCTAGAATCTGTTGGATGGTTTGTATAATCTCATTAACTTCCACTTGTGACTGTTGATACTCTCTTACAATCGGCAGATTATCTAACTTTTTATTTAGCTGATCTAGCTCTTGTTCTATGCACTTACGATATTCCGTCTTTTGATAATGCTTGGCGTGAACCAATTCTTTTTGCTTTTTCTTGATTGTTTGAATCAAATTTTGTACAGAAAGACTTTGATCTACTTGTTGTTCCGCTAATCGAAATCGCTCGATCTCTGCACTGTTTTGTAACTTGAGTGCAAACTGATGGGCAGTAACTAGCACTTTGGAAGGAATTGTACTAATTGTCAATAGGTATCCCTCCTAAGCAACTGGTGTAGCAGACTGTTCTTCGTCTACTAACACTCCTTTTAAGATCCATGTTTGAGGTGCTTCAATTTTTACTTGCACCATTTTACCAATCAGGTCTTTGGAACCTCGGAAATGAACAAGTTTGTTCGTCCGAGTCCGTCCAGAGAGCACTTCTGCATTCTTTTTGCTCTCTCCTTCTACGAGGACTTCCACCACTTGCCCACGAAGAGCTTCATTTTTTCGCAAACTGATCTCGTTTAATGCGTCATTTAAGCGTTGAAGACGTTCTTTTTTCACTTCCATCGGAACATCATCCTGCATCTTAGCTGCAGGCGTTCCTTCACGCGGTGAATAAATAAAGGTAAAGGCTGAATCATACTCCACCTCTTTTACTAAAGAGAGAGTCTCTTCAAACTGCTCATCTGTCTCTCCTGGGAAACCAACAATGATATCGGTCGTGAGTACCACATTCGGAACCGCTTTTTTCAGTTTGCCTACCAACTCTAGATAACGTTCCCGATCATACTTACGAGCCATCAATTTGAGCACTTCACTGCTTCCAGATTGTACTGGCAAGTGAATATGTTCAACAAGATTTCCACCTTTGCCTAGAACTTCTACCAAATGGTCATCAAAATCTCTAGGATGACTCGTAGTAAAGCGAACTCGTGGAATACCGATCTTACGAACGTCATCCATCAGATCCCCAAAACGGTATTCCATATCCTCAAAATCTTTTCCATAAGCATTTACATTTTGTCCAAGGAGTGTTACTTCCTTATAACCAAGTCTTGCTAAATCACGAATTTCCTGAAGAACATCTTCTGGACGACGGCTACGCTCTTTACCACGAGTGTAAGGTACAATGCAATAGGTGCAGAACTTGTCGCAACCATACATAATATTAACCCAAGCTCGAAGCCCATCTGATCGTTTTTTAGGAAGATTTTCGATTACATCTCCCTCTTTGGACCAAACTTCAATTACCATTTCTTTGCTATAGAGGGCATTTTGTAGAAGATGAGGCAAACGATGAATATTATGAGTCCCAAAAATCATATCTACATGCTGATAACTTTTGAGAATTCGATTGACCACTGATTCTTCTTGCGACATACATCCACAGACTCCTAATACTAAGTTGGGTTTTTCCAGCTTTAACGCTTTTAATCTACCTAACCCACCAAACACCTTATCCTCCGCATTTTCACGGATTGCACATGTGTTAAGCAAGATCACATCTGCTTCACTTGTTTCTGTTGTTTCTTCGTAACCCATCTGTTCCAAGATCCCAGCCATCGTTTCACTGTCATGTTCATTCATTTGACAGCCATACGTTTGAATCATGTACTTTTGCCCTACACCAACTTGTTGCATTTCAGGCGGTATCTCGTTGAACTGTAATACCTGGATGGACTCTTTTCCCCGCTTTTTCGCTTGCTTCAAATCAGGAGCGGTAAAATAGCGAGAGTAGTCTTTCTCTTGGCTCATCCCAATTCACCTCTTCTATTAGCTCACCATGTTTATTCTATACATTCATTCCTGCTCGGATGGATAACCTAAACATTTATACAATGAATCTATTATATAGGAGAGGCAATCACCTTTCAAATATAGTCTATTTCCCTCTTTCCTTTTGATAGAGAAGATAGGAATATAGATAGAGAAATATCATTAACGCAATGATCCCAATAATAGGAATAAAATGAACCCAAGCTACTTTCAACCAAATAGGTAATAAAAACAACAGGGCACATGGAATATACAAATATCCTGCCATTCGATGCGTTTTACGCCATACCTCAGAAGAAGAAAGTGTCCATGGAGTTCGGATCCCAAAGAAAAAATTGGGACGGGCCTGTGTGAGATAATTTCCGATCACCAGAAACAAAATGGTCAACAATACAAACATCGTGGGTAATAAAGGAATATTCCAACCTAAGATATCGCTAAGAACCAAAAAATTGATGACTGCTAAAAAGATAACTACTGCTGCATTAGTAATGGTATATGCCTTTTTATGTTGTTGGTAGGATTGCTTTCGCGGATCCAATTTAGGAAGTAAATGAATAAGAAAAAACACGCCAATCGGTAAAAAGGAAAGGGCAAGGAATTCTCCTTTAGATCCATAACGATCCACTTCTCCACCAATCCCCCAATGCATCGGGACTTGGTCAGGAAGTTGCGAGAAAAAAAATAAGGTAACAAAAATCTGCGTTAATGCGATACCAAAAGAAAAACGGTTCCAATTACTTTTCCACATTAATCTTCACTCCTATCTCGTACTTCCATAAGCCATTGAATTACGTCTTGGAACACCGTTGTGTTAAGGGAATAAATCATGAACTGCCCTCTCTTCTCCACTAGGACTAACTCAGCATTCTTTAAAATATTTAAGTGGTTGCTAACAGAAGGCTTACTCATCTCAAAATGCTCAGCGATCTCCCCTGCACTACGATCTTTTACTCGAAGAAGATCCAAAATCATTCGACGTGTAGGGTCAGCTAGTGCTTTAAATACCTGGTTCACAGCATTCACAATCCTTTTAAAGGCATATATTTAGATAAATTTCTAAATAACTAATTATATTATAAACAAAACCGCTCCACGATGGAAGCAGTTTCCCGTACTTTATTTTATTTGTGCTTGTTCGATAATCGAACGGACTATCTGTGTCACTGCATCCATATTATTGGCATAATTATAAAAACCTAAAAACTTCTCCACTGCTTCTGGGTATTGGCTTATCGTTTGCTGGAATAGTTTTTGTTCAGCACTCATTAGATTATTCTTCGTAAGTGCAATCCCTAGTTCAAATCGTTCACGAAACTTTGCTTGGAGCTGCTCCTGATAAAGTCGGTCCAGCTGAGTTTCGTCTATTTCATCTGTCTGCATTGCTTTTTCTAATATCGGTTGCAATATTTTCCCTGCATAGATCGCATCATGGATCCCTTGTGCTAGTGCTGGATCTTTAAAAATGACAGCGTCTCCAACTAATGCCCACCCCTTTCCAATCCCCGAAAACCAATGATTGGAAAAACCAGTTAACCCTCGAATCTTCTCTACTATTTTGGCATTATGAAGTCGATTATTAAATTTTATTTCCACAAATTGCGTCTTTAAAAAGTCCCATAGTGCACTTTTGGAATTATGTCCAAATTCTTTTATCCAGAGTCGATTGGCTAGCGGAAAGGCAACAAAAACAACATGTTGGTGATGATTGGTCGGAAAAATGACTAAGGTGCGATCGTAAATTCGATACACTTCAAATGTTGGCTCACTTTTCGCTTCTAATCCTTCTATGTATGTAAAATAACAGGCAAAGTCGGTTGGTACATCAATAAGTGGCTTTAATTTCAATTTCTTGCGAACAGTAGAATTGCGTCCATCTGCCCCAACTACCCACTTCGAATGATACTCTTGTTGTTGTCCCAAGGCATCTTTTGTCTTTACTCCCACTACTCGATCCTCATCCCATAATAGATCTTTGACACGTACTTTTGTGTAAATCGTTACATTAGGAATCTCACTCGCCTTTTGTATAGCTGCTTGGTCTAAGTAGCTTCTACGTATGCAATAACTATCTTCCTCACCTTTAATAGGTGGTAACGAACCTTCTATTTTTACATCCTCGAATTGTAATAGAACATTCCGAACTGGTGGAGCATCTAATTCTGGAATAAGTGGAAAAATACCTAAATCCTTCAGCTCCCAAACAGTATTATTGAAAATCGCGTGAGTAGACAGAGTATCGCTAGGAAAATTACCTTGATCCAAAAGCAACACCCGATGACCTGCATTCCCTAGTCGTATCGCCAGTGTAGCACCAGCACAACGCGCCCCTACTACAATAACATCAAAATACTGAACCAAAAAAGATCCCCCCACTAAAATTTTTCAAAAACTACATATCGAACGCAATACTTATCTAATATTCTAACGAAATATTCTAAAAATACTATTATATATTTGACATACCATACAGAATTATTTACATCGAAGCATATTCTAAATTAAATTACTTATTTTAGAATAAAAGTTAGATTTTTATTCAGAATAATAGAATATATCATTTATTACTTGAATATTTTCCTGTTCTACCTTAATATCGTGTAAGTGGTGACATAGAACTTTCACAGAAGCAGCTCTCCTTTGCTTGACTTCGTAAAACAAATCCAGTAATAGAGGTGAACTAGATGAAGAAAATTAAAATTGGACTAGCTTGGCAGATTTTGATCGGAATGATTCTCGGTATTATTGTAGGCGCTATCTTTTTTAAGAATCCGCACGTAGAAACGTATCTACAACCGATCGGAACTATTTTCCTTCGCCTCATTAAAATGATTGTAATCCCAATCGTCATCTCCAGTATTATCATCGGGGTAGCTGGTGTTGGTGATATGAAAAAGCTTGGAAAACTTGGTGGGAAAACCCTTCTTTACTTTGAAATCATTACAACAATTGCGATCATTGTTGGTCTCTTAGTTGCAAACGTATTCACACCAGGGGTGGGAGTGGATCGTTCACAACTACAACAGTCTGACATCAGTAGCTATGTAGATACTGAGTCAGAGACTCATGAAAAAGGAATGGCAGAGACCTTTATCCATATCGTTCCTGATAACCTCTTTAAAGCGTTAGCAGAAGGCGACATGCTGGCCGTCATCTTCTTCTCCGTTCTATTTGGGCTTGGGGTAGCTGCAATCGGGGAACGCGGGAAACCAGTTATTGGCTTCTTCCAAGGCGTCGCTGATACGATGTTCTATATTACCAACCAGATCATGAAATTTGCACCTTTCGGGGTTTTTGCTTTGATGGGTGTTACCATCGCCAAATTTGGGCTCGAATCGCTCATTCCACTTGGAAAATTAGTAATTCTAGTATATGCTTCCATGATTTTCTTTGTAGTGGTTGTACTAGGGCTTACTGCTAAATTATTTGGCATCAACATCTTCCATATCTTTAAGATCCTGAAAGATGAGCTAATCTTGGCTTACTCGACTTCTAGTTCGGAAACCGTACTACCAAAAATCATGGAAAAGATGGAGCGCTTTGGTGCACCGAAGGGAATTACTTCCTTCGTAGTCCCAACTGGTTACTCCTTTAACTTAGATGGTTCCACTCTTTACCAAGCAATCGCAGCACTATTCGTTGCACAAATGTATGGAATCGACATGCCACTCGATAAACAAATTCTATTAGTTCTAACCCTGATGGTTACATCCAAAGGAATCGCAGGGGTACCAGGTGTCTCCTTCGTAGTATTGCTCGCTACCTTCAAACCACTCGGTCTTCCAGTAGAAGGTCTTGCCTTCATCGTTGGTGCAGACCGTCTCATGGATATGGCTCGCACCGTGGTAAACGTAGTTGGTAACTCTCTCGCTGCTGTTGTTATGGCAAAATGGGAGAAACAATATGATGAAGAAAAAGGAAAAGCATATCTCGCAGAAATTAGTAACAAAAAGGCACAACAAGCATCTTAAGAAATACCGAAAGGCAGTTCTCCTAAAGAGAGCTGCCTTTTTTACATGAAATGGATATTTAGGAGCAATACTAAACAAAAAAGAAGAAAGGATTTATTTCGATGCTCTCAACTATTCTTCGCTTTCTTGTGGCAACACTTGTTTTAATTGTTACTGCTGCCTTAACCCCTGGTTTCCGCATTGGTAATTTTTTCTCTGCCATGATTGCAGCCATCCTAATCGCTTTAATAGGATGGGCAGTGGAAAGTATGACCCAAGATAAGATTTCCCCTTTTGCTAAAGGCGGGATTGGATTTATTACCAGTGCTATCATTCTTTACTTGGTACAGTTTATCGTACCAGGCTTTAGAATTACACTGTTTGGAACACTTATTGCTTCTTTAATCATTGCTTTCTTTAATCTGTTTCTTCCAACGACGAGGAGAAAACTGACTACCTAACTATTCGAGGCTACCTAAAAAAGGTAGTCTCGAGTTTTTAGTTTTTTGAAATTCATTTTATCTACTACGTACCATTAAATCCATCGCTTCTTTTAAGATTTTTTTCGTGTCAGCTGCCTCACCTTTTTGAAATTCTTCACGTAAACACTGCTCTAAATTATGAGTTAAAATATAGCTAATCGTTCGATCTGAAGCAGAACGAATAGCAGATAGTTGAGAGATGACTTCTTTACAATCTTTCTGTTCCTCCATCATCCGAAGAACACCACGAACTTGTCCCTCAATCCGGCGCAAACGTTTTTTTACATCATCATCATAAATCATTATAATCCCCTTCCATTTTTCTTCTTAAGCTAAAAACGGAGTTAATATATATCATTATTCATCTAATTTGCCATCCTTACAGCAACATAATATCGATTACTCATGCCATTATATCGTTTCCTTCTTAAATCGAAAAACCCCCTATCAAAAGGAGGTTTTCCCAAAGATGCCCATCCAAATTTTAACAACAGTAACCACAATTAATATAGCTAACAATCGTTGCAATACTTTTGTGTTCACTTTTTTCCCGAATTGTCCCCCAAGTGGAGAAGCAATAATACTAGCTACAACCATAATAATGGACGGGATCAACAATACTTGACCTGTCATTGCTTTCCCCACTGTTGAACCAATCGAGGAGATAAAAGTGATTGCCAAAGAAGTAGCAATTGTCATCCGAGTTGGGATTTTCAATACAACCAACATAATTGGCACTAAGATAAAAGCACCTGCTGCTCCAACTATTCCTGAAGCTAGACCAACGATAAACGATAAAATAATAGCCAATATCCCATTAAACTTCACTTGGTCCAATGGAATCTCATCCAAACCTTTTTTTGGTAAAAACATCAAGATGGAAGCAGATAGAGCAAGAACCCCATAAACTAAATTAATTTGTCCCTCATCTAGAAGTTTGGATCCATATCCGCCTAGAAAACTACCAATAAGAATACTGCTACCCATATACAATATTAGAGCTTTATTGAGATAGCCTCCTCTGCGATATACAAATACCCCACTGATTGTAGAAAAGAAAACTTGTATTGCACTAATTCCAGATACTTCATGAGCTGTAAAAGCTACAAAACCAAAAATGGGAGGAATATAAAATAACAATGGATATTTAATGATGGATCCTCCAATTCCAACCATTCCAGAAAGGAAGGAGCCAATAAACCCAATTAAAAAGAGAAGAACGATAAATGATATATCCATTTTTGCCCTTCTTTCTTAAACAAACAAGTTGATGTTTGCCTCATTAGCTTCTGCTAGATAAGAAGCTACTCCTGCATACTCAAGCCCATTAATTAGCTCTTCCTTTTTGATTCCCAATACATCCATCGACATCATACAAGCTACCATTTTAATATCTAATTCTTGAGCCATTTCCATGAGTTCTTGCAGTGTAACGATATTTTTCTTTTTCATTGTATATTTCATCATTCTAGCGCCCAAACCACCAAAATTCATTTTAGAGATACCAAGTTTTTCAGGACCACGGGGAAGCATTTTAGCGAACATTTTATCTATAAAAGTTTTTTCAACTGGTATATATTGCTCTTTACGCAAAATATTTAACCCCCAGAAGGTAAAAAACATCGTTACTTGATTTCCTATCGCTGCTGCACCTGTACCAATAATAAAGCTAGCAATCGCTTTATCTAGATCTCCACTAAATACAATTAAAGTCGATTTGTTATTCTCCATATTATCTCTCTCCCTATTTTGATCAGATCCTTTTAATAAAAAGACCCGTTTATCCTTTTTGAATCCAAAACTTATCAATACCGTCCTCTTCTACTTGCTTGATTACTTTATGACCAGCTGTTGTTGCCCATGCTGGAATATCATTCTTTGCACCTTGGTCAGTAGTATGAAGCTCTAATATTTCTCCAGTTGCAAGAGTATCCATTGCCTTTTTGCTACGAACCACTGGTAATGGGCATGAAAGCCCTTTTGCATCTAACACTTTATCTATTTTCATTTTCCTTCTCCTCTTAAATGATTAATTATGAACGGCACAACGATTTGGACCAATCTCCATCTCGCGTTGTTCCTCTTCAGATGGGCTAATTTTCCCCATATTTATTTGCCGGATCTCGTGATATGCATTCGGTTGTGGTGGAAGATTTTTTGTTACCATTCGACAAAATGTTGCTTTATCTTCCACTTGAAACCCTAAGTTGGTCTCATATAGATCTCCTAATTTGGCCAATACACCTCCCTTATCATCCAGCTCACTCATGTTTCCAAAATGGGCTGGAAGAACCATAAGCTCAGGTGAAAGCTCTTTGTACAACTGATAGAGTGTTTGGTGCAGATCTCCTACCCAATCTTCTGCTAATCCTGCTAAGTCAGGACGACCGATGGAATCTACAAACAAAATATCTCCAGATAGTAGATATTGATCATCTATCACTAAGGAAGTACTTCCAATGGTATGACCAGGAGAATAGAGTGCTTGTATACGGATTTGGGTATTACCTACTGTAATTTGATTTCCTTCCACTAATGGCTCATAGTCGAAAGTGACTTCTGTTGCATCCTTAGGTGGTAAATAATAGATAGCTCCTACCTTCTCTGCTAACTTACGCCCACCCGAGATATGATCAGCATGGAGATGTGTATCAATCAGATATTTAATCGAAATTCCTTGCTCTTTTGCGAACTGCTCGAGAGTCTCTGTGATTCTAACCATATCAATAATGGCAGCTTCTCCATCTGACTCTATTAAGTAAGAAAGGCATCCTTTTCCTAATCGATTAAACTGATAAACACTTCCTCCATTTTGTAAATCTCCGATTTTTACCGGATGCAAATATTCACTCCATCTTTTCATTCCACCTTGCAAGTAATACACTTCCTCGACGCCTGCATCAGCTAATTGCTCTGCGACAAAGATCGAAGATCCTTCTTTCGCACAAACAACGAGGATGTCTCGCTTATCTTTCGGTAGCTGTTCTAATACTGGTTCAACGCCATCAATCAGATCAAAATAAGGAATATTGATCGATTCCACTTTTTGTCCTTCTATTTTCCAATTGTGATAATCTTCGTTATTCCGCACATCTAAAATAAATATCTCCCCATGAATCACTTTCTCCGCCACATCTTTGGGCGTCATCATTTTCACCATGATCCGATAACCTCCTTGTTTAAAATAAAATGCTATACTGTTTTCTCTACTGACCATTTAGACATACCAGGTATAATATTTATCACATTAGAAAATCCATATTTCGTCAGTAATTGAGCCGCTTGATCACTCCTCTTTCCAGTACGACAAATAACGTAGATTACTTGATCTCTTTTAAGATCATCAAGCTGATCTTCTAATCTACCGAACGGTATGGAAATAGCTCCATGAATATGATCAAATGCATATTCTGCAGGTTCACGCACATCCAATAAGACAAAATCACTACCATTTTCTAGCACCTTTTGAAAGTCTTCATTTTGTATTACATTCGAATGTGCTCTTTCTTTTTTTGACTCGGAAGCACTTGCTTTTCGTAAATAGTGCTTCATCACTTCATCCTCGAATTCAGTGCCTAGATAGTGATGCCCTGTACTTTTAGCCCATCCTTGAATATCAGCCAATGAACCAAGATCTGTGGCTTGAACTTCCAAAACTTGACCAGGTTCGAGCTGATCTATTGCTTTTTTTGTACGAACAACGGGCATTGGACATGAAAGCCCTTTGCAATCTAGTTGAAAATCCACTTGAATAGTCAATTACTTTCCTCCTTTGATTAGTCTCACTTTCTTCATAATATACATATACCTGTATATGTATATGTTTTTCGATAAAATAATGCCAACATATTACGTTGACACCCCTTTCATATACCCCTATGGGTATTATGATAAATCCATTTTATACTCTTTGTCAAATATTTTAGGATATCTACGTTAGTCTAGAAAATTCTCATTCACTATTCGACATAGTTTCATACCCACGATCCCCATTAAATTTAAATATCTAAAAAGAATTTGAAGTAATAGGTATGTTCGATTACTTTTCTCCAATAGAAAAATACTATACTCACATAGCATGAGTTTATTGTTGCATACGTCTCGAATTAAAATTTGTACCCGAAATTATCTTATCTGTGATACTATTTCAAGAAATCAGCTTCCGTTCTTTATCAACTAACAAGTAGGTGATCTTCTTATGGAAATTAAAGTAGACGATTTAACTGGATCAGAAATAAAGGAATTGATCGGAGAGCATCTTCGAGGTATGACATTACATTCCCCACCAGAAAGTATCCATGCACTAGATCTTGAGGCATTACGAAGACCAGAAATTACTTTCTGGAGTGGATGGGAGCAAGGGGAACTAGTTGGTTGTGGGGCACTGAAAGAACTTGAAGAACAACATGGAGAGATAAAATCGATGCGAACTTCTTCCTCACATCTACGAAAGGGAGTTGCTAGGCGACTCCTTCAACACATAATAGAAGAAGCCAAGCGACGTGGCTATCATCGGCTGAGTTTGGAAACGGGCTCCATGGACGCTTTTGAACCAGCTAGAAAGCTATATACTAGTTTTGGGTTTCAATATTGTAAGCCGTTTTCAGATTACATGGAGGACCCAAATAGTGTATTTATGACAAAAGAATTATAGCATTTTGGTAACAATGATTTTTAAAAAAACGATATATTAACTTTTGGATTATAGAACATACTTTTCATCAAATTTCCAAATAATAACAAAAACAGCCTGGCTACTGTAGCCAGGCTGTTTTTTATCTAAAATCACAAAACATCATTTATGCATATGGCAAAACCATGGCTAAAAGCCTGACTTTTCTAACCAACTTTCTAATTTCCCAAAAAAAGAGTCTAGATCTTCTTTCATACGAAAATAAAGGTTTTTAACGAATTCGATCATAAAGACCGGCACCCTACGACCCTGAATATATGGGTAATAAAGTTTGTAACCTTGTTTTATATGATCCCATCGGAGGTCATCTCCTGGTAGTACATACTCGGAGATATCAAGTAATTTAGCATGATCATTTTGCAATATGATGTTTTTCAGGTGAATATCTCGTGGGTTTAATCCCTTTTTTCTTGCATACGCAATTGCATGATCTACTTCTTCCACTATATGTGGGGAAATGATCTTCCCCTCTGCCAAGCATTGATACAGTGTTGGCCCTTCTTCATAGGAAAGTTTTAAGTATTTCTCCCCAACTCCTAACAACTTCGGAAAAAACGGAGAATCTCCTAGTAATCGATAAGCATTTACTTCTTGTTCCAATTTTGCTAGAGACGAAGTTCCAAAAACTTTATAAACTGCATCTGCTTCTGATCGATGTCGGAAGACGATCGCATCGGTTCCTTTTCCGATCACTTCCAACTGGGATGGGGATTTTTTGATCTTTGCAATACGATTGTCCGAGAATGACTCCACTTCAACTTGACTTAGTAGCTGTTCAATTGAGTTACTCGGTAAAGGGTCTGCGTCCAATTCGACTCTCCTGTCATAAATTTAAAATTTGGTACTTTCTTTCAGCATATAAACCTTATTTTTGTTTGTTGCCATTTATTTTAAGTGAAAAAAAGGATTTCAACAACTATATTGCCAATTCTCCTCTAGATCAAACCTCTTTTTGATTCTGAGCTTATCGCTTAAGGGATGGACTCAATACATTTTTTCTCTTCATGATCGTAACTTTGAGTTTGTCTTGACCAGAAACCTACTTTCTTGAACGCTCCCTCACCTACGCTAATGCTAAGAGGTAGGGGATTCTTGGGTAATCCCATCTACCGATAGGAAATGCACCAAGCTCAAAACGTAGTTCCTACAGCAAGAAGTCTTAGACCTTCTTTTACTATATTTTGAGCAGCATTGAGGTCTCGATCATGTTCTATCCGGCATTCAAGGCATGTCCAACTTCGAAGATTTAGGTTTTTCTCCGTTGGAACAAACTGCAAAATCTTTCAGTCCCAAATCAATCCCCATCGCTTGGTCAGGGTCTACTGGATGGTAAGGGCATTGGTGTAACTCACAAAAAAAGGAAACAAAATATGTAGGGTTTTTACGAATGGTAGCAGAAAGGATTTTCCCTTCTACTTCTCGAGACTTGGCAAACGTTACCCAGCCTAGCTTTGGAAGTTTGACTTTGTTCCCCGACACTTCAATACTTGGATTGCTCTTCTTAGGATAATTGCATTGACTGGTATAAGACTGTACTGGATTCCGTTTGCTTTTCCATCGTGGCAGGTCATTTTGTTTTTGGAAAAAACGACGAAAAGCATCGGTTAAATTCTTTAAGGTGTTTTGGAGAGAAGTGGAATCTACTTCTCGTAACCATTCCCTTTCTTTTTTGTCAACAAACGAGAACAAGTAGGATAGGTGAGTCATTTCTTCGTTTCTCGATAGGCTTCTTGCCATTTGGCTAAGAAATGGTTAAAAACAAAGCGACTACATCCGATTGATTGATTTATCAATCGTGCCTGTTCCATAGTAGGATCGATCCGGAACTGAAATGCCTTATACATTTGGTTTCACCTCCCTTTAATAGTTGAAATTATTTTACAAATTTTTAGAATAATGCCAATGGCATTCGGGAGGATGGAGAAATTCGCGAAGGAAAAAGCACCAAAATAGGTCGGACTTGCGAGAGGTAGAAACCCTCCCTCGTCCAACGCAGATTCACCTCCCACTTTCGCTACGCTTAGAAGTGGGAGTATTTTCCGCTATAATAGATAAAGCTGTTCTATACTGTTGATAGTTTAACGTAAACAAAAAGGACTTCAAAATTTGAAGACCTTTTTGTAAATAAGATTATAAAGATTCAACATAGGCTTTCGCTTCTGCTAACGATAGTCCCAATGCTTCTCTTGCCCTTTTAATGGCTTTAATTTTTTTACCTTCTTTTAAGAGTATGCGTAATTCACTATTTATCGGATGTTCAGATCCGTCTCCTTGATTCGCATGCTCTAACGAAATCTTTAAACGTTTAACTTGTTTTTTTGCTTCATTCACCTTAATGAAACAGAAGATAACGAATATTACCATTAGTATTATAGGTATTAAAATATACGGTGACATAACTTCTTCTCCTTTGAACAGTATTATTTGTAATTTTATCTTAATACAAAGTTGTATTACCACACTAATACTCAAAAAAATGAACGATTCATAAATGTGATAGATTTATAGAAGTCCTAACTTCGGAATTGATATCTCCTAATAGAAATATGATCACATCCATATTTCATATGTATCCAAGAATTTCACTTTCTAAATAATGGTTGAGATATTTTGTTACTACAATATTCTTATTTTCAATAAATTTTCTATTTGTCTTAGTAAAACTATTTCGATATAATATGATACAAGCAAGGGACATCGGGTCCTGTGCTAATCTTAGACAGCGACCCGATTGTTGGGTCATGCTGTCTCCATAAGGAGAGATCTATCATAATGGAAGAAACAGAAATCGCATCATTGTGTCTGAGTCTAGTGAAAACAGCAAAAAATTGGGAGTCTCAACTTCGCCAACTACGTAATCAACCAGACATCCCAATACTAGAAGACCTTATTTTTCTAGCAAAAAAAGCTAGGCAATGCTTGAACCGTGCCAAATGGGAGCAAATTAGCCATGAAAAAAATTCATTGAATGGTTCTATTTCTTCCAAGGCTTTGTCATGGCTCGGCACCGCTGCCAATCTGTACTGTCAGATTCGAGCTAGAATTGAGGAAAAACCTAGTAGCTGTCTCACTAAACTCCTTACATCAACGGAATACCAATTCCTAGTAAGGGTTTTGCCAGATCCACAAGATGGCGCAGACATCACTCCAGACATAGCAAAAACTTATTATCTAGCTGGATAACTACTCCGACATGGGCCAGGGTGATCTATCTCTAGTTCACCCGCCTTGCCCCTAATCTCCACAGTTTATCTCTTTCCTTCGTAATTGCTCCCTACTAATAATGAACGAAATATCCTTTTTTAGATAAAAGAAGAGGAGCCTATGCTCTAACTTCCGAACATAGAATCCCCTTAAAATGTAAGCGTTTTCTAACTGATTAGTTCCTGTATTTTTCTCTTTAACTTTTGATCTTGGTCTTGTAAAAATCTTATCTCTGCCGTGCATTCATTCCATCTGGCTTCTAATCGTGAGCGTCTGACACGAATCATTCGACGTGTCTCATCAAAATTAGGACCACCAGTGATTCTTCTGACTTCAATAAACGTTCTAGGGTCAGCATATCTTTTTAGTTCTTCACTACTGAGTTGTAGATCGATTCCCAATTCCTCTCTGGCAATCCGTTCAAACACCTCTGGTTCAAACTCATCTAGCTCCATTCCTTTGGCTACACCCGTTCTAGCAACATTTGCACAGAGTTTATGTGCTTGACGTAACGAAAGGCCTTTTTCCCTTACGAGCGCATCGGATAACTCGGTGATTGTGATATAGGATTCTCTTGACTTCTTGAGAAGATGTTCTCTATTCACTTCCATCGTCCGAACCACTACCGTCATTAAGCGCATCACTCGCTTTGCCTTCTCCATCGCAGAGTACAGGTGAGGCTGGAGATCATCTTCTGTATCGACAATATCTCCAAATGGTGTATTATGCATCATGGTAATGGCTGCTTGAGCATCCCCTACTGCCGAGCTGGCGATCGACCGAGAGTGTTCTATGGAGACCGGATTTCGTTTTTGTGGCATGATACTGGATGTTTGAACATAAGGTGCTGCAACTCGAAAAGCTTGAAACTCTCTCGTGCATAGTTGAAGGAAGTCTTGTAGCCAACGTCCTGTGTTAGACATCAGGACTAGCACTGCTGTTGCTGTCTCTAACAAATAGTCTGCCCCTGCCACCGCATCATAAGAATTCTCCACTAAACCTGCAAAACCTAGTGAGGTTTTGGTAGAATCACGGTCAATTGGAAAACCCGTAGTTGTAATAGCAGCTGCTCCAAGTGGACTTTGATTTACTTGACGATAAGCATTCCACAGACGTGTTGTATCTCTCGCCAATAGGTCATGCACTGCTGTCAAATAATGCCCCAAGGTTGTAGGCTGAGCTGGTTGAGTATGCGTATAAGCAGGCATGATGGTCTCTACATGGTCTTGTGCAAACTCTAATATTGCATCTCGCAATTCCAATACATGTTGCAAAAGGAGTAATAGCCGTTCACGCAATACATATCGATACATGGTGACCCCCATGTCGTTCCGGCTTCTAGCGATATGCATGTTCCCAGCTAACTCTTTGCCGATCTTATCTGCAATCTTTTCCTCCATCTGGAAAAAAAGATCTTCATAACTAGGATCATACGAGAGTGTATTTGGATCTGTTTGGGATACATCCTCTACTGCTTGTAAAATCGTGCGCGCTTGTTCTTTTGTCAGAATCTCTTGTTCCAGTAGCATCATGACATGGGCCCGATGAATCTGAAACATAGTATGAAAAAGATAATCTCGTTGGTCGTTGTAGACGGGTTTTAACAAGTCTTCCACATAGGTTTTACCTGGAAACTGTTCGCCTTCTTGAGCTAGCAATTTCTCTTTTGTAAGCATGTTGCTTAACATGGTAGACCCCTTCTTTTTTGAGAGTTTTTCAAGCGATTTAGACTACATAAACAAGATGAACTGGTTGGGAAGAAAGTCAGAGGACAGGTTAGGAGGAATACTCCTCCTATAACCTATCCATATGCTTGGAAACAGTTGCTTCCTATAACGATTTTTCCGCCTTTACTCCAAAGAATTTTTCTGAGATGAACATCACCGCTCCAATTAAGATGATCTGATAAACAGCGTATGCGGATGCTTGCCCTAAGTTGAATTGTCTTAGGTATGAGTCAATTTCGATGGAGATTGGTCGGTTGTCATAGGTGAAGAGAAGTACAGAGGAAACATACTCCCCTACTGATGTTACAAACGCAAGTAAAGCACCTGCCATAATCCCTGGTAAAATAATCGGTAGAACTACTTTACGGAACGTATAAAACCAAGTAGCACCGAGATTCTGTGCTGCCTCTTCTAGCGAGTCGTCCAATTGCTCCAGTGCTGCACTAGTAGAACGCACTACTAACGGGATATGGCGAACAAAATAGGCAAGCGGTAAGATCCAAAATGTTCCTACTAAGATGTTGTTAAAGGTAAAAACAGATGGTTGATTAAAAGCAAAAATGAGATTGATTGCTACGACGGTTGCGGGTAAGGACCAAGGTAACATCACGATAACTTCTACTAGATTTTTACCTCGAAACTTCCGCTTCACCAGAACATACGAAGCAAGTACCCCAAAGAAAAAGTTCCCGATCGTAGCAACGGTCGCCATCCAAAGACTATTCTGGACAGGTTCCCATGTGGACGGATCAACCAAAAGCTGCTCATAGTTGAATAAACTAAATTCTGTTGGATATGGTTGAATCGTCCAAGTACCATCTGGTACAAATGATAACAGAATAAGAGTCAAATGTGGCAACAATAATATGACAACTCCTATAATTGCTATCGTAACCAAAATCCATTTAATAAACGGATTACGTATCTCCTTGCGCTGAGCGCTGACTCCCTTTTCTGACATCCGATAATCTCGACGATTTTGATACCAACGCATAAACAGCAGGAATGCGATCGAGATCACGGAAAGGATAACCGATTGTACAGCTGCCATCTCCAACGCATTGTTTAATTTGGAATTATAGATTTCCACACTCAAGACCCGAACTCCATCTCCTAGTATAAAAGGAGCGGAAAAAGAAGCCATAGAAGTCATAAAAACCAAGAGAGAAGAAGCAATAAGAGCTGGAGTAAGCATTGGGAGAGTTACTTTGAAAAAGACCGTAATCGGCTTTGCTCCAAGATTAGTCGCAGCTTCTTCTAAAGCTGGGTTCAAATTTCGGATCGCTGCCGAAACAGTGACATAGAAATAAACATATTCCGTGTAGGTATGAACCAGTAAAATCCCTGGTACACCACCAATACTAAATGGAGCACTATCCATTTGGAATAAGTCTTGGATAAATCGAGTCACCAATCCTGTCTCCCCATATAGGATATAGAAAGCAAGAACCCCTACCAGAGAAGGAAGAACAATTGGCATGATCGCAATGCTTGAAAAGAACGAGCGACCAGGAAAATCGAATCGATTAAAAATGAATGCAAGAGGTACTCCTACCACCGCAGCCAGCAAAACACTCAAAACGGAGATAAAAACACTATTTTTTAGTGCCTCAAAGCTCGTCGCTTCTCCAAAGAAGGAGAAGTAGCTACCTAACGAAAAAGATCCTGTTAGTTCATCAAACGTTAGGTTTGCTATACCTAAACTTAAGAAAAAAGTCCGGATACTTGGATAGAGTACATATGCAAACAGCACCAGAATTACTGGAAACAATAATAGAAAGGTAAACCAACGGTCAGAACGGATTTTTGCCCATACTTGTTTGGCCATTATTCGGAAGCCCCCCAACTAGCCGGGAGTATACGAAGATGTTCTTCCGGTAGATGGAGCCATACTTTCTCGCCTTCTCGAAGCTGACTAACCACATGTGCTTGGTTCATAAGCAACACTGTAGCCGCTATATTTTGGTTATCATGCTCCAGATCTACTGTCACTTGAACCACCGAGCCTGTAAATTGTATAAGACGAATCTTTCCAGGGATCGAATTAGGTCCTGCTTCAGCAGAGATTTTTACTGATTCTGGACGAATCGAAAGCCTCCAATCTCCCGAATTTTTTCCTTCCCAATATTTTGTCGAGATTTCTGGTAAGCTGATACGTTGACCTAGCGCTGTTACAGTAGAAGAATCGTCTGACTTTTCGATTTCCTGTATTGGAATAAGATTGCTCTCGCCAACAAAGGATGCAACAAAACCATTAGATGGCGTATGATAGATTTCTTGTGGTGTTCCAATCTGTTGCAAGTATCCTTCTTGGAAGACAGCAATACGATTACTCATCGAGAGAGCCTCTTCCTGATCATGCGTAACATAAACAGTCGTGATTCCCAGTTCCCGTTGCAAGGTGAGAATTTCTGTCCGCATCTCATCACGCAAACGTGCATCCAAGTTACTGAGCGGCTCATCTAATAACAAAATCCTAGGTTGGATCACTAGTGCTCTAGCGAGTGCAATCCGTTGCTGTTGGCCACCTGAGAGTTGGGTCATACGCCGGGATCCATATCCTGGGAGGCGTACCTGTTCTAATGCACGTTCTACTTTTTGTTTAATTTCTGCTTTAGGTAATTTCCGCACTTTTAAACCAAACGCAATATTCTCAAAAACGGTCATGTGGGGGAATAATGCATAATTTTGAAAGACCATTCCTGTATTTCGTAAATGTGGTGGGACATTCGTTACATCCCTCCCATCAAACTCAATCTTCCCTGCAGTTGGAAAATAAAATCCTGCAATCATTCGAAGTGTAGTTGTTTTTCCACAACCACTCGGTCCAAGCAAAGTAAAAAACTCTCCCTCTTGAATGGTCAAGTTTATATTTTTGACACCAACATTTTCCGTAAACATTTTCTCTACTTGTACAAAATCGACTCTACTCAATGACGTACACCTCCTGCAAATTAAAGCAATCAAAGGAATGAAGGCCCTGCCGACTGACCATCCAGTTGGCAAGGCTATCCTTCGCTTTTGGAGAATCTGAATTCGAGATAGAAGTCATTCTCTTATTCAGACTCTCAAAGTCATATTATTTCTTGTCTTTATTTTGGCTCTTGATCCTCTTATCCCAATATTCCATCCAAGCTTTCTCGTTGCTTTGTAGATAGTTGTAATCGAGAGGCATTTCCGTAATCTTGGTCTCTTTCATCCAAGCTGGGACGTCCGTTACATCAGTACGAGTCGGAATTCGGTTAAACTTTTCAGCCAAGAGCTTGGTAGCTTCTGGAGAGTTAACGAATTCATAGAAAGCTTCTGCAGCTTTTGGATTTTTACCACCTTTGATCTTGGCGATCCCTTCCGTAATGATTGGAGTTCCAGACGTTGGGATGTTGTAAGCAAGAGGATATTTTTTCAAGCTGATTAACATTTGTGCTTCTGGCATGTTCCAAACTGTCACTAAACCTTCGCCACGAGCCATTTTGGTGTAAAGAATGTCTGGGCTAGAGACATATTCTTTGGTATTGGCATCAAGTTTTTTCAACCAATCATAGCCTTTATTGACATCGTTATTGTTCTTTTTCGCTTCTTTATCAATCATCGATGTATAGATCGTCCGCATCGTACCAGAAGCGAGAGGTTGACGAATGATAATCTTATCTTTCCATTTTGGGTCTAAGAGATCAT
This sequence comes from Risungbinella massiliensis, assembly GCF_000942395.1. Classification (GTDB taxonomy): domain Bacteria; phylum Bacillota; class Bacilli; order Thermoactinomycetales; family Thermoactinomycetaceae; genus Risungbinella; species Risungbinella massiliensis. The sequence goes on from NZ_LN812102.1 coordinate 506,554, forward strand.
CCCAATCCTTTGGTGCCTCTTCTGGTTTTACTTTATCTTTATTGTACATAATGACTTCTGGAGTTTGACTGGTCCCAGTCCATGAATAATCTTGGGAACGGAATTTTTCTGGTAAAGCGCTTGCATAAGTTGGAGTGTAAGGTTGCAATAGCCCTTCCCGCTTTGCTTGTTCAAACATCACAGAAGGTGCTCCCCACCAGATGTCTCCTTGTGGATTATTTTTTTCAGAACGAACACGATCAAGAACCATTTGCGAACCCATATCCAAAATTTGTACATCTACGCCTGGATACTTGGCCTCAAAGAGCTTTTCAAATTCATTTTCAATATCTTTTCCGTGTGGTGAGTAAACCACTACCTTGTTTTCCAAACCATGTCCGTTGCCTTCTGGTGTTGCGTTGGAATTTTCTTGTGCCAAACATCCTGTTGTAATAACAGCTGCCATCGCTAGCACAGTGCTTGCCTTTAGCCATTTAGATCCCAAAAAACCCAACCTCCTAGCAAAATGAAAAATAGATTACATCGAAATTATTTCACATAAATTTTACAAAGTAAACATGCAGTTCAGAAAGGTTAGATAGAATTAGGGTAGTAGGAATATTGGAAATAGCGCGGAGTAGAAACATAAAGAGAGAATGTTCCTTTTTTCAAGTAAAATGCTACTATTTCTGATAGAATCACTAATGAATTAAGTTGAAAATGAAATGGATGTAGAAGAGGAGAATTCGTATGGAGAAAACAAAATTAGTAATCCGAGACAATGGCTCTATTTTGGTAAAGGGAGATTTTGAAATAATTGATGCAGACGGCAATGTTTACCCAAGTAAACCTCAAGTCTCGATTTGCCGCTGCGGGTATTCGCAAAAGAAACCATTCTGTGATGGCGCACACAAAGGGAAATTTGAAGATGCTTGTCGCGCTCCACAACCAGAATAAAGAAGCAAAGCACAACTTCTACATAGAGAGTTGTGCTTTGTACCTTTTAATGTATCTTTGGTATTTCTAGCTCTTGAAAATGATCGGCTAAATGTTGCAATGACTTTGCTACATGCTGAGACATTGGAACCCCATGCCCTGATACGATTACTTTCGGCTTTAGGCTAGCAAGAAGTTGTACAGACTTATGGGCGTTTGTCCAATCCGGGGTGAAGTAGGCAGGCGGACCATGTAACTCTTGATGTTGCGTTACTACTTCATAGAGAGACTCTTGTTTTACCGTAGTAACCGCATCTCCAGCGATTAACACCCCATCATTTTCCCGATATAAGCTAATATGTCCTGGAGTATGCCCAGGCGTGGGAATTACTCGCCAATCGGAGAATCCTGGGATCGAACCATTAGATGGTAAGACCTCCAATCTCCCTGTTAGATTAAGACTGCTTCGTGGGAACAGAGGAGATAACTTGGCGATCAAACCAGAATCTGCATCTGGATTAGCTGGAGGGTAACTCTGTTTTCCAGTCAAAAAAGGAACCTCATTGGAATGTACGAGAACAGGAACATTCCAGTTAGACAATAGCTCCAATATAGATCCAACATGATCAAAATGGCCATGTGTTAATACAATCGCCTGTGGTTTGGCTCCTTCACCAAATCGTTTTTCGGCTTCATCCAAAATCTGCTGAGCTTTGTGAGGAACTCCTGCATCTACTAAGAAAAACCCATCTTTATCTCCAATAAAACAGACATTAACAAATTGAACTGGTAGACAATAGACATCAGGCTTAATCTCCATCTCCTGACCACTAGTTACTGTTGGGAGTGGCGGAACAATACCTGGTAGCTCCTGTTTTTCTTGTTTATATTGCAGACAAATCACCCCTTTCTGCTTAGTATGAAGAAAAGAGTACTGTCTTAATACAACCCTTTCGATCGATAGTGCAGTAACACCACTTCTCCAAAACGCTCCACTTTCTGTAGCTCCAAACGTTCCTCCCTAGGTTCTTTTCGTTGAAACAGACGAATTCCACTTCCCAGTAGATAAGGTAGGGAAGCAACTACATACTCATCAATACTATTCGCTCCTTGAAAAGCTTCGATCAGCTTTGCTCCCCCAACTAACCAGATTTTTTTACCTCGTTTTGCTCTTAACGTTTCAATGAACTCACCAACATCTCCCTCGACATATGTCACGTACTCATCAGATCCTTTTCTGGTTCGAGAAAAAACATAGCATTCTAGTCCTTGGTACGGAAAAGGTACATTAAATGACCGAACTTGGTCATAAGTATCTCGTCCCATCACAACCGTATCGATTGATTCCAAAAACGCAGAATAACCATTATCCCCCTCTCCTTCAATCGATTCCAAAAAATCAATGGAGCCATCTTCTCTTGCAATATATCCATCTAATGTCTGAGCAATATATAAAACCACTTCACTTGGCATTTTCTTCGCTCTCCTTTGTGTTATCATTTCATCAGCGACTCAAAAGAAAGGAACAATCCAACTTATGATGAAAACATTCCATTCTGGCTTTTTCACTGGAATCGGTATTTCCATTTTTATTGCAGCAATTAGTTTTATCTTAGCTACATTACCCGGATTTCAGTTAATTGGGCCACTGGCACTCTCCATCTTAATCGCAGTAGCTTATCGACAAATAGCAGGATATCCCGTTACAGGTCGCGCTGGTTTACAATTTAGTAGTAAGTATTTTCTCCGTACTGCTATTGTACTGTACGGGCTTAAATTAAATCTCCAAGTGATCCTTCAAGATGGGTGGCATTTGTTGATTTTGGATCTATTGATCATCCTCTTTGGTATTTTCACTACCTACTATTTAGCACGTAAATGGAATGCAGACCCGAAAATGAGCCTCTTGCTCGGGATCGGAACTGGAATCTGTGGAGCTGCTGCCATCGCTGCATTCTCCCCACTCATCCAAGCAAAAGAAGAAGAGACTGCCACTAGCGTCGGCATGATTGCGTTACTCGGCACTGTGATGGGATTAGGCTATACCGCTTTGTATTCTTTCTCTTCCCTTTCTGCCGAACAATATGGGGTTTGGACGGGAATCAGTCTGCACGAACTAGCCCATGTGGCACTCGCCTCTGCTCCTGGTGGTAGTGATGCACTTGCCATCGGGCTACTAGCTAAATTGGGACGTGTCTTTTGGCTAGTACCACTCTGCCTCCTCTATGCTGCTTGGCGAAACAAAAAAACAGGAACTACTACCAACACAAAAATAGATTTTCCTTGGTTCTTGATTGGCTTCATCGTGATGAGCGTAGTGGGTACTTATCTACTAGGAGAGACATTTGCCCAATCTCAATGGAACAGTATACTCTCCCAAATTACGACTTTCCTGCTCTCTGTCGCCATGGTGGGATTTGGCTTAAATGTTGACTTAAAAGAGGTTTGGGTCAAAGCAAAAAAAACATTTGTGATCTTGATTTTGGTCTCCATTCTGTTATCTGTACTCAGTTACTTTCTTGTACTATCTGGCTTACTAGTTTAGAAAAAGGGCGTGTCCAATGAAATTAGAAGCAGTTTTTGTGGATCGTGATGGAACAATGGGTGGTAGCGATCAAGTTGAGTATCCTGGAAAATTCAAACTCTTTTCTTTTACACTATCATCCATTGCTCATCTTCAACAATGTGGTGTAAAAGTCTTTTCCTTTACCAATCAGCCTGGTATCGCACGCAGAGAAGCACACGTCTCCGATTTTGAGCAGGAAATAACTGCATTTGGATTGGATGGCCTTTATCTATGTCCTCATTTACATGGAGCTGGATGCTGCTGCCGTAAACCAGCAATCGGACTTCTCGAACAAGCTGCACACGATCATCAACTTAATCTATCGCACTGTGCTGTAGTAGGGGATCGTTTTACTGATATTGTCGCAGCGCATCGAGCTGGATGTCTAAGTGTTCTAGTCCAAACGGGAGCAGGACAGGATGCAATTGGCAAAGCCCAGGCAAAAGAATGGGGAAACATTAATCCAAATTATGTGGCAAGAGATCTACCGGATGCTGTGGACTGGTTACTTCAGCTTAAATAATAATAGGGACATTCATAAAAGGACTGTGATGGTATTGAAAATTAGTAAGCAAAACGCCGAACATTATATATGGGGAAATAACTGCGATGGTTGGCATTTGGTAAGAAATAAAGATCTAAGTGTTATTCATGAACGTATGCCTGCAAATACTTCCGAAGTGAGGCATTTTCATCATTATTCACGACAATTTTTCTTTGTTGTATCTGGTACTGCTGTATTAGAAATGGATGGAGAACGTTTTACATTACATCCAAACGAAGGAATGGAAATACCGCCACTAACTCCTCACCAAATGCTGAATGAAGCGGAAACAGAAGTTGAATTCCTCGTGATCTCTCAACCTAATAGTAAAGACGACAGAGTATTAGTAAAATAATAACTATACCATGCACGATAGGAAGAGTCACAATAATAGTAGCCATACTTTCGATTATCGCTTATATTTGGTTAAAGGGAATCCCCGAAAATTCAAGATTTATAATGTAATACTGAGAATAACCAACTGACTCTCTCAGTTGGTTATTCTCAATTCATTTCCCTACTCCAATTTTGATTTCCCCACCACTACTCCCTCTTTTCGAACCAAGACACCATTTTGCCACTGATGAGATACTTTTTCCCACTTCCCACCATCTAGCACATGATCCAGTAGTTTATTTGTATCAGAGGGAGTAATCTTCTGATACCATGTACCCGTGGGATATGAGATCACCACACATGCATCATCACATCGACCATCACAATATGTTTTGCTTGTATGTATTTTCTCGTCTAATCCTCTACTTGATATAGCTTCCCTAATCGCCTCCGTTACCTCTTCTCCCTGTTCTTTTAGACAACTATTTCCATTACAGATTAAGATGTGATGGTTCGTCTTGGATAGATCCCATGAAAACAATCGTTCCACCTCTCATTCGCGCTTGTGTTGGCTGTTTTGAAACGAAGAGCCGTATGATCGTATTGTTCTCATATAAAGATCATTTTAGTTGGATTTATTAAGAATCAAGTCTAGGATACTTTCTTCTTCCGAAACAGAACAAATCCAATCAGCACAACAACCAGTACAATACTCAGCTGAGTCCACCCTTTATTCATTGCTAAAAGACCACTACTTATGGATACTTCTACGGCAATGGATGGTATTTTTCCAAGTACCGTCCCCAACACAAAACTGGTGATCTGAATCTTCGCAAGAACACCAAAGAGATTAACCACTCCCGATGGTAATACAGGTATACAGCGCGCTAAGAATATAAGATAAGCCTGTTTACCATTAGACCATCTCTGCAAACGGATAAACCATCTCTCCCACTTCTCTGATTTCAGCTTCTCTCCTCCACGAGTAAGTCCAAAGCGGTAAAGGACGAAGGCACAGACCGAGCCAATCACTTCTGCCACCCATGAGAGGACTCCACCAAACCAAGGCCCCCAAACAGCCACGTTTGCCAATGTGAGAAAGACAGAAGGAAGAAAGCCAAGAATATTTAAGAGTATATTGAAGCCAAGGCTAACCAAGATCGCCCAAGCGCCTAGAGATTGATAAAAATCGATGAGTGTATGAATCGTCACTTTTTCCTCCGAGCCTAATCATTTTTTTGTAGTGTACAGGAGACCAACAAGCAATCACAAGGATCTAGATGGCAAAACAGTGACGGAATCAGCGAAATTCCGTTAGGATAAAACCTGCCCAAAATGTAAATAACGGAGAGAACTTTGATCTTTGTTATTGCAATGGAGCGAGTCTGATCAAGATGATCGGAGTGCTCTGGTTCCAAAATAACAGACTTTTTATTTCATTTGAAATAGCTTCTAAGAAGCATAAGAACCTTTCGAAAAGTCATGTTATGATAAATACGAAAGGGGTGTATCCGCATGACCGAAAAGGAAAATTGGACAACTCAAGATCTCATAACCGTAGATGAACAGAAAAAAGAACGAAAAACCCTACTTATCATGAGCCTTGTTGCAGCTAGTATCGCGGCTGTGATCGCATTTGGGGTATCTGCTATCGTATTTGATTAAAGCTGATCAAGATCAATAGGAGGGTTATACGTTGGATTCTCTTTATCTCATACAAAAAAAAGAAGACTATTGCCAAGAAATCGGACACTTAGTCTCCATGATGAATTATGTACGAGACCGTACCAAACGAACAGTGGACGGACTTAGTATAGAACAACTGGACATGGTGGTAGAAAAAGACGGAAACTCCATCGGAGCGCTTCTCCTCCATATGGCAGCAGTGGAAGTCTATTATCAAGCTCTTACGTTTGAGGGAAGGGGTCTAAATAAAGAAGAAGAGAGTAAATGGTTAGTTGCCTTAAATCTTGGAGAGAAGGCACGTAAAGAAATTCGAGGTTACCCACTTTCTTACTATCTAAGCATTTTAGATGATACACGCGAACACTCGTTAACAACATTTCGAGAACTCGATCAATCATGGCTATTCCGCGAGATTCCATTTTGGCAGAACAAGCCATCTAATCACTACTTTTGTTGGTTTCATGTAATAGAAGATGAGATTCGCCATGTTGGTCAAATAGTGCGACAAAAGAAACGCATAGTGTAAGAGTGTGTGACATTTTAGCACGTTTAAACATCATAATGGAAAAACTCCATTATGATAGTTGTGAACAAAGTTAGGCAGAAGTACATATAGTGTTCTGTAGCCGAGTCATAACTCACAAGAAAGGAAGGCTGCAGAATGAATCAACCACACTATACTTCTCCCTGCTTCAATTTATTTTACGATGTTAATGAAAATACTGTTTTCCAACAGAATGAAGAAAACTATATTAATCAATTATCTGTTAAAGAACTATCCTCTCTAGAAAATGTCTCCTTACTTGATATTTTTTTGAGTAAGGGACATATTGTAGAACCACATTATCATCAAAATGCTGCTGAGTTGGTGTATGTTATTTCAGGAAAAGCTCGCATTTCTACCCTTAATCCATTTACCAATAAAGTTCTTACTTATAAAGCCACGCCAGGGCAAGTTGTGAACATACCCAAAGGGTGGTGGCATTGGCAAATTGCATTAAAAAATAACACACACCTGCTAGCTATATTTGATGCGCCTACTCCAGAAGTTATTTTAGGGTCTGATATTTTACGAAAGACACCTATCGATATTTTAGCTTACACATATTGTTTAGATGAAGATGCCATTTCCAGAGCACTCGCTCCCATTCGCAAATCCGTGTTTATTGGTCCACCTAACGATTGTTATCGAACTCACTCTGATGCGATCAACACACATACTTTTAAACAATACAAAGGGCATCATGACTCTTTATCGTAAGTAGATTATGAGTGCAGAACGAAAATGTAGCAATACAATCCATCCAATACATGTGCAAAATAAACACCTGTAACCAAATTCCAGGTGTTTATTTTGCATTATTTTGACGTACTAATGCCATCAATTCTCGCACTGTTTCTTCATTTAGCTGATACCAATCCATAGCTTTCTCTCCAGCAGAGATACTTCCGCTTTTACCATCACGCTCCATTCGGATGTCATAATACTGGGTCTCTTTCTCTCCACGTATAAATAATCTGGCATCTGCTTGTTTCGTATGATTTGGTGCCTGTCGTTGATAGGTCGATTTTTGTAAGATACTTTTCCATGCCGCTACCTCTGCTGGAGTTTGAAAGGTAATCTGTTTGGATGGGAATGAATAAACCTCTGGGATTGATTGAACAGGAGCTGCTGTGTTGATTCTCTTGCTTGGCTTAAAAGGAACAGTTGCTTCGGCCTGACAACCTGACAGAACCAGTGCTATCAGAATCAGGAGGAAAACATAAGGCATTCTCATAACTTACCCCTCTGAAATGGAATATTATGGATTACCCTAGTCAATATATTCTATATTCAGATGAAAAAACCTTTTCTCTCTATTTATGAGCCTATGGATTAGCAGCAGCGTTTATGTCCCGATCAAGTTCTGTACCACAATCAGGACATGTCCACTTTCATTCATATTCAAATATTAATATGAATGTTATAATAATAAAAATGAATCAAGGAGGCTCCTGATGAATAATTCTATCAATCCCACAGTAATTGTAGGATCAGGGCAAGCAGGGTTAGAAATGGCTTATGCTTTAACCCAAACAAAGATCCCCTTCCTACTCTTAGAATCAGAAAAACGCGTTGGGGAAAGTTGGCGAAACCGTTATGATTCTCTCGTCCTTTTCACTCCACGTAAATATAGTAGTCTAACTGGGTATCTCTTCCCAGGTGACCCAGAAGAATGTCCTACCAAAGACGAGGTCGCCGACTATCTAGAAGCATATGTGCAATATTTTGACTTTCCAATTCACTATCAAACAAAGGTACTCTCCATACATCAGGTAGGTCAGAACTCTTTTCTCCTACGCACAAATCAAGGTGAGATCCAAGCAGCAAATGTTATCTTAGCAACCGGGGGTTTCGCTTATCCCAATATCCCACCGTTTGCAAATACTCTATCCTCTAAAACAGTCCAACTACATAGCTCGCAGTATCGAAATCCAAACTCACTACAGTCAGGAAGTGTACTAGTGGTGGGTGCAGGGAACTCCGGTGCTCATATTGCAGCAGAATTAGGTCAAGATCGGCATGTATACTTATCAACTAGTCATCCTATCTCGTTCGCTCCTTTACGCTTGTTTGGAAAAAGCATCTTTTGGTATTTTGATAAGCTAGGTTTGGTTCAAAGTCCCCTTACTAGCAAGCGTGGCAAACTCGTAGCTCGCCAGCGTGAAAAAGTATATGGGAGCTTTGCCAAAAATCAGATACGTGCTGGGAAAATACAAATAGTACCAAGAGTAACAGGAGCACACCATAACCAAGTATTGTTGCAAGATGGACAAAACCTTTTGGTGGACAATATCATCTGGGCGACTGGTTTCACTCCTGATTTTAGCTGGATTCAGATACCAGACACAGTTGATTCAGACGGAAAACCATACCATCACTTGGGCGTGAGTCCTGTCGCTGGAATCTATTACATCGGCTTACCATGGCAGCGTTCTAGGGGGTCTTCCCTAATGGGATGGGTTAAAAATGATGCTACCTATCTGGCTTCAAAGATCAAACATTTCCAAAGATAACTAATAGAAGGGAGAATATAGTCTAGCGGCATAATTTGACTCATAGAGATTAGTACAATCTATCTTGATAGTTCAAAGGGGCAGAAAACATGGACTGGACTCTCCCGATCCTCGTGATCGTAATCGGAATAGTTGGCTTTGTGTTAGGTGCATCTGTAAGTTACACAACGACTCGTATCCCTTTTCTTACTCCGCCATTGGTCTATACCTTTTCGGGTGGAATTATCATGGGACTATTACTTTTGGAACTCTTGCCGGAAGCAATAGAAGACTCTCCATGGTACTATCTCTTAGTTGGGTTACTAATTGGTTTTGGATTCTTATCCTTGTTCGGACAAATCTCACGAAAATTAGTCCTTTTTCATTCAAATCATCAGACAGAGACGTTTCTCTTGTTTTGTATTGCCATCAGCATCCATAATATCCCTCTTGGTATCACCTTAGGTTCTATGGAACATCTCTCTATACCTCTCCTAATCGCACTTGCATTTCATCATATTCCAGAGGGAATTGCCCTTTTTTCTCCGTTGATGCGGAAACGTTTTCCAGTTAGATTCATTCTGTGGACTAGTTTCCTTCTTTCCTTATCTCTAGGACTTGGGTCTTTTCTCGGAGGTGGGTTCTCTAAATCGGATTCAGGTCTTGTAGCAGTTTTGATGGGCATTTCTATTGCTATTTTGTGCCATATTACGTTCTCGGAGTTATTACATAAGGGGTATCGAGATTTAAGTAAGGGAAAGTGGATAGTAGGGGCATTAGCAGGGGTTGGCTTTTGTTATTTGTTCTTGCAACTTATACCGGTACATCATCATCATTAAAAAGAGCAAAGTTCGCTTATAACAAAAGGAGGATATATGTTCCAGAAAAGGAGCGAACAGTCTCTGTTTCCATTAGATTCTGCCCTATGGTTAGTATGTGTATAATACTGATTTTGATAAATCGCTAATTAAGAGATTGCATTTACTTGTATAAGTGAGGAATATTCACTTGCATAAATCTAGTACCATCTCGCTTGTTGTCTCACAAGGATTATTTCTTTTCCTATTGCCCTTTTCCTATCGCTTAGTTTCCTACCTCCATCCCATCGTACTAGGAGTATTGTGGATCTGTTTGACCGTTCTCGTCTTTTTCGTGTTTTTTTATATACGCAAAGATTCAATCTCCATTCCTTATCTGATCTTTTGTATCTCATTTGTACTGTATAATATTGGGTTATTAATGTTGCTATTTTTCCGACCATCTGATCAAAGTTACGATTCATGGAATTTGGTTCCATTTAAACCATAACCCCTTATTTACTGGGTGAGGTAACTCCGCTTGTTTCCTTCTACAACCTAGCTGCAAATATTGGATTATTTATTCCATGGGGGCTTTTTTTCCGATACCAGCAAAAGACCCCACTTTGGACAATGGTCATTTCCATGATCCTGATTACCCTCATCGATATCCAATTTGCCACAGGACGTGGCAGTTTGGATATCGATGATTTCATCTTAAATATATTAGGCGTCTATTTAGGGGTCGTTCTGTATCCTGTTTGTCAAAAAGTAATCCAGGTTCGATGAAAAAAATAATACAAAAAGATCACGTACCTAATTTAGGACGTGACCTTTTTTATTATGAGTTCTCTTTATTTTTCAACAAGCGAAGTGCATTTAAGGTGACGATCAACGTCCCACCCATATCTGCAAACACCGCTAACCAGAGGGTTAGAAAACCTGGAATAATCAAGAGTAGAGCTAATAACTTGATTCCCAGAGCAAAAGCGATGTTCTGCTTAATGATCGTCATCGTTTTCCGACTAAGACCGATCGCAAAAGGAAGTTTCCGAAGATCATCTCCCATCAGAGCAAGGTCAGCTGTTTCCAAGGCAGTGTCCGTACCTGCTCCCCCCATGGCAATCCCCACTGTTGCAGCAGCTAAAGCTGGAGCATCATTAACCCCATCTCCTACCATGGCGATCGAATGTTCTTTTTGAGTATCTTTGATCACTTCTAATTTTTGTTCTGGTAATAGTTCTGCATGCACTTCTTGGATCCCGAGTTCTGTTGCTATTGCTTTCGCTGTTTGTTCATTGTCCCCTGTAAGTAATAGCGATTGTTTTAATCCAAGCTGAGCCAATTGTTTAATTACCTTTTTACTCGAAGAACGAATCTTATCTCGAACGGCAATGATACTGAGAATCTGGCTCTGTGTCCCGAGAAGCATCACTGTTTTCCCTTCACTCTGTAGCTGCTCTACTCGTGAGTGGACTTGTAAATCAAGCTGACCATCTCCCCAATAGCGAGGTTTTCCCAGTATATAGGTCACACCTTCGATTTCTGCCTGTACTCCACTTCCTGTTATAGAGACAAAATTTTCGGCTGTAAGTGATCTAGGTTGTTCAAGCTGTTTTTCTCCATAGCTCATAATCGCAGCAGCAAGAGGATGTGTCGAATTTCGTTCTAGAGCAACCGCAATTTGGAGGTTTCGTTCTTCCTCTTCCGTTTGGATGTTCTCCCAATCGGTTACCACCGGTTTTCCTTCTGTTAATGTTCCTGTTTTATCAAAAGCGATCTTTTCAATCTGTCCTAATTCCTCTAAGTAGACTCCACCTTTGACTAGAACCCCATGCTTGGCAGCATTTCCTATCGCGGTCACGATGGCCACAGGAGTAGAAATAACAAGGGCGCAAGGACAACCAACAACAAGGATGGAAAGTCCACGATAGATCCACTCTTGCCACTCTCCTGTAAAAAGGGGTGGAACAAAAGCGATCAAAAATCCAATCAAGAGGATAGCAGGGGTATAGTACCGAGCAAAACGGTCCACAAATGCTTGGGCAGGAGCCTTTTCTGATTGGGCGTCTTCTACCAATTGGATAATTCTCGCTAATGTCGTATCCTCTACTCGCTTGGTAACCTGAATGCGGAGGACGCCTTCTTCGTTCAGCGTACCTGCGTATACTTCGTCCCCAACGCTTTTTTCCACTGGAATAGACTCACCTGTGATCGAAGCTTGCTGAACATGAGAACTTCCTTCTTGCACCACCCCATCCATGGCGATCTTTTTATTTGGTTGAACTAGGAGAGTATCTCCGATCTCGATCTTTTCCACTTCTATCAGCTGTTCCATTCCATCTCGAATGACAAGAGCCTGTTTGGGAGAAATGTCCAGTAAAGACTGAATCGAGCGACGTGCCCGATCCATTGAATAGCTTTCAAGTGCCTCACTGATGGCAAACAGAATTACCACCGTTGCCCCTTCACCCCATTCCCCAATCGTAGCAGCACCCAAAATCGCAATGGTCATCAGGGTCTTCATATCAAATTGCAAGCGTATGAGGTTACGGAACCCTTCTCGAAAAAGTCCCCATCCTCCAATCAAAATCGAGCTTAGAAACAGGATGATAGATTGTAGACTTTCTTCTCCATAAAGTTGATTAGAGAAAAAACCACCAGCCAAAAAGACCGCAGAACACAGTACAAGGAGATTCTCTTTCTTTTGCCAAAAAGGCACTTTTGGTGTAGGCACTTGTCCCTCAGATCTTACCTGAATATGGTCAAAAGCACCTGCTTGTTCCAGTTCATCAACAGTTGCTGTTCCGATCACAGTCAACTTAGCAGCTCCAAAATTCACTTTGGCTTCCTTTACACCTGGTAACTCGCACACATTCCGTTCAAATTTGGCAGCACACGAGGTACAGGTTAAGCCTTGCAAACGATAGACCGATTGCTCCTCAGATTTCGCCATCCCTCTTCCCTTCTTTCTGATGGACTAAAGCTAATGTGACTAACTGTTGAACGTGTTCATCATCCAACGAATAATAGACCATCTTTCCTTCTTTTCGGTATTTTGCAAGTCCCATGTTCCGCAGGAGGCGCAAATGGTGTGATGCTGTAGCGATGGATGAATCGAGGACATTCGCTACATCACAAACACACAGCTCCTTTGCTTCGAGAATGGCAAAAGCAATTTTTAACCGTGTAGGATCAGATAATGCTTTAAAAATCTGAGCAGTATCTTGAAAGTTCTCTTGCTCTACTTTCTCTTTCACCATGCGGACTTTACCTTCTTCCACACAAGTAATTTCACAGATATCCTCTTTTTTCATACCTTCCGCCCCTTAGTCAAAAGATCGTTTGAATATATTTTATCGAAGGACTATCACGATAGTCAAATGTTTATTTGAATATTATTTTATGTTTTATTTTCTCCATATGAGACGGCTCTTTTCTAATCGTCCGTTCTATTGGATTCATTTCTTCATAACTTGTCTTATAGAGTCGAAGCAAAATGAGGAGGATTCCGATGAAAACTTGGCCCCAAATAATGAAAGAAGCTGGTCTTATAACCCTCTTATCCATTAATTTAAGTCTTGGTGCGATCATCTTGGTACGCGACTATATCCCATTACAAGAATCTGTCCCATCCATTACAGGACCCGTTGCGCCTAATTTACAAACCGAATATGTGATGGAACTAGTCGAAACCAAGCAAGAGGGAGATTATCGAGTCGAGACTTATCAGGAATTTGAAATACAGTACAATGAAAATGGGCAAGAAGTTAGCAAATCTCCTACCGATAAAAAAGAATATATCCCGTATTACACAGGACCATGATACGTTATCTAAAAGGAAAATTATTTGATTTACCTAGTACCCCTCTCGTCAGGTGATCAATTAATTTTCTCCACTAAGATAGCTTCCTTATTATCGTGATACTATCGTTATACAAACGAAAAACTCCTTACCAAAATGGTTTGGAGTTTTTCCTGTTATTTATCTTATAAATCGTAGTAGAAACTTGTTACTATTTTTTCAGTTTACTCCACACATATTTGACAATTAATATGATAATGCACAAGAACCAGACAACCCCAAAAATCAGTGTTAGTAGTCCGAGGAAAACCTCTGAACTATCAATAATGATATACTCGAACTTGTCTACGTATCTTCTTTGCCTTTCTAGAAGTAGACATAATATTGTAAATACTAAAGAAAATATAGTCGGTAAAATATATATATTATTTTTTATACTCAATTTATTTACCATAAAGTTGAATCCTAATGAAATAACGAGTAACACAAACCCAATTACTAAGATCAAAGTGTAAGACATACAATCTCCTTTTCTAAATTAATTATTTAATTTATATATGTACATTATAGATTCACTATTCAATAAGAACAATAAATATATTAATAGCTACGTTCTGTCCAAAATACTTAGAAAAGGGCTACTTTCAAATAGAAGTAGCCCTTTTCTCACTCGTATATTATGATGTAGCCTTTTTGCGTCTTGTAGTCTTTTTCTTCGGTTTCGTCGCTTCTAGACTTGCCTTTAATGCTTCCATCAAGTCTACTACTTTCTCCGGTTTTGGACTTGGGGATTCCACAATTTGTTGTCCGTGTATCTTCTGTTCCACTGCTTCTTGTACTCGCTCGCGATACTCGTCTTTGTATTTCGTCGCATCAAATGGGGTGGTAAGATTCTCAATCAGTTTCTCAGCCATTTCCAACTCTTTTGCTGGAAGATCCTGTCCTGCTGGTACATATGGAACCTGATCCGTAGCACGAATTTCATCAGGATAGAAGATCGTTTCTAAGATAAGGCAATCTTCTAAGACTCGTAATACTCCTAATGTCTGTTTAGACCGAATCGTGATCTGAGCTACACCAATTTTGCCTGTTTTGCGTAAAGCCTCACGAAGTAACGCATACGCCTTGGAGTTTTGATCTTGTCCACCTAAATAATACGTCTTTTGGAAATAAATAGGATCAATCTCAGACAGATCTACAAAATCAAGAATTTCGATCGCTTTGTTCTCATCAGGTAATAGTTTTTCAAGTTCCTCTTTCTCCATGAGAACAAATCTGCCGTCAGCATATTCATACCCTTTGACCACCTCATTCCATGGAACTTCTACTTGACAGTGAGGGCAAGTACGAACTGTTTGAATTGGTGTTTGGCATTTTTCATGCAGGTAGCGAAAACGAATATTTTTCTCTTCTGTTGCAGCATACATTTTGATTGGGATGTTGACCAACCCAAAACTAATCGAACCTTTCCACATCGTGTGCATCTTATTATACTTTCCTTTCTTCTACCATCTGGCAAATTCCTAAATAGATAGCAGGCTCTTCCCAACGTTTGGTTTGTTGTTGGGCCAAACGAAAATGGGTTACTGCCTCTTCTACTCTTCCCAACTCCAACAGCAATCGACCTTTTTGAAAGTGGCCTAATGACTTTAAATTTCCTGTTTCTTTTTCAATTACAGCATCTAATACCTGGAATGCGTTCTCGTAGTTACCTTGTGAGAATTGGAGTCGTGCAGATAAAACGTTCCAAATAGCTTTATCTGACAAGTTACTCGGTAAGTTTTGGATCAATATTTCCAATCGATCTAGTTGCCCCTCAGACCAGAGAAACCAACCATATAAAAATAAGAGTTCGGGATGAGCTGATTGAAGAGTTAGTCCTTTTTTGAGCCATGCAATCGCTTCGGATTTTTCCCCTTGACGCCACAGATTCCAAGATATCCCATGAATTGCGGTGATCTCGTATGTTGGGAATTGAAGCAAACGTCGATACCAAAAGATTGCTTGGGAAGTATCATTAATCTCCTCGTAGTCATGAGCTAGTGCTTCCACAATTTGAGGATGTTGCGTTTTTTCTAAACAGGCCAGCCTCCAAAAATGAACACTTTCCCATTCTTGGTATTTGGCATAACATTCTGCGAGATAATACATTGCTTCCCAATCATCTTCTGCAATGTTAATAGCATGATAAAAATAAGGAATTGCTTCGTAATAAGAGCCCAGACGAAAATGACAAGCACCTAAGTTAAACCAAGCATCTCCACAATCTGAGGAATGGGAAACTACTTTGGCAAACTCTTTGAGAGCGGCTTGATCATTTCCTTGTTGAACATAGATACATCCAGTCATATGTTGGGCAAAACTGGTAAAAGCTTCATGAGGGGATGTAGCAATTACCATCCGAAAATGAGCGAGAGCCTCCTCCCAATTGCCTTCCTGGAATTGGCTTAAAGCCAAGTAAAGTCGTCCCAATACAAAGTCTGGTTCCTGTTCCACTACTTGCTGGAACACTTCTTGTGCTTCTTGGAACATACTTAGACCATAGTATCCTTGTCCTTGTCGAAAACTACGAACTGAGGATTCATGCAACCATACTTCTTCTTGAATCTCTTCCTTGTTATCCCCTATATCAGCTAGTTCCGGAAACTGAGATACCAACAGGGCAATTCTTTCTTCCACTTCTGCCCATGACTCTAGAAGCTGATCGCACGATTCTTTGATTGTCTGCAAACGTTGGCGCATTTTGGGGCGATCTTGATCATTACATACAGGATAATCGGCCTCAATTTCCCCCAACGCACTTTGTACAACTTCCAACCATTTTTGATGATACATTTCATTTCCTCCAGGGACATGATTTGGTCATTTTTTCGTTAATACGAGTATGTCCCCGTCCGATTGTTGTATGTAAAATTGAAGCAAAAAACCCCCTCTTTCGTAATAGAAAAGAGAGGGTTTTTAGGTCAAGCAATCGTGCCATGCAATTCAGCTGCAATCAATTCTGCAATCTGATTTTTTTCATCCATTATTGCGATTTTCGGTTGATGGTGTAATGCTTCGCGTTCCTCCAACCATACATAAGACATAATGATCACAGTATCACCTGGTTGTACTAAACGAGCAGCTGCACCGTTTAAGCAGATCACTCCGCTTCCTCTCGCACCAGGGATA
Source organism: Risungbinella massiliensis (assembly GCF_000942395.1). Classification (GTDB taxonomy): domain Bacteria; phylum Bacillota; class Bacilli; order Thermoactinomycetales; family Thermoactinomycetaceae; genus Risungbinella; species Risungbinella massiliensis. The sequence goes on from NZ_LN812102.1 coordinate 523,410, forward strand.
ACATATGTCTCTAAACGCGCGCCATTGTTGTTGTTCACGATCTGTACCTTTTCATTTGGCAATATATCGACTTGTTCCAAAATCGCTTCATCGATCGTAATGCTACCAACATAATGTAAATTTGCTTCTGTTACCGTAGCGCGATGAATCTTGGATTTCATCATTTCACGAAACATAGGTGTTTACTCCTTATTTGTTTAAGATCACATTATCTAGAAGTCTAGTGTTTCCAAAATAAACTGCCACTGCGATAAGAATTGTCTCTGTAAAAAGATTTCTTGGTTCTGTGAGGGTTGGATAGGATAATACTTCCACATAATCAATTTTCGCAAGTGGTTGCAACTCGATTTGCTCGATTAAAAAGTTACGTACATCGTGTTGATTTGTTAATGCTCCCTGCTCCACCATCTCTTTAACTTGCTTTAGTGAGCGAGACAAAATCAAAGCTTGTGTTCGTTCTTCTGCTGAAAGATACACATTTCGAGAACTCTTCGCTATACCATCTGTATCTCGGACAATTTCACAAGGGACAATGGTAACTGGAAAAGAGAGATCGAATACCATCTGCTCAATCACCGCTACTTGCTGTGCATCTTTTAGTCCAAAGTAAGCACGATTTGGTCCCACTATATGGAATAACTTGCTTACAACCGTTGCCACTCCTTCAAAATGACCAGGACGAGAAGCTCCACATAGTTTTTCTGTTACCCCGCTTACTTGAACTTGGGTCTGTATCTTCCGTGGGTACATCTCCTCAACGGTTGGCGTAAACAAAATATCGACTCCAGCTTGCTCAGCAAGTTCCCGATCTCGTTCTATATCACGAGGATACCTAGCTAGATCCTCGTTTGGTCCAAATTGAAGCGGATTAACAAAAATAGACATAACAACAAGATCACACTCCGATACAGCCTGATGAACAAGAGATAAGTGGCCAGCATGTAGAAAGCCCATTGTTGGTACAAAACCAATCGTTCGAGAGTGATATGCTGCTAGTTCGGTTTGTAGTTGTGATATTGATGAGATCTGTTTCATCACTGAATACCCTTCCCTCCGTACAGATTCCCAACAGTTTCTGGTGCTACATGCCGAACATGAGCTTCCTCTGGGAATTGGCGGTTTTTCACTTCCGTCACATAGTGAGAGATCGCTGCCGTCATCTGTTTACCCACTTCAGCATACACCTTGACAAAAGAAGGATGCCACTGACCAGATAGTCCTAATAGATCATGATAGACCAAAACTTGCCCATCCACATAACGCCCTGCTCCAATACCGATAACAGGGATGCTAAGTGATTCGGTTATCACTTCTGCTAGTTCTTCCGGAACACATTCCAATACCAATGCAAAAGCTCCAGCCGCCTCCACTTTTTGTGCATCTTGGATCAATTTTTGTGCAGTCACCTCATCTTTACCTTGGTATAGGTATCCACCTAATTGATTTACTGACTGAGGAGTCAGTCCAAGATGGGCCATTACTGGAATTCCAGCAGCTACACAGGCAGAGAGATTTTCGAGAATCTCATCTCCTCCCTCCATTTTCACTGCATAAGCTCCTCCTTCTTGTAAGAGACAAGCTGCTGAGCGAATCACCTCACTACGTGACAGATGAGCTGTGGCAAATGGCAAATCTGCCACTACCATCGCATTATTCACTCCTCTGCTAACAGCTTTGGTATGGTGCAACATATCAGAGAGTGTTACTGGGATTGTCGAATCGTATCCCAATACGACCATACCAAGCGAATCACCCACTAGCAGAATTTCCGCTCCTGCTTCTTCCGCTATCTTAGCACTTGGATAATCGTAAGCCGTAATCATCGCAATTGGCCGCTTTTCTTGTTTGTTCTTTCGTAATGTACGAGTGGTGACCTTTAACATTATTAGTTCCCTCCCAATGGAGAAAACAGAGGCATCAAAAAACCTTTTAGCCTCCCAAAATCGGACACTAAAAGGTAGACAGACATTTCCCCATTCCTCTGTCTCCGTCCTTATTTGGCTCGAAGCAGCAAATCAATCAAACTTCATATGGAAATTACATACAAGTGTACAGCTCCCAATGGGATGCTATCACTCCCTAAGCATAGCGAAAGAGGATTCTTCTTGCAATGCAAAATATAAAGGCTTATTATTCCACTCCAGAATGGTACTCCTTCTACCTTTATAGAGTTCAACCAAACTGTTCGCTGCACTAGTATGGAACAACATAATAGACTTCCATCAGTGGGTTTTATCCCACTGATGGTTAGTTGAACTGATCGAACACTTAATTGCTCTGTCCATCTTTCTTTTAATGCCACCGTTTACGTTTTGGCTTCGATCTCAGCTGAATAAACTTCTTGTACCCCTGTTTCCGTCTGCATACGAAGAGCGCCGTGGGCATTTAATCCTAGAGCAATTCCTTCTACCCATCCTTGTGGCGTGTTCGCGATAATTGGTTTTTGAAGCATATTAGCATAGCTTTCCCACAAAAGCCGAATTACCTCAAAGCCCTTTTCTTCGTATATCAAGTATAAATTCTCCAAGCGTTTCCAAATTTTCGTGATAAGAGTAGCTCGATGAATGGACTTCCCTAGTTCCTTTTGTAAAGAAGTTGCTCTTGTTAATAACTCCTCTGGAATCTGATCTTCTGTTAAGTTCACATTGATTCCAATCCCAATGACCGCATAATCAATTTGATCTTGATCTCCTCGAAGCTCTGTCAAGATTCCACATATCTTTTTTCCTTCTACATAAAGGTCATTGGGCCATTTAATCCCTACTGATAAGCCTGTCTCTTCTTGAATCGCTTCACATACTGCTACAGAAGTTAGTAAGGTTAACTGTGGAGCTAAATACAGGGGGATTTTAGGACGAAAAATTCCGCTCATCCAAATGCCTGTGGAAATAGGAGAATGCCATGCACGTCCCAATCGTCCTCTGCCAGACGTCTGTTCTTCTGCAAGCACAAAGGCACCGCTTGGTGCCTTTTCTTTTGCCCATTCATGAGCGATAATCTGAGTAGAGGAGACAGAAGGAAAATAACGAATACTCCGTCCCACCCACTTCGTTTCTAAATGTGGAGAAATCTCTTCTGGAGCTACTCGATCAGGTCGGTATCGTAATTTATAGCCATGGTTTGGTTTTGCTTCAATCTCATATCCTTCTCGACGAAGCTCCTCCATCTGTTTCCAAACCGCGGCTCTACTCACACCAAGCTTTCGACTAATTTGCGCTCCTGAAACATAGCCTTTTTCCTCTTGAATCAATACTTCTAACATTTTAGTCCGCACATTGGAAGGCATATCGTTCTCCCTCATCTAACAAGACTGGTCTTTGGTTTTCTAGTTCTCCAAAAGCTACTTGTTCTAGTAAATAAGTTAATGTTTTTCCAACCCAAGGTCCTGCTGGTTTTTGGAGACGGTTGATTAAATCAGATCCTTTTACAGGTAGTTCTTTCAACATTTTGACAGGCATTTCGTGCCAATTACGATTAATCTCTTCTGTCTGCTCCAAAAATTCATCTTGGTAAATCATATTAGCAAATTGATTTGCTCGTATAGTCCACTCTAATCCGTATTGAAGGAGCAGAGCCCGAAGCTCCATATCGTCTTTTCGATACGTCCAAGCTCGTCCCGTTTCACTAGCTGTTAGAATACGTACACTTTCTTTATGAGATAGCTTAAGGTCAGACAAACGTAATGGCAATAATGATTGAGGAGTCTGTAATAAATAGAGTAGATACGCCCAGCGTAAAGCTGGATCATCATAGAGATCAAATCGAAGTAGCTCCCCAAGACTTGGAGCAGGCTGCTTTTCCCAATGAGCAAATGGATTGGTACAAAATAGTAATCCAGTATCCCAAAATTCTTGAAGTCCGACAGATGGTTGATTAGACTTCCACAGTTTCGTAAGCTCTGCACTTACTCGTTCTACTGCCAAGTTTTTAGCGCCTTCTCGGCATAATTTAATTGCTCGAAATGTTTCGGGTTCGATAGAAAAATCCAACTGCGCTGCAAAACGAATCGCCCGAATCATCCGAAGTGCATCTTCCGAGAAACGATCCTGAGGAATTCCTACTGCCCGAATTTTCTTCTTCTCTAGATCATCTTGACCTTGGTAGTAATCGTACAACTTCCCTCGCAGATCCAACGCCATCGCATTTATGGTAAAGTCTCTTCTGCTTAAATCCTTAGATAGCTCTTTTACAAAGGAAACATTCTCTGGATGACGACCATCAAGATAAGCTCCTTCTACTCGAAACGTAGTTACTTCAATCGGAATCTCTTGATTGATGACTATTACTGTTCCATGTTGAATTCCCGTGGGGATAGTTTTTTCAAACAACTCCTCGACAACAGATGGTTCTGCATCTGTTGCAAGATCATAATCATCTGGAGTACGCCCTAGAAGTAAATCTCGGACGCATCCTCCTACCATGTATGCTTGATAACCTGCACTTTCTAGCTTCTCCATCACTTGTTCCGCAGCTCTGCGTAAATCTTGCATGTTAGCCCCCTAATCTTGTTGCAACAAACGTTGGTACAATGCCTCATACTGCTTCGTGATAGCACTTCCTGAAAAATGTTTACTTGCCCGTTCCAAACCATTGGAAACCATCTTCTCATGCAAATGAGGATGGCTGAGGATATCAATAGCGCTCTCTGCCATCGCAGGAACATCTCCCACATTGGCTAAATAACCAGTCTCACCTTGTTTTACAAGCTCTGGAACTCCACCAGTAGCCGATCCAACTGTTGGTACTCCACAAGCCATCGCTTCTAATGCTACTAACCCAAAACTTTCTTTTTCGGATGGAAGTAGAAGCAAGTCTGCTAATGAGATCAACTGAGCTACCTCATTTTGTTTGCCCAAGAAATGAACACGATCTTGAATCCCCAAATCAATCACTTGTTGATGAATATTCATTAGTTCTGGACCTTCCCCTACCAATAGCAAATGGGAAGGGACTTTTTCCTGTACACGGTGAAAAATATCTACCACATCTTTGGGGCGTTTGACAGGGCGGAAGTTGGAAATATGCAGCAAGATTTTTTCTTCGTCAGAGACATACTGTCGACGAATAGATTGCACATCACGTGGATAATACACACGTTCGTCTACAAAGTTATATATTCGCTCAATCGGAACTTTTACGTGGAACATGTCATAAGTTTGTTGAATGAGACTATCGGAGACTGCAGTCACCATATCGCTCTTCTCCAAACCAAATTTAATAATTCCTTTTAAAGTAGGATCTTCTCCCAATACCGTAATATCGGTACCATGCAATGTGGTAACTACCTTCAAGTGATCTCCCACCATCTGTTTTGCCAAGACAGCTGCCACAGCATGCGGAACGGCATAGTGTACATGTAAAAGATCCAACTTATGGTCAATGGCTACCTGCGCCATTCTACTTGCAAGTGCTAGATCATATGGAGGGAATTTAAAAAGTGCATATTGATTTGCTTCTACTTCATGATAAAAAATATTTTGATGAAAATTCCCTAAACGAAATGGCATTTCATACGTAATAAAATGAACTTCATGTCCATTTTCAGCAAGTAATTTTCCCAGTTCTGTCGCTACAACTCCAGATCCACCATGCGATGGATAACAAGTGATCCCTATACGCAACCGGCACCATCCTTTTTTCTTATAAATTAGGTTATCAGCATTCTATAATTGGAGGATATTTTCTAAACCATAGACAAGACCAGATAGCTCCATTACTTTTTCTGTTGCCAACTGAACACCTGGCATGAAAGATTCTCGATTATAGGAATCGTGTCGTATGGTAAGTAACTGTCCTGTTCCTCCAAATAGCACCTCTTGATGCGCTACCATTCCAGGTAACCGGATACTGTGGATGCGGAATCCATCATAGTATGCACCACGAGCTCCTTCACGTAATTCCACCTCATCTGGGTGCCCTTGGCGTACTTCTTTGCGGGAATTGGCAATCAGTTCAGCCGTCTTCATCGAAGTTCCGGATGGCGCGTCCAATTTTTGATCATGGTGGGATTCAATAATTTCTACGTGTGGTAAGTATCGTGCTGCTCGCTTGGCAAAATCCATCATCAAAACTGCTCCAATGGCAAAATTGGGTGCAATAATGGCTCCAAGTTGCTTGTCCTTACACAACTGAGATAATTCCGCAATTTCTTGTTCGGTAAAGCCTGTTGTTCCCATTACTGGTCGAATTCCTGATTCTAAAGCTAATCGAATATGTCGTTTACCCAGCTCGGGAGTAGTGAAATCAACCAGCACATCTGCTTCTACCTGGTCGATTACTTCCGCCAAATCAGCTTTAAAATGTACTCCAAAGGAGGGGGTTCCTACTACATTCCCTACTTCTTTTCCAGCGTGTTTTCGAGAGGTAGCTCCTACTAGACGAAAATGGGGAGTTCGTGACAAAAGACGAATTGTCTCTTGCCCCATTTTTCCTGAAGCCCCAGCTACTATTATGCGAATTTCCATGATGTCTCTTCCCCTTTAGGAGTCTTTTTTCCTAGTCCAACGGTCTCGATCTCGAGAGTTGTATTTTTGCATTACTTCATCAAATGCTTCATCTAGGTCAATCTGGAGCGAATTAGCAAAACACGTAATAATAAAGAGCAGATCCCCTAATTCATTTTGGATACTGTTATCCTCTTCGCTCTTCTTTTTTGGTTTTTCTCCAAATTGATGGTTTACCTCTCGAGCTAGCTCGCCAATCTCTTCCGTCATCCGAGCCAACATCGATAATGGTTGAAAATACCCTTCTTGAAACTGGCTTATGTATGCATCTACTTCTTTTTGCATCTCTTTGATCGTCTTTTCTTGCGACATGAAAACCGATCCCTCCTATCGAATCATGTTACCCGAAACTGTTGGGATTGACAACGACTCGTACCATCCAGTACAAGAAAAAACAGACAATTCCCACCTTATTTTGGTTTGAGATGCGAAATTTTGTAATAAAATAAATAAAATCATTTATGATGTTGAAGAGTTCTTTTGGGAACAGTATAATATACCCGAATTTCCAATGGATAAGGGAGTTATATATGAAGAAATTTTGGAAAATACATACCAAAAATGTACTCATTATCTTACTAGGTGCCTGTATCTTTTCGATTGGTATTAACTGTTTTGCCATTACCAACCACCTAGCCGAGGGTGGCTTTACCGGGATCGCTTTAATTCTCTATTATTTATTCGATCTATCAACTGGTGTGGTTATATTCGTACTCAATATTCCCTTATTATTTATTGGTTATAAGATCTTTGGGAAGCGTACCTTCTACTACACACTCATTGGTATTTTCGCAGTATCATTCTTTTTAGAAGTGACGAAAAATGTAGGTGGATTTAAAACAAACGATCTACTCTTTGTGGCATTGTATACTGGTGTTTTTGCTGGTACAGGATTAGGAATGATCTTTCGAGTTGGTGGCACTACAGGTGGATCAGATATTATCGCTCGTCTTGCCAACAAATACTTAGGTTGGAGTATTGGACGCACTTTTCTCATTTTTGATTTCGCTGTTATTGCTGCTTCTGCCTATTATTTTGGTTTAAAGGTTGCTATGTACACATTGGTAGCAGTTTTTGTAGGCTCCAAGATAATTGATTTTGTAGTGGAAGGATTAAGCGAGTCTAAAGCAGCTATGATCATCAGCGAAGCTCCTCTTGTCGTTGCTGAAGAAATTACGAAACGCATGGGACGTGGTGTAACGATTCTAAATGGTAGAGGAGGCTTTACGGGAGCAGAAAAACAAGTAGTTTACGCCGTTTTCGCTCCAAATGAACTGCCCAAATTAAAGCATATCGTCTTAAAAGCTGATCCATATGCTTTTGTTGTGGTACATGATGTTCGGGAGGTACATGGAGAAGGATTCTCTTTCCAAGCACATGAGCGAATACCCCAACTGACAAATAAATAAAAAAGTAAAGGCACTTACCATTACATCATGGTAGTGCTTTTTTATTCCGAATTCCCCCTTGCTTACCTCCCTTTTTCCATGCCATAATGAACAAATAATTACATTAATGACTAGTTGAGATGAGATAGCAGAGAGGAGAAACTATTATGAGTCGAGTAGAGCAGCAACAAAAAGGGTATTTTGGTTCCTTTGGAGGAAGTTATGTTCCAGAGGTGCTTCAACCTGCACTAAATAAGCTAGAGCAAGCCTTTGAACAGTACCGGGAAGATCCTGAATTTGTACAGGAATTGCATTACTATCAAAAAGAATACATCGGAAGAGAAAACCCGTTATATTTGGCTAAACAATTAACAAAACAGCTTGGTGGAGGGAAGATCTATCTTAAACGAGAAGATCTAAACCATACTGGAGCACATAAAATCAACAATGTGATGGGTCAGGTTCTACTTGCCAAGCGAATGGGTTTAAAGCGAGTAGTTGCTGAGACTGGTGCTGGACAACACGGTGTTGCTACTGCCACTGCTTGTGCCTTATTCGGACTTGACTGTGTAGTTTATATGGGAGAGAAAGATATGCAACGTCAAGCGTTGAATGTCTTTCGAATGGAATTGCTTGGTGCCAAAGTGGTTGCAGCCAAGACCGGTAATCGTACTCTAAAAGAAGCAGTCGATGAAGCCTTAATGGACTACGCTACCAATCATGCAGATACATTTTATGTATTAGGATCAGCAGTAGGTCCCCATCCATATCCAACCATTGTGAAACATTTTCAGTCCGTTATTGGAGTAGAAGCTAGAGCACAGCACCTTATGAAAGAAGGCAGATTGCCAGACTATGTTGTAGCGTGTGTTGGGGGTGGCAGCAACGCAATAGGGTTATTTGCCCCCTTTTTCGCAGACTCTGAGGTAAAAATGATAGGTGTGGAACCTGCTGGTAAAGGGATTGAGACAGGTCTACATGCTGCTCCTCTCTCTCATGGAGCACCAGGAGTGATTCATGGGTTCCGATGCTATGTGATGACAAATGAACAGGGAGAACCAGCAGACACTTATTCCATTGCAGCTGGTCTCGATTACCCTGGTGTAGGTCCAGAACATAGCTATTACCGAGAAATCGGGAGAGCAAAGTATGTTTCTGTAACAGATGCTGAAGCATTAGAAGCATTTACTCTGTTGTCCAAAACAGAAGGAATCATCCCAGCTCTAGAAAGTGCCCATGCCATCGCTTATGCGATTCAACTAGCCAAACAGCTTACACCTGAACAATCGCTCATTGTCAATTTGTCTGGTAGAGGCGACAAAGATGTACAACAGGTTTTCGAATTCATTTCCAAATAATAAATTATCACTACCTCCTAATGATTTTTAGTTAGGAGGTTTTTCGTATCAAAAAGAAAATACGAAAAAGGAAAACTTTTCAAAGAAAAAACGGGTACAATAGAAATAAACTTTAGAAAGGATGAGGATTATGTCCATTGATGACCGCATTGCCGATCATGCCACACAGATCCCTGATAGTATGAAACTAGATACAAAGCCACTTCATCCTCCTTATAAGGTCGGGGATACGGTTCCAGTTCGAGTTAATCATATTGTAGAATATGGCGCATTCGCTCATATCCTCGATGAGAATGGAAAAGAAACAGGATATTCTGGATTAATCCATAAAAAAAATATTTCTCCACTTTTTGTCGAACACGTCGATGAGTGGACTTACAATGGTCATGAATTGGAGGCCCGTATTCAGGAAATCACCCGGGAATATAAAATTAATTTGACAGTTGTACATTTAGATTTAAAACCTTTAAAAGAATACAACAACCCATTTCGTAAACTAAAAACGAAAAATAGCCATTTCCCTCCTGAACGACATGAATCGGAGAAAATGGAACAAACAGAATATTCAGCACAAGAGCAAATCGATACCTTATCCGAAGTAGATCTCAATACATCCGGATGGGTTATGGAACAAGAAATCCAATCCATTTATCAACATTTAGGATATTCTCTTGGGATTCTCTCACCCAAGACTAAAAAACAAATTCGTAAACTAGTTCAAGAAAAAGGAGTCTTCCAGACAGCCGTAGCAATCATGGAAGCGATGCAAGATTTTGAAGTAGATTTAAGTTATCATTTCATAAAAGAAGTCCAAAAAAAGCTCGGTGATGGACTTTGACGAACCAGTTGAATATATTGCATCAGATCATGTCGTACATCAGATACAACGATCTGGGCAATTCTTAAGTCCAAAGGAGATTAGTAAAATTGTCTCGGAAGGAATGATTCTTTTAGATTACCAACATCACCGTTATATAAGAAGTGGCTCCCTCCGGTTCCCCTGCATTCGAATGGATGAGAAAGGAAACCGATATCTAATCAAATCAGTCATTACTAAAGGAATGAGTATGAACTGTGCAACAGAGGAAAATAGGGATTGAGCACAAGAACGTGAGTCGGTAATCCATTTAATAGGTGCTGCTCACGTTCTTTGTTTAGGCAACAAAAAGCCCCTCCACACGAGGGTCATTCTAAGTACTATTTAAGGTATCTCTTTTTTCTCCCAATATTTTCGCCAAGAAACATACGTAAGAGCGGAGCCAATTAATCCACTTACAAACAATATAAAACCTGTTGGAATTTTTTGGAATGAACCTTTCCAACTAAGAACATCCTCATCTTTTCCTAAAAAAATAATCTGCACCAATTGCCGGGCTTCTTTTAAGCCCTCGCGAATCGCTGGGTATTCTGTTTGGTCACGTAAAAACACCATGAGTGAATCAAATTTCGTAGTAGCCTCAACTGGTTTCGCGATCAAAATGGCAGGTCGTACCAACTGATAATCCTCGATTAGCTTGTCCAGTTCTCGTTTTATTTCTCGTCGGTTTTCGGTGGGTAGCATTTTCTCCACTCGAGCAATATCTTCTTCTAAAGTGGTTCGATATCCCTTCCAACGAGGCTGGCTTCGATTAACTGCTGCATCAAAGGCGAGGTAAAGCTGTGTCGCTTTTCTTACAAGGTTTGATTTATTGGGTGAGATTGCATTTAATCCGGTATCTAATTCTATCAATAAGGTGGAGAGCACTTGTACTGCCTCAATTTTTAATTGCTTTTTAGCAAGGTCAGAGGCAATAAAGTCATCCGATAACTGTTTGATATCCTCTTTTGCCTCTAGATACTGCTCTCGTTGTACTTCCTGTAAAATTTGCTCTGCTTTTTGTCCCCAGTCCAGTTCTTGAGCGGAGAACATCGGGGTAGTATTCACAAGGAGCAAGCAACAGATGAATAGTGGAATAATTCGTCGCATAACCGATTGAACTCCTCTATAGATTCGTTTACTCCATACTATGGGGCTGTCCAATCAATTATGCTTGAATGCAAAGTATTATTAACTGAAAGTTCCAACGTTTAGTTTCTTTTTACCCCTCAGGTTACTCCGTATCAGAAAAGCTGTTTTGACTATACCTATACAAAGCAATACAATTGCAAAGAGAAACAGAAAATGTCCCAAACCAGGTAAGAACACGATAATAACTGACCATGGTGCGATTAATATTTTGGGTAGATAAAATAATATTGCTAACGGGATCAGCAGTTGAAACAGCAAGATGGAGAGTATTTGGAACATGATACGTAATGGTGTGGCTTTCCATTTCATTCTTTTTTTGCATAATCCATAGATTGACCAAGTGATGTAGATCAGAACTGCCAATGCAACTAGATCCACAATTAGATAAGTGTTTTGAAAATCGGGTATGTTGGCTAAAGTTGGTTTTCCACCATGAAGAATTTCGTCTATCCCCATTACAATCTGATCGTAATAAACCAGAAAGTCCATTGAGTTTGCTAATAGGATAATGCCGTATCCGTCTTTCATCACCATAAAGGAATATGTGTTTTCTGTCGCTCCAACATGAAAAATCACGTTATTTTTAACACTCCACCCCATTGCATAAGAGGAACCATCCCCCATCGGTGAAACAGGATTGTGCATTTGTTTCACACTTTCTGTGGACAGTATCTTATTCTTCTTAAAATGACCACCATTCATTTGGGCAACCAGATAGTTGGACATATCCTCTGCACTAGAAATGAGATAACCTGATGCTATAGTGCCTCGATGATCTAACTGCTCAGTCGGAACCATCCATCCAAAGATAGATTGATATCCAGTTGCTAAGCCATCTTTTTCGGCCTCTTTTGGAGAATCGTAACTATGTTTCATTTCCAACGGCTTAAAAATGTGGTTCTGAACATATTTGCTAAATGGGTCCCCGGATACCACTTGAACAATTCCACTTAAAATATCGTAGTTTAGATTAGAGTATTGAAAATCTCCCCCTACCCGACCGGTAAGCTGAATATTTTTTAGACTTCGAATATGTTCCTCAATAGATTTGTTGCCATTTACCATGCCAATATGACCATCATATTTCGCAATACCACTGGTTTGATACAACAAATCTTGTACTAATATTTTCTTAGACGCTTCTTCATCGGCCACTCGAAACCATGGCAAATAACGTTGTACTGGCGCTTTAAGATCGATCTTCCCTTCCTCAACCAACTGCATAATCGCGAGGGCGGTAATCGATTTACTAGTTGACCCCAAAACAAATGGTGTCTGAGGCGTGACAGGTGTCTTGTCAGGACCAGAAATGCCATATCCTTTTAAGTAAACTGTCTGATCACCTTTTACAATTCCAAGAGCAATCCCTGGAATTTGGAGTTTGTCCATTGCAGATTCTACAAAATGATCAATTTTGTCTGTATCAACCTTTACTTCTTCCGATTTGGCATATGTAATCAATGGGGAAAAAACAAGGCATATTGTTATCAATATCACAATAACAAGTCTGTATATTTTGAATTTTTCCGTTCTAACTACAACTTGTATACATGGTTCCATTTTAAATTCTCCTTAGTAGAATGAGTTTCATATACTGGTTACAGGCAATAAGGAAATAAGAAGTTTGGATCACAATATAAATACTGATCACGAAGAACGAATAGATCCAATGAGTCATCATCAAAATATTGTCTAATGCTTTCATCACAACTAGTGCATTGATTATTCCCATGATACAGGGTACAAAGAAAATGATACCGATTTGCGTGACAACAATCTTCCGAATTTCGCTTTCTGTTATCCCGATTCGGGTTAATGTCTTAAATTGTTCCCGATCCTCTTGCATCTCTGTGAACAACTTAAAATAAATCATGCTACCTGCTGCAATGAAGAAAAGCAGACTGATGAACATACCAATAAACATCATTAGTGAAGCCTTTTCCTTCAAATAATCGTATTGTGCACTGAGTCCCAATAGATAAAAGGTACAAGATGCTGTTAAAATAACTGAACTCATAATTGATAAAATAAACAACAAGCGGGAATTGTCCTTTATCTTATAGCCAAGTTGGGCAAAGACGATCATATTGGTTCGATAATAATACACACGATGAAACCTCTGAATAAACCGTAGCAACAATATACTAAACTGTGAGATAAACAAATAGGTACCGAACATCACAACAAGTAAACAAAAGAGTGATAGTAGAATAAAGTTTTTTAGATCTAACAGGGCAAAATTGGATCCATTTAAAAACAACACAATTGTATATGCCCCTCCTAAAAACCCAATTGCTAGTACTACAAACCACGGTGAATAATGTAACTCTTTTTTTGATTGCTGTGATGACTGAAGCAAATCCTCGATTTCCGTGTTCTGTTCTAGCTGTAGTACCATCCAAAACGTAATGAGTGTAAATATTCCAAAGAACACACTCAATGTTATCCACACTGCTCCAAGCGGTACAACAAACGCAATTGGATCGTGTAGATGAAGCAAGACGGTAAGGATCATAAAGAAAAGCTTACTAAACAAAATTCCTAGGCTGATACCGACTAGAATAGCCAATACTGCAATCACCGCATTTTCATAAAGGATAAGTTTGCGTAGCTGTTTACGAGTCATCCCAAACAGTGAGAACAGCCCAAATTCATACATTCTTATTTTGAGAAACGCTGAATTGGAATAAAGTACGAAAAGAACCGAGAAAATGACGATAATGTATTGGCAAAGAACCATACCTTTTCTGACTTTCGTAGCCGCTATCATATCTCCACTCACCACATCAGGATGAGCAAGAAAAGCTGTATAGATATAGAAAATCATAACAGAAAATAGACTACTCAAAAAAAACGCACCGTATGACCGCCAATTGCCTCGTAGATTGCTAAGCGCGAGCAAATGGAATCTCATTGAAATTCCCTCCTAATAAGCTCAATGAGTCCAATATCTGTTGGAAAAATGCTTGTCTATTCGAGCCACGTCGTATTTCAGAGAAAAGTCTGCCATCTTTTATAAATAACACACGCTTGCAATAGCTTGCGGTAAATGGATCATGCGTTACCATGAGCACGGTCGCCTTTTGATATTCGTTCAGATCCCTGAGCAAGTCCATCACGTCCTTCGCCGACTTTGAATCAAGGTTACCAGTCAGCTCATCTGCGAGTACTAACGACGGTCGATGAATAAAAGCACGAGCGATAGCTGTGCGTTGCTTCTGACCACCAGATACCTCATATATTCGCTTTCCCAAGATCTCCTCAATTTGCAGCCATTCAGCAAGTGGCTGCAATCTTTGTTGAATCACTTTAGGATCTACACCATCTAATACTAACGGCAACACAATGTTATCCTTAATGGACAACGTATTGATCAAGTTAAAATCCTGAAAGACAAAACCAAGTTCTCGTCGTCTGAACAACGCCAGTTGCTCATCATTTAGCCTACTAGGATTTATCCCATTGATTTCAATTCGACCGGATGTTGGACGAGCAATGGTCGCTAGCAGATTGAGTAATGTCGTTTTTCCGCTTCCCGACGGTCCCATGATACCAACGAATTCTCCAGCTTCGATTTGTAGGTCAACATCTTCTAACGCCTTATGAAAGACGTTTCCTATAGAGCTATATACTTTGCCTAGTCCTTCTGCTTTCAGTACAATCATTATCTGGATTCCTTTCTAATGATCGTCGGGATCTGCTTCCATAGCCTTAGTATAATTCGAAGCAATACCCGGATCGATCGATTATCCTTTCAATATCGCACGATAATCCTTACAATCTTGTCACGTAACACTCTTTCTCCCTTTCTAACTACCGAAAATGTGAATTCCCCTCGGTTCAAATACAATGGTAAACGTTGTACCAACACCTAAATCCGATGTCACCGACAACTCATGCCCAAGTTTAGTACATACCTGTTTTGCCAAATATAATCCCATTCCTGTCGACTCACCTGAAGCACGTCCATTTTCCCCTGTGAAAAACGGATCAAATATTCTTGATAAATCATGTGATGCTATTCCAGTCCCTTCATCTGTCACACTTAGTTTGCTACCTCCATCTAGATCAGGTTCTATCTGAAAAACAAGCTGCTTCGCACCTTGTTTGCTCTTACTGTATTTGATCGCATTACTGACAAACTGATTCAACACCACTATCATCCACTTCTCATCTGTTTCCACCCATGCCTCTCCATCAATCCGGGGGAATATGGAGTGACGGATACACAAACGTTTATGTTCATTTATTACATTACGAATCAACTGATGAAGCGGTATTTTTTGAATATGAAGATCCATTTCAAACTTGTCGAGACGTGCTGTATACAGCATCATCTCTAGGCTTCTCGCCATTCGTTCTGCTTCTTCTCTCATACTTACAACTAACTGCTTGTTCTCTTCCACTGTAGTGGGCATTTGTTGCAAAGCTTCTTGTGCAAGTAAATCGATTACAGATACGGGTGTCTTCATATGATGCACCCACTGCAACACAAAATGATTGTGCATCTCCTGCTGCCGACGATATTTCCCTAACTCCGTCAAATAAGCGTTGTGTTGCATCTCTAATAAATGCGTAACAAGCCTCTGTTCCCTTGTTATTGCGGAATGTATCATCATCGCAGCATGTAGTTCGCTTGATTCCATCGCATGCTGAAGTTGTTTGTAATATGGCCTCTGTCGAATATAATCAATTGCCAACCATACACCCATCATAAAGAAAGCAACCGCCATAAAATAATAAACCGTGTCTAAATCCATTACCACAGGATATCGTTTTTTTTCAAGTAACATAAAGCCAACACTAAGCCCGACAATAATCACATAGAAAAGAACATATAATAACCGATCTCGCAAAAAATAAACAGCTGGAATTTTTTTCATCAACTTAACTCCTTCTTATTCCTCATCTGAGAGTTAGCTTATAACCTTGACCACGAATTGTTTCAATCGCTTTGGGCAAACCGATCTCCTCTAGCTTCTTGCGTAGTCTCGTCACATTGACTGTAAGTGTATTATTATCGACAAATTGTACATCGTCCCATAGCGCTTCCAAAAGATGATCGCGAGAGACAATCTGTCCATATTGTTGTATAAGGCATTCAGCCAATAACTTCTCGTTTTTAGTAAGCTCCACCCTATCCTTTTGCCACTGTAACTCGTTACGTCGAAGATCCAGACTCAATCCTTGCACATTCATTTCATCTCTAACCGATGAGATAGATTCTGTCGTGGCGGAATATTCGCCATAGACTCTCCTTAGCACACTTTTTACCTTTGCCATTAAAAGATCCAAATGAATCGGCTTTGTAATATAGTCATCACCGCCGTTGTCAATCGCCATCACCTGATCCATTTCACCTACTCGAGCAGATATAAAGATGATCGGTACACTAGAACGGACACGAATTTGTCTGCACCAATAATAACCATCATAATACGGCAGGTTAATATCAAGAAGCACCAGATGCGGAGCATAGTCCAACATCTCTGGCATCAACTCACGAAATTGTGTGGCGCACGCTGCTTCCAATCCGTACTTCTCCATAATATTTTTCAAAATAGCGCTAATCTTTTCATCGTCTTCCACAATAAAAATGCGATACATGGTATTCCTCCAATGGCCCTCATCAAGGGTCGTTCCCTTCGCTCAAATTGCATACTAAATCGTTTAAGTATAATCACACATACTGTAGTCCTAAAAAAGACTCCCACAAGAAAACTTATGGGAGCGCACAGTAAGACTTTAGCTCTTACCTTCGTTTATCCAAGTACTTTAGGTAAATTGGTAAGACGATCAGTACTTTTCCGCCAAGATAACATAGTGACGACTAAGATACTCGTAACACTTAATAGTACAGTAAAATATCCTACCAAATGATCGTATGGTTCCAGATAATACCCCACCCAAGGGTGCATATCGGCTAGATAATCGATCGCATCATTCAAGAAAGTCCATACAGAAACGATCGCAATCTCCTTCCATCCAAAAGAGAAATACTTGGCATAGAGAAATGCTTGAAAAGCCATCCCCAGATGTGAAAAAGTAAGCATCCATTGTGCTGGTACGACAGCATCAAGCAGTGGTTCTGGTTGCAAGGAGGCCCCCCAAAAGATCATGACGACCGCCCAAACACCGTATTTGATTAACGTAATCGCTGCAAAGGCCTCGATGAGCGGGCTCCGTCGACCCATTAGATAGCAAAACAAAACAAGTGTAAATGCCGCACTAGCAGTAGGACTATCCGGTACAAAGATTAAATATTTTGCTGGTGTCAGCTTTAATTGATTGAGATACCAATAGTAACCATAAATACTTCCAAGTAGATTGATCCAAAAGAGCGTCCATAAAAACCAACGCTCCATTAGTTGCGAGCTAAACCATCTCCAAAGCCCGATCATCTATATCACATCCGTCCATTGATAAAAAAACCTGATTGCTTATCGCAATCAGGTTTATCATAGCTTATTTTTGGTTTTGTTTCAGTAGCCAATCCATCAGGACCTCTTTTTGTTCATCTGTACCTTGGAACATACCTTGTGGCATGGCACCACGTCCATGGTCGATAATTTTCTTTAGATCCTCACGAGTGTATACTGGATTGCCATGTGATTCGCCTTTCTCGGAAGCGCCAAATTTATTCCCTACACCTAAGAGCGAAGGACCATTCTTCCCTTCCAAGTTGTCTCCATGACATGTAATACACGCGCTTTGGCTGTAAATATCGTATCCAGCACTATTTTGCTCTACTACCACTTTGTTCTTAGGTGCAGTACTAGGTGCAGATTCAAGCTGTTGGACATGCTGATATTCTGCTGCCCAAGTCAAGAATGCAATTGCAACTAAAGATAGGATGGTAATCCAAGTGGTCGATGAGCGTTTGAGCGGTTGGCGTTCTTTGCTGCGATCAAGCCATGGTACCAACATGAGAGCTCCAAATAGAAGCCCTGGAACCACTAAGGTTCCAATCACAACAAAATCCCCAGCTGCCCATTTGTATTTCAGTAGTTGATACAAGAATAAGAAGTACCAATCTGGTACTGGCAGGAATCCGGTATTGGTCGGATCTGCTAGTTCCCCAAGTGGTGGCTCTTCTGCCATTACCAACGTCATAAATCCGACGAGGAAAACAGCTGCTACCATCCATTCTTTTAACAGAAAATCGGGGATAAATGCTTCATTTTTACCAGGAAATTCCGAGTAGTCCGGTATGTGTTGTTTCGGACGATCAGCTCGAACGCGCGAGTCTCCCACGTACAGAACTTGCTTTTTCGGAGTTCCTTCTTCCGTGTGTGCCAAGTGGATCCCTCCTCACGCGCAAGTCTTATAGTGGACCTGAGATGCCCTGACGGCGAATTAAAATAAAGTGAGCGCCCAAAAGTCCGAGTAGTGCTGCTGGGAGGAAGAATACGTGAAGCGCAAAGAAACGAGCTAAGGTTTGCGCACCTACAATATCTCCACCTTGTAGGAAGATGGCGATATACTTCCCAAGAAACGGTACAGAAGCAGCGATCTCTACCCCTACTTTGGTCGCAAAGTATGCTTTATTATCCCAAGGTAAGAGATAACCGGTAAATCCAAGACCTAACATTACAAAGAAAATCAATACTCCTACTACCCAGTTTAGTTCACGTGGATGTTTGTAGGAACCGGTAAAGAAGACACGCAACGTATGTAAGAACAGCATCACGATTGCAACACTTGCTCCCCAGTGGTGCATGCCTCGGACAATTGCTCCCATCGCCAGCTCATTTTGCAGATAATCTACACTGGCGTGAGCATTCACAATATCCGGAACATAGTACATCGCCAAAAACATACCAGATAAGATCTGGATAACGACAACGAAGAACGTCAGACCCCCGAAGCAATAAATAAATGCTGAGAAGTGATGGGCTGGGTTCACGTGTTCCGGCACTTCATGGTCGGCAACATCGCGCCAAATTGGCGTAATGTCTAGCCGCTCATCCACCCAATCGTAAATGGCTTGCAGCATCGACGCTACACCTCCTATCGTCCCATTATGCTTTGTCTAGTGGTCCAATGAATAAACGACCATTTCGTACTTCCGTTTTGTACTGATCCAGCGGTTTCGCTGGTGGAGTACCCGGAACGTTTGTGCCATCTTTTTCGTAGCGACCAAAGTGGCATGGACAGAAAAACTCATTTTTGAATTGTGGATTACTTTCCCAAGATACTGTACAACCCAGATGTTTGCAAATAGGGGAAAGTGCCAGAATTTTTCCTGCATTCTTCAGGACCCAAGCAGTTCGTTTTTCTTTGGTTTGATACCAACCGTCTTTTACGTCAACCTCAAATTCCACAGCACGTGGTTTATCGCTTACTTCACTCTCTGCCAAATTGACATCGATGAAGTCACCGCCCCCTCCTGCTTTTAAAACAGGATCGACAGCAAAGCGTACCATTGGGAACATCATTCCCGCGCCGAGGAAACCAGCGGTCCCACCTAATGTATAGGTGAGGAACTGACGGCGGGTTAGTTTCTTACTCACGACTCGTCCGACCTCCTTCTATGCGGCATTCACCGTCACACGGACCGGAACCTCTTTTCAGACTAGGACAAAAAATCTCTTTTACTAGGACATTACCATGATAGTGAAGGCTCTGAAAAATGTCAAGATAACCCCCTTATAATCCACAATTGAAAGCGCTTTTCCACTACTTATCCGACCAAGCTGTTAGAATGGAGGATGTAAGGTTTTCTACCTCTTCCTCTAATTGATTAGAATGGTTTACAATCGAAGAAAGCAAATTCCAATAAACTTGTAACGAATTAGACATAATTTTATTCCGAAATGAAATATTTGAAATGGACGATCTCGCTACTAAAAATAAATACGAAAAATCTGATTGACCAAACTGAGTGATTATTTCCTCCAAAAATCGCTCTGTATTCTCTGCTGTAGTAGGTAGGTAATGAACGGTAGGTAAAAGTAACACACGTCCCATTAGCTGCTTCTCTGTTCTAACACAGATTTCTTCTATCTGGTTTTTCTCATCTTCTATAAATAGCTTACCTTCCACTTTTACAGGAGCGACTGGCAAAAGCAATGTATCAACAAACGGGGCAGATCGATACCATGACTCTGGTTGTAAATCTACTAACTTCATATTTCTACCTTCTTCCAATTATGGTTTTCCTTCACTACCATTATACTTCTTCCTTTATAATCGTGAGCCCAAAAAGTTGTACCAAATGCCGAAGACAATCAGCTCCACCATAAGGCCACGCCCACGCTGCATATTTTAATCTTGCAGTTGTATCTGAAATAATCATACAACCCTGCAATTGATATTCTCCATTGTAAATCGCATCGAGCCAAGACTCAAAATCCCATTGGTTGGAGTTTTCCGCCCAATCCCCCCAATAAAAAAATTCCTCTAGACTCGATTGATTAAAATAACCAAGCCACTTTTTATCTTCCATCATCTCGGGTTCTTGTTTGTCTTTTTCTTTTTGAAAATCTAATACAAACTTTTCTAATTGTTCTACTTGATTTTGATATTGATAAGAAAATTCAATATAACAAGGAAAAATAAAAATCCCTACTTTCAAATGAATTGTCTTATTTCAAAAAATATTAGTATCGTGATAGAATTAGAAATTGTAGATAATATTCAATAACCGTATGAGGTGATTTTTTGTTAACGATCAAAAGTACTGTTGGAAAAATGATCCAAGAGTATTCACTGAACAATCCTGAGCAAGAAGCAATTGTCACACCTGGACTACGACTCACTTTTCGAGAATATCATAAACTAACGAATCAATTCGCCCATTTCTTGCTCGAACAAGGGGTTCAAAAAGGAGACCGTGTAGCTTTTTTACTAGGGGTCACCGGTGCTTTTCCTATTAGCCTCGCTGCAATTGCCAAGATTGGCGCGATTGCCGTTCCAATTAATTATAAATGGCCTACCAGCCTAATTGAATGGGCTTTAGAGCATGTAGAAGCTAAATATATCCTATTAGAAGATCAATACATAGCAACCGTTTCCTCTTATATTCAAAATAAGCAAATCTCGTTTCGTACCATTGTCCAGAATCACCAATTAGTTCCACATTTCTTAGAAGAACTTGCCCAATATCCATCAGAAAACCCTCCGATCGAGGTGAACCCAGAAGATCCATATTCTCTTACCTTTACTTCCGGAACGACTGGAAAACCTAAAGGGGTAATTAGCAATCAAAATACTTTCTTTACTAATGGAGTAACTGGTACTGGGATAACGGAAAGCGCTCCTGGATCTAGATATCTGTTTGCTACTCCTTTGTTTCATATATCTGGGGTGGGTGTCTGCTCTTATCATTCTTTCTTGGGAATGACGGCCGTCTTCCTTCCTGAATTAGATCCATATGCTTTATTAGATATTATCGAGCGAGAAAAGATCACCATCACCTTCTTGCCACCATCACTACTAGCTGTCCTGCTTCCGATGATCCAACAGTCCGATTCCTTACTCCCATCATTAAAGAGGATCTTGTCAGGAGGCTCCAAAGTACCGATTCAACTTACTAAAGCGTATGAGAATCTTGGGTTCGAGATAGCCGAGATCTATGGGATGACAGAAATAGGTGGTTGTATTTCTGCTTGGAAACCTAAAATGGGCTACGATAAACAGCATACAGTAGGAAAAGCCTACCTATCTCCCGAAATCAAAGTACTGGATCCCGATACAAGAGAAGAAAAGAAAATCGGCGAAATTGGGGAATTGGCAGTTCGAGGTCCACAAGTATTTATGGAATATTGGAAAGACCCAGAAGCTACTAAGAATGCGTTTTATGAAGACTGGTATTTAACCGGAGATGCAGTAAGGATTGACTCAGATGGTTTTATCGAGATTGTAGATCGCTACAAAGATGTTATCTATCTACCTGGTTTCGGAGGAGTATATCCTAGCCAAGTAGAAAAAACAATCAGACTATTACCAGAAGTCGTAGATGTTAGTGTAATTGGACTCCATCATGAAAAATTTGGGGAGTATCCCTGTGCGTTTATCCAAGTATCCGAAGCTTCGATCCTAACCAAACGAGAAGTGTTAGCTCATGTACACGAACATCTTTCCCGTTATCACTTGTTAGATGCAGTAGTTGGCTTTGACCAACTCCCACGCAACGCAGCTGGAAAAATAGATAAACAAGCATTAAGAGATTTGCACCAAAACAAAAGCTACTCCACTCCATAAGGAGTAGCTTTTGTTTTAATAAAAAATCCTTTTTGGAAGGAGAACCCGATCATTGGAATACCAGATTCATTCCATTTTCCAACTGTCTGACGAGCAACTTACAGAGGTATATGCTCTTAAAGCGATTTGCGAACAATCTGATCGTATCCATCTCAAAATAAACGCTAATATGCTTCAGAATCGAAAGACTCTCTTCCCACTTGATCTTCTCTGTTATAAAGAAAACACACTAGTAGGTTTTTTGGGAATGTACATTTTCCATTCTGGTGAAGCCGAAGTAAGTGCCTTTGTTCATCCAGACCATCGACAAAAACAAGTTTTTCGTAAAATGCTAGAAAAGGCATCTTCTATTCTCAAAGAACAAAATATACCACAATTTTTGTTTATTGTTGATCACTCATCAAGTTCAGGTCTGAATACAGCAACTAAACTAAATGCTACTTATCATCATTCAGAATATCAAATGAGTAGATCGCCAACTGCATCATCGAACATAGATGAGACTTCTTTCTCATTAGTCACCCCTACCATTCAACACTTAGATGTATGGGTTGAGTTAGATGTAAGCTCTTTTAGTTCGACTTCTGATAGTGAAGAAATAGAACAAGTACGAACCTTTTTGAAAAGGAATTTCCTAGACGAAAGTGTGATCCATTACCAATTGGTAGAAGATGGGCAGATACAAGGAAAGATCAGCCTACGAAAATACAATAACTCAGGCTATCTATATGGTTTTGTAGTAGCCCCGACTTTACGAGGTCAGGGAATAGGAACCAAGATCCTACAAGAGGTTATTGCACGTCATCAGGGTGACTTTCCTACTCTCCGACTAGAAGTTGCTACTGACAATCCAAATGCGTTGAAACTCTACCAAAAGTGTGGTTTCCAAGTCACTTCACGCGATGACTATTATTCTTATCCAGTTAGCTAAACAAAAGGCGACTGTTCTCTTAGAGAATCAGGCGCCTTATTTGTTTCTACTATGCAACTAGTGACTCGATCTCTAACTCTTCTATCAGTCTCTACTTCTCTTCTTCTGTCCATTTTAGTTGGTCACTCATATCTTGGGTTCTTGTTTGTCTTTTCTTTTTGAAAGTATAATACAAACTCTTCTGGTTGTTCTACTTGATTTTGATATCAATATAACAAAGAAAAATAGAAATCCCTATTATTTCAAAAAATACTAATATCGTGATAGAATTAGAACTTGTAGATAAAATTCAATAACCGAATGGGGTGGATTTTTTGTTAACGATCAAAAGTACCATTGGAAAAATGATCCAAGAGTATTCGCTGAACAATCCTGAGCAAGAAGCAATTGTCACACCTGGACTACGACTCACTTTTCGGGAATATCATAAACTAACGAATCAATTCGCCCATTTCTTGCTCGAACAAGGGGTTCAAAAAGGAGACCGTGTAGCTTTTTTACTAGGGGTCACCGGTGCTTTTCCTATTAGCCTCGCTGCAATTGCCAAGATTGGCGCGATTGCCGTTCCAATTAATTATAAATGGCCTACCAGCCTAATTGAATGGGCTTTAGAGCATGTAGAAGCTAAATATATCCTATTAGAAGATCAATACATAGCAACCGTTTCCTCTTATATTCAAAATAAGCAAATCTCATTTCGTACCATTGTCCAGAATCACCAATTAATTCCACATTTCTTAGAAGAACTTGCTCAATATCCATCAGAAAACCCTCCGATCGAGGTAAAACCAGAAGATCCATATACTATCACCTTTACTTCTAAAACGACTGGAAATCCTATAGGGGTAGTTAGCAATCAAAATGCTTTCTTTACCAACGGAGTAACTGGTACTGGGATAACGGAAAGCGCTCCTGGATCTAGATATCTGTTTGCTACTCCTTTGTTTCATATATCCGGGGTGGGTGTCTGCTCTTATCATTCCTTCTTGGGAATGACGGCCGTCTTCCTTCCTGAATTAGATCCATATGCTTTATTAGATATTATCGAGCGAGAAAAGATCACCATCACCTTCTTGCCACCATCATTACTAGCTGTCCTGCTTCCGATGATCCAACAGTCCGATTCCTTACTCCCATCATTAAAGAGGATCTTGTCAGGAGGCTCCAAAGTACCGATTCAACTTACTAAAGATTATGAGGATCTTGGGTTTGAGATAGCCGAGATCTACGGGATGACAGAAATAGGTGGTTGTGTTTCTGCTTGGAAACCAAAAATGGGCTACGATAAACAGCATACGGTAGGAAGAGCCTACCTATCCCCAGAAGTCAAAGTACTGGATTTCGATACACGACAAGAAGTGAAGGTAGGCGAAATTGGGGAATTAGCAGTTCGAGGTCCACAAGTATTTATGGAATATTGGAAAGATCCAGAAGCTACTAGGAATGCGTTTTATGAAGACTGGTATTTAACCGGTGATGCAGTACGGGTTGACTCAGATGGCTTTATCGAGATTGTAGATCGCTATGTAATCTTTCTACCTGGTTTCGGAAGTGTATATCCTAGCCAAGTAGAAAAAGTAATCCGATTATTACCAGATGTCACAGATGTTAGTGTGATCGGGCTTCATCATGAAAAATTTGGGGAGTATCCCTGTGCGTTTATCCAAGTATCCGAAGCTTCGATCCTAACCAAACGAGAAGTGTTAGCTCATGTACACGAACATCTTTCCCGTTATCACTTGTTAGATGCAGTAGTTGGCTTTGACCAACTCCCACGCAACGCAGCTGGGAAAATAGACAAAAAAGCATTAGAAGATTTATACCAAAACAAAAGATACTCATAAGAAGTAGCTTTGTTTCAAAAGATAATCATTTCGGGAAGAAGAGCGAATCTTAGACTACCAGATTCATCCCATCTTCAACTGTCTGAAGAAACATCTTGCAGACATATATGCTCTCAAAGCAATTGGTGAGGAATCCCATCATACCCATCTCAAAATAAACGCCAATATGTTTCAAAATTGTAAGACTCTCTTCCCGCTTGATCGCCTCTATTATGAAGAGAATATACTAGTAGGGGTCTTTGGGAATATAACATTTTCCATTCTAGTGAAGCCGAAGTAAGTGCTTTCGTTCATCTAGACCATCGACAAAAACAAGTTTTTTATAAAATGCTAGAAAAGGCATCTTCTATAATTCAGCCTATAGTTTGTAGTAACCCCAACTTTACAAGGTCAAGGGATAGGAACCAAAATTCTACACTAGCTAATAGCTCGTCATCAGGATGAATTTCCTACTCTTCGACTAGAAGTTGCTACTGACAATCCAAATGCGTTGAAACTCTACCAAAAGTGTGGTTTCCAAATCACTTCACACGATGATTATTATTCTCATCCAGTAAGCTAATATAACAAAAGGCGACTGTTCTCTTGAAGAATTAGTCGCCTTGTTTGTTTCTATTATGCAACTGGTACTACCGCATCTTGTAACTCGATCTCTAACTCTTCTATCAGTCTCTGCTTCTCTTCTTCTGTCCATTTTAGTTGATCACTCATATATGCTATTACTTGGTCTTTCCAATTCCGTACCCAAGCAATATCAAAGAAAAGAGCACCAGTTCGGCGAACAAAGAAATCCACAGGGGTCGTGGTCATTTCCTGTTCCAGTGCATACGCAATTTGTACAAAAACATCTAGGGATAGCTGGTAAGAATTATTATCATCATAAGTACTTACATACTCTAATACACGATTGATGTTTGATCCGTATATACGAGCAAGTTTCTGAGATTGTTTAAGCGAAAGTCCGCATTTTTGCCCTTTGGATACAGCTTCCTCCATAAAACGAGAAAGATTTTTTGATCCTCCTACATGACCTCCCGAGATTGCCATTGTTTTTGTTTGGCAAGCTTTCAACGTCCGTCCCTCTTCTTGTCCCAAAAGTTTGGCTACCAAATCAACTACCTGTTCTGCCATCTTGCGGTATCCAGTCAGTTTCCCACCTGCAATAGTGATCAAGCCAGATGGAGACTGCCAAATCTCATCTTTTCTTGATATTTCCGAAGGATCTTTTCCTTGCTCATAAATTAGAGGGCGAACTCCTGCCCAACTAGATTCAATATCTTCATCTGTTATCTGAACAGTTGGAAACATATAATTGATAGCTTTTATAATATAGTTACGGTCTTCACGAGTCATTTTAGGGCTTTTCGGATTTTCCTCATAGATCGTATCTGTTGTGCCAACATAGGTCTTTCCATCGCGTGGAATAGCAAATACCATTCGTCCATCAGGTGTGTCAAAGTACACTGCCTGTTTGAGTGGGAAGCGATTTTGATCAATAACCAAATGAACCCCTTTAGTAAGACGTAAGTTTTTTCCTACTTGCGGATTATCTTGATCTCGTAATTGGTTCACCCATGGACCTGTGGCATTGATTACTTTCTTCGCATGGATCTCATATTTATTACCTGTCCGTTGATCTTGCACCATCGCACCAATCACTTTTCCGCCCTGATAAAGTAGTTTGGTCACTTTAGCATAGTTGATCGCTTCAGCTCCTTGCTCCACCGCTTCTTTCATTACTTCAATCGTCAATCGAGCATCATCTGTACGATATTCCACATAATAACCACCACCTTTTAGTCCATCTTTTTTAACTAAAGGCTCTTTGGCTAACGTTTCATCCACAGACAACATCGTACGACGCTCACTTCTTTTTACTCCAGCAAGAAAATCATATACTCGAAGACCTAACGAAGTAGAAAATTTTCCAAATGTCCCACCTTGGTGAAAAGGAAGCAACATCCATTCAGGAGTTGTTACATGTGGTCCATTCTCATATACAATGGCTCGCTCTTTCCCAACCTCTGCCACCATCTTCACTTCGAACTGTTTCAGATAACGAAGTCCCCCATGAACCAATTTGGTAGATCTACTAGAGGTACCAGCAGCAAAATCTTGCATTTCTACCAGAGCTGTTTTCAATCCTCTCGTTGTTGCATCCAATGCAATTCCAGCACCAGTAATTCCTCCGCCTACAATAAGTACATCATAGGTTTCTTGACTCATTTGCTCAAATACGTTTCCCCGTTCCTTACTGGTAAAAAGTTTGCTATTCATATCCGATTCCTCCTTATATGTTTCACAAAAAAAAGAGACCACAACAGATACATAGGCTTATTCCACCTATGTTTGCTATGGCCTCTCCCGAGTTCTTCAACCAGATTATCAACTTGTTAGTTTTAGTATAGCACTATTTGTGCTCACTTGAAACAATGGTGGAAAGTAATCTTTTATTTAAATGCCATGGTTGCTTGTACTGCTCTTTTCCATCCGTTATATAGTTTCTCTTGCTCTTCTTCTTCCATTTTCGGTGCAAAACTTTGGTCCATATTCCACTGAGTTGCTATCACGTCTTGATTATTCCAATAACCAACAGCTAAACCTGCCAAGTATGCAGCTCCTAAAGCAGTAGTCTCATTGACAACAGGACGTTCTACATTTACACCTAACAAATCACTTTGGAACTGCATAAGGAAGTTATTTTTCACTGCACCACCATCAACCCGAAGCGCTTTCAAGGAGATCCCTGAATCCGCTTCCATTGCAGTAAGCACATCTTTTGTTTGATAAGCAAGGGATTCCAAAGTAGCGCGAATGAAGTGTTCTTTGGATGTACCACGAGTGATTCCAAAGATCGCACCGCGAACATCACTATCCCAGTATGGAGTTCCTAGTCCTACAAAAGCAGGCACTACATATACTCCATCGGAAGATTCTACTTTCACTGCATAATCTTCACTATCTTTGGCATCCTTCAACATGCGTAATCCGTCACGAAGCCATTGAATTGCGGAACCAGCAACGAAAATACTTCCTTCTAAGGCATATTCAACCTTTCCGTCAATTCCCCAAGCAATCGTAGTCAAAAGTCCATGTTCCGATTTGACCGCTTTCTCGCCTGTGTTCATCAACATAAAACAACCTGTACCATAAGTATTTTTCGCCATCCCTTTTTCAAAACAGGCTTGACCAAACAATGCAGCTTGCTGATCTCCAGCAACCCCTGCAATTGGTACTTTGTGCCCAAAGAAATGGTATTCCACGGTGTGTCCATACACTTCTGAAGAAGGACGTACTTCTGGCAACATCGATTTTGGCACGGTTAAGATGTCTAACAATTCCTCATCCCATTTTAGCTCATGAATGTTATACATTAAGGTACGAGAAGCATTACTATAATCCGTTACATGTGAATTACCGCCAGAAAGCTTCCAAATTAACCATGTATCAATCGTTCCAAATAGTAGTTTTCCTTGTTCCGCCTTTTCACGAGCACCTTCTACATGATCCAAAATCCATTTCACTTTGGTTCCTGAGAAATATGCATCGATCAAAAGACCGGTTTTCTCTCGGAATAGTGCATCATGACCTTGTTCTTTCAATTCATTACAAATATCAGCGGTTTGTCTAGACTGCCACACAATCGCATTATATACAGGTTGTCCTGTTTCTTTATCCCACACAACAGCAGTCTCACGTTGGTTTGTAATTCCAATTGCAGCAATTTGCTCTGCAGAGACATTGGTTTCAGCTAGAAGTTGCGAAACTACAGCTAAAATAGATCCCCATATTTCATTTGCATTATGCTCTACCCAACCTGGTTTGGGGAAAATTTGGGTAAACTCTTTTTGAGCAGTATGAACAATTTCTCCTTTTTGGTTAAAAAGAATCGCACGAGAGCTAGTAGTTCCTTGATCTAACGATAAGATATATTGTTCCATCTGAAATCCTCTCCCTTTTGCATTTACTTATTTAACTGATTTTTGATGAGGTTTAGATCCCAAAACATATGCTGCACCTAGAACGATTACCGTTACAACTAATACATACCATAAATAAGAAGTAGATTTGCCTAAAAAGACTACATGATAAAATAATCCGCCTAAACTTCCGCCCAAAATAGGTCCAACAACCGGAATCCATGCATAGCTCCAATTGGAAGATCCTTTTCCATGGATCGGTAAAAGAAAATGAGCAATTCTAGGTCCTAGATCACGCGCAGGGTTAATTGCATAACCTGTTGTTCCTCCAAGAGACATCCCAATACTCACAATTAGGAATCCAACGATTAATGGATTTAGTCCATCTGTAAATTTATTGGCTCCAATCGATAAAATTCCCAGCACAAGGACAAATGTACCGATCAATTCACTTAACAAGTTAGCAAACGGATAGGAAATCGCTGGACTTGTGGAGAATACCCCCAACTTCGTTGCAGGATCTTCTGTTTCTCGCCAATGAGGTAGATAATGTATATAAACAACTATCGCTCCTACAATAGCACCGATCATCTGTGCTAGGATATAGGAAGGAACTAAACTCCAATCAAAGTCCCCATTAAAGGCTAGTCCAATCGTTACTGCTGGATTCAGATGGGCCCCGCTAAAACCGCCTACTGCATAAACTGCTACTGCAACCGCAAGACCCCAAGCAAATGTAATAACAGTCCATCCTGCACCATTAGAAAATGACTTTTTTAAGGAAACACCAGCACCTACACCTGCCCCTAATATAATAAGGATAGCAGTTCCAATCAACTCGCCCCAAAATGCTGACATGCTCATTCCCCTCCCGAATGTTTCTATTTTGAAAATTCAGCGACAGAGAGAAAAAAGACCCACACAAACTTTCTCTACCAAATAATAATGGTTAGAAAGATTTTGCGTGGGTCTCCATCATCTCCGCCACAATCTATTAACTTATGTCTTTATTATGAACAAGAATGAAAGCGCTGTCAATACAAAAATTTATTATCTCTTTTCAAAATGCTTCCATATTGCTATTTCAGAAGTTGTGATGGCAGAAGCACCAGCTTCTATTGCCTGTTCTACTTCCTCTATCGTTTCAATCAGTCCTCCTGCAAAGATCGGCTTTCCTGTCGATTTTCGTACTTCACGAATCAATTTCGGCATTAAGCCAGGTAAAAGTTCAATATAATCGGGGTTTGTCCTCTCAATTAATGAATAGCTTTTTTGGAGGGAGCTAGAATCTAATAGGAATACACGTTGCGTTGCATAAACTCCCTTTTGTTTTGCCTTAAGAATGACGTTTCCTTTCGTACTGATCACACCATAAGGCTTGATTTCCTGACAGATATACTCTGTTGCATACTCATCACTTTTTAAACCTTGGACTAAATCGACGTGGAGAAACATCTTTTTTTTGTGTTGTTCTGCTAGCCGATAAATAGATTTCAGTCTAGAAATATGTAAATCTAAAAACACTCCATACTGATAAGGACTATCCAACATTCGTTCAAAGTCTTTTACTTTTCGAATCGCGGGAAGGATTTGCTGTCCATGAAAACTCATCTTTGCGTATCCTTTCTATTTCTATTTACTTCGTTATTTCGTCTATTATAGTTCCTTTAGGCAGATCCGTCATACTAGACTATCACCCAAAACTCAATAATCCTTGGCATCCATAACATGGACACCAAGGATTATTGAAATTTTTTTTTACTATTATTTATACTAGATATATTCTCGTTTTAGTTGTTCCAACTGAAGTACTAACTCTTCAAAACGTTTTTGGTCATAATTTGCAAGAGCCTCGTCAATCTGTTTGTGAAGCTCCGACACTTGAAAGTCAAGAAGTGCACGATCTAAAATCATCTCGGCAAACAAGCCTACTAATTGATCTTGCACTAAATCTTGTTTTCTCATAGGTATCCCCTCCATAACGGCCGCAAACCTTGGACAGGCAGGCCGATCTTTGTAGTAAAGACCCATGTAAACATCATCTGAAGGGAACGTCTTCATATCAAAATAGGCGGACTCTACATCATGACCGATTCGCTTGTTCTTTAGAAAGCGGAAAGCAGGTTGTTCCACTCCCGTTGCGGAGATAATAATAGCTCGATTGCTATTTGGAATCTGCTCGACAAAGTGTACATTTTCAAGTAGTGGCTCATTATATAACAGATACGTGAGCAAAAACGCCGCTTCTTTTTGCTGGAGCTCGTAATGATGGAGAAACCAGCGAATAAAATCTTTTTTTTCGGACACATGTACCACTTGCCTCAAACCCTTCCTTCTAAAGTTATCTAGATTATATAGAAAGAATTCGATGCGTGAGTACCTTTCCCTACTAAAAAATGAGAAACTCGTCTTCCATTTCTTGGATTTGAAAAGCCGAGATTCCATTCATCCACTTGTTACCAGATGAAGTAAGTCGGAGATAGGCCATTCCATCCTCTTCACCCCATTGAATAACACCAAGATGTAATAACATCCGCAATACCTTTTGAAAAAGAGTTTCTTCGGTTTCATAGTAGTAAGAAGAGAACCAGCCAGAAACGATCTTCCAAAGCCTTGCGACAGGAAACCAATCTGGATAACTAAGTAGCCCAATCCAACGAAGGATTATGGGAAGATGTGGGATCGGTCTGCGGTAAAGACGAATCCAAAAAAGATACAATTGTTTTGCTTCTTCTTGGGTGATAGATATATTCCCGATTTGGTTCTCATGTAAACACAAATATCCCTCAGGATCTTCTGAAAAATATCCCTGATAAAAAGCATAGTCATAGAGAAGGGAAAACCGACTAGGGTAACAATGATATCTTCGTCCAAAACCAAAGCGAGGACGTTTCTCCAACAATATTTCCTCTGGTACATAAAAGAGGCCTAATATTTGCTTTTGTTGATTTCGATAAATTGCACCTTCATTCGTCAAACGGACTACTTCTCGACGTAAGAATTGGAGAAAGTGATGTAAGTCCTGCACTAACAAGTTCTCTTCGACTCGATAGGTAGCTGGCGGTTTTACTCTTCTTTCTTCAACAAAAGATTTACGAAAAGCTCTTATTGCCTTTTCCCGTAAATCAGATGGTACATGATACAAGAACTGAGTTTGTACTGTATATCCTTGGAAAACCCAACCTCTTTGTAGTGCTTTAACTACCAGATTCCGTGGATTTTCCTCTGTAATCATAGCAGACCTTCCTTTGGCTAAAAGATCCTCCATCGTAAAAGCCAAACAGGGCTCTAAGACCAATGTTTGCAAAAATCGGTATTCATT
Source organism: Risungbinella massiliensis (assembly GCF_000942395.1). Classification (GTDB taxonomy): domain Bacteria; phylum Bacillota; class Bacilli; order Thermoactinomycetales; family Thermoactinomycetaceae; genus Risungbinella; species Risungbinella massiliensis. The sequence goes on from NZ_LN812102.1 coordinate 555,889, forward strand.
TTCTGAGATTTCCTCAAGCATATCTTGCACGTATTGTTTGTGATTGAGCTTTTGTAATAAAGAACAAATTAAATCTTTCTTAGAATGAGGATTAGATGAAGCACATCCATAAAAACGATGCATCTTCTGCAATTGTTCAATTCCAGTATAAGTTAACCAATCTGCCATTCGCATGAGATTGCCACCTTTTGTTCCGACAATTCGTACTATCAGTTTGGACCAAAATAATGCAGGCTAATCCCTTACCGAGAAATCAATGTATAAAAAAAGGTTAGCCGATTTCTCGACTAACCAAAACTAAACTAAAACAATTTTTTTCCAACAACATGATCAAGCGGTACTGTCCCAATTTCTCTACTATCTTTGCTGTAATTTCGGTTATCGCCCATGACAAAGATATGACCTTCAGGAACTACTATTCTGTTATTCTCTAGACCTTTCATCTCTTCTTTGATGTAGGGTTCTTCGATTGGGGCTCCGTTTCGATACACTTGATTATCTTGAAATTCTAAGACATCACCAGGTAGACCGATAACTCGTTTTACCCATAAATGGTCATCTTCTTCCCCAGAGACCCATCGATAAATCGCGCTATCCTTGAGGTCATCTTCAAATGTTCGCTCTTCTTCTACTCTGCTATCAATGATGATAATGTCCCCAAACTGAGGATCATAGCTAAGTGTTCTAGGTAACTTGGATATATAAATACGTTCATCTGGCATTAAGGTTGGTTCCATTGAGCTTCCATGTACTTTAGATGGCTGAAACAAAAACAGTGTAATGAGAAAAGCCATAACAACACCTGCAGCCATCGAACCCAACCATGAGAATAGTTCACGAATTACCTTCATATCTTTCTCCTTCCCAAATGGGAGTTAAACTTTATTTTCCTCTTTCTCACAAAGAGATGCAAGAGAAAATACCTTGCCAATTTTGCAAAAACAATCCTTCCCAACACTTAAGACAAACATATTTGACACTCCACACGCTTTTAAAGCGTGGGATTCTTGAGTACAACGCTCAAGTTCGGTGGTGTGCCATCACCCCATCCCATGCGGTTAGAATGTACCCACTGGACGGCGTACCTGTCACCAGTACGCTAGGCTGCTATATTCTTGTTTCATCGTTTAATCGTATTAGTTTAATTGATTCACTACAACATGTTAAGATAAAAATTAGTTGCTCTCTAAGCATCCCAAAAAGGGGACACAGAGTAACACTGCCTCTCATCACACGATTGAAACCGTGGGCTTTCAGTTAGCAAAGTTTTGTAATACCAAAGTGAGTAGCGATTTGATAATCAAGAATCCTTTCTTCTGTCCAGCCAACTTCTTTGTCCACCCTTTGTAACTCTAACCAAGCTCCCTTTCCCCTTTCCCCCATAAACAACTGAGAAAGAGCTTAATGGATTTCAAACTCCGTTAATGTGCCATATTTTCTTTTCTGCTCTGCCAAGTGCGTCATGCACATCCTCCATTACTAAGTCTCTAATAGTCATTGAAGAGATTGATAATAATCTCTATTAATAAATTAATAAAAAATGAAAATTTTTACTAACCTTATTTAATCACACTTGTGTCTTCTTTATTCCATTATATATTTAGAGCAGTTACGTTTTTGTAAATTTGGTTTGAATTTATTGACGTGAACTACATCGCCATTGAAATGGCGAGCTTCTCGATTCATTGAATCGACCAACGTCGCATTCTCCACGAAGGCACGTTCCATGCCTATATTAGGTTTAGTTCTAACTGTCCGCATTTTAGCGTTGGAACATGTCCAACTGCTTTATGTAGTATGTTTCTTGCCGCATTTACATCTCTATCTTCTGTATAACCGCAAGAGCAACTATGGACTCTATCTTTTCGTTCTTTTTTTACGATCTGACCACATTTTGAGCAAGCCTGAGACGTGTTGTATGGGTCCACTTGTATTACTTGCTTACCAGCATATTCTGCTTTGTAGGAAGTGAACTGTACAAGTTGATTCCATCCAGCATCCACAATACTTTTGGCTAATTTGTGATTCAAGACCATTCCTTTGATATTCAGATCTTCAAAGGCAATTAGATCATAGCGATCTACTAGATACCTACTAATTTTATGGGCAATGTCTTTTCTTTGATTTNAAATACAAGGAAGCTATTAGCTATTACTCTATATTTCCTATATTCCGATTATTTTAATATCAGAATATCAGTGTGTACAAAGTATATTTTTTTGATTAAATCACATTCTAAATTAATCTTAGTACTTCAACTAATACTTGAGGATGGATCATAAATGGCACAATTACTGTACATTACGGCTCACCCAAATGAAGAAAATCAATCTTTTAGTTTGTCTGTTGGAAAAGAATTTTGCACTGCTTATCAAGAGACCAACCCAAATGATGAAATAATCCATATCGATTTGTACAAAGAGTACATTCCAGCTATTGACTTGGATGTTTTTTCTGGTTGGGGTAAATTAGCGAAGGACTCTGAACTCGAACATTTATCAGCTGAGGAACAAAAGAAAGTATCACGTCTTAATGAGTTATGCGCTCAATTTATTGCAGCCGATAAATACGTGTTTGTCAACCCAATGTGGAACTTTGCTTTCCCTCCCGTTTTAAAGGCATATATTGATGCAATCTGTGTAGCAGGAAAAACATTCCGATATACAGAAAATGGCCCAGTCGGTCTTTTAACAGACAAAAAAGCGTTCCATATTCAAGCTTGTGGTGGAATCTACTCCTCTGGTCCCGCGGCTGAAATGGAAACAACCAACCGCTATCTAGGGAAAATAATGCAGTTTATCGGAGTTCCATCTTTTGATCGACTATTCGTAGAAGGAATGGCTGCAATGCCAGAGAAAGCAGAAAGTATCAAGCAAGAAGCCATTCAAAAAGCGAAAGAAATGGCAAAAACATTCTAGAGTAAATAGAAAAGAGACTAAACTCGCATATGAGTAGTCTCTTTTTTCTTTATTTTGTTAGGTTAGCTTAATTCTCGTTGTACAGGATTTTTAAACAAGCTTCGTCTTGATCATCACACGAGATCCAATTAATATCTTCTAATTTAATATAAGCTTCTCCATTCGGCTCTCCAAAGTTGTCCACCACTGCGATCGTAATAAGATCTTCTTCTTTCTCCTGTATAAAGCCGATTACATCTTTTTCGTGACTATCCACAATTCCCACTGAAATTATAAGTTTATGTTTTTGTATAAACTCTAGAAAAGCTATTAGCATGTTTTCATTTTCACGTCAAACCGAATATGATTTGGTGCTTCTAATGTATATAATTTTTGCACTCTTTTTTGGATGTATTGACTATCTGTATTCACTTGAAAAACATTTTCAACTTTATGCAAGGAGTACCCATCATATTTTCCATGACGAGAGATAGCTGCTAACAGTAAGTATTCTTCAGATACTTTCAATACTTTCCCAAGATAGCATGTACTAATATCTGATAAATCCGTATAGATTTCTACTAACTGTTCTGATTCTATTAACTCTCGCAACCGGTGAATCATATAAATTCCTCATTTCAAAAAAGGTATTATGTAATTCGGTAAATGTATTTCAATCCATTTCTTTACGAACTAGTTTTTTTTTAGTAACTGACCAGACTATTAAACCAATCAAAAGGAATATCCCCATAGCAGTTCCGATCCAAACAGCCCAGTTCACCCATGTCCCCGGATATAAGAAGCTCGGCACCTGCTTGCTCAACAAAATTCGTTTTGGTTCGGCATAACGAAGGTTCCATATATAGGTTTGTTCTTCCTTTGATTCTATTATTTGATCTGCATTATGTTCTGTTAGGGAAACGGGTAAGGTAAGGAGCAGCCGAAATCGCATCTGATCAGTAAAAGCTCGGATCAATGCCTTTTCCCTACTAGTTATCCTTGAATCGGTTAGTTCAATTGTTGTATCTAATTTTGGAGTAGTGGTATATATAGATCGCTCTTCCGAATAACCTCGGCGAACTTGTTTTACTAGAGTATCCAGAAATGGATTTGGATTGGAGCTAGGTGTCAAAACTTGTGTTGCCCCTCCTACTTGGGAAATACCAGTTTGAAAATCTAAATTATGAAATTCCTTTTGGAAATTTGGCACTTCCTTTTTAGCCTGAAAACCAATGCTATTGTTTGTAGTAACACGTTCTACTTGAAAACCCTTCTGTTTTAATTGTTCCTCCAACTTAACTCCATCCACTGTACTAAACCTTTCAAATTCAGGCCAAATCCACTTGTTAGTGTTAATATTCCAAATGATTAAACCGCTTCCATTTTTTTGTACTGTAAGATGTAAATCGGACTGCACACAACCTGTTAGAATAAAACAAATCCCGATTATCAGACCGAACAAATATCCTTTTTGCATAAAAGCCTCCCTCTCTTCTTCACATTCAGTAAATGAAACATCAGAATTTTTTATATTCATCCCTTTTTATAGTAAAAATTTTATATTTATGTTATAAACAAAAAGGTTCTATCTATATGTCAGAAATTCTAACATCAATTCAAAGGAGGAATCCATTTGTTTTGGGATCAAGTAAGTGAGTATGTGGCTTCGATCAACGATATCATCTGGACTTATCTCTTAATCGCCATTCTGATTGGAGTTGGACTCTACTTCTCTGTACGTTTGCGTTTTGTCCAATTTCGACAACTAGGAGAAATGATCCGACAAATGTCAGATGGGTTCCGATCATCTGGTAAAAAAGAAGGAGTTTCTTCTTTTCAAGCTTTTAGTATTAGTACTGCTTCACGAATCGGTGTAGGGAACCTAGCTGGGGTAGCGATGGCAATCTCCCTCGGTGGACCTGGTGCTGTTTTTTGGATGTGGCTGATTGCCATTATTGGTAGTGCATCTGCTTTTGTGGAAAGCACCTTAGCTCAGATCTATAAAGTGCGTGATGGAGAAACCTTCCGTGGTGGACCTGCTTATTATATGGAAAAAGGGCTAAACAAACGTTGGATGGGTATAACTTTTGCTGTTCTCATTACAATGAGTTTTGGATTGGTCTTTAATGCAGTACAAGCCAACACAATCACCCTCGCCTTTCAACCATTTGGAATCGATCGTGCTACCATGGGAATTGTGATCGCCATCATTATTGGAATTGTTATCTTTGGTGGAGTGAAAAGAATTGCTCGGACAGCAGAGATGATCGTTCCGGCTATGGCGATTGTCTATATTGCAGTTGCTATGTTCGTCATGCTGAAAAATATTACCCTTATTCCTAGTGTTTTCTCTAGTATCTTTGCCCATGCTTTTGGACTAGAAGCGATCGCAGGTGGTGGAGTTGGTGCTGCTATGCTAGAAGGCATCAAACGTGGTCTCTTTACCAACGAGGCTGGAATGGGATCGGCACCTAATGCAGCAGCAACTGCAAACGTTTCACACCCAGTAAAACAAGGATTTATTCAAGCACTCAGTGCATTGAGCGATACCCTACTAGTCTGTAGTTCTACCGCTTTTATCGTCCTCTTCTCCGGAGTGGATCTCCAAAACAGTTCAGAAGGTATTTCCTTAACTCAGGCTGCACTAAGCTCCCAGATTGGACCATGGGCTTCTTACTTTATCGCTGGTGCAATTCTCCTATTTGCCTTTACTACCTTAATTGGAAACTACTACTACGGTGAAACCAATATTGAGTTCCTAGGACGAAAAAAAGGCTGGGTAGTACTATATCGTGTTGCAGCAATCGGAATGATCTTATTTGGCTCCGTTGCCAAAGTTCAGTTAGTTTGGGATCTGGCCGATCTCTTTATGGGTGCAATGGCGTTAATTAACTTGATTGCTATTTTCCTCTTGGGTAAACATGCATTTGCTGCTTTAAAAGATTACAATCGTCAGCGAAAATTAGGGAAAGATCCAGTTTTTGAGATAGAAAATTTCCCTGAATTACAGAAGCAAAATCTCGATGTTTGGAAAAAGAAATAGATACCACACATAAAAACGCAAACTCTCCCAAAGAGTTCTGCGTTTTTTTTAATTCATTTCTGCTTCTTGTTTTACTTTATCCGAAAACACGTTTTTTTCCTTCTCCATGATTTTGATTTTCCTTCCTAGCAAAAACGCAGACCAACAAATCCAGATCTGGGAGCCAGGCCAGTCTAGAAGATTAAAAGAAAATAAAGAAAATAAGTCCGTCAATAGACGTTGCCATTCATCTGAGAAGACACCTAACAATGGAAAAAATAGTGGTAGATGTAAAACAGCAAGTACCAATGAAGCTTCGTTGGAGCGAAAACGATAGACCTGCTTGGCTACAGAACCTAAGCTAAAATAGAGAAACAGGGTGACAATCCCGGTCATGATCACTGTCCACTCCATCATCAGACTTGCAAGATCATTGGTTGGGAACCAAATCGATATGAAAAAGGGAAAGACCCATGTTTTTAAACTGATGAGACTGGCGAGTACCAATGAGCACTCCAACCAGAAACGAGTATAGGACTTCATTAGACAACCCTCCTGCTAAGAACAAACTATGAATGGAGAAGGAAAAGCAGAACCAATATACAAAAGAAAAACTGTTGACTCGAAAGCCAACAGTCACTGTCCGATTATGCGGACAAAGGACAGGAGTGGAGAGAAACCATACTGTACGATTATTATATTTGGAAATATATGGTTGGTCAATTTATTTTTTTGAAGAAGATTGAATCTCCTCTAAAAAAGAAGCAAACGCTGGGAAAGAGACTTGTATTGCCTCTGCTCCTTGTATGGTTACAGGTTCATTTGCCACTAGTCCTGCAATTGCCAACGCCATCCCCACCCGATGATCTCCATGACTATGACAAAGTCCTCCATTAAGTGGCGTAGGACCTACAATCCGCATTCCATCTTCTGTCTCTTCAATCTGAGCACCTAATTTCCGAAGTTCTTGCACCATAACCGAGATGCGATTGGTCTCTTTCACTTTTAACTCTTCTGCATTACGGATAATAGTTGTTCCTTCTGCTTGTGTCGCGATTACTGCTAAAATAGGAAGTTCATCAATTAACCGAGGGATCAGGTCTCCTCCTATTTCCACGCCTTTAAGCCCATCTGTCTGTATCGTAACCTTGCCTACTGGCTCGTCTCCCCAATTTTCCATACATTCTATTGTAATTTCTGCACCCATGAGAGACAAAACGTCCAATATGCCTGTACGGGTAGGATTGAGCCCTAACGACTCAACCGTCACCTTACTTCCTGGCTTTATTACAGATGCTGCAAATAAAAAAGCAGCGGATGAAATATCACCTGGTACGCAAATATGAGTTCCCTGAAGAGTTTGTCCACCCATTATCGAAACAGTTTTATGAGAAGTGGTGAGGTCTATTCCAAAAGAACCTAGCATCCGTTCAGTATGATCACGAGATTTCGCTGGTTCTGTAACAGATGTTATTCCACTTGCTTGTAATCCAGCTAACAGGATCGCAGATTTGACTTGTGCGCTAGCTATGGGGGTTGGGTAATGAATGCCTTTGAGCGAAGCACCTTGGATTACAACCGGAGCAAACCGCCCTTGTCCTCTACCTAAAATGTTTGCTCCCATTTTAAGAAGTGGCTGGACTACTCGATCCATTGGTCGTCGTGCAATGGAGGTATCACCCGTTAACACAGACAGTCCCTTTCCACCTGCTAAGAGTCCCATTAAAAGGCGAATTGTCGTTCCGGAATTACCAACATCCATTGGTTGAGTAGCTTCTTGCAGTCCCTCTATTCCATTTCCATGTATTTTTAAGTCGGTATCTGTAATTTGTTCGATCTTGACTCCTAATTGCCTTATACAACGAATAGTGGACAAACAATCTGCTCCTGCGAGAAAGTTTTGAACTGTAGTCATTCCATGTGCAATAGAGCCCAATAGCACAGCCCGATGGGAAATAGATTTATCTCCTGGTACTATTCCACTCCACTCAAATTCTGAGACGGGAAAAGTCGTGATTTGTTGCAATGAAGTTCCTTCTTTCCAACAGTTATATTGAGTCTATCACTTCAAAAATCTGGATAAGACTTGTTCTGTTCCTTCTGACTGGGTCACTCCCCAAATCCAGATTTTCTCCGTTTAGACTACTATTCGGATACCTGGATCCAATTGGTCAGCACTTTGAGGAACTCTTCATTTTCCTCCCTTGTCCCCACACTAACCCGCAAATGATTTGGGAAACCTAGGAGATTACCTGGACGAACAATAATTCCTTGTTTGAGTAATGCCTGGAAGCCTTCTTCAGACGGACGACCTGTATCAAACAAGATAAAGTTACCGTGTGGCTCTAAGTAGCGCAGACCCAAGTCAGTGAGCTTTTCTTTGATCACTTTTAGCCCCATGCGATTTTGGATACGACAATAGTTCACAAATGTTTGATCCTCGATCGCTGCGATCGCTGCAATTTGCGAAAGACGCCCCACATTAAATGGGTCTCGTACTTTTTGTAACTCTTGGATTACATCTGGATGAGCGATTCCGTAACCAACACGTAACGCTGCTAGTCCATATATCTTGGAAAAAGTTCGAAGGATCACGATCTGTGGATTGTAATCCAATAGTGATATAGAATCTGGATAATCTGGATCGTCTACGTATTCCACATAAGCTTCATCTAAGATAATCAACACTTGTGGTGGTACTTCATCTAAAAAGGCTTGTAACTCCGCCTCATGAAAAATGGTTCCAGTGGGGTTATCTGGATTGCATAAAAAGACCAGTTTCGTTTTTTCTGTGATGGCCGCAAGCATACCTTGGAGATCATGTTTACCGTCCAGTAGAGGTACTTTTACTGGCACTCCTCCATCGATCCGTACATTGGTTTCATAACGAGGAAAAGTATGCTCCGCCATAACCGCTTCCTCGCCTGCTTCTAGGTATGCTCTGGTGAGTAACCGAATTACTTCATCTGATCCATTACCAAAGATGAGACGGCGCGGGTCGACTTCTACTTGTTCTGCTACTTTCTCTTTCAATAGAGGTGCATCGCCTTCTGGATAGAGGGCTAAATCAAATTTTGCTTTCTCGATCGCTTCCCATACATAACGGGAAGAACCGAATGGGTTCTCATTAGATGCCAATTTTATTGTTTTTTCAAAGCCATGCTCTCGTTTTACTTCTTCGATTGGTTTTCCTGGTTGGTATACACCAAGCCCTTGGATAGAATTTTTTGATTGCAAGGGAAGCCACCTGCCTCTTTAAAATAATAATAATCCTATCTTACAGTAGTTAGCAGCATATTTCCTATAATTTAATTTTATTAATTTATCAATATCGAAAGTTTCTTGGCTCATCATTTCAAAAAATGAGAAGCCAAAAAAGGGAAATGATACAATATAGTGGAGGAGGGAAATGAATGCTGAAGAAATTTCTTGCTTCTATTGGAGTAGGTAATGCCAAAATCGATCTTATGTTGGATCAATCCCAACTTACCATGGGGGAGACCATAACTGGACATATTCATGTAATAGGGGGCGACGTAGAACAAAAAGTAGACGGCTTATCTGTCGGATTTCGTGTCGCTTCTCGTTATAGCAATGGGGATCAAACTGTTCATGTGGATGAAAAAGTAGCGGACATCCCCATTACGCGAGATCAATTTGTCTTACAACCTAGGGAACAACGTGAATACCCATTTCACTTTACATGTCCTCATGGGATCCCAGTTAGCTCTGTAACGACAGGCTATTATTTTCAGACCAGTTTGGAAATCGATTTTGGAGTAGACGCGAAAGATCGGGATTACGTAACAGTGCTACCAAATGGATTGCAAAAAAACTTTTTTGAAGGATTTTCTCGTCTTGGGTTTACTCACTTTGGAGAAGGTTATACAGGACAGCGACGTGACACTCAGATTGTCCAGTTCCGCCCTACATCTTGGTTAGCAGGAGAATATGATGAGATCGTCTTTATGTACCAACCTGGCAATACACAAAGCCATGTCAGCGGCAACTTTGAATTAGATAAGAGAAACCGTGGACTGGGAGGGTTTTTAGCAGATCAATTAGACCTAGACGAACGCAAAGGATACTTTTCCTTCACTTCTAGCCAGTTAGCCACACCTGAGACTGCCGAACAAACCATTCGCAACTTTATTATTGAGAAATCAAAAGGATTAATTAGTGGATAGTACGAAAAAAGGAAGGCGTACCATTTGGTGACGCCTTCCTTTTTTCATCTACTTCTTTTTTTAGATATCTTAATGGATAATGTTGATTTAATGAAATAAAGACCCCAATTGTTGAGTTGAAAATATTTAAAAAGGATAAACATTGTAGAAAATATCAACAGAGTTATTTAACATAGCTATTTTTTATTAGCTACTTCTAAAACAGTATTAGTTTTTTGGTTTTTCCAATATTATTTCATAATAGTGTGAATTCCCTCCACTACTGGGTGCAAAAATTTGTACGAGTCTCCATCCTTGGCGTGCATGTTCTTCGATTATGGCTTGATAATCCTCTTTTACCCCACCAAATATTTTTACTCCAAGGCGAATAAATTTATATTCAAACACAGAAATCTTCCTCCTCCAATAAAAAATTCTTCCATAATAGTACCCGATAGGAAAGCTCCAAAAACAGAATTATATTAATGTTCCGATGTTCGATCCTAATAAAAATATTGTGCTAAACTAACAAAAACGAACTATATAGCAACATAAAAGATAACAAATGAGAGGAATACATTTATGAAACTGAATAGACGTAAATTTATCAAAATAGGCTCCCTTGGTTTGGTTGGTGTAGCTGGCTCCCTTGTGCCTTTCCGTTCCTCCGTTCATGCTACCGAATCTACTACAAGTTCTGGTAACGATCACCTAACGAACACTGTTGCTACAATGAAACAAACTAATTATGTAGAAGGCGATTGTGTCATCACGTTTGGATATCACTTAGAAGGCGATTCAGGTGGAGCTAGTTATATGATTAAAAAGACCACTCTACCAAACGATGATGCCACTGTCATCACATTACAAAATGGCTTGCAAGCCCACCTAATCATCCCTGAAAGTCGCTTGAATGTGAAATGGTTTGGAGCAAAAGGTGATAAAAAACAAAACGATACCCCCTTTATACAAAAAGCAGTTGCTCATCTGATGAAAAACGGTGGTGGTACTCTTTATTTTCCTGCAGGAGATTATTTAATTAGTGGTACGATCTACGTTCATCAGGATGATTACAATCCGAACCAAATTCATTCACCCCTACATTTCGAGGGAGCAATACCCATCTTTTCTGATTTATATAACGCTGAAAAGCGTAATGTGACAAGATTGATCAAAACAAATCGCGGAAATATTATCGCGGTGAACTTCACAGCAAAAAATGAAGTGATGGTAAGTGGAGTATATCGAAATTTTACTGTCCGAAATATCGCATTTTATGGAAGTGGGACTACAGACTCGAAGTATGCAACTGTGACAGCATCTACGACTGCTACCAACGCTATTGAAATGAGATATGCTAGTATCACCCTAGAAAACTGTTTGTTCTGGAAATTAGATAAAGGAGTTTATCAACCACCAAAGGTTCTAGGAAAAGATAATTATTGTGACCAAAGCGTATTTAGACGTTTGTGTTTTCGGGATATGGGCACAAGCTGGTTAGAGATACAAAGAGGTGACGCCTCTACTTTTGAAAACATCAATGGTTATGATATGGCAAAAAGTTGCCAATATGGTATCTATGCCCGAAAAGGAGAAGCCTTTACCATTAAAGAGGTGTTAGTAGCAGGTAAAGCAATGCATTTATGCCCTAACTTTAGCCTAATTTATTTGACTCATGTGAACAGTGTCAAGATAAATGCCCTTTATCCTGAGCGTGTGGAAGGTCTCATTGTCAACATGACAGATTGCAAAAACGTAGAAATCGGTACAATCGGGGTAAGACATTATACAAAAACATTGATCCAAGGTAGAAATACCCGAAATGTCAAACTGAATGGCGTGTATACACATGTAGAAGAGGGAAAAGTTTTATCTCCAAGCGATCCTGGTAACTTTAGCAAATATAGTACCATTGCATTGCCGCTTGATTTTGATTTTGACCATACTTGTTACGATATTACGTATGAAGATACGTTTTTCCGAAATGGTATTCATCAAGCCGATGGAAAATTCACGGAAACAACATACCGATTGTTCCCTAGAGTTCCAAAAACAGCAAGTGGGATCAGGGGCGGGAAGGAATATTCCCTTAACATCTACTACGATTCCTCTTCTGCACAAATCAAAGCAAAAATGAACGGTGTTATCATTGATTGGTCCTATGTACTAGGTACAACAGCTCCAACTTACAATCGAACATCTGGAGAATTAACATTCCCACAGACGGGAATTTTTGCTGATAATCCATCCATTTTCGTCAGTCCCAGATCTTCAGGAACCTCTACACCAAAAGTAAACATACCTGTTGTTATATCAGAAAAGCCAGTCAAAATACGACTCTATGATCCAACATTTGGTTTGATAGATTTAGAGAACATCGCATTTCATATGAAAGTAAGACATTAATTTCACTCCCCTACCTTATGGGAGTTTTATCTTTTTTATTATTTTCTAAATAATGCTTTCACCACTACCGATAAATGTAATAACCGGTTGCATACTTAAATACAATTTAATCATAAAACCATGCTAAACGGAGTGAGTTGATGGAACAATTTGAAAAAGCACTTGAATTTGAACAGCGTTTTTGGATTGCTGTTTTACGAGATCATAGCCAATTTATTCTCGATTCATTATCCCCCAAAGAGAAAAAAGAAATAAAGCGTGCCAAACATTTTTTGCATCTCTTTGAACAATTGGATAGTGCAGAAGGTTTGAAGGATCTCACCACCTCCTACGAGTCCGCCATTGAATTAAGGAAGTTTAAACTTCATTTACTCCGCCGTCTACTGACGGAAAAATTTGATTTTCACTTAACTCCTACTTTTATCAATCATATGGTGAATGAAGTGGAAGAATATTTACGAATTCTCCCCTATCTAATGGATGGAAAGGAACCACCAACATTACATCCACTCCATCATCATCTCCTCTGGCTTCCTGACGCATCTGGACACGCAGTAGGTATTAGGAGCAATCTAGATGGAACAGAAAAAGACTTATTTGAAAAGAGCCAATACTTCGGCAACCAATTTGAGGATTTCTATATCAAAGCAATCGAGTTAGCTGGCTACCTACGTACCCATCTAAGTGAGTTTCCTGCTCTATCGCGATTCAATAAACAAGTGGAATTAGAAATCAATCTGTTTATGAATTTCTTACATGAAATCGAAGAACTTGGTCTAAGTAAAGAAATGTTATCAACGCTAAACCCACTATTAGCCAATCATATGTATCGAGAGGAATGTTATTATTTAACAAAATTAGCTCAAGTATCTGAAGTGGAAGATCCAAAATGCAGCCCAATCAGGAAGATGGATTGATAGGATTTTATGAAAAAACTACAACAGAAAAGCTAGTCTCGCGTTTAGTGTACGAAGACTAGCTTTTTTTGATTTATTTTATTTATATCTGAAAGGGGTTTGATGATCTATCATCTTAATCCATGCAAAACTTCTTGGATATCCTCCTCTGGAACATTCCTCACTAACTCCATCTTTCCAAAATCAGTGGCTAAAACAAATGAGTATCCGGTATGATCTGTTTTTTTATCTCGACGCATCGCAGCAAGTAGATTCTCTTCTGCAATGTCAGAATTATACCGAATTGGCAAACCTAGCTCTTGTAGTAGAGTCTCTGTTTTCTCCACCATTTCTGTAGAAGCTCCCAACAACCGTTGCGATAAATGAGCAGCCCCCACCATTCCAATGGAGATCGCTTCCCCATGTCTGTAAGAATAATTACTCTCTAACTCCAGTGCATGCCCGATCGTATGTCCATAGTTCAATATCGCTCGCAAACCGTTTTCCTTTTCGTCTTGGGAAACCACTTTTGCTTTGACTTGGCACCCTTTTATCAATGCTTCCGCTACTGTTTCACTCTTACATAAAATTAACTCCTCGATTTTGTCGGACAACCACTCGATCATCTCGCTCCCTGACAAAAAAGCATGTTTCGCAAGCTCGGCATAGCCCGCAATCAATTCCTCTTTTGGAAGAGTGGTAAGAGCGCTTGTCTCGAAAACGACAGCACGAGGCTGATGAAAAGCACCGATCATATTCTTGCCAAGTTTGTGATTGACTCCTACCTTTCCACCTACACTACTATCATGAGCGAGAGTCGTAGTAGGAAGTTGAATCCAATCTAACCCTCGCATATAAGTTGCTGCTACCATTCCTGCTAAGTCGCCCACTACTCCCCCACCTAAAGCCAAGACAACACTTTTCCGATCTAAACCAGATTCAAGTCCTATACCAACTATTCTTTCTACTTGTGTAAGTGTCTTGCTTTCTTCACCGGGGGGAATAGTAGCTAAGGTCAAATCATAACCACATTCTTTAAACAATGAACCAACTCTTCTGAGATGGTATTTGGACACTTGTTCATCTGTTATGAGAAACAATCTGCGCTGCTTACTAATCCCTACTTCTGACAAAATGTTCGGCAGTTCCTCCCAAACTTGCTCTCCGATCACAATGGGATACGCATGACTTTGGGTTTCTACCACGAGTCGTTTCATAATTTAAAATCCCTTCACTCGTTGTTGATAAGTAGCTAGTGATTGCTTTAATTCGTCCAATGTATCTGCCGGAAACTTTTCTAACACAGCCTGAGCAATAGTTGTCGCAACTACGTTCTGAGCTACCACACTAGCAGAAGGAACGGCACAACGATCAGAGCGCTCAATACTAGCAGCAAAAGCCTCCTTCGTCTCAATATCAACACTTTGTAGCGGACGATATAAAGTAGGAATGGGCTTCATCACTCCACGAACTACGATCGGCTCACCCGTCGTCATTCCGCCTTCAAAACCACCCAAGCGATTTGTTCTACGTGAAAAGCCGCTCTCTTTGGACCAAATAATCTCATCCATTACTTGTGAGCCAGGGCGACCTGCTGCCTCAAATCCGATTCCAAATTCTACCCCTTTAAACGCTTGAATGCTCATAACTGCCTGGGCAATTCGACCATCCAGTTTACGATCCCAATGTACATGACTTCCCAAACCGACGGGAACACCTATCGCAATTACTTCCACAATTCCACCAAGAGAATCTCCATCTTCTTTTGCTAGATCGATTCGCTTCATCATCTGCTCAGAGGCAATCGGATCAAGACAACGAACATGTGAAGCTTCGATCTGCTCGCGAAGTTTGAACATGGAGCCCTCCATCCTCATTTCATCAGCCTTGACTTCTCCGATCTGCCGAACATGTGCAAGCAATTCAATCCCTAACTCGCTAAGTAACATTTGTGCCACTGCTCCCACTGCTACCCGGGCTGCAGTTTCTCTAGCACTAGACCGTTCTAGTACATCTCTCATATCTCGATGATCATATTTGAGTGCACCAGTTAAATCTGCATGACCTGGACGTGGTCTGGATATCTTGCGCTTATCGGCAGATTCTGGAGTTGCTTCGGCGCCCATCACCTTTTGCCAATGAGTAAAGTCCCGGTTTTGAATGACCAAGGTAACAGGAGCTCCTGTCGTCTCTCCAAATCGAACACCTGATAAAATCTCTACCTGATCCGATTCAATTTGCATTCGCCGGCCACGCCCATAACCTTTCATTCTACGCTGTAATTCCATATCCAGCTTCTCTTTGGAAAAAATCAAATGACTAGGCAATCCTTCGATTATTACTGTTAATTGAGGTCCGTGTGATTCTCCTGCTGTTAAAAATCTCATCTTTTGCTACTCCTTTTCTACCGCCTATCTCAAATGCATTCTTCCCTATCTTACCAGATGAATCGCTTTCCATCATTTCCCTAGCAACCAGAGGATAAAAAATAAAATTGAGAGAAAACTCATCGCTACCATAGGAAACTTCGATGGCCGTTCTTCTTCTACGTCAAAAGAGTCTATAGATGGTGCAGACTCCTGTAAGCGAAGTGGGAAAAATGGTTTCATCGTATAGTAAATAATCAAGATACCTTTTGGAAATGGGTAGCTCTCTACCGTTTCATAGTCGCGTTCATTCAACCAATCTTCTAATTCTCCTATCTTTTCTCGCTCTAAATAGATCGCTTCTCCCATCCATAGTTGGTTTGGTTCCTCTTGATTCTCTGTATAAATCAAGAGATGTTCACCTAAATCATGAATCTTCCGAAAAAGATTTGCCTGCAATTGCATTTCAACATAGTGCACGATCAATAATGGTTCGCTCTTTGAAAAGACCTGATAAAATTTGCTTTGCTCTTTTCTCATCTACAGGTCCTCCCTTTTATTAAAATCCAGACTTATATTTATTAGCGAAAAAGCAAACCTTTTCAAAGCTATTGGTTAATGGTATATACCAAATTCATTTTCCTATATTTTGAAAAAGCCCTCTCATCCAATATATCAAAAGATTTGTTATAATATAATAGAATCCTAGATGGAATGAGGGGTATCGATGACCTGGAAAAAGCAGATTAACCATAATGAAACTGCTATATATAGAAAGTATTATCCAGTTGGTTCAGAGATTCAATGCAAATTTCTCCATGCCATTGATGGCGATACCATTCTCTTGCAAGATTTAAAATTACAGAGAGCTATTCGTATTCGAATACGTGGAATCAATTGTCCTGAGTTACATAAAGACCAACCTTTGTTGTCTCCTGACCCATTTGCTGAAGAAGCCCATATGTATACAAAAAACAAACTACTACAAGCTCAAACCATTCAATTGGAGGTGTCTGAGGCTCACTATGATATTTACGGTAGATTACTAGCACATATCAAAGTAGATGGTACTTGTTTGGGGAGAAGCTTACTCAAAAAAGGGCTTGCTACCACTTGTTATTTAGATAACTTTGAAAATGATACATTAGCCAACCGCTTTCGACAAGATGAGCGAAAAGGGAAGAAGCGAGCAAATCAAAAATTTCCTAACATCTGGAGTCTCCCAAACTATGTGAGAAACGGAAAATTTTATGTAAGAGATGTGCCATCTAGCAGCCTAGAAGCAATTGGCTACCTTGCCAGTTAAGGTGTATTTCACCCATCTGCACCACAACCTCAAATTTAATTTAGACCCATACAAACACAATTTTGTCATTTCCATATGTGACGAAATTGTGTTTTCCTTTTCTTGTGACTCCTATGAAAGCGCTCTAAAATAAAATCAAGAACAGACAGATGAAAAAGTACTGAAAGGAGATTATAAGATGTCAGCTGATCAAATGGTGAAAACTCAGGGTATCAAAGTTCGTATCCAAAAATTCGGTCGATTCTTAAGCGGTATGGTTATGCCGAATATTGGTGCATTTATCGCTTGGGGACTCATTACTGCCTTATTTATACCTTCAGGTTGGCTACCTAATGAAAACATTGCCGAGTTGGTTGATCCCACGATTAAATATCTATTACCACTTCTCATTGGGTACACTGGAGGAAAATTGATTTACGATGTACGTGGGGGTGTTGTTGGAGCACTTGCTACTATTGGAGTAATCACTGGTGTGGAAATGCCAATGTTCTTAGGAGCAATGGTAGCTGGCCCACTTGGTGGTTATTTCATCAAAAAAGTAGATAGCCTTTTGGAAGGAAGAATTCGCACTGGCTTTGAGATGTTAGTAAATAACTTCTCTGCTGGGATTACTGGGGCCATCATCATGATTATTGCTTATTTAGGCATTGGTCCAATAGTAGCAACAGTAACAGATGCTTTAACTGCTGGAGTAGAAGCAATTGTCACAATGGGACTTTTGCCATTTTCTGGTATTATCATCGAACCTGCAAAAGTTTTATTCTTGAACAATGCGATAAACCATGGAGTTTTTGCTCCGCTAGGACTACAAGAAGCAGCTGAAACTGGAAAGTCCATATTCTTCTTGTTAGAAACAAACCCTGGTCCAGGGCTAGGAATTTTACTTGCTTACTGGTTTTTTGGAAAGGGATCTACCAAACAATCCGCACCTGGTACAGCAATCATTCATTTCTTTGGCGGAATTCACGAAATCTACTTCCCATACATTTTGGCAAACCCCAGACTAATTATCGCCACCATAGCTGGTGGTATGAGTGGGATTTTTACCTTCCAACTCTTAGGAGCAGGGCTTGTGGCTACTCCATCACCTGGTAGCATATTTGCACTGATGGCAATTTCTCCAAAAGGCGGGCTTCTCGCTGTACTGCTGGGTGTTCTAATTAGTACTGCTGTCTCTTTCTTTATTGCGTCTCTACTACTTCGCACCTCCAAAGAAAGTGGAGAAGACATTGAAAAAGCACAAGAAAAGATGAACGAAATGAAAGCACAAAGCAAAGGTGAAACAATAGCTCCTTCCGTAGATGTCAAAAAAATAATCTTTGCCTGTGATGCAGGAATGGGTTCTAGTGCGATGGGTGCTTCCATCTTACGTAAGAAATTCCAAGATGCAGGTATCAGTATTGATGTTACCAACACTGCAATTAATGATATTCCAGAAGATGCAGATATTGTCATCACGCAAAAAACACTAACAGATCGTGCCAAGACTAAAAAACCAGATGCAGAACATATTTCGGTAGAAAACTTCTTAAACAGCCCAAAATACGAAGAACTAACAAAACGATTAAGTGAGAAATCAGTAGAATGAAGCACGAGAATGCATAAGAGAATGGGTCTCTTGTGCTTCTCTATTTCTTGCAATAAACAGTTGTTTTCCTATTACTATCAAGATCTATCTATAGGAGACTCATATATGCAACTTTCTTCTCGACAACAGAGTATCCTAATCGAGCTTTTAAAATATGAGGATACCTTTGTAAGCCTTTCTCAAATTGCTGAACAACTCCAAGTGAGCATACGTACGATTCAACGAGAAATTCGAGGGATGGAACACTTTCTTACCTCCCGTTTTTCGCTGACTTTGGAGAAACAAACAGGGGAAGGAATCAGATTAGTTGGCCCTAAAACAAAAAAAGAATTAGTATGGAGTACTATCGAAGCAAGTAAACCAATTGATTTCTCTCCATCTGAGCGGAAAACATTAATTTTGCAAACACTTCTTGCTTCTAATCAACCACTTAAGATATTGGCTCTCGCACTTCAATGCAAGGTAACACCAGCAACCATAAGCAGTGATCTAGATGAAATCGAACAATGGCTAGAAAATTTTCAATTACAACTCACTCGAAAACGAGGATCTGGTATAGAGATCACTGGAGATGAATCCTCCAAACGTCAAGCAATGAGCAGTTTACTCTCCGAAAATTTCCGTACTGAGGAACTAATACAGCTCTTACGCAATCGAAATGTCTCTGCTCATCATGTACAGCAAATGTCCCACCGGTTGCTTGGACTGGTAAATCAAGAAATATTGTCCAAAGCAGAAAGGGTAGTTCACACAGTATTAGAAGAAGTAGACTATCCTTTAGCAGATAGTGCTTACATCGCACTTAGTGTCCATTTAGCCCTTTTAATACAACGTATTAAAAGTGGCGAAGCCATCTCATTCGATCCCGATACATTAAAAGATCTTCAAAATACAGTAGAATATTCTGTTGCTGTTGAGATTATCAACCGTCTACAAGATGTACTTGAATTGAAAATTCCGAACGATGAGATAGGTTATGTTACCATGCACCTAATGGGTTCAAAATTACGATTGTCGCTTAAAGAAGAAATGGCAGGCAAAGAGCAAAGCGTAGAACTTCGGAGTAAAGCAAAAGAAATTTTAGATCACTGCGCTAACGCCTTGGGGACGACTTGGAGCGATGAAAACGAATCACTAAATGGTTTAACGACTCATTTAGGGCCTGCACTATTTCGTATCAAGAGCCACATGCCGATTCGCAATCCAATGCTCCCGGTCATTCGCCAAAGATATGAGAAGCTTTTTTCTGTGGTTCACGAAGTTTGTAGAATAGTCTTCCCTACCATTCCTATTCCGGATGAAGAGGTAGGATATATCTTAATGCATGTTGGATCTTCTCTACAAATATCCACTCCTCAGCTTACTTGGCCCAATGCATATGTTATTTGTTCTAGTGGAATTGGTACTTCCAAAATGTTGGCCACTCAGATTCGCCAACAATTTCCACAAATTGAATCCATTCAAAATATCTCTATGTTTGAGTTAGAAAATATCAATACAACTCATCCTTTAATCTCCACAATACCTTTACCGAAGCTCCAGTCAAAAGATTATGTGGTGATTAGCCCCTTCCTAACAGAAGAGGATAAAAAAAAGTTGCAACAATATCTATACCAATTTACAAAAAACAAGTCAGATAAAATCTCAACATTCCAAAACGTATCAGTGAATACAAATGCACCTCTAAGTCAAATGAAGCTGTACACCGAAATTGCTCTGGAATTGATCGGTGCATTTCAGGTTCTGAAAATAGACAATCAAAGCCTAACGAAACGAGAAACACTCGAAAGGATCTGTTCTTTGATCCAGCCTGAGTCTTCAAAAGAGCATATCCAGCTACTAGTTACAAATCTCATGCATCGAGAAGAAACAGGCGGAATTGGTATTCCTGATGGAAAGCTAGCTCTTTTTCATAGTCGATCAGATTTGATAAAAAAGGTTTCATTCCATATCTGTTCTCTTTCGGAAAAAATCCCGATTCACTCCATGACTGGTGGAAAAATGATGACAAATCGACTGATCATGTTACTTAGTCCTGTAAATGTATCAAAAGAACACCTAAACGTTCTTAGTGAAGTAAGTACCCTACTGTTAGATCAAACAGCAATCGCCATTTTCCAAACAAACACTAAAGCTACCATCATAGATTTTTTGGAACAACATTTTTCTCAATACATTATTCGTCAAGTTCAAAAGGAGCGATCTATATGAATGAAATACTCACACTAGAAAAAATCAAACTAAATGTACAAGTTTCGGATAAATGGGAAGCAATTCGCAAAACAGGAGAATTATTGCTAGAAGGCGGTCACATTCAAGAATCTTATATCGTGCAAATGATCGAACGAGAAAAACTTAGCACTACCTACATGGGGAACGGTCTTGCAATCCCTCACGGTACCAATGAAGCGAAAAAGTATGTCTCTTCCACTGGCATTTCCCTGCTGCAAGTACCTGCTGGAGTTGACTTTGGGGACGGAAACATTGCTTATATACTAGTTGGGATCGCTGGTGTCGGAGATGAACATTTAGAAGTTCTTTCCCAAATTGCGATCTTCTGTTCAGACGAAGAAAATGTAAAACGACTAGCACATGCCAATACTAAGGAAGAAATTCTCAAGATGTTCCAGGGAGGTAACTAATATGAAAGCTTTGCATTTTGGAGCTGGAAACATCGGAAGGGGATTTATTGGTCTAATTCTTCAACAATCAGGCTATGAAGTCACTTTTGCTGATATCAACGAAAACATAATCGGTGCGTTAACGGAGCGCAATGAGTATACCGTAGAAATTGCCGATGAGAGTCACGAAAAAATGAACGTAACAGGAGTACAAGGGATTCACTCGCAAAAAGATCCCTCCAAATTAATAAAGGCAGTCATCGAAGCAGATCTGATTACTACTGCAGTGGGTCCCAATGTTTTGAAATACTTGGCTCCTACTTTGGCTGAAGGATTACGGCAAAGAGTAAGTCAAACTGAGAAACCTCTACATATCATTGCTTGTGAAAACATGGTACGAGGAACTTCTCAGTTTCAAGAACAGATACAAGATCATCTATCTATCGAAGAACAAGCGTCTCTTCAAGGAAAGGTTGCATTTTTAGACGCAGCAGTAGACCGAATCGTACCATTACAAGCAAACCAAGATCCGCTTCATGTCATAGTAGAACCTTTTTATGAATGGGTAATCGAAACCAAAGGGCTTCTTTTGGAACAGCTCCCTATTCTCCAAGCACACTTTGTCAATGACCTCCAACCATATATTGAACGAAAACTCTTTACCGTTAACACAGGTCATGCTGCAGCCGCTTATCTAGGCTATCAAAAGGGGTATCGCTGGATAGCGGAAGCAATTCAAGATCCTGATATCTTAACAAGAACCAGATCTGTTTTAGAAGAAACAGGTTATGTCTTAACCAATATGTATTCTCTCGATCATATGGAGCACCAGAAATATATCGAGAAAATTCTCTCTCGCTTCTTAAATCCATATCTACGAGACGAAGTAATTCGGATCGCCCGTTCCCCCATTCGAAAGCTACAACCAGGTGATCGTCTAGTAGCACCAGCACGTAAGTTATTAGAACTAGGAAAAGAGCCAGTTCATTTATCCTCTGTCATTGCAGCAGCTTTGAAATACGACTATAAAGAAGATCCCGAGGCTCAAAAAATTCAGCAATATATTGCCAAACATGGATTAGAAAACGCCATCTCTCATTTTACAGGAGCTACATCGGATAGTAAGTTATTTTCTTCCATTCAAAAAAATCTATAATCGGTTCTCGTTACACAAAAGAAAAGGCATTGTCACCAGCATCTCCCCGAAAGAGGAATACTATGACAATGCCTTTTTTATCTTTTGTAGATTGATTTAGCTGATTTTTAGTAGATCCAACGATCTACTGTTTTATCATATGAAACTTGTTCGGTCTCTGGAAACCAAAGACCCATTTCTCGCGCAGCACTCTCTTCTGAATCAGAACCATGGATAATGTTCATCCCTACGCTAACTCCATAGTCACCACGAATCGTTCCAGGTAGTGCATCAGCAGGATTGGTTTTTCCCATCATTTGGCGAGCGGTAGCGATTACATTTTCTCCTTGCCAAACCATTGCAAAGACAGGACTGGAAGTAATAAAGTCAACCAATTCTCCAAAGAAAGGACGTTCTTTATGTTCACCGTAGTGTTCTTCTGCTAATTCACGGGACACATTCATCAACTTTGCACCTACAAGTTGAAAGCCTTTTTTCTCAAAACGAGCAACAATATCTCCGATTAAGCCGCGTTGTACTCCATCTGGTTTCACCATAATAAAAGTCTTTTGCATCTTGTCTTTTCCTCCAAATTTCGAAACTTATGTAATTTAGAAACAAGCAAATTGTAACAGCTAGTAAGAAGAAACGCAACTTTCAAGATACAATTACGTTTTGAAGTTTGGTAAAATTATAATTGTAAGATTTTGTATCTGCGATTTGTATCTGCGATTTGTATCTGCGAAAGGATGATATCTTATATGACAAACGTTTTACGACCCCTCTTAACGGAAATATTGGAAATTACTACAGATCAAGAAGCTTGGTTTGTACCATTAGAAGAAGCACTAAAGGGGCTAACATCCAAACAAGCAAACCAAAAAAGAGAAAATACCCACTCCATTGCGGAAATTTGCCAACATTTGCTATTTTGGAATGAACGATATCTACGCCGATTTAAAGGAGAAACGCCTCAAGTTGAGGTCAAGGATAACGCAGCAACATTTGACTCTCCTGAAAAGCTAGATTGGGAAGAACTAAAAGCCAAATTGCTGTCAGTCCAAAAAGAGTGGATTGAGTTGGTGAAATCGTGTGAGGAGGAACAATTCAGCAGATTTCATCCACAGTTAGATAGTCCATGGTGGAGTGAAATAGCATGTTTAACTAACCATACTTCCTATCATATAGGCCAGATTGTGCAAATACGAATAGAAGCTGGAAACTGGCATCGTTAACATGATCTCTATGTAAACAATAAAAAGACCGATGAATAATCTCATCGGTCAGAGAATATCTCTATTCTCTTTGCTCAGAATCTTCTCTTTCTTTATAGGAAGTAAGGAGCTTGATGTACTGTCTAGTACTACTATTGATTAAACAAGCCAATTGACCTAATTTTAAATATAATTGAAGTGACTTTATAATATCATTTGCTACAACTATCTCCAGTTTATAGTAATCCATCCAATACTTCTTTGATAACTCATAGATGTCATAACCATATTCTGTTTGGGCTATATCCAATATTCCGTCTTCAATACTAAGTTGAATTCCCCTATCACCAAAACTAAATGATTGAAACTTAGATTCAGTAGGCGGATAAGTTCGCATATGCCTGCGTAGACCAACCCAATACGTAGGTAGTTCTTGTAATCTTGAATTATTCAAATGATGATGATCGGTTAGAGAAGCTACTTGGTTTTTATGATCAAGTTCTAAGCTATAGTCAATAGTTGGGAAATAGATTAACACTACATTCGTTAGATCAAAACTTACTTGTTGTTCTTGTAAGAGAAACGGAAGAGCGTGTACTGGTTCAAGGTCTTCTTGTTTTTGATAGTAGATGGTAAAAATATCTTGTTCTAAATTTGAGATGATCCCTTGGAATTTTGAAATAGTTCCCTCAATTGATTCGATATACTTCCTAACATCTGATTTTTTCATAATAGAGATTCCCCCTAATAATATTTTTAGGGGGATTCTTCCCCCTAGGTGGATACTCCATTTTGAAGAATCCACCTAGGGGGAAGAGATTCTGATTATTACTATCATAAATAGTAGTATCAAAAGAATCAAGGTCATATGAGCGCTAAAAGTTATAGGTTTTAGAAAACTATCAAAATCATAGTTGGTAAACAAAAAAAAGCCTATCAAAAGGAAATTAGCCGAAATGATCCTTTTGATAGGCTTTATATATTTCCTCTCTAATACGAACGACTCACAATAAATTCGGCAATCAAACGCAAAGATTCTCTCTCCGAACTTTTCGGCATCGCCTCCAATGATGCTAAAGCTTTGGAAAGATATTTACGAGATAGCTCTAAAGTATATTCGATTCCTCCCGATTTCTTTACGTATGTGAGAAGTTCAGATAGATCCCCCTCTTCTCCACGAGTTGTCAAATACGTTAGAAGAGAAGCTTTTTGCTCTTGTGGGAGATGTTGTAGAGCATAAATAACAGGTAAGGTGACATTTCCTTGACGCAAATCACTTCCTGCTGGTTTCCCAAGAATCTTCTCTTCTCCAACCAGATCTAACACGTCATCTGTCATCTGAAACGCCATGCCGACACAATATCCATATCGAGTTAAGAGTCGAACTACCTGTTCATCTGCACCGCTACCAATTGCTCCAAGCCGACAACTAATTGCCATGAGTAAAGCAGTTTTCCGCTTAATCCGGTGTAAATAGTTACGGAGACTTTGATTTGGCTGGAACAGATCACGTAATTGGTCAATCTCTCCTAAACACACTTCATTTATTGCTCTAGATAAGATACGATGCCCCTCTGGGCTTTGAAAGCGCTTCATCTCTTGAAGTGCTTTGGCAAAAAGATAATCACCTGTATACATGGCCACTTTATTGTCCCACTCTGCCTTCACAGTGGTGCGACCTCGTCTTGTTTGAGCGTTGTCAATGACGTCGTCATGAACCAAGCTAGCCATATGGATCAGTTCTAAAGAGACTGCAATCGGAAGTAACTGCGAGAACTGATAATTTCCCATCCGCCCTGAGAGCAATACAAAAACAGGGCGCATCCGTTTTCCACCTGCGTCTAAGAGATGGCGAGAGGATTTAGCAAGCGATGGTTCTGTCGTTTGGATCGATTCTGCTAATCGTTTTTCTACTTGTTCTAGGTCATTTCGTAAGCTAACATAAATATTTTGTAATTTTAACATTATCGGCTCTCGTCTCTCCCGTCTCCGCTCAATTAAGTAAAACTTCCTTCAGTGAGATTTGCCTTCATTCCAACTGAAGATTAGTTGACCAATCGGACCTTTTACAGGCAGTAATTCCCTAGAGTCTAGCTTCTTTGCTTCTTCCAGATCTAAGTCTTACTCCCCGTTAAGAGTGGGATTAAAAGGAAGCCATACGGATCGGCACTTCTTCTGTTAGGATATGAAGTTCTCTTAGATCCTGGAAATATCTGGCCAATCCTCTCGCTTCTAAGTCAGAAAAGTCATAGTGTAACTTTTCCAGATAATACTCTCGCCAAAAAGATGTGTCTCCCCCTAATCTTGCCTGCGCTTTCGGAATTACTTGATCTAGGGAAGACAAGCCATCTTCCTTTGCTTCTACCACCCTATTAGCGACCTGTTGTAACGTCTCGTAATAAGGAGTGACCGCCTCTGCTCGAATAGCCCATACTGCAAAGGTCATCGATTCACCTGTTACACGATGCCACTCTTCTCCTAAATCAAACACCTTACACTTCGTAGCTGTTTTCGACCAGTTAGCTTTGATCGCTGCATCTCCAATCAAGAGAGCAGCATCTGCTTCTGGTAACATCTGATCTAAGTTGGGGTCCATAGGGAGATACATTGGTCGAACACCTTCATACTTCTCTAATAGAACCCGTAGCAGATTGGTGGAAGAGGCTGATTGATTCGTTACAGCAATCTTTTTCCCGTCTAATTCCGCCAACGATTCGCCTTTCGTAAAAAGAAAAATCGAGCCTACTGCATCTCGTGCACTAACAGATATATTTGGCAAAAGTACATACTCTCTCCAATTTTCAGCATAAGCAAAGGAAGAAATGCTACTCATCTGGATCTTAGCTGCTTGCAGATGCAGATTCAGTTGGGAAGGTACATTTCGAATCTCCTCCACCCATAAATCAGACAGATCTAATTTTTCATATAGCGGAAATACATTGGTATATACTATTTTTCCTATTTTCAAACGATCCTTCAAAGCTCCTCCTCCTTCCAGCGCTTATATAGTTGGTGTTCCACCCCTATTTGATCCAAAATCTTCCCTGCAACAAAGCGAACCATGTCTTCTATCGTCTCAGGCCGTGAATAAAAACCGGGCATAGCTGGTAAAATCATTACTCCATTGTTCGTTAGCTTTAACATGTTTTCTAAATGAATGGAGCTAAGTGGGGTCTCCCGAGGAACCACAACGAGCTGTCGGCGCTCTTTGATCATCACATCTGCCGAACGCTCGAGAAGATTGCTCGAAATCCCAAGTGCGATCCGTGCCATTGTTGCCATGGAGCATGGAACAACGACCATTGCATCTACTGGAAATGAGCCAGAAGCGATTGAGGCTCCAATATCCCGAAGTGGGTGAAAAACCAATTCACCTGGCAAGTGACCCATACGTTCTTGAAAAAGCCTTTCTCGCTTTTGAATCTCCCAGTCATGTTCCTCTTGCAAAACGCGCCAAGCTGCTTCCGTCACCATTAGGTGTACATAGTGTCCTTGACGCAAAAGCTCTTCTAATACACTAAGAGCATAAGGGGCACCACTGGCTCCACTCATCCCAACGATAATTCGTTTTTTTCTATTCATAGAACATCCACCATCATAAAGAGAAAGAGAATAATGCTGATCATACTATTCATGGTGAAAAAGGCGGTATTCATCCGAGACAAATCATCTGCTGAAACAATGAGATGCTCGTAGATCAGGATTCCGATGACAACTAGAACACCTAATCCGTACCATATCCCTAGATTGGTCAACCAGAGCAAACTTACAAATCCGATTATGGTACCGACATGCATCCAAGTAGAGATCGCCAAGCCACGTTTTAGTCCAAATCGTGCTGGGATCGAATGAATCCCTTCGGATCGGTCAAATTCAAAGTCTTGGCAAGCATAGATGACATCAAATCCACCAATCCAGAGTGCTACCGAAACAAACAAGACAATTCCGGCTAAATCCACTTGTCCAGTAGTTGCAACCCAGCCTCCTAGTGAACCAAGCCCAGTAGCGATTCCAAGAACAAGATGACATGCCCATGTAAAACGCTTGGTATACGAATAAATAACTAAAAAGAAAACGGCGATCGGTAATAACTTCACTGCCAGCATATTTAGTTGATATGCAGCTACAAAAAGCACGAAGAACGATGCAATTACAAAACCCCAAGTAAAGGAAACCGAGACGAGCCCAGCTGGAATATGACGATTCGCTGTTCGAGGGTTCTTGGCATCAATATGCCGATCAATTAATCGGTTGAGTGCCATCGCAGCACTTCTTGCTCCAACCATAGCAAGCGTTATCCAGAAAAACTCTAACCATGAAGGGAAAAAGCCGCGAACTTCCAGACTTCCTAAAATCGCTCCCATATAGGCAAAGGGTAGCGCAAAGAGAGAATGTTCTATTTTAATCATATCGAATACATGTCGTAATTTGATCCACATCGCGTTTGTCCTCATTCTACTGGTTTTCTGCCTAGATGGAGTGCCGTTATTCCGAAAGTGAGCGGATATACCTCTACTTCCAGCCCCACTTCTTCTTCCATCAGCTTTTTCAACTCTTGATAGTCTGGAAACGAAACGAGAGATTCTGGTAACCAACGATACTGTTCATAACTATTAGCAAAAAGTTTCCCTAGTACCGGCAATACTTTTTGAAAATAAAACAAATAGATGCGTCGAAACAGAGGAGAGGTTGGTTTGGATAGTTCCAAAGATACAACCTGACCACCTGGTTTGACCACTCGCTTCATTTCCTTTAATACTTGCACCAAGTCTGGTACATTTCGCAGGGCAAAACCAATCGTAGCATGGTCGAATGTATTATCGGGAAACGGAAGTTTCATAGCGTCCCCTTCTACTAACTCAATCTGCTGCTGCCGGTTTTTTTCTTCAATCTTACGCTTGCCTACTTCAAGCATGTTCGCACTAAAATCGAGCCCCACCATCTTGCCTGTCTGACTCGCTTCTGCAAGCGAAATAGTCCAATCGCAAGTTCCACAGCAGACATCAATTGCTGTCTGGCCAGGGCGTACTTGCATTTTCTTCATCGTAAACTTCCGCCAAGCTTTATGTCTACGAAAACTAAGAATAGAATTCATTACATCATAACGACCGGCTATACTTTCAAAAACTCCATGTACAAACTTTTTCTTTTGATTTCCCGAAAGTTTCTCCATCGTTGTCCTCTCTCTTTCGCCGATGCTCGTCATACTTCATCAAAGTGTCGAAATTCAGCTAGTATCTCTGATGGCAACCAATCACTATCTTGTATTAAATCTAAGTGACCGGCTTGTTTAGAACAGAACAGTGTAAAGACTTGTTTCCAATTTTCATGTGGCTCTGTTCCAAAAAGCGCAAAAATCCCCAAACATAGCTGTTCCGATACCCATTGTTCAGTAGTGAGCAAGCCTTTCCCCAAATAAGCATGCATCTTTTCTTCTTGAATCTGACTGGTGACATTGGCTAGTTGCTGTATTACATTTGCCTCTTCCCATTCCCCCAAAATACGATAAAAAAGACTACTGTAAAAATCTCCTATCAAAATAGCCAATTGTTGCTTTTGGAATTTCTCTAAATCGGCAGGGGAATCATGTGTAATAGTTTCATGTACCGTCAAACCCATATGTAAACAAGCTGTTGCAACCGTCCAGACTCGTCTCCTTTTGGAGGATAGAGACTGAGAACATAAAAAAAGATGGACAAGCCGGATAAAATCTTTTGGGATCGGCGGTTGTCCAAGATGAGCCGCTAGATAAGGATGCTGCACATCTTGCTCTACTTGATGGAGGATCGCTCTGTATTCTTTCTGTATCAGCGTCATCTATACGCTCCTCCAAACTGTAACAACTCTAACAAACTTATACAAAATAAGAAATCCAACCATCATTGTAAAGGTTTTGTCACGCTTCGTCTATGGTTTGAACTTCACCAAATGGAGTAATAATTCTTGCCTTTCCTCTGACTTTTACTGCAGAAGTATGTTCAGTAAATTGGGCAATCATCACTTCCCCTTTGTCTAATTTCTCTGAATGATGGAATCGTGTATCTTTCCCTCGTGTAAGTCCTATTACATTCACTCCATTTTCTTCTGCTTTAATGATAAAATACTCTACTCCAGTCGGCTTATCCATTTGCTTTCCCTCCTGTAAAAACGTACCTTTTCTCCATTGTACCGCAACTGCACAAAAAAAACCCTTTTTCCGTAATTGGAAAAAGGATTTTTGGTTGGTCGGGCTAGCCAGAATTGAACTGACGACCTCTTGCACCCCATACAAGCGCGCTACCAAGCTGCGCCATAGCCCGATATATGTATTCCATTATAAAACGAAAAATTTAGAGAGTCAACGTGTTTACCATCTGAATGCAGAAAAAAGACAGCCCAACTTATTTTAGTTAGGCTATCTATCATGTAATTTTCTTAGCTATTGCGCAAAATATGTTGCATTGCTTCTGATCTTGCAACTGCATCTTCTTGGAAAACACCACGAACTGCAGAGGTTACCGTCATAGAGCCGGGTTTTTTCACACCTCTCATCGTCATACACATATGTTCTGCTTCTATCACCACAATAACACCATGAGGTTCTAATTTTTCCATCAGAGCATCTGCAATCGTGCTTGTAATTCGTTCCTGAAGTTGTGGACGGCGAGTTACGGATTCCACAGCACGAGCTAATTTGCTCAGACCCGTTACACGCCCTCCTTTTGGTATGTATCCTACATGAGCTTTCCCAAAAAACGGGACTAGATGATGCTCACAAGTGGAAAAGAACGGGATATCTTTGACGAGGACAAGTTCCTCATGAGGCTCACTAAACACAACAGAAAACTCTTCTTTCGGGTCTTTGTCTAACCCTGAGAAAATTTCCTCGTACATCCGCGCTACTCGTTTTGGTGTATCTAAAAGCCCCTCACGATCTGGGTCCTCTCCAACTGCTTCTAAAATCATGCGTACTGCATTTTGAATTTTTTCTTGATCCACACGCAAAATTCGGTCTCTCCTTTCAACTCTCCCTAGTCTGCTCCAAAACAGACGGGAAGATTATACCATGAGAAGAGGAATTTAAAACGAAACAGATTTTTACCAATAATTAATTTTTAATCTTTAACAAAATAACTTTTTGTGTACATCACAATTTTTAATAGCAACTCTTGGTCTAAAATGGCTTATTTTATTTTCTATTAGTTAAAATACGAAGAAAAATATTGTTTTTTTATATAATTAAGCAGAAAACGCTTTCAAGTTTTTTCAACATACTTTATATTTATTTTATATCAACCTGATTTTTTGTATATTTTCGCACTTTATCAACATTTCTATTATAGGAGGTAGAAAAAGCATGAGTTTATCTACAGAAGCGAAATCGCATGCAGAACCATCATCAGAAGTAGCAACTCCAACTCCCCCTACTGGTGTTAAGCGTTTTACGATGGTAGGACCTGGTCTGATCACAGCAGCTACTGGCGTAGGTGCTGGAGATTTGGTCGCTGCCCTAGTTGCTGGAACCAAATATAATATGACCTTTGTTTGGGCCATTGTGCTTGGAGCAATCATCAAATTCGCTCTCAATGAAGGGGTAGGGCGCTGGAGCTTAGCCACAGGCAAAACAATCTTACAAGGCTGGCGATCTCTTGGAAGTTGGACAACCATCTATTTTGGAATCTATGTAGTCATCTGGGGCTTTGTTTATGGAGCTGCTGGTACTTCATCTGCTGCTCTTGCTAGTACTGCAATGTTCCCGCAAATCCCTCTCTGGGGTTGGGCTATTATTCACGGTTTAGTAGCATTCGGTCTTGTTTGGATGGGACGTTATCAAATATTCGAGAAAGTGATGATGTGGCTGACAGGCTTTATGTTCATCACTGTCGTTGGTAGTGCTATTTTTGTTTTCCCTACCATATTAGACTTAGTAGGCGGATTGGTTCCACGTTTACCTGATGGTTCACTGTTTTATGCATTAGGATTAATCGGAGGTGTAGGCGGCTCCATCACGATGGCATCCTATGGCTATTGGATCAAAGAGAAGAAATGGTCTGGTCGTCCGTGGATTCCGATTATGCGATTTGATTCTGCAACCGCCTATATTATGACATCGATCTTTACAATCGCCCTACTCATTGTGGGTGCAGGCTTCCTCTTTGGGACAGGTATCACCATTGAAGGGGAAAAAGGATTACTTGCACTTGGAGAACTACTAGGAGAACGCTTTGGCGAGTGGGTTCGTTGGTTGTTCTTACTTGGTTTCTGGTCTGCCTCTTTCACCTCTGTATTAGGTGTATGGAACGGGGTACCCTACCTCTTTGCAGACTTTATGCGTCATTTGGGGAAAGACCGCGAATATGAAGATCCAGAACCAGTGAAAGAGACTTCCAAATGGTATCGTGCCTTTTTAATCTGGCTCACCTTCCCACCAATGCTCCTTCTGTTCCTTGGAAAACCAGTACAATTAGTAATTGCGTACGGTGTATTAGGAGCAGTCTTTATGCCTTTCCTTGCAATCACCCTCATTTGGCTTTTAAACAGCAAACGAGTAGCATCTGATATGCGTAGTACTTGGATCAGTAACTTTATTTTAGGAGCTAGTGTAGCATTGTTCTTATTCCTAGGCTATCAAGAGTTGGTAAAAGTGCTTAGTTAATTTTAGATAGCATAGCATTGATACAAACCTGTAAACACCCCTTCCAAATGACTTTGTTAAGTCAGAGGAAGGGGTGTTATTTTAACCAATTCGCACAAGAAGTCCCCCACTTCTAAAGTGGTGGGATGAATTGGGCTTTGTTCGGTATCCCCTTAACAGGGGCACTTAGAACAACCTTTCTTTTTCTGAGAAGGAAAAGAAAGCCAAATGGTAGAAATAGAAAATACGCACATATGTGCTGTACCTTGAGAACTGAATCATATGGGGTTGTGGTGAGGATCAGCAGTCACCACGTAAAATGATTCCTGCCGATCGTAAATAGGTCCTATTTGCGACGATGAGGGTAACGTATCTACGAATCGCTTTTGCGAAAAGTAGTAGATGGTCTGTTCCGACCCATACACTTTCGTGTATGTTGCTTACTGGAGGGAGAAGATGACTTCCAATCCTTAGGGTTGAGTATATAAGGCAAACCCTTATACACATAGGAGCATTTTCTATCCTGTTGGCAAGAAACTCCCACCTCTATAGGTGGGATAGGTTCATTTAGTCTGCACATCCAAAAAAAGATTACAGCTGTGGCGGTTTTGGTTCGGGTCTTGGTCGTCGACCAGGATCTTCCTTGGGAGGACCTCCTCTAGAGATACACAACCAATAACAAGTTGCATAGGATACTGCATCGCCAGGGAATAATTTGGCACAATAATCCCCACAATCCATCCACATATATTGTGGAGTATTTTCTACAATTCTTGGAGTAACATAGCGAATGAGATTTGATGGTATAGGTGGTACCTTTGCTCTAGCCGGGCGTGGAATTTTATTCAGAGTATTCTGGGGAACTGGTAAAAGTTGTATCGGTTGTCGCTGTCTTTGAGACGTGTTTAGATCATCGGAAAATGGTACGGATGGAAAAAGACGAAAATAGGGAAGTCTCCCAAAGTACATCATAATCCCTCCTTTTTATTTATAGTGATATGTTGATTATTATGAACTGCTAAAAATCTGAACTAATGTCTAAGTATTATCAGTTTAGTTATCTACAATCAGCATGATCCACTAAAGTTTTCTTCTATAAGAAAAGACCCTCTACTTTAGAGGGTCTTTTCTATATGTAAGATCGTCCCTTACTTGTTGACGTCTTCTTTCAACTGCTTACCAGGTTTAAAGCTAGGAACTTTGGTTGCAGGGATATCGATTTCTTCCCCAGTACGAGGGTTGCGACCTTTACGTGCTTGACGGTCTTTTACCTCAAAGTTTCCAAACCCGATAAGTTGAACTTTTTCGCCGGCTTGAAGAGCTCCTGTAATCGCATCTAAAACTGCTTCTACTGCTACTCCAGCATCTTTTTTCTTAAGTTCGGTAGCTTCTGCTACTTTATTGATCAGATCGGTTTTATTCATATAAACCGCACCTCCTGTTGAATCCATGAAACCATTGGGGAAAAATGTAATTTCTCGCAGTCTCATGGGACAATCCTATGTTAATACATGACTTTCCTAAGTTCAAGTGAAAAGTATGTAGGATATACCTACTAATATAGAAAAGCTCTTCCTATTTTCTATTAGTAGAAAAATAGGAAGAGCTTCTTTTATAAAATGATCGCGATCAAACCACCTGATCCTTCATTGATGATACGTTCCAACGTCTCTTGTAGCTTGTAGCGAGCATTATCTGGCATCAAAGACAGTTTAGTCTGAATTCCTTCTCGAACGATAGAGTTGAGCGATCTGCCAAAAATATCAGATTCCCAAATACGCAAAGGATCCTGTTCAAAGTCACGCATGAGGTAATTCACCAATTCTTCGGATTGTCTTTCCGATCCAATAATAGGAGCAAATTCGGACTCCACGTTTACTTTGATCATATGAATGGATGGTCCAACTGCTTTCAGTCGAACTCCATAACGAGCCCCTTGTTTGATCAACTCTGGCTCATCTAATTTCATCTCTTCTAAGCTAGGAGAGGCAACTCCATATCCTGTTGTATTTACCATCCGAAGAGCTTCCGAGACTTTATCATACTCCCTTTTGGCGATAGAGAAATCCTGCATTAACTCTAAGAGATGGTCGCGTCCCCGAATCTCTACCCCCACTACTTCGGTCAATACTTGGTCATATAACTCATCAGGAGCAAACAAATCAATTTCTGCGATACCCTGCCCCATGTTCATTCCAGATAAGGCAGCTCTCTCGATAAAGTCATAATCGAAAAACTGTGTGACAACTTGATCAACATCACGCAAACGCCGGATATCTTTCACCGTCTCACGAACAGATTCTTCAAACTGTTGACGGAGATAATGATCATCATGTAACACCATTACCCAGCTAGGTAGGTTCACATTTACTTCATGTACGGGGAACTCATATAATACCTCTCGTAAAACCGCTAGAATTTCCCGTTCGTTCATCGTAGCGACACTTACTGCAATTACGGGAATATCGTATTTCTCAGCTAAACTATCCCGTAAAGCAAGCGTTTCTTCGCTGTTAGGGTAGACGGAGTTGAGTACCAAAACAAATGGTTTCCCTACTTCTTTGAGCTCTTGCACCACTTGTTCTTCTTTTTCCTCATATGACTCACGGGGGATATCTGTGATGCTTCCATCTGTCGTCAGCACAATGCCGAGTGTCGAGTGTTCTTGGATCACTTTACGTGTTCCTACTTCGGCCGCTTCTTGGAACGGAATCGGCTCATCAAACCATGGAGTATTGATCATACGTGGACCATTCTCATCTTCATATCCTTGTGCACCACGAATCGCATAGCCCACGCAGTCGACAAGACGAACATTTACCTCTAATCCTTCATCCACTTGTACGCTAACCGCTTGATTTGGTACAAACTTAGGTTCGATCGTCGTGATCGTCTTCCCTGATCCACTATGCGGTAGCTCATCTGTTGCTCTAGAACGCTCCGCATCACTCTCAATATTGGGGATTACCAACTGCTCCATAAACCGTTTGATAAAGGTCGATTTACCGGTGCGCACCGCACCGACGACACCCAGATAGATGTCTCCCCCTGTTCGTTCTGCAATATCTTTAAAGATATCTACTTTTTCCATATTGATCCTCCTTACAAGGTTCCGTCTGGATCGTTGCCGGTGCGAAGGCAATCCCTCCCTCCGGTTCTCCCATTACCTTGGACACTACTAAATATATGAAGTAGGCAGTTTAATATGATTGCAATAGAGAAAAAAAGAGAAAACAAACAAAAAATGTCCTACTAACGAAAGTAGGACACACAAAATCACTCATTGCTTTTCATCGATTCTTTAGAAATCACTTTGGCTCGAAAGCTTGCCAACTTAACAGAATTAGACAACCATCCTAAGAGAAACACGCCTGGAATTAAGACAAAATGATAGAGTAAACTCTCCATCTTCTCCCCTCGCCCTTCACATTTATTTTCATACTCTATGAAGGGAACCGGATTCCTATGCTTAACTACATTTCCCTATATGGAAGAAGTTGAGGTATTTGATTTTTATCTAATTCCATAAGAGGAGAGTAGGCCGGAACAAACAAACCTACACGTGCTAACCAAACACGTAAATCTTCTCCTGGAAGTGGCTTATCTGGTTTCTCTTGAAGGTATCGAGCTAAGTCTGTACGATAATCAACAAATACACGCCCTTCATGATCCATCAGAACTGGCAATCCTTCTCCAACATGGTAAGGACTTGGAATCAAAACGGAATTCATATTCATAGCTTCAAAATCGATTTGTTGGTAAGGACCCTCTTTTGCCTTCGCTGGAAGCTTTTTATTCTCCTTTTGATAAGTACGAATAGCTCCTTCTAATTTAGAGATCTCGTCTCCCACACGTAAATCATATACTCGAACAAGTGGTTTCTTTTCCACATTTGTCAGGACATAGATATAGGTTCCCCCTTTTTCAAATGAAGTAAGGGGAATTTCTGCTCCATAGCCACTTAATGCTTTTAAATCAACTAAGTATTTAGTTGTAAGTTTCCGTTCCTCATCTTTATAAAGATACGGTAAAAGTTTATTTTGTTGCTGATAGGCCTCTACTGCGGATTGTACTTGCGCAATATGTACTGGTAAATCACTCGTCTGTAGTCTTTGCTGTGCAGGATAGCCACAAGCACTTAATACGAGGAGCGCAAGAATCCATATGGATACTCGATACCATTTCATCTAACTTGCCTCCTTAGGAAATACCACGTAATACAAAGAGAAATGCTGGCAATATCAGGACATATCCTGTTCCTACCAATATTATTTTTAGCCATTTTTTTTGTTGTTGTCGACCGAGGGCCACTAATATGTTGATTAAGACTAGTAAGAATAATGCAATGGAAACATCCATCATTTTTGATTTCATCCTCTCCTGTGTTCTCCTTAATTCAGTATAGCAAATCCGCTTCTACCCACCAATGTCTAGGACAAATGCCCCTTACGCTCTGTCTACTTCCGCATACAATAACTAGACAATAGCCTTGAATCGGGGGAGGAAGTACAACGTGAAACAATCACCTAAACGAAAGCAAGTCAGAAAATCATCTCCA
Organism: Risungbinella massiliensis; assembly: GCF_000942395.1. Lineage (GTDB taxonomy): Bacteria > Bacillota > Bacilli > Thermoactinomycetales > Thermoactinomycetaceae > Risungbinella > Risungbinella massiliensis. The sequence goes on from NZ_LN812102.1 coordinate 592,678, forward strand.
AAACGTGAGGTAAAACGAGAATCTTCTACTGTTACCCCTACTCAACAAGCCTCTATGCCTAACCCTTTTTCCTTATTTCCCACTGAACCACGTAAAAGACCAGGACTTCCTGGTTCTCTTTTGTCTAACCTAAAGACACTCGATATGGCAAAAATACTAAATGGATTCCTTACCTTTCGTACCACTCTAAAAACACTAAGTAGCTCAATCCAACAGATGGAAACCATTATGGATTCAACTTTCCAATTTTTTGATCTAGCTCAAGGATTCTTCCCAAAGAAAAACAGACCATCTTTGGGTACTCCACCAAGAGCCAATCGTGAGAGACCAAGAGAACGATCAAACGATGCGAGACTGATCGAGGATATCGAAGTACCTGATCTACAACTTCCTTTTGCCTCTAACAATAGGAGGCTTGCTAAAAACAGCCAATCTGGACCAGGTAATGATAGTGGCGAGTTTTCATTTGCCAACATGCTTCAAAATATAGATATCCAGCAGGTAATGAGCATGCTACAAAATCCGATGATCCAACGGATGTTATCGCAAATGTTTCAAGCAAAACCTGCTTCTACTTCCCAATTCATCGCTGCTTCAGAACGCAAAAGAAAAGGGTAAGCCTTCTGGCATTACCCTTTTCTTTTTTCCATGGCTTGAGCGAATTGTATCTGAATCCCTGCCCTGATTCCAATGCTCAAGTTTATGGTGTATTGATTCCAAAATCTAATACAGAATATGTGAAAGAACCTCTAGTGGCAACTGCAAACGAGCCCAAAATCTTTTTACCACCCTTGAGCGATCTCACCTAATTCTCGCGTACGATCACGATTCATTAGATCCAAAACAGCTTGTGCCGGTTCTTTGTTAGAGAATAAGACAGCATAGAGTTGTTCGGTAATAGGCATTTCTACTTCATACCGAGCTGCTAAGGCATAAGCTGCTTGGGTAGTACGAACACCTTCCACAACCATCCCCATCTTCTCTAATACTTGATCCAAGGGAATACCTTGGCTAATCATATTACCAGCACGCCAATTTCGGCTATGCTTGGATGTACACGTCACCACAAGGTCTCCCACTCCTGCTAAACCAACAAAAGTACTGTGCTGGGCACCCATTGCAAAGCCGAGACGAGCAATCTCAGCCAAACCTCTTGTCATCAATGCTGCTTTGGCATTATCTCCAAACTGGAGGCCATCTGCCAATCCTGCTGCAAGCGCAATAATATTTTTTAAAGCTCCTCCGACTTCTACTCCTACTAAGTCCGAATTCGTATAAACACGGAAGTATTGATTCATAAAATAATTTTGGGCACGTTCAGCTGCAAATCGATGTTCGGATGCTACCACTACTGTAGTAGGACAACGATTAATCACTTCTTCAGCATGACTTGGACCTGACAACGCCACAATACGTTCTGCGTGACGAGGTAATTCTTCTGCTAGCACTTCTGAGATACGTTTCCAAGTGTCTACCTCAAATCCTTTCGTTGCATGAACTACTAAAGCTTCATGTTTTAGGTAAGGTTCTACTTGCAACGCTACCTCACGCATGGAATGAGAAGGAACTACAAACAATACCATCGGCTTATCTTGAACTACTTCTCGTAAGGAAGAAGAAGCCTGAATATTGGAATGAATCGTAACATCTGGTAAATATTTTTGATTGCTACGGTGCTCGTTGATTTCGGTCACTAATTCCTTACGTCTTGCCCACAAATGAACTTGGTGCCCGTTTTCAGCTAGTACGTTCGCTAGAACTGTTCCCCAACTACCAGCACCAATCACAGCGACTCTTTTCTCCATAGTAGACTCTCCCTTACCAAACAAAATACGTATAGCTCTTTCGATCCGCTAGCAAGAGCAGCAAGAAAAAAAGAAATCGCAAAGCTAAATTTTTCGTTCTTTCCCTTGAAATAAGTTCTTCAAATTTTCGCGATGGCGATAAACAGCCAAAGCTGTCAATACCAGACTAAGGTATAAATAGGTATTAGGATAACTATCAAATGCAATTCCAATCGGCACACCAGCAGTATAAACAAGAGAACCTAGCGATACATAGCGACTAATAACAATAAAGAGGATAGCCAAAACACCGGCAATGATCGCTGCTGTAAAAGAAAGAAGTACTGTTACTCCGATCGTAGTCGCAATCCCTTTACCTCCACGAAAACCCAGGTATACTGGCCAATTATGACCTACAACAGCTAATACACCAGCTAACATCCAGATGGTCTGGTTTTCCGTATTAAGGAGCATCGCAACCCCAACTGCGGACATCCCTTTTAAAGCATCCAAGACAAAAACAAAAGCAGCTGGTCCTTTTCCTAATACCCGTAAGGTATTAGTTGCACCCGCATTTCCGCTTCCATGTTCTCGAATGTCAATATTTTGCATGCGTTTGGCAATGAAATAACTAAAACTAACCGATCCAATTAAATAAGATAAGAGCAGCGGAAGAACAATTGTGATTCCCCACATAAATAGTATCTCTCTCCCTAAACATTTTTTCTAGTTGTTCACAAAAGAATAGATGCTGCTCACAGTCTAGCAAGCGAGCAGCTTGTTTCTTCAAATCTAATCCTTTTTCTTTTTACGTAAAACGAGCCGCATTGGCGTTCCTTCAAACGTAAACGCTTGACGCAACTGATTCTCCAGATAACGCATATAGCTAAAGTGTGCAAGCTCTGGGTCATTACAGAACAAAACAAACGTAGGTGGTTTAACCGAAACTTGTGTAGCGTAATTGACTCTAAAACGTCTTCCTTTATCAGAAGGCGCAGGAGTCATCATCATTGCATCATGAATCACTTGATTCAGTACTGGAGTGGCAATTCTCATAGAATGAGATTCTGCTACTTCTACTACTTTTGGCAAGATCTTTTGTACTCTTTGTTTGGTTTTTGCTGAGACAAATACAGAAGGAGCATACGTCATAAATTGAAACTCTTCTTTTACTTCTTTACGATAACGATCTAGCGTCTTGTCGTCTTTTTCTACTGCATCCCACTTATTGACCACAAAGATTGCAGCTCTTCCTGCTTCATGAGCATATCCTGCAATTTTTTTATCTTGTTCTGCAATACCACGCTCTCCATCAATCACGATCAAGCAAACATCAGAACGCTCAATGGCACGAAGAGCACGGAGTACACTATACTTTTCAATAGATTCATATACCTTCCCACGTTTGCGAAGACCTGCTGTGTCGATCAAGACGAAATTTTGCCCATCCACTTCAAAAGGGGTATCGATCGCATCACGAGTTGTACCGGCTACTGGAGAGACGATTACTCGCTCTTCACCTAGAATCGCATTTACAAGAGAAGACTTCCCTACGTTCGGACGACCAATTAGTGATACACGAATCGTATCTTCTTCGTACTCATCATCCTCTTTTTCTGGGAAAAGGTCTACCACTGCATCAAGTAGATCACCGGTTCCAAGCCCATGGAGGGAAGAAATCCCATATACATGCTCAAAGCCAAGTTGATAGAATTCATATACAGAATCCATATGCTTCACATCATCGACTTTGTTAACTGCCACTACTACTGGCTTATTGGAACGATGTAGCAGATTGGCTACCTCTTCATCGCTACCTGTTAGACCAGTTCTCCCCTCTGTCATAAACAGAATAACATCTGCCTCTTCAATTGCCAGTTCCGCTTGGGTACGGATATGCAAGAGAATTTCATCTTGTTCTCCAAACTCCAAACCACCTGTATCAATAAGATGAAATTCCTTCCCATTCCATTCTGATCGACAGTAAATTCGATCTCTTGTAATACCAGGAAGATCCTCTACAATAGCAATTCTCTCTCCAGCTAAACGGTTAAAAATAGTTGATTTTCCTACATTAGGTCGTCCTACAATGGCTACAACAGGTAAACTCATATCCAAAAATCCTCACTTTTCTCTAACTTACACTTCCACTTATATTATCTAGAAAAAGGACAAGAATCAACTAACATCTAAAAGCCCTTGCAAAACGGAAACTCAAAACTCTTCATTGATAGCGATTGTGTCAAGGTCGAGGAACCATCTGATCAAGATTTTCGAAATATATAGCTTCTGCACATGAGAACATGCTTCCTAAGGTTTCCAAATAATTTCTTTAAGCGACTGATAGAAACCGGTACAAGCCAATCTCGTTTTAAAAATGATTCTACGATCACAAACCATGAAAACGCCACTGTTACTTGGCTCAAAAAAATGGAAGTCCCAAATGTGATAATCTCTCCGCCATCTAATGCCCGAATTGTATCTGCTAAGTGCGTATACAAAAGGATATGAAAGAAAAAGGACCATCTCTCTACATGTGTGCTACCTAACAGATAGGCGCACAAAAAGGAAATTCCAAGCTGGATCCACCAAAGCCAGGACGAGTAGGAATTTGGATAAATTTGATTTAGATAGTTCCAAAACGAGAACACTGCTCCCAATATCGCAGATCCACCTAATACAAAGAATCCCTTTTTGGTTGATAGTTGATACACCAAAGTAAAGCATACAATCATCAAAATCAACATCGTAATGTGTACTAAAAATCGATCCGTAACAGGGACTGCTGGTAACATATAGAGAAAGAAGCATGCGACAAGTAAATATAAGATGTGTCTCCTAGAAGTTTGCTTCTTTGGATATAGAGAAGTAAACCACCCAGTTCCAAACAATATCAGGAGAGAAAGGGTAACCACCAAATGTAGATTTTCGATCAACATCTTATCAATCCTTTTAAACATTGTTCTCTTTAGTTTGTCTAAAAGGAAAAGAGCCACTCACTAAGAGTAGCTCTTTTTTTATGAATTAGTCGTTTTTCAGTTTACGAAGTTCTGGATAAACATCTCCAAGTGTTACCCCTAAACCTGTATTTGTCATCGGATCGACTTCTTCTTGTTTCTTTTCAACCTTTTTTGGTTTTTCTACTTTTGGTTCCAACTCTTTCATGCTAAGGCTAATACGTTGCTGGTCGGCTTTCACATCCAACACTTTTGCCTCTACTTCTTGCCCTTCTTTTAATACCTCTTGTGGTGTTTCAATACGATGCTGGGAAATCTGGGAAATATGAACCAATCCTTCTACACCAGGTAGCAATTCCACAAACGCACCAAACGAAGCAAGACGTTTTACAGTTCCTTTTACGACAGCACCTGCATGTATTTCTTTTGCTGCTTTATCCCAAGGACCTTCTTGAGTTTCTTTCATGCTGAGGCTGATTTTACCGTTGGCCAAATCTACTTTCAGTACTTTTACTTGTACTTTATCTCCTTCAGATAACACTTCTGATGGATGACCTACGTGGCTCCAAGCAATCTCAGATACGTGAACTAGACCATCTACTCCACCGATATCTACAAATGCACCGAAATCTGTCAAGCGTTGAACTGTACCCTCGCGTACTTCCCCTACTTGTAAGTTGCTTAAAACTTGCTCTTTTTGGCGAGCAGCTTCTTCCTCTAGTACAGCACGATGAGACAAGATACATTTCTTTTTCTCTTGATCTAATTCCACTATTTTCAGGGTCAGTTCTTTCCCTTTATAATCAGAGAAATCCTCGACAAAGAAGTTTTCTACGAGCGATGCAGGAATAAATCCACGTACCCCGAGATCAACTACGAGACCACCTTTTACAACATCCGCTACTTTTGCAGTAATCACTTCACCAGACTCGAATTTGGCAGGAAGTACTTCCCATGCCTTTTCTGAATCTACTGCTTTTTTGGAGACGATTAATTGATCTTCTTCTCCCAAGCGAATCACTTTCACGCTCAGCTCGTCTCCTTCTGCTACTACATCTGCAACTTGATCTAAGTGAAGCACAGAGACTTCGGAGATGGGTAGAACTGCTTCTGATTTATAACCAACATCTAATAAAGCTTGATTTGCCTCTACTTTTACTACTTTCCCCTTTACTAAGTCCCCTACTTGAAAAGAAGATACTTGCTCTAATTCTGTCTTTAATTCTTCTGTCATGACAGATGCCTCCTTGAGTTCAATTAGCATGTATATAGTAAAGATCAACGGAAAAGTAGGTGTATATTGATCACCTGTGCCATTGACCGGATTACCTGTGTTGATCTTTTAGTTGTTGGATTCGCTTTATAACCTCATCTGTCACTTTACGAATTCCTTCAGAATCCATCTTCCCAGATTCATTGAGGTATGAATCCAATTCTAGCGGTTCTCCAAAAACTACTTTCATCTTACGAAACAAACGATATTCTCCTACAATTGCAGTAGGAATGATAGGTGCTTTCCCTTTACTTGCGATCAATACAAAACCTGTATGAAATTTACCTAGTTCCCCTGTTTTACTACGAGTGCCTTCAGGAAAGATTCCCATCAGCTTTTCCTCTTTGAGAATCTGAATAGAACGCCGAATTGCTTGTGTATCCGACCCATCACGCTTGACCGGAAAAGCGCACAAATGAGGCATCACTTTACCGATAATCGGCATGCGAAATAATTCTTCTTTTGCCATAAAATAAATCTCACGTTTTATGGCACCACCAACTAGAGGGGGATCGAAGTTATTTATGTGATTACAACAAACAACTGCTCGCTTATCAGTAGGGACGTGTTCACTCCCAATTACCTCAAATCGATAAAAAAGGAGCAAAAAGTATTTGAAACTATCTCTAACCAATCGATAAATCATTTTACTCTTCACCGCCCATTTTGGTGCGACAAAGTACCAAGATTTTCTCTACCACTTGTGGAATGGTCATCTGGGTTGTATCTAACAAATAAGCATCCTCTGCCTGTATAAGCGGAGAAAATTCCCGTGTCTGATCATTTAGATCACGTGCTGCAATTTCTGTTTTTAATGTTTCTAAATCGACAGAAAGCCCTTTTTGAGCTAGATCCTCTAATCTTCTTTTTGCTCGTTCTTCAATAGAAGCAGTCAGAAACACTTTTAGATCAGCGTTTGGTAAAACATGACTACCAATATCACGACCATCCATGACGACGCTTTCTTGTTCTGCGATCTCTTGTTGTTTTACGACAAGAGCCTGACGGACTCTAGGCATCGTTGCAATGGTAGAGGCGAGGTTGGATACATCCGGAGACCGAAGCTCATCTGTCAAGACTCGACCATTTACGATCACCCCTTGAGGATGAAGTGAAAAATGTGAATTTTGAGCTAATTGATATGCTTTTGGTTCACTAACCTGGCCGCCTTCTTGTAGAATCATCCAGGCAATCGCACGATACATCGCACCCGAATCTACGAAAGTAAATCCTAAATTTTTCGCCACTTGACGAGCAACCGTGCTTTTTCCAGCACCAGCTGGTCCATCAATTGCAACTTGGAACCTTT